>CAJQLF010000001.1 GCA_905479115.1 uncultured Flavobacteriales bacterium
GAAGAAGCACCTGCTGCTGAAGAAAAGAATGACGAGGAAGAGAAGAAAGACTGATTCTCTCCAAAACGATAATACAAAAGGGCTGCACTTTACGTGACGGCCCTTTTCTTTGCACAAAAGTTTCTCTAGCAGAGCATCGATTAAAGTATGAAAGAAGAAGATTGTTTCGTTTTGGGGCGCGTCACCAAACCGCACGGATACAAAGGCGAAGTCGTATTCTTCATTGATGCAGATGAACCCGATGCGTATCGCGACCTGGATTCCGTTTGGCTCAAGGTCGGAGACCGACTCATTCCACACTTCATCGATTCCATTCGAGCGCACAATACGGGAGACAAATTCGTAGTGCGCTTTGACGGCGTTGATACTGAAGCCAAGGCCAAGGCAATCTCGTCTGCACAGGCATTTGCTCCCCTCTCGCTCTTGCCTCAACTCGATTCCGACGCCTTTTATCTGCATGAGGTGGATGGATGGGAGGTCCACGACTTACAGAATGGATCGGCACTTGGAACCATCCAACGGGTCTTGGACTACGCCATGTATCCTATTTTGGAAGTTGAGATCGAAGGGCGCGAAGTACTTATCCCACTCCCTGCTGAAGTCGGTATTCGAGTTGAGCGTTCTATGAGAACTCTTCATGTTGACCTTCCTAATGGGTTGTTAGAAGCCTACTTGGGAAAAGACAATGAATCCGGGGAAGATTGGGATGGCGACGGTGCGCATGCAGTCGATTGAAGGCAGCTCGAAACACTTCATATTCTCCTGTTGACAAGAATCTTTCACCCATCCCACTCGACCCTTTGAAACGGCTAAGTTTGACATAACCATCAAACACACATGACCGCAAACGCTCCAACTTCAGCCGCGCCGTCGCCCCATGAAGGGTCCACTCGAGCTGACAAAACCATCACCAAGACTTTTGTGCTGGATACAAGCGTCTTACTCTTTGACCACACAGCGCTTTCCGTGTTTGAAGAAAACCGCGTGGCCATCCCCATTACGGTCCTTGAGGAACTGGACCAATTCAAAGTGGGCAATGAAACCAAAAATTTCGAGGCCCGCGAGTGCATTCGCATCATTGATCGTCTCAGTAAATCGCAGACGCTCGCTGATTGGATTGATTTGGAAAATGGAGAAAACGGCCAGCTCAAAATCTTGCTTCACAAGGATAGCGAGCACAGTGCTGCCAATGAAGTGTTTGGCTCGCGATCCAACGATCACCGGATTTTGGATGCTGCGCTCAAACTCCAGCGGGAAGACCCCAGTACAGTCGTTACACTTGTCACCAAGGACATTAATTTGCGACTGAAGGCCAAGGCCCTTCAACTCCCTGCTGAAGACTACAAAAACGGCCAAGTCCGTGACCTCAAGCTTCATTTCACAGGGCGCACCATCATCGAAGACGCCGATACTGAGGACATCCGGAAGTTGTATGTCCAAGGGTCATCGAGGAAAATCACCATGCTGGATCCATACCGGCAAAACAACCATTACTATGTCTTGCGCAACGGATCCGCAAGCGCGCTAGGCTATTACAGTGAGGCGGCCCGTTTGATCCAGCGAATTGACAAAGACTACGCTTATGGCATCAAGCCCAAGAATGCTGAACAGGCGTTTGCTCTGCACGCAATCTTAAACCCCAAAGTTCCCTTGGTCACCATCTGTGGGGTGGCAGGCACCGGCAAAACCCTTCTTGCGTTGGCAGGAGCATTGGAACAGCGCAATCAATTTGATCAAATCATCTTGGCCCGGCCCATCGTCGCCCTATCCAACCGCGACCTCGGCTATCTGCCCGGAGATGCGGAAGAAAAAATCAATCCTTACATGCAGCCGCTCTGGGATAACTTGAATTTCATCAAGTCCCAGTTTGGAGAAAATGAGCGCAAGAGTCGCATCATTGACGAACTCAAGGCGCAAAACAAAATCACCATTTGCCCGCTGGCCTACATCCGGGGTCGTTCCCTAACGCATTCGATTTTCATCATTGACGAAGCGCAGAACCTAACGCCCCACGAAGTCAAGACCATCATCACCCGTGCCGGAGAGAATTGCAAGATTATTTTGACGGGTGATGTTCGTCAGATTGACACGCCATACCTGGACGAACAATCCAATGGGCTCAGCTACGTCATCGACCGATTGCGAGGCAAAGATTTGTACGCTCACATCACGTTGGAGAAGGGAGAACGATCGGATTTGGCCAACCTAGCCAACTCTTTCCTCTGAAGCTTTTATTCTGCTTCTAGCGTCGAACGACCTTGCGGGTTATGCATTCGCCATCCTCCAGCACCCACTTCAACAGATACGTGCCGCGTGCAGTCGGAAGCTGTAAAGTCTGCGAAGGAAGTGTCCAACCCGATGCTACACGTGAACCCTTGGCATCATACAGTTCCCACAATGACCCCCTTGCCCGCTCGGGCACCCGAACGGTGATTTGACCGTTCTCCGTGGGATTAGGGAAAATGGTCCACGCCTCCGCTTCCATTGTTCCTTGCACAGAGCCCAATACGTTGATGGTAAATGCGGTATCCGTAACCAATTCAGGTGCTGCACCTTGGGCTTCAAAAAACGTCTGGAACGCTTGAATCGTGCTGTCCTCGAAAGCGAACATCGACTCCACCCACCGAGGCGGAATAGCCTGGTACCAAACTTTCACTTCCATGAGGATGGCATCCGCTGTTAATTCCGCAGGAGACGCCATTTCATACGTTACGGTGTGTCGACCCAAACCCACTTCAAAATTCGGATCTGTGAGCGCAAGCCCTTCAACCCGCGTGGTATCGTAAACCGCATGCGTATAACTGAATCCTTTTGGCGTGATTCGGTTGTCCTTGAGGGAGGACGCGGCACGTTCCAGCACGTTGGTCGGGTCCCCATTGACATCCGCGGCGACCAATTCGTAAATCTGCACTTTCAAGGGATCGTCAATGGTCGCGTGATGAGGTTCATACACGGCTAGTCCTGCCTCATCCACTCCAATGATCGAGCCGTTCTCCCATTGCCCGCTGTGCCAAATAACGTTCCCCGCTTGCGTCGCCTTCACTTCGATCCACGCTCTTCTTGCGGGATAGCCCGAGGGGAACTTATGCCCCGCTTTGTTGGTCAATTGTACTTCGCAAACCCCTCCCCAAGCGTCGATCCAATCGCCCATGTTCACTTGCAAATCCACCGTTTCATGGCGCAGCATGTCGCGGGTGCGCTGCAAGGTGCTATCAAACAATTCCGGAGCAGTCTCCAATCCCAAGGCTTCGGTATTGTCCCGCATGATCTCCAACATCTGCGCGTTGCCCCCAACGAGCGTGTGCAAACCAAAAGGGGTGCGCGGCTCCAGGAATACATACCCTGAACTGATCACCACTGGCTCTTCAATTCGCGGCATGTGACACGCATTGCATGTCGCAGGTTCTTCGCCATCGTCAGCGTACGTTGAGTTCAGCCACTCGTGGTAAGTTGCCTGCTCCACATAATCGATGCCCGCATATTCACCGTCCAAATCCGTCGCATGGGTGACAAGCGTGTGGCATCCTGCACAGATATCACCGTTTGGCACGTGTTCACCGTACAATGGCTTGTAGAAAGCATACTGCATCATCGGCAAATCATACAGCGGAGGCTCATCTTTCCCTTCACCATACGGCCCATAGGACTTGTATGTGTGAACGAACATATCGGCATTGAATTCCAAGCTATCATCAAATTCCAATTCTCCGCTGATGTGGTCGCCCGCATTGGGTGCTTGCTGATGGCACGCTACGCAACTGACTCCATCCATCGCCAGGCTGTCCTGCAACAAGGCGGCCATGGTGTAATGCGGTTCGCCGTCGTGATGTGCCGCAAAATGTCCCATAGGCGCATGGCATGAGGTGCATTTGTCTTCCAATTCCAATTGGTGCTCGGGGTTGACCAGGACTTCGTGCCGGACCTTTGCTTGCCAAAATGGATCGCGAGCGGAATTGGCCATCAAGGTGCTCCGCCAATAATCCGTGACATTGACATCCCAACCATCCGGCATGGGCATTGGAGGATTGGATTGACCTGCAATGCTCGCGAATGCATTCGGATCTTTCGCATGGCACCCCGCGCATTTGCCACTGCCTGTGAATAAACTATTGGACGTGTCCGGCAATCCACCGTAAGCCGAGCGAAAAGTAGCAGAATGATACGGGTCGCCTTCTCCATGCCAATGATTCGGGCGTTGATTAGCCCCCATCAAAAACAAGGAAAACACGACGCCACCCAAAAAAGTCCATACTATTGGCTTCATCATCTGCTTACAGAACTACAATTTACGGCTTTCGTTGCAGGGCAGGGCATATTTTGTCACGATGAAGAACTTGAGGGGCACCAAGTCCGCAAGGAAGGAGCACCAAAAAATTACTGGATGATAAGCTCATGAACGATTTTTCGACCCAATTCTTCATTCAATCGCTCGACGATTTGCCCTTTGGACATGGCCAATTCTTCTTTCAAAGGACCGCTATCCAGCTTCACCCACAACTTGCCGCCTTCTTGCAGTCGAATTGAGCGTGTTTGTCGCTCGACGTATGAGCCGAAAGCTGCGTGCCAGGCCTTGGTCACATCCACTTCATCCAACCGAGCTTGCATGCGATGCGCTCGAATAAATTGCTGAATGGCCGCCTTCAGAGGCTTTGCTTCATTAGATCTCATGGCTCTAAGGTAGTTGGTCCGGGTTTTACGGCATCTGCTTCAAATTCATGCTGCATAACTTCACCTCTTTCCACCTCAAAGACTCGAACATCCGCACCAATATTTCTAAACATCGATGGAATACGCTGCAAATCTGTGTCGGTGATAAAGACTTGACCAAAGTCTCCCTTGGCAACCCACGTCATCAGCGCTTGCACTCGTTTATCGTCGATCTTGTCAAAAATGTCGTCCAGTAACAAGATGGGTTTTACACCTGTCGCCTGCTCGATGTAAGCCAATTGCGTTAACCGCAGGGCAATCAAAAAACTCTTTTGCTGGCCCTGGGATCCAAATCGCTTCAGGGGGTAGGCTCCCAATTCAAGCGAAAGTTCATCCTTGTGAATACCCACCGTGGTTCGGCGCAATTGACGATCGTCCCCTTGAGCTTCGGTCAGTTGACGTTGGAATTCGTCGTTATCCTCAGATACTTTCGTCAGGTACCGAATGCAGACGGCTTCCGCCCCGTTGGTTATTTCACGGTAGGTCTCCTCAAACGCAGGTGAAAAGCGCTCCACAAATTCCGCCCGCTTTCGCCGAATGGAACTGGCAAGCGGCACGAGTTGGGCATCCCAAGGCTCCAGCGCCTCCGAATCCCATCGCCGGTTTTCTGCGAAGAAGCGCAACAGGATATTGCGTTGATTGAGTGCTTTATTGTACGCCAATAGTTGCGTCAGATATTCCCTGTCAAATTGAGAAATTACACTGTCAATCCAGCGGCGGCGTACTTCACTGCCTTCTTGAATGAGCACAGAATCCGCAGGAGCGATCATAACTGCAGGAAACCTACCAATGTGATCCGCAAGTCGGTCATACGCTTTATCATTCCGACGAAAAACTTTCTTTACGCCTCGTTCTACCGCGCAACTCACACGCTCCTTTTGGTCATTTCGTGTGAATGCGCCCTGAATTAGCATGTGCGCCTCATCATGGGCAATATTCTGGGCATCAATGGGATTAAAGTAACTTTTGGTATGGCATAAATAGTGCACAGCATCTAGCACATTGGTCTTACCGCTTCCGTTGTCACCAAGGAGGCAATTA
Source organism: uncultured Flavobacteriales bacterium (assembly GCA_905479115.1). GTDB lineage: Bacteria > Bacteroidota > Bacteroidia > Flavobacteriales_D > Sanyastnellaceae > UA16. Next base: position 5,749 of record CAJQLF010000001.1, read on the forward strand.
ACCTGCATTCCAAAGGTCAAATCCGACCCGGTGTGATTTTTGAAATGATGCAAGTGAAGATGTTCGAGAACCATGACGCGAATTTCACTATTTTTGCGCGTTCTTGAACGTGAAATTTCGAGACCTAACAAAATTCCCATGGCGAAGAAGACCAAGCCCGAAGATGATACCCTGCTGGACGTAGGAGAAGTGTACACGAAAACCGAGCGTTTCGTCGATGAAAATCGAAAAAGCCTGACGTACGGAGTAGGCGGCCTGGCCGTTTTGATCATGGCCGTTATTGGCTATCAAAGTTTCATCGTAGGACCGAAAGAAGCTTCAGCCGAAACGGAAGTTTGGCGTTCTGAAAACTATTTCGAACTAGATTCTTTAAATCTCGCGGTATTTGGTGATGGCTACTCGGCTGGACTGGAAGAAGTAATGATGGACCACGCCGGTACGCCAGCTGCACAGCGCGCGGCCTACCGAATGGGTGTTTATCACCGTGACGCGGGAGATTTCGAGTCGGCTATTGCTGCTTTCGAAGAAGTCAACGTCAACGATGGTGTCGTGCAGGTACTGGCAACAGGAAACATAGGTGATTGTTATGTTGAGCTAGCCGATTACGAAGGCGCACAAGCTGCTTTTAAAACTGCAGTAAGCTCGGCTTCTTCAAGCCTTGCAGAAGCCGTTTTGGCTCCCATGTTCCTTTACAAGGCTGCCTTGGTAGAAATTGAACTGGGTGACCTGGCGCAAGCCAAATCCTACCTCGACCGCATCGTAGAAGATTATCCAAAAAGCCAGCAAAAGAATGCTTCTGTTTCTCTTGCGGCGTCTTTGATCGAAGGGTAAACAAACGCTTCATGGCAACTGCCGGAAAAAATTTAAGTCAATTTGATGCAGCCTCGCTGCCCAACGGTGCCCCCTTTCGAGTGGGCATTGTTGTTTCTGCGTGGAATCATGAGATCACCCATGCGCTGAGGGACGGCGCCCTGGAGGTGCTCAAAACGGCCGGAGTGACCGCTGATAACCTCGTCGTGCACAGCGTGCCGGGAGCATTCGAACTGCCGCTGGGAGCTCAATGGCTCATGGAAAGCGCAACACCTTGTGATGCTGTTATCGCTGTCGGTGCCGTAATTCGCGGAGAAACAGCACACTTTGATTATGTCTGCCAAGCTGCTAGCGCTGGCATCTTACGGGTTGGTCTTGACACGGGTAACCCAACCGTATTCTGTGTCTTGACGGACGACCACATCGAACAATCCAAGGCAAGATCTGGAGGAAAGCTCGGAAACAAAGGCGTTGAAGCCGCTGTAGCGTGCCTGCAAATGCTTGCGCTCAAGTCTACTCTTTACAATTCCTAATCATGGCCAAGGCCATTTTTGCCCGTATTGAAGCAAAGCCTCTGCGGGCCATCTTGGTTTTGGGGCTCCTCCTGCGCATCCTGGCTTCATGCTATTCTCCGGGGTACTTGATGCACGACGACCATTTCCTCGTCATCGAAACTGGCGCATCTTGGGCTGAGGGTGAAGACTACAACAATTGGCTTCCCGAAGGCCAAAAACGAAATGGCATCGACTCGCCATCGCCCCACCAAGCCAACCTCGCTTACCCCGGCATTGTGAGCGTCTTTTTCCGAGCATGTCACTTTGTGGGGCTGGTCCAACCCAACAAGCAAATGGTTTTGTTGAGGCTGCTTCATGGAATTTTCAGCCTGCTGGTTGTTGTCCTTGGCTACCGGATCGCCTTTCGCATAGGAGGACGAAAACCGGCTATTTGGAGTGGTCTGGCCTTGGCTGCTTTTGGACTGTTTCCAATTTTGGGTGTTCGGCAATTGGTAGAAGTGGTCTGCATCCCCCCCCTTCTCTGGTCAGCTTGGACAGTACTGCGAAGCGATCTAGGTTTAAGAACGCCAAGGACATGGGTTGTCGCAGGAATCGGGTTGGGCTTGGCGACAGCCCTTCGCTATCAATGCGGGGTTTTCGGATTGGGATGGGTCATCGCCATTTTCCTTCATGAACCCAATCGCTGGGAGGCCCTCAAAACCTCGATTTTGCTCGGTATTTCTGCACTCCTCACTTTCGCAATTGGTCAATTACAAGACTGGTGGATTTGGGGAGAGCCCTTTGCCCAACTTCAAGCCTATATCGCCTACAACACAGAAAATGCTGGAGGCTACCCGCAGGGGTTTTGGCATCAATACGTTTGGGTTGTGCTTGGACTGTTGATCCCTCCTTTTTCCTTCGCTTGGGTATTTGGAACGTTCAAGGTCTGGAAAAAACATGCTTTATTGGTGCTTCCTCCTTTGGCCTTTTTTGTCTTTCACAGCTATTTCCCCAACAAACAAGAACGGTTCATCCTGCCATCAGCCCCATTTTTTGTCATCGCTGGGAGCGTGGGCTGGGCGGCCTTTGAAGCATCCTCGCTTTTTTGGAAGCGCCATGCTCGCCTCAGGTCAGTTCTGGTTGGAATGGGTGTGACAGTGAGTTTAATTTTGGGAATTGGCCTGTGTTTTATTCAACCCAAACAAGCACGCGTAGATGCCATGACCGTGCTTTACGAACAGGGTGATTTAGAAAATTTCTTGTTAGTTCACACCGATGGCGGCGCCATGCCGCCCCAATTTTACAGCGGATCTTGGGCACATTATTGGACCAGTGACTTGAGCACCGACGAACTCAATCACCGCAACGTGATGTGCAACAGTCCCCGGTACATTTTTCCGAATTACCTCGTATTTTCCGGTAGACAGCACCTTGGCGAAGGAATCGAGCGATACAAAGAAACCTACCCTTCAATGGAGTATATCGGCCAAGTTCCACCCAGCAGATGGGACCGACTCTTGGCCTCTTTCAACCCACACAATCCCATAGAGCGGTGGATGATTTATCGAATTTCCACAGATCAAGCCTGCCCTTAAACCGAATCCCTTTCTGCGCCTTATTTTCGTGTCCGGAATGCATGGCTTACCATGCTGAATCTCTCTTGCCTTAACCACTTGCATTGCACCATGATCAGACCTCATATCTCCCTCCTGTTTTTCTTCCTGTTCCTTCACACAGCTGGTATGGCTCAATACCCCGGTTGGCAGCAAGCCGTGGACTACTCCATGGAAATTGCGTTGGATACGGCGCTGCACCAGTACGATGGCACCATGCGCGTCACCCTGAAAAACAACAGCCCTGATGACCTTACAAAGGCGTATTTCCATTTGTTCTTTAATGCATTCCAACCTGGAAGCATGATGGACGTGCGCTCCCGCAACATCTCAGATCCCGATCGACGGGTCGGCTCTCGAATTTTTGAATTGCCCGAAGATGAATGGGGCTGGATTGAAGTTGCCTCGCTCAACGTCAACGGCAAACCCGTTGAATTTTCTCATGATGGAACATTGCTCGATGTAACGCTTAATTCCGCCATACGAGCGGGCAAGAAGGCCACCTTTGAAATGGCTTGGACCGCGCAGGTACCAAGGCAAATTCGGCGAAGCGGCTGGATGAATAAAGAGGGCGTTGAATATTCCATGACCCAGTGGTACCCCAAATTGTGCGAATACAACCACGACGGCTGGCACACTGAGCCATACATCGGTCGAGAATTCCATGGAATTTGGGGGGACTACGACGTGTCCATCTCCTTGCCAAAGGGGTATGATATCGGCGGAACGGGAGTCCTGCAATCATCTAGAGAAGACGCTCGTTCGGAGGGAACCTGGAGGTTTAAAGCTGAAAACGTCATTGACTTTGCCTGGGCAGCCGATACCGATTACATCCACGAATCTGTGTCAGAAGGCGAAGTGACTTTGCACTTTTACCACCAAGCGGATGAAGAGTACGATGCGAATTGGAGTGAGCTTCCAGCGTATACAGCGAAAGCTATGGCGTTCTTAAATGAGCTTATTGGCCCCTACCCTTACCCGCAGTACTCGGTTATCCAAGGAGGCGACGGAGGAATGGAATACCCCATGGCTACCTTGATTACTGGAAAGCGTAGCTTACAAAGTTTGGTAGGTGTGACCGTGCATGAAATGGCGCACTCGTGGTTCCAAGCTGTTTTGGCGACCAATGAAAGTTTGTATGAATTTATGGATGAGGGCATGACCAGCTACGCCACGGACTTGTGCATGAGGCATTTGTTCGCAGGGTCCGAAAGCGACGAACGGCCTCACCGCTCAGCTTATGCCAGCTACATCAGTCAGGCATTGAGTGGCATGGAAGAGCCCTTAATTACCCACGCCGACCACTATCAAACCAATCGCGCCTACGGTGTGGGTGCGTATTCGAAAGGCGAGGTGCTGTTGGCACAACTTGCAGCGGTGATGGGGTCCGATCTGCGCGATGAGGGGCTCAAGGCCTATTTCGCCGAATGGCAGTTCAAACACCCTGGAATCAATGACTTTAAACGAACCATGGAAAAGACGTCAGGGCTTGATTTGGATTGGTACTTTCAGTACTTCGTGAACAGCACCCACACCATAGACTATTCCATTGACCGAGTCGCAGAGGGATCAGAAACCACCACGGTCGATTGCTCTCGCTTAGGAGCCATGCCCATGCCACAAAACATCACCGTCACGTACCTAGATGGAAGCGTAGCACATTACCTCGCACCGCTCGTGATGATGCGGGGACACCGACCCTTGGCCGAGGGAGAAGTCCTGCTACCTGACTGGCCATGGACGAACCCCACCTACACGCTGGAGGTGCCTACTGGAAGCGGAGTGCTGCGCGTTGAATTGGATGCCGATCGGCTGACGGCTGATACCGACCGCTCAAACAACCTCGTCGACTTTGATCCAGAGATCAAGCGATTGTTCGAACGCCATTGATATGCTGACACACCTCTTAAGTCAACAATCCGCTTGGGCCCGGTGGATGGCCTTCCTCCTGGCCTTTGGATTATTGGTCGGGCTTTCTCCTCTGACTCCGTATACAACGACGGAGGGCATTCCGATTACCCTTCAATCCATGTTAGTCGTTTTCTTACCCATTCTGTTAGGATGGAAAATCGGTTTGGCTGCAGTCGTTACCTACCTGATTGTCGGTGGAATGGGGGCACCCGTTTTTTCCTACGGCACGTTTGGCTGGGAACGATTTACCGGAAGCTCAGGCGGCTTCCTACTGGCTTTTCCCATAGCGGCTGTGCTGAGCGGATACGCGATGGAGCAATGGCAACATTCCAAATCAGTCCTCATCGGAGCCCTTCTCATGTTTGCCGGTCAATTCATTATTTTGGGATTGGGGCTCTTCTGGTACCACGCGATCATTCCCGTAGAAGAGGGCATGATGGCATCCGTGGAACGATTGATGCCCGGTTTGCTCATCAAGACCGCCTTTGGCGGTTTAGCGCTCGTCCTCATTCAACGACTTGCTTCTGCCACCATTCGTTTAAACGAAGTTTCTCAACCTCCCACCGACACCTAATAGTATGCGCACGACCCCATTCATCCTACTAGGCCTTCTGGCCATCTTTTCTGCAGCCATCACGAGCTGTACGTCTGAAACCCTTCCATCTGGAAAATCCCAAGCCATCCTCGAAATGAAACGAGCCAACGACTTCCACAGCTATAGCCGCCCAGAAGAGGCGGTGGTCACTCACTTGAACTGGACGGCTTCCATTGACTTTGCTACCCGCATCATAACAGCCACAGCCGCTTACGACATACAAGCTGCTGCTGATGCTGAGCGTATTTTATTCGATTGCGTAGACCTCAATGTCACGGGTGTTGTGGTAGACGGAGCTCCTGTTGATTGGCAACTCGGTCCGGCTCAACCGATCATGGGTCAGCCATTGAGCATCCCCATCTCGAAGGACAGCAAGCAAGTCCTCATCTCCTATCAAAGCTCCCCGGATGCTGGTGCCCTGCTCTGGGTAGAAGGAGAACAGCCTTTCTTATTCACCCAAAGTCAAGCTATTCTTGCTCGAACTTGGATTCCTTGCCAAGACTCACCCGGCATTCGCTTCACATACGAAGCCCATGTAGATGTGCCGACAGGGACCATGGCCATGATGAGTGCCACAAACCCGACCGAACAAGCATTGGACGGTCACTACGATTTTGTGATGGATCAACCCATCCCTTCCTACCTTCTCGCACTGGCCGTTGGCAATGTCGAATTTAGAAGTGTAGGAGCGCATACAGGCGTTTATGCCGTGCCGGAATTGATTGATGCTGCTGCGTATGAATTTGCTGAAATGGAGGAACTGTTGATCGCGGCAGAGAATCTCTACGGAAAGTACGCTTGGGAACGCTACGACTTGCTGGTGCTTCCCGCTGCCTTCCCTTTTGGCGGCATGGAAAATCCCAGACTGACGTTTGCAACGCCCACCATCATCGCTGGGGACCGCAGCTTGGTTGCTCTCGTCGCACATGAACTGGCGCACAGCTGGAGTGGCAACTTAGTAACCAACGCCACCTGGGATGACTTTTGGTTGAATGAGGGCTTTACCGTTTATTTCGAGCAGCGGATCATGGAATCCGTCTACGGCCGAGAGGTTTCCGAGATGCTCGCGACCCTGAGTTATCAGGGGCTGGTGGACGAGGTGGACCAAATTATGGACACCAATCCTGATGACACCCACCTCAAGCTTCATCTGCAAAACCGCAATCCCGATGACGGTATGACCGCCATTGCTTATGACAAGGGCTACTTTTTCTTACGTCTTCTTGAAGAGACGGTAGGACGTGAAACGTTTGACAGCTTCCTGAAGACCTATTTTGAAACGCATTCCTTCTCTGTAATGGACACCGACAGATTCATCGATTACTTGAAAACGAACCTTTTGAATACGCCTGAATTACTCGCGACTGTGGACCTCAGCGCTTGGATTTTCGGACCGGGCTTGCCGGCCAACTGCCCTTCTGTCGGTTCAAAGCGAATCGAACGCGTGGACGCCGCGTTGCAAGCCTGGGAAAGCGGAGCCATGTCAACCAACGATTTGCCTTGGAACGATTGGGTCTATCAAGAACGCTACCGCTTCTTGTCCAATTTGGATGACAACTCTTCTGCAGATCGATTGGCTGAGCTGGATGAAGCATGGGCAATCAGTCAAACGGGCAACAATGAAGTTTTGTTTGCATGGCTCGAACAAAGCATTCGGAGCCATTATGGACCGTCCTACGCCCGACTTGAATCATTCCTAGTTGAAATCGGACGAAGAAAATTTTTAACGCCGCTATACGGAGCTATGATTGAAACGGACCAAGCAGATCTAGCCAAACGCATCTATGCCCTCGCAAGGCCTCATTACCACAGTGTGGCGACTGGCACCATGGACGAACTACTCAATTGGCCGGGCTAATTTGTCGCTAAGTGAAAAAGCAATCTAAAAGCCCCGACATGAGTCGGGGCTTTTTCATTTTTGTCAGGTGTTGACACCCACGTACTTTTTCTACTTTCAACCTACACGCAGCGAATCCACGCCCCAAATGTGGAGGTATTAAGCACAGAAACTGTAACTCGCCTGTTAACGCGTCAGGAGCACTGACCCATTGATTTCTTTGCGTTCGGCAGGGTTGCTCAAACTATAGACGACCACTCGGTAGAAATAGACGTCATCTTGAGCAAAGTGCTCAGACTCACCTGCAGCTGGTCCATACCAGACTTCATTAACATCCGTCGTCTTGAACACAAGATTGCCCCATCGATTGACAATTTGCATCTCAAATCGGTTGGGGTCAATGTCTGCTCCTTCAACAAAAAAAGCATCGTTTACTCCGTCATTATTTGGCGTAAATGCGGTGGGGATGTACAGCGCAAACATATCGTAGATCTCGATGATGCGTGTGATTTGAGAAGAACACCCATTTGCATCAGTAACTACGAGGGTGACAGGATACTCCCCCCCTATGTCAATGGGAAAGTCGAAAGTCGGGTGCGGCAAATCAGAGGCACCTAAACTTTGAATGCTGTCAAACAACCAATACCAATCGACTACGTTTGAACTGTTGACAGATTCGAACTCAATCTCCGTGTCTGGCACCCGCGTTGGCTGCGGAGATGCCGTGAATCCAACATATGGACGCGAGTACACCTGCAGCATATTGGGTTGGAAGGTTGTGTATTGGCAGCCAATCAGAGAAGTGATATTGAACGTAATATCGTACCCGCCTGGATTGGGATACGCATGCGCTGGATTGGCTTCATATGCCAACTCACCATCTCCGAAGAACCACTCCGTTTGAGAAATTAACGCTGGGTCTACCAAGCTTTCAAATTGAAAAACGCCGGGTATACAAGCCTTCGTTGTATCTACACTAAAGTCAGCAGGTATGGGCGTCTCAATCACCACCTCTTCGCATACCGTAACGGCTGGAGATTCGCAATTATCCGTGATCGTCAAGCAATACGTTCCCGTAGCAGCCGGGTAATCGACCCAGTACATATCCCCCTCCCCAACAGGCATATTCTCCCAGGTCCAATTGAACGTATAACCAGCGCCGCTTCCGCCATCAAAACTGATGGCCTCCAGCTCCGCAAAAGTGCCGCCACAAATTAAGTTCGGTGCCTCAACCGAGACACTCAGCGAATCATAAACCTGTACCGTCACCGTTTGAGAGGCCGAGGAGCAGCCGTTTGGATCCGTTGCAAAAACTTCATAGGCCGTTTCTGTCACTGGATTTACAACTTGCATATTTCCTGTTCCCAATCCATTGTCCCACGTGTAGGTCCACTCTCCCGCTGGATCCATGTCCGAACTCACTTCCAATGAAGCATATCCGTTGATGCAAATTGTTGGGTCTGGTGTAATTTCAAAATCCATGGGCGCGGGAGGAAGTAAGGCGATGTTCATGTAGTACAAGCATCCTGCAGGATCACTCAATTCCAACTCATAATCTCCAGCGGTGAGGTTATTAAAGACATCAATCCCTCCATTGGAGGTCACCGTCTCCACTAACGTGCCGCCTTCCGATAAATTCAGCGTCCAAGGGCCTTCCGAAGGCGGTTCACTGATGTCAACAGCGATGAGTCCGTCATCAAGCAAACAAGAAGGCTGATCAAAATTCACCTCATACTCAAACCCTGGTAAAACCGAAACAACATCTTCCGTTCCACAGTACGGCATTCCAATGGGCTCCACCAGCAGCGTATATTCTATGGGCATCCCGTCGAAGTCCATAACCGTCGGGTTCGGAGATGTGGGATCGTCAAGGTAGGTCGGAGGATCCCAAGTCCAGAGATAGCCGCACTCTACCTGTCCACCGCAAGAGACGCAAAAGGTCACTTCATCATAAAAACCATCGGTGCAAGACCCCCAACCGTCTGAGGTGAAGACAACCGTGAGACACCCATCTGGGTTGGTGGCCGTAAAATTGAGCCCCGTCAAGTCTCCATCCAAGTTTGCCAATACCGGTGCCCCATCAGAATCGCCATCATAAATAACAACTTGATCCCAAAAGGCTTCAATCACACCGCTGCCAAAATCAACCGTCATCATGGTACCATCTCCCGGTGAATCTGGGCAGTATGTGAAAACGTCGTAAGCGTTAGGACCATAACAGTGGGCAATGGTACCCTCCACATCCGAACAAGCGGAAACCTCACCTCCAACAAACGCTCCTTCCAATTGCACGGGATCTTGACAAAAAATCATATCAGCACCCGCTGTGACAGAATTCCCTAAACCCGGAATTACTTCAACCACAACCGTGGTGTCCCACGTGCAGCTAAAGTTGTTGGTTACCGTGTAAACAAATTCATACTCACCCGGCTCATCAAACATTAAATCCACATAATCTGCCTCTGGCTCAATGGCTTCTACGCCATAGGTGGAAGACGAGACCTGCCAATAACTGGAATCCATATCCGCTCCAATCGTCGGCGTAAACGTGGTCACACCAGGAACGATGGCCGGATTAAAGTCAATGCCCCATTCAAACAAAAAGCCATTGTCTGCTCCCCATTGATCAATCACCTGAAAAGTCCAGATTCCATTCAACGGACAGCCTTCAAAATCACAAATATCTCCGCACAAACCATACTCCCCAGCTGGGATGGTGTTCCCTTCCACATCAGGGTTGTCAGAACCGTCTAGGAGATACTCTCCATCCTCCGTAAAGGTGTACCAATAACCCACGCCTGGATTGGGTGTTGTTCCATCAAAATCATCCGGCTCACCTAAATAATAGCCATTAAGATCATCACCATTGCTGCAATCATCCGCCCCAGCATTGTTGTTCTCCATGATCCAAACTTGGGTACCGTCTGGACACTCCACTTGAATGGACAGGTCACCTACAAAAGAATGCTCCATAAGCGCATTGATTCCTAGAAGGTCATCGCAATCTTCTAACACCTGACCGTCATCAAAGAAATCAATATACAATTCAGATTCAAACCAAGCACCCGTTGCGTCGGGCATGGGCAGTTCTTCTGAAACTGCCAAAGGAGGAAGTGCTGTCCATGTGATACTTTGCACTGGATTTCCATCCAAAAATCCGGGGGATTCCGTACAAAGGGGTGATGAGAAATCTGCGTTGAAAATAGGAATCGTACTTACCAACACCTGGTAAATCTCTAAGTTCACACTCGTGCAATTGTTCTCGTCTGATACGACCAAGGACACAAGGTACTCGCCCGGTTCTTCAAAGGAGTGAGAGGTTGCAGGAGAGCTTGTTGAATCAACCGTACCATCTCCCCAGTTCCATATCCAATATTCCAATCCAACGCCATCACCTATTGAACTTGACCCATCGAAGAATAATTCTTGGTTTGGACAGACTCCAACGCTCTGTATACCAGGCTCAAATGGATCGGGACTTGTAAGCTCATACCCGGATTCCGGATAGGTGCAAGGGGTCACACAATTAATATCTCCCACCCAACCAGCGGCTCCCGCACTTGCACCATTGTTGGAATTAAACTGAAACGTTAAGCATCCCGTTGGGTTGAATGTCGAAGCCGTAAATGAGACTCCCTGCAAGCTATTATTCGTTCCAGCTCCCACCATTTCCGCGCCCGTGTTGTCTCCGTCGAAAACATAGAGCACATCATTGTTGTTGGGGTTCGCATTGGTCTGCAAATCAAAAGCAAGAAAAACGACTTGAATGGCATCACCATCCGTTTCAGGACAAATGGTAATGGAATAGTCTTGATCGGTGTAAGGGCCGCCATCAACCGCTCCTAAGATGCCATCGTCATAGAAAAACCCATCGCAAATAATGACTTCGCCGCCAAGAGAAATTTGAATATCCTCCTGACTCTGGATTTCCGGTAAAGTCCAAAAACCAACCATAATGATGGATAAAATCATGCCTATGCGAACAACCAATTGCTTCAATAATTCCATGAGGTAGGTATTCTGTCGTCAGATGTGAGCTAGTAGCAAAGTAATAACCCTTGTGCTAGCAAACAGTTGCTTGGTGCAATGTTAATTAACTGCCTTGTTCTGAAAAGTAAAATTGAACTGCATATCCTACGCGGGTTCCGTTCATTCTCCGTCTATGAGGACATTATCGACGAATAAACACCGGTCACCCGCTGTGCTTGTGGTTTCGAGCTTCCAGATATAAGATTTCCCAGAAACAGCACGCCCACCGTCCTGCAGAGATCCGTCCCAAGGACCACGGACATCATTCGTTTCGAATACAACCTCCATACCATCCCACACAGTCAAGGTCCAATCATCTTGTAAATCCAGGACTATGAGTGGCATGAACGTATCATATCGACCGTCACCGTCAGGTGAAAACATCGCTGGTGCGATGGCCTCTTTGCGATCTCCCAACTGAATTTTTTCTACCGCAACATCCTGACATCCGAAAGCATTGCTCGCCACCAAATTAACATAGTACTCTCCCGGAATTTTCAAAGCGACGGATGAAGAAATATCTTCTTGCCCCATAATCCATGTGCTACTGCTCGCCCCCATTGTTTCATCGATTAAATGAACATTGACTCGTGATGCATTGGACTCTTCGAATTCCCAACTCATTTCGGCAGCAGGCTTAGGACGCACTACAATCATGTTTTCCACTGATCGCGTCCTAATGGTCCCGTCTCCTGGAGCACGCACCGAAACTGTAATGTCATACGTGCCTGCATTTTCGTAGATATGAGAAGGGGATTCCTGCTGAGAAAATCCACCATCACCAAAGTTCCAGAGCACGGATGCCCTTTCGTCCATGCCGTTCAGGGCGAACGAAACCTCTGTTCCCGCACACGCTTCTTGAACCGAAATATTAAATCCTGCTTCTTCAGCTGCCGTCATCTCAAGATTGGACTTAGCAGACGTGGAATTAGCAGACTCAGCACCCTTCTCGCTTTCACCCTCCAAGGATCCAGTTGCTGATATGCGATCGCCTTCTGCAAGAGGCCCTTCTTCGTTTCTTTTGTTCATCTCGGCATCCGCGGCGGTAAACTCTTCCTTCATCTCAACCGGAGGCCGCGCATGCACCGTCATCTCTGGCAGATTTAGAATGAACGTCGTGGTTGTTCTCGCCGTGACATCAGGATCAAGTTGGACAGCACCCGCGTCGTAGGAGCGCCCGATGAGCGCAGGATCCAGCTTCAAAGGCAAACCTTCAGAAAGGTAATTTGAGCGATGCTCATCTGAAATGGCAGCATGAACATTCTGAGCGTTTGCTTCAGCATCCTCGATTAGAAGCCCATTCTCTCGCTCCTTGGCTTCAACCAAACTGTTTTCCAACTCCGTACTCAGCAAGTCCTGCTCAGCTACTTTAGGAATCACCATCCATAGAGCCAGTCCCGCAGCCACGACAGAAGCTCCAAAAGCGAACCGTTGTGCCGCCTTCACGCGGCTCACCATATCCAACTCAGAAGCAGAATAACCTGAAACGTCCAAACGCTTCTGCATGGCATTCCAATTTCCGTTCACTTTGGGCTCAAAGCTTTCAAAGCTTTGACGCAACCGATCAATCCAATTCAAGTTTTCACTCATTTTGCAACTTTCATTTCTCAACCTTCTGTCTCAAATTTAACACCAACAGGTGTCGAATTTTCCGTTTAGCCTTTGCCAGATTCGATTTTGAAGCCCCAACAGAAATATGCAATTTCTCAGCAATTTCGGCGTGACTGTAATTATCAAAGACGTAGAGGTTAAATACCGCCCGATAAGCTGGTGAAAGCTTATTCATGGCCAACAGAACCTCTTGCACAGTGAAAGAATCCGCGAGCATGGGCTCTTCTTCCTCTTCTGAACCGCTGAGGCGCTCCAGCTCACTATCTTCTGTAGATTCCAAAGCACTTGTCTTCCATTTACGGACCGCATCAATTGCCGTGTTCACCATAATTCGTCTAATCCAACCTTCAAAAGAACCTTTCGAGGTGAAGCCTTCAATGTTCGTAAAAACCTTCAGGAAACCCTCTTGAACAATGTCCTGCACACGATCTTGATCACTCGTGTAACGCAAACAAACTCCGAACATTAAGCGGTAGTAACGCTCGAAGACCCATTGCTGTGACAATCGGTCGCCTCGCTTACAGCCGTCAATATGTAATCGCAGTTCCTTTTCAGACATGGCCTCTGCCGAAGTGAAGACGTTCTTATTATCCAAAGGTTGCTTTGATTCTCACCCGACTCGAACAAGGTACATGAATTTTTTATGGCCCTGTCTATAATTATGTCAATCCACTCAGCGTTGGGAGGTAACTTTGCACCATGCGCATTGTGGTAGGATTATCGGGAGGAGTCGACTCAAGCGTGGCTGCTTGGTTATTAAAGCAAGCTGGGCATGAAGTTGTCGGGATTTTCATGCGCAACTGGCACGATGAAACAGTCGTGATTGATAATGCATGCCCTTGGATCGATGACGCCAATGATGCGATGCTTGTTGCAGCGCATTTGGGTATTCCATTTCAGGTATTGGACCTCAGTGCGCAGTACAAAGACCGCATTGTCGATTACATGTTCGACGAATATGCCTCCGGCCGCACCCCCAATCCCGACGTACTCTGCAACCGAGAAATCAAGTTTGACGTGTTCCTAAAGGCTGCACAAGATGTAGGCGCGGAAGCTGTAGCAACGGGTCATTATTGCCGCAAATCAATCACTGATGTGAATGGAATAGAGGAATATCAGCTGCTTAGCGGCTTAGACGGCAACAAGGACCAGAGTTATTTCCTTTGTCAACTTACCCAAGCCCAATTGGCTTTAGCTCAATTCCCGATCGGTGAATTATCCAAGCCTCATGTACGAGAAATTGCAGCTGAAATTGGATTACCTACCGCTGACAAAAAGGACAGCCAAGGACTCTGCTTCATCGGAAAAGTGCGCTTGCCTGAATTCTTGCAACAAGAACTCAAACCCAAGACAGGTGCCATCATCGAAATATCCGCTGCCACTGCAGCTGCGAAAAAAGCAGAATCATTGGATGCATCCATTCCTCTCGAATGGGACGCGGAGGACGGACAAATCGTGGGAGAGCACTCCGGCGCTCATTATTTTACAGTTGGCCAGCGCCGAGGAATCCAAGTGGGAGGAAAAAAAGATCCTCTTTTTGTGATAGAAAAGAACGTGCAAACGAATACTTTATACGTTGGCCAGGGTGAAACACATCCAGGT
>CAJQLF010000002.1 GCA_905479115.1 uncultured Flavobacteriales bacterium
CCCCGGTGCAGTCTCGTGGAGCAGTGCCTCTTGGCCACCAGCGGAACGTCCCCAAACACGGTATACATATGGGCCCGGGAAAACGACCGTATCCGCATCCGTTGGGGGTGACCATTCCACATCGATGGCACCTGCGAATGCATCCGTGACCTCCACCGATGCCCGCGTGATGACGGGTACGTCTTTGCGAATCGTAGCGCAGACCTCATCACTGGCAATCGACTCACCGCTTCCGGGCCAGCGGGTTACCACCCGGTAACAATACGTGGCTCCAAATGAAAGCAAGTCCATATCGATGTACTCCGTCGCCGATAATCCATCGACCATACCCACCCACTCATAGCCCGTCTCTTCTGGCATACCCGTTTCACAGGCTCCTGGATTCCAATCCAATGAATCAACTCGGCGGTAGACATCATAGAATCCCGCTTCAACTTTCCATGCCGGCAATTCATCCAAGCACTCATGCGGAGACCAGTCCACAATGATGCTGTTACCAATGGGCGTGGCAGCGCTCATGGAGACACCAGGAGCAACCACCCGGATTTGAAAAGACTCCAAATCCATTAGCTGAACTTGATTGCTATTGTCTTCTGCGCGCAGCACCACTTGGTACGGGGCTTCCCTGACTTCCGTGCATTTGGGAGCCCATGTAAACTGCCCAATGCCTGCGCCGAGATCACTAAAGTTAGCGGTGTTTTCCACCTCTGTTAAAGGTCCTCCCACCGCATCCAAATCCACGTTGTCACCGTCCGGATCCAATGCATTCACGAGCAACGACAAAAACGTTCCAGCAACAATGCATGTGTCCTCCACTGCTGAGATCTCCGGTGGTTGATTGGTGCAGGCCTCTACGGTGATTTGCATATCACGAACCACCTCTCCCACCTTAATCAACTGGCCCTCCACTGAGCGCCACTCTTGGATGCGCAATGCGACGTTGTAGATGCCTGCGATTTGCGGAACCTCCCAAGAAACATCCCCATAAACCGGGTCAATCTCAAAAACATCATCGTTTGGGCTGACTGCATCCGGCGTGACATAATCGGATATCACTTCGCCTTCGAACCCCCTGCATGGAACCAAATCATACGTCAGAATATCCCCATCGGGGTCGTATGCTCCGGGATTGTGAATCCATGACTGGAACAGACAGGCATTTTGCTGCGCTGGATTGAGCAGTTGGACTGAGTTATTGTGGCCGGCCATCGGATCAATAATGAGCAAGCTGCTAATCGTAAAAGGGACATCCACCGACCCTGGAATGTTCAGTACGCCCTGGTTTCTATTGGGGTCCTCCACTTGAATTTCATAGATTCCAGGTCCGCCGTAGGTGTGGTTTCCGCGGTAGCGGTTGACTTGAATATCCCCCTCCATGAGCACTTCGCTCTCTCGAGCAAGGCTGTCAACCGGCTCATCATTTTCGTCACCCCAATAAAGGTACAGCCAAGGACGGTCTGCTGGAGCGCTGGATTTCGTGTAGGTTGTGATGAGGATTTCGTAGGTCAAGCCCTCCACATGCGAGTAGGTGATTTCACCTGCGCGGTTGTGCGTGGCAAAGGCCTGCAGACAAAGGACCCAAAACGCTAGCAAAACCATGCCTCCGCGAAGGTAACGCAAGCCAAACCAAGCGGGGTTTTGCATGGGATTGTAAAACGTAAACGAAAGCCGTTGAAAAACCATCTCGATGCAAGTTAGGACAAGGAAGTGAACCGTTAACTTTACGCGCTCAAATGGCTTCCAAAAAAAAACCAACATCCATCGGATTCAGTTGCGGCGACCCCAACGGAATCGGAATTGAGACACTGATTAAAGTGTTTTCAGATGACCGCATGTTCCAGGAGGCAACTCCTGTGTTGTACGCCACGCCAAACTTGGTCGAAGCAGCAAGCGAGTGCACCAAGCACACCGACATTGCATGGAAGGTCATCGCTTCCGCAGATGAAGCGAAAGAAGGTCAATTGAACTTGGTCTGTATTCAAGATGAACCGTGGGAAATTAAGTGGGGTGAAGTCGATGGAAAGGCGGGTGAATTTGCGATGAAATCGCTTCAGGCAGTGGTCAACGACTTGGCGAGCACGAAAGTAGATGTATTGGTCACCTTGCCCATCCATAAAGAAGCGATGCGCCAAGGGTCGTTTCAATATCCGGGTCACACAGAATTTTTGGCGGACTTTGCCAATGTGGACGACGTCCTCATGCTATTGGTTTCCGGCTCCTTGCGAGTAGGAATGTGCACAGGACATGTCGCATTAAAGGATGTTTCAAGCTTGGTCACCTCGGAAACCATTGTCCGCAAGGCACGGTTGATGCACGACTCGCTCAGCAGAGACTTCGGCATTCCCCAACCGCGCATTGCGATTTTAGGATTAAACCCGCATGCCAGCGACAACGGCCTGATGGGAGACGAAGAGAAAAAAACCATCGTTCCTGCCATCCGCGACTTAAATGCCGAAGGACGGTTCGTTATGGGTCCATACCCCGCAGACGGATTTTTTGGCGCAGGAACACACAAGCAGTTTGATGGTGTTTTGGCGATGTACCACGATCAAGGCCTAGCCCCATTCAAAGCCCTCAGTTTTGGCGACGGAGTGAACTTCACTGCAGGCTTGCCCATCGTTCGAACCAGTCCTGACCACGGCACAGGATTCGACATTGCGGGGAAGGGGGAAGCGAACCCAGACTCCCTTCGTGCGGCTATTTTTCTCGCCAGGGATATTCGATTCAATCGCATTGCACACCGCGAATTGAATGAGAACCCCCTTCCGGTGGAAAAGCATGTGAGAAAAGAGCGGTATTAGGCTATCTCAACGCATTTGGAAGAATCGCATCTACTCCACCGAATATTCTTTTGCTCAACCGGATTGTTCTGATTACCTTTGCACTCCCCAAAATGAGGAGGTTGTGGATCACTTGGCACTCTTTCGTATTCCCTTTGTGGGACTCAAGCCCGGTCTACACGACTTCCAAATGGAGGTGGATTCGTTGTTCTTTGATTCTTTCCCCTCATCTGAAACCAATCAAATTACGGGATTGGCGAATGTGACGCTCGATAAACTGGGCTCCAAACTGGATTGCGTAGTAGCCTTTACTGGTGAAGCGACGCTTCCATGTGACCGGTGCCTTGCGGATGTCACACTGGCCATTTCGTTTGAAGAAAGGTTGGTGGTTCAACTTGGAGAGACCACCAATACCGAAGATGATATCTGGACCCTGGGTTCTGAATGCCATGAATTGGACATCAGCCAACCTGTTTTTGAGTGGATTCATTTGCACCTTCCTTTGCGAAGGCTTCATGAATCTTTAGAAGACTGTGATCCGGATGTCGCCGAGTACCTCTCCGGTTCTTCAGAAAAGCCGTCCGAAACTTCAGGGTCATCGGGCAGTGGGGGTACAGATGAAAACGACGGAATTGACCCGCGTTGGAATGCATTGAAAGACTTGAAATAAAATTGCCATGGCACATCCTAAACGACGCCAAAGTAAAGCCCGGACGCGCAAGCGCCGCGCCCATGACGCACTAACTGCCCCACAGGTAGCGGCTTGCCCTACCACAGGACAGCCTCACCTTTTCCACCGTGCCCACTGGCATGAAGGAAAGCTCTATTACAAGGGCAAAGTGGTGATGGAAAAGGCGGAAGCCTAACCAAACACATTGATGACTGTTTGATCGACGAACGTCGTTCAGACGATGAAAAAGGGAGGGTTCACCTCCCTTTTTTCGTGGCCTAAACTGACGTTATTCCACATTCGCCCTTTGAATACCGGAAAAATTCCCCTTTTTGGCGTGTTTCGACATGCTATCTTTGGCGGCTATTTACAACCAACCTAGAAAACTATGCGCGCTTCCATTACTTCCGTTGCAGGATATCTGCCTGATGACGTGTTGACCAATGCTGATTTGGAAAAAATGGTTGATACCAACGATGAGTGGATTCGCTCGCGAACGGGAATCGAAGAGCGACGCATCCTGAAAGATCCAACGAAGGCCACTTCCGATATGGGAGCCGAAGCCGTCAAGACCCTGCTCGAAAAGCGCGGCATTGATGCCACAGAAATCGACCTGATTATTTGTGCCACCGTGACCGCAGACATGCACTTTCCAGCAACGGCAAACCTCATCGCGCACAAAGTAGGCGCCGTCAACTCATGGGGGTACGACTTAAGCGCAGCTTGCTCAGGATTCATTTTTGCTCTAACAACAGGGGCGCAATTCATCGAGAGCGGCCGATACAAAAAAGTTGTGGTCGTGGGGGCCGATAAAATGAGTTCCATCATTGATTATTCAGACCGTACAACCTGCATCTTATTCGGTGATGCGGCCGCAGCGGTGTTGTTGGAGCCCACCGAAGAATATGGCGTCATCGACCACAAACTGCATGTGGATGGCAACGGAGCCAACTTCCTCCGACAAAAGGCTGGCGGGTCTTTATTTCCCCCCACCCATGAAACGGTTGACGCGAAGGAACACGTTATTTTCCAAGAGGGCCAACCTGTGTTTAAAGCGGCGGTAAAAGGAATGGCAGACGTTAGTTATGACATCATGCAACGGAATAAACTGGCTCCTGAAGATGTCGCATGGCTTGTTCCACACCAAGCCAACTTGCGCATCATCGATGCTACGCAACGCCGAATGGGCTTGCCCGCAGAAAAAGTCATGATCAACATTCAGAAGTACGGGAACACGACGGCAGCAACCATTCCTTTGTGTCTCATGGATTGGGAAAAGCAATTGAAAGCCGGTGACAACGTGATCCTCGCAGCGTTTGGCGGTGGCTTCACATGGGGCGCAGTCTATTTGCAATGGGCCTATAATAGCTGATTAACCCATTTCCGGACCGGGGCCAATAAAAACCGACTAAATTTGCTCCTTAAATTGTCATCAAATGACCATTAACGAAATTCAAGACCTCATCAAGTTCATCGCGAAAGCGGGAGTAACAGAGGTGGAAATCGAAAAAAAGGATTTCAAGATTACCATTAAATCTGAAATCCCAAAAAAGAAGGGCGCCTCCGCGCAAGCTGGAGAAACAGTCATTCAAGTGCCGATGGCTGCTGTACCGGCAGCCGCAGCTCCTGCCGCTCCTGTCGTCCCTGCCGCTCCTGCGCCCGCAGCAGAGGCCGCGACTTCAGCTTCAGAAGAGGATCAATACATCACCGTTAAGTCGCCGATGATCGGTACGTTTTACCGCCGCTCAGCTCCTGACAAAGATGCCTTTGTCGAAGTGGGTAATTCAGTCGGAAACGGGGATGTCTTGTGCGTCATTGAGGCCATGAAGCTCTTCAATGAGATTGAATCTGAAGTGAGCGGAAAAATTGTCAAGATCCTGGTCGACGACAACAGCCCTGTGGAGTACGATCAGCCTTTGTTCTTGGTTGATCCTTCCTGAACCCCATCGCCATGTTTAAGAAAATTCTGATTGCTAATCGCGGGGAAATTGCGCTCCGTGTCATTCGCACATGCAAGGAAATGGGCATCAAAACTGTAGCCGTTTATTCGACGGCTGATGCGGATAGCCTGCACGTTCGGTTCGCCGATGAGGCCGTTTGCATTGGACCACCCAAAAGCGCGGATTCCTACCTCGCTATTCCCAAGATCATAGCCGCAGCTGAAATCACAAATGCCGATGCCATCCACCCAGGCTATGGCTTTCTCTCGGAGAACGCTGATTTTTCACGCATCTGTGCTGAAAATCAAATCAAATTTATCGGAGCAAGCCCGCAAATGATCGAATCCATGGGAGATAAGGCTTCCGCCAAGGCAACCATGAAGGCAGCAGGTGTTCCGACCATTCCAGGTAACAAAGGAATTCTGGAAAGCTTGGACGAGGCAAAGAAAATTGCCAAGAAGATTGGATACCCTGTCATGCTCAAAGCCACCGCCGGAGGTGGCGGAAAAGGCATGCAAGTTTGCAACGATGTCGAAGAGCTTGAAGAAGGCTGGGAGTCAACGCGTCGGGAAGCAGGAGCGGCCTTCGGTAACGACGGAATGTACATGGAGAAATTCGTCGTAGAGCCCCGCCACATTGAAATTCAAATTGCCGCAGATAAACGCGGAAAAGCGTGCCACCTGTCTGAGCGTGATTGCTCCATTCAACGAAGGCACCAAAAGCTCGTGGAAGAGACGCCGTCTCCTTACATGACAGATAAGCTTCGGGAAAAAATGGGGAAGGCCGCCATCAAGGCAGCAGAAGCGGTAAAATATGAAGGCGTTGGAACGGTGGAGTTCTTAGTGGATGCCAACCGGGATTTCTACTTCA
Organism: uncultured Flavobacteriales bacterium; assembly: GCA_905479115.1. Lineage (GTDB taxonomy): Bacteria > Bacteroidota > Bacteroidia > Flavobacteriales_D > Sanyastnellaceae > UA16. Next base: position 6,261 of record CAJQLF010000002.1, read on the forward strand.
TGGAGATGAACACCCGAATTCAGGTGGAGCATACCATCACAGAGGAGGTTGTGAATTACGACCTCATCAAGGAGCAAATCAAATTGGCTGCGGGTGAAAACATCAGTGGAAAGAACTACTATCCGCAGATGCACGCCATCCAATGCCGGATCAACGCTGAAGACCCCGATCGCAACTTTGCGCCTTGCCCAGGACGCATCACCGATTATCACTCGCCCGGTGGACACGGAGTTCGGCTGGACACGCATGTATATGCGGGGTACCAAATCCCGCCGTTTTACGATTCGATGATAGCAAAACTAATTGTCGTGGCCCAGACCCGGGATGAGGCCATCCTCAAAATGCAGCGCGCATTGGACGAGTACGTTATCGAAGGTGTGAAGACCACCATTCCCTTTCATCAGCGCTTGATGCGGAATGAACGGTTCCGAAGCGGAAATTTCACCACAAAATTCATGGAGGAGGAAGACGTTTAGTACGTGCTCCATTGACAACCAAAAAAAGCCGGCTATGTCCGGCTTTTTTTAATGATGTTGGTCGTAGAACGTCCGGGGAGCAAGGGAATCGAGTGGACCGCTCCACCCCGGTTGATGACCTCAATTGACCCGACTATGAATTGCGGCTCGGAGGGATCCGTGCATTGAGGATCGTAATCGCCTCCTTTGACCAGCACGTCGGGTTGAATCGCTTGGATCAGTTTTGCTGGTGTTTCCTCGCCAAAAACAACCACCAAATCCACTGCTCGAAGCCCCTCAAGGACAGCCTGACGGTCGTTCTCAGGATTAATCGGTCGCTCTGGTCCTTTGCCCAATTTTCTCACACTTGAATCAGAATTTAATCCAACCACCAAGCGTGTTCCGAAGGCCTTTGCTTCCTTCAAATACATCACATGACCGGCGTGCAGAATGTCAAAAACACCGTTTGTGAACACCACCGTCTCCCCAGCTTTTTTCCATTGGCTGATAACCTGCAATGTGTGATCCAGGGTTCCTTTCATCTCCGGTCTTTTTTAAGCCGATACCACAGCAAGTAGAGATAGGCGATCCCACCCATCGTGATGATCATGGATGTTTGGGTAAACCAAATGATGTTGGCAACGGCCAGACCGAGTGCCTTGGTATATCCCAAAGCCATGAAACCCGACATCACTGCCCACTGATAGGCTCCTACCCCTCCAGGTGCTGGGATGACCATGCCAAATCCCCCGGCTACCATAATAAACAAGGCTTGCATCACCGTGATATCATTAACCGCATCAAAGGATTTAAAGATGACCCAAGCCATGAAAAAGTACATCAACCAAATGAAAATAGTATGAGCCAGAAATTGGCCCTTGCGGTTCATGTTCCGGATGCTATTCAATCCATCCCACACACCTTTGAGAAAGTCCAGAATTCGCTGTGCGAAAGGCAATTTTAGTAAGCGATTTCGGTTCCAAAGGATCAAACCTAAAGCGGTCAAACCTGCAGCACAAATGGCCACCAGCTTGCTGAAATCTGGGAGCTCCGCTCCTTCGAGCAATTCCAAAAAGGCGGGCAAATTGCCCAATATGGCCACACCCGTTAACACAATCAGAAAAACAAAATCAATGACCCGTTCGCTGATGACGGTACCAAACAACTCATCCACCGGGATATCGTCGGTCTGATTCAAGGCGGCGCATCTTGCTAACTCTCCGCTGCGCGGCACAAACGTGTTGGCAAAATATGCGAAAGCAACAGCGTGCACGCTTCGAGCTTTACCCGCCTTTCGCCCAAGCGGCTCGAGCAGAATACCCCACCTCAACCCCCTGCTCACAATGGCCAGATAACCCATAACGAATGATGCTGCGATTCCTTCCCATCGCACAGACCGCATGTTTTCCCACAAGGCCTCTTTGTCATCTACAATTGAGAACGCTAAGTAAAAAAGGACTACGCCAATGCCCAATGAGACGACGTACGTCGCAATCTGTTTTGCATTCATGAGCGGAAGTTAGGGGTTCAATCGATTCGTCGCGGTGTCAGGGAAAACCAATACCGGTTTGTGCGCCCTCGCTTCTTCGGGTGTCATATGGGCATAAGCAATCACAATGATGATGTCACCAACTTGAACCCTTCTTGCTGCAGGTCCATTCAACCCCACTTGTCCCGAGCCACGCTCACCTAGAATCGTGTACGTCTCAAATCGTTCGCCGTTGTTGATGTTTACAATTTGAACCTTTTCCCCTTCAAACAAACCTGCAGCATCCATCAAATCGGGGTCAAGGGTAATCGAACCGATGTAATTCAGATCCGCCTGGGTAACCGTCAGGCGATGCAATTTTGAACGAAGTAGGGTAATCAACATGGGCGCAAAAATAAGGATTCCAAACTGCTTCAGTGCATCGTGGGCACCCATTCCACTTCCACACGGCGAGCGCTCGCCGCATTCTGGGCATGGGAATCCACTCCGTATCCGTTCCATTGGATTTGGGAGGCCGAGAATCCTGCGTTCAGAAGCACCTCCACAATGGACGCTGCACGCGCCTCACTTAGCACGTGGTTCCGTACCACCTCTCCTTGCGCATCGGCGTAACCGCTTACCACCAAATGACCTGCCAGGGAGGGAAGGGCATGACGGGCTTCCAACCACTTCATGAGCTCCTCTCGGGATTGAGAGGTAACCTGGTCTACTGACAAGTCAAAATAAGCAACCCACGTGGAGGATTCTCCCAACCACTCTGAACCATCAAATTCAGAGGGGCGTGGCCAGCGTCCAAGGGCATCAAGTGGAAGCAAATCGAAAACGAAAGCTTTTCCACCTTCCAATCGGTAGCTCCGAACGCGCTTCCATCCGGGCCAATATGAATCCAGGCACCCGCCCTGCTCACACTGCTCGTAGACATGACATACGGCACCATCCGGCACCTCCCGCTCTGTCGCAGCGGTCACAGCCACTTCCATCGCTGCGTCCAAGCGCACCGCGCCCAACAGCATCCGTCCTTGAGCATCTGACACCCCTTCTACAACCGTTTTTCCACCCCGCTCATTGATGCGGACCTTCATGCCTTTAAGGGGCATGCGTTGATAGCGAAATTCCATCGCAATAGAACGCACATGCTCTCCCCCTGATGCCTCTTGCTGTCCACACCACCACACATCCAATCCCTTTCCTTCAAAACGCACGGCCGAGATATAATAACCTGACTCCGGCTTACTTCCAGCAGGAACAGCAGCCAACTCATCACCTGCCGTATTCACACCCTTTGGCATGCGTTCAACGCGCTCAAAATGACTTGCACGTGATGCTCGGAATACATCAAATCCTCCAAGCCCCTGGTGGCCATTGGACGCAAACAACAACTCACCTTGATCGAAATTGGGGAACACCTCATCCCCTGGTGTATTCAGCGCATTCAAAGGCAGTGGAACCGTCCAATTGCTTCCCATTCGCTGCGCCATAAATAAATCAAAGTCGCCCCGCTCCGACTGCGCGCTCGCGACCAAGACCCCTCGGACGGCATCGATGGCGACGTGCTGTATTTCATCCATACCGGGCCAATTCGCTGCCGACCAAGCCTTCAACTCCATCGGCTCAGGCTCCGCGAAATCCGTGTAGCCCGCCCGGCGTACAGCTTCAAATTCTTGACCTTCTGACAAAAACCAATGGGAGTCTTTTGGGGTCTCAACGGATCGGGTGACCCGTCGAAAATACAGCGATGAATCATCCCATCCCAAGAGCAACTCATCGTCTGCAGAATTCAATGCATCCAAGCCCACTGCCTCATGTTCGGGCATAGATTGTGCCGCCGAAAGAAGCGGAAGAAGCAAAAGCATCCCCCCGGAAAGAAGTATTTTGATGCTCGGATCAATGCGCATCATCACGGTTTTTCCAGGCCTTCCAAATTTCCAGTGCATCATCGTACCACGCTTCTCCAAACTCGCGAATCAATGCGGTTCGGCAAAATTCCAACACCGTAATATTCGAAGATGCGCCGCACGTCCGCGCGCCATCGCAGATGGTCCATTGGTGGACATTCAATGCCGTAAAATCCTGTAGCTGCTTCAACCGGATGGGATACAAATGACATGAAATGGGCTTCGGCCAATCCGACTTGCCTTGTCGCCAAGCCGATTCAAAAGCACATTTAGCGGTTCCATTGGATTCGAAAGTCGCATAAACACATTCTCGGCCTTTGATGATGGGCGTCACAAACTCGCCGTCCTGGTCCACTTCAAAAAGCCCGACTTCCTCAATAACGGCCAAGGCCTCTGGTCTCAGCATGGGCTTAACCACCTCAAACGCCCCTTCCAATCGATCTACTTCCTCTTCTGTGAGCGGCGCCCCGCTTTCTCCTTCAACACAGCACGCTCCCTTGCATTTGCTTAAATCACAGGCAAATAAAGTGTCAAATACATCTTCCGAAATCAATGTGTCTCCGAGCGCTATCATGTGGACGAAATTAATTCGGGATTGCCGAACCTCCACTACCGAGTCGTTAGGCATTAAATTTGAACATGGCATTGGGTTGGAAACATCAAGGACGGGTCGCACGCGACCGATGGAGAAGGGTTCGACCACTGAACCTCGAACGCATGGGCAATGCCTGGGCTGCACATCGGGGATACGCCCAAAATCAACGTGGCAACCATGTGCCTCAAACAGCCTGGCCGCTCAGCCTGAGCATTGAACCAACCACCTCCTGTAACCTGCGTTGTCCAGAGTGCCCCTCCGGACTTCGGTCTTTTTCGCGGCCGACAGGAATGCTCGACCCCGCTCTGCTGGAGCGCGCATTGAACGAAATGGGACGATACTTGGTCTACCTCAACCTGTATTTCCAAGGAGAGCCGTACCTGCATCCGCAGTTAAACGAACTGGTAGCCATGGCACACGCCCGCGGCATTTATACCTCCACCTCCACCAATGCTCACTTTTTGAGGCCGGAACGCTGCGATGCAATTGTCCGGTCTGGATTGAGTCGCCTGATCATCAGCATCGACGGCATGACACAAGAGACCTATTCCGCGTATCGGGTTGGGGGACAATTGGAAAAGGTACTTGAAGGCACGCGCAACATGGTCGAAGCGAGGCGCAAGAACCGAGGACGGGGTCCGCACCTCGTTTGGCAGTTTTTGGTCGTGGGGCCAAATGAACACGAATTGACCCAAATCAAACGGGAGGCCCGCAAAGCAGGCGTCGATGAGTTGGTCATCAAGACAGCTCAAATCGATGACCCCCGCGATGGCCATCCATTGCTCACGGAGGCACCGGAACTCCGCCGATACGACCGAACAGACGGAGGGATCTGGAAGATTCGAAACACATTCCAGGATGAATGTTGGCGAATGTGGCAAGGGTGTGTCATGACGTGGGATGGCAAGGTCGTCCCCTGCTGTTTCGACAAGGATGCGCATCATTCCATGGGCATATTGGGTGAAAACAACTTCGAAGAGATCTGGTTTGGAGAAGCTTATGCCGCCTTTCGCCATCAGATTTTTACGCAACGATCCAGCATCGAAATGTGCCTAAATTGTTCCGAAGGCAGCCATGCGTATGCGTGACTTCGTATTTTAAATTGTGCGCATGCCGCAGTCTGCCCTTTTTCGATGGACCCAATGGGTATGGCCCGTTCTTATCGGAGTGGGAGCAGCAGCCGGGGTAGTGTGGTTGGGTGCAAACCACGAAGTGATTGACCCGAGCACCCAGCAACCCACCACCTCCCTCGAATTACTCCGCGCCTTTACTTGGTCTTCCCGCTCAACTTGGGCGCTGCTAGCCGTTATAGCATGCGTGCTCATTCGCGATCTCGGCTACATCATTCGCCTGCGTATTTTGTCATTCAAGGCCTTTTCGTGGCGGCAATCCACCGAAAACATCCTGCTTTGGGAGCTGTCTTCGGCACTCACCCCGAGTGTCGTCGGTGGATCAGCGGCGGCGGTGGTCATCCTGCATCGAGACGGACTCAAATGGGGCAAGAGTTTAGCTACCGTTTTTGCAACCGCCATGCTCGATGAGGCCTTTTATTTGCTTGCGGTCCCGCTGGTCTTTGGACTTTCGATTTGGGCTGATTATCCCCTCTTCCCCACCTTGAACGAAGACATCGGAATACTGACTTGGGGCATGTCCTCGCTTTTTTGGATGGCCTATGGTTTCATCGCATTGCTTACCTCGTTGCTGTGGTTTGGTCTGGTCTTGCGACCGGAAAAGACCCATCAGTTCATCCAACGCTTGAGCACCTCGCGCGCATTGCGCAAATGGGACAAACGCATTAAATCGTGGTCCAAGGATTTGCTTGAAGCCTCCCGGAACATTCGTCATGCCCCTCGCTCGTTTTGGATTCAAGGATTTGCCGCAACGTGTGCTAGCTGGACGGCTCGTTTCTTAACACTGAATGCGGTCTTGTTGATTTTTTATCCGCACATCGAACACGGGGCTGTACTCGCAAGGCAACTGGTCCTCTGGATCGTTCTTTCCATCAGTCCGACGCCCGGATCATCTGGTGCTGCTGAATTAGGTGTACCTGCCTTCTTGGGAGACATCACAGGGCTTGCTTACATGGCCGGCGTGGTGCTCGTTTGGCGCATCATGACGTACTTCATTTACCTGTTGGCAGGGGCGTTTGTATTGCCTCAATGGTGGGTTCGCACCCAGAATGGCGACAAACGCCCTTAAAGCCGCGAATCCAAGCGTAACTTTGACCCCATGAATGATTCGAAAAACCTTGGCAAGGGGACGCGCACAGTGCACGCAGGGGTTGAACCCGATGCTTCTACTGGCGCCATCATGACACCCATTTTTCAAACCTCTACCTACGTCCAAGAGGCCGTTGGGGTGCACAAAGGCTGGGAATACTCCCGCTGTCACAATCCTACCCGTGCGGCGCTGGAAGCTGCGTTCGCAGAAATTGAGAGTGGGACCCACGGATTGGCTTTCGCCTCAGGGTTGGCTGCCATTGATACCGTGCTAAAGACTCTCAAGCCAGGTGACGAAGTCATTGCAGGGCAAGACCTGTACGGTGGGACCGCTCGGTTATTCCGAACAAACTATGCGCCCATGGGCATTGTGTTCCACTTCGTTGACACCCAAGAACCCGCGTTGGTTGAAGCTGCAATCAACGATAAAACACGATTGATCTGGTTGGAAAGCCCGACCAATCCATTGATGCAGATCACCGACATCGCCGCGATTGCAGCACTCACCAAGCCTCGAGGAATTCTACTCGCGGTGGACAACACCTTTGCCTCACCCATGTTGCAGCGCCCGCTGGAACACGGAGCAGATATTGTTATGCATTCCGTGACGAAGTACCTCGGAGGCCACAGCGACGTCGTCATGGGGGCACTCATCACTGCTGACGCAGCCATCGACGAGCCGCTGCGTACCATTCAAAACAACTGCGGAGCGATTGCCCAGCCCTTTGATTCTTTCTTGGTGCTGCGCGGTCTCAAAACGCTTCACTTGCGCATAGAACGGCATTGTGCCAACGGCCGAAAAATCGCGCACTGGCTGAAGGCCAACCCGCGTGTAGCGAAAGTATACTGGCCCGGTTTTGAAGACCATCCCGGCCACGACGTTGCCAAAAGGCAAATGGACGATTTCGGCGGAATGATTGCATTCGTAATCAAGGGAGATAACCTGGAACAGGCCAAAAAACTTGTGGCGACCACTCGGCTCTTTGCCTTGGCCGAATCGCTCGGAGGTGTGGAGTCGTTGATCGAGCATCCAGCAGCCATGACGCACGCGAGTGTGCCCGCGGAAATTCGAGCTGAACTGGGGATTTCCGATGGATTCGTGCGATTGAGCGTAGGAGTCGAAGACGCCGAGGACCTCATCGCCGACCTGGATCAAGCCATCAACGCAACCGTTCATTGAGCCTGCGGCATGACTGATAATAGCAAGCACTCCTTGCCCGCTGAATCCATGGCAGTGGTCGGTGCCGGTCTAGTCGGCAGCTTATGGGCGCTGATGCTCGCTGAACGAGGTCACCACGTGGACGTGTACGAGCGCAGACCCGACCCGAGAATCGGACAGTACAAAGGTGGACGCAGCATCAATTTGGCATTGAGCAATCGGGGTTGGCGGGCCTTGGAAAAAGCCGGTATCGCTGATGCGGTCCGAGAAATTGCCTTGCCCATTACTCACCGAACCATGCATGCCACAGACGGAACACTCACTCGCCAACCTTACGGCTTGCCAGAGGCACGGGGCATGTTCGACGACCCTCAGTGCATTTATTCTGTTTCGCGCGCCCTGCTGAACCGATTGCTCGTAGAGAAATCTGAACGCCACGCCCATGTCGCTTACCATTTTGATCATAAATGTGTCGAACTGGACGTGAATCGAAAAGAATTGCATTTTGAAAAAAGCCAGAGCGAATCCACCTCCAAATCATTCGACCGTATTTTCGGTACGGACGGCGCCTTCAGTGCGGTGCGCGACCGACTGATGCGCACGGATCGATTTGACTTTGCCCAACGATACCTCACGCATGGCTACAAAGAAATCGCGATGTACCCTGATGAGCAAGGTCAATTCAAAATGGAGTCCGATGCCTTGCACATTTGGCCTCGCGGCGAGTTCATGCTGATGGGCCTTCCCAATCCTGACGGCACATTTACATGTACCGTTTTTGCCCCCTTTGATGGAGCTACAGGCCTAGACAATTTGGATACCTTAGAAAAGGTTAAAACTTATTTCAGCACCTACTTTCCGGATGTCACCCCCCTGATCCCAGACTATGCTGAGCAGTGGCTTGCGAATCCCACGAGTTCATTGGTCATGACTCAATGCAATCCATGGCACGTCGGCGATGGCATTTGTCTTATGGGCGATGCGGCCCATGCCATTGTGCCGTTTTACGGCCAAGGAATGAACAGTGGCATGGAGGACTGCAGTGTTCTGAGCGAATTGGTCGATGCCATGGACGGGCCGGAGGATTGGGGCGACACCTTGGAACGGTACACGCAATTGCGGCAGCCGTCTGGAGATGCCATCATGGAATTAGCCTTGCGTAATTACATCGAAATGCGTGACAAAACAGGTGATCCGCAGTTCCTATTGCGTAAAAAAATTGAGGCGAAGCTAGCCACTACGTACCCCGGGCGTTGGTTGCCATTGTATTCTCAGGTAACGTTCAGCCACACTCCGTATGAAGAGGCCTTGGCCGCTGGCAAGCGACAAGATCAGATCATGGAATCGATTTTGGCACAGCCCGATATTGCCACACGTTGGGATCGGCCGGAAACCTTCGAACAAATCCTAACGGAATGGGAAGGGACTTCTTAAATCGAGCCGTTTTAGTAGCTGCTACCGTGTTGTTTTCAATTGGACTCACCGCCCAATCTGCAGCCTTATTTGATTCAGAAAAGACTTCTTTTCGAAGGTCTGGCTGGACGCTCTCTGCTGGCCTGCACAGTTTTTCTGCCCGTCCCGATTCCACCGATTCCTTCTATCCCATTGTTAAGTCCGATGGCTCCTTGGATACGCTGCACTGGGGAAACTGGGGGCATGAAGGTCACCGGGCATTGCGCTTGGGAATTGGATTTTGGCAAATCGCCAAGCGGCCTGTGGTGTGGGACAGATGGAGCATTGAGCTTCATGGAACGAGGAATGCTGCTATTTCCACGTTCACCGGATTGGTCGCTGATGCAGACAGCGTGCTCGTCCCCAATGCAATGGTTGATAGCGGACGTTCGAACTTGACGACCGAATTCACTTTTCGATTGTACCGCGCATTTGAAATCATCCCCGATTTTTTTATAGAAGGCCAACTTGGAGTGGGATGGGACCGCGAATGGGGGGGCCAATTTAGCCGTACAGGTCCCGACTCTATGTTCGTACCACGAGAGCAACCCGTTCTTGATCGCATCGCATTGGAATTGGGTGTTGGTGCAGGTGTTCGAACCCGTTCCGGTCGCTACTTGAGGATCCTGGCAACGTACGATGCCGTCCAATTGAGCCCCTTTGCGGAGGAAGGTGATGGCAGGGTACAATGGTACAGCGGGCAATTCCAGCCGTGGAACCTAGCCCTTCAATGGGATCTTCTTCGAGCCAAGCCTGAAGTTGATTGCGCCAAGCCTCCGGCGAAAGACCGCCCGGCAGAGGTCCTGTTCGGGTCTGATATGGAAAAAGCGGAAAAGAAGCGCGCAAAGGACCAAAAGAAGCGCGCTCGAAAACAGCGCAAAAGGCGACGGTTCTAAATCGTATGCTCAACGCGCATCAGCGCAGAGTTCCACAAGCACCTTCACCGTGTCGCTCGGATGCAAGAAGGCTATGATTTTCCCGTCCGCTCCTGATTTGGGACCGCTTATGATGCGGTAGCCCAAGGTCTCAAGCCGCGAGATTTCTTCTTGTAAATCGTCCACATGAAAAGCGAGGTGATGCAGCCCCGGACCGCGCTTTTGGATGTGTTCACCAATCGGGCCTTGAGCATCTGTCGTCGCAAGCAATTCAACTTTACTCTCACCCGTTTGGAAAAAACTCACTTCCACGGATTCGGAATCCACCCGTTCTCTTTTATGCGGTGCATAACCGAGGATGTCCTCAAATATCTTCTCAGCACCTGCGAGGTCTTGAACGGCAATGCCGATGTGTTCGATTCGTTTCATGTGACGCCTTTCCTCCCAAAAGTACACCGATTGAGCCGTCCATCGCTAACTTCGCCGCATGACCTTAGAAACCCAAGAGTGGCTGCCTGTGGACCTCACCGGAAAAACAGCTGTCGTATGCGGATCCACACAGGGGATCGGATTTGCAGCGGCCCAGCATCTAGCGGGGCTCGGCGCCCGCGTCCTTTTGATTGCCCGCAATGCCGAACGCTTGCATTCTGCACAAGCATCTTTGCCAAATCCTGAGCGCCATGCCACCGTTCAGGCTGATTTTAGCGACCCCACAGATGTGCAGCGTGCCATCGCTGAAATCACCGAGCGCGAACCTGTGCACATCTTGGTCAACAACACGGGAGGACCAGCGGGCGGGCCCATCGTCGATGCAGATATCCAAGCGTTTCGGAACACCTTTGAGCAGCATTTGGTCTGCAATCACCTCCTCGCTCAAGCTGTTTTGCCTGGAATGAAAGACGCCGGATATGGCCGCATCATCAATGTAATTAGTACGAGTGTGAAGCAACCTCTGGCCAATCTCGGGGTGAGCAATACCATTCGAGGTGCCGTAGCCAGCTGGGCAAAGACCTGGGCCAATGAGGTCGGTGCCTTTGGCATCACAGTCAATAATGTCCTGCCCGGAGCGACGAATACAGCACGACTCGATCAAATCATTTCTGCAAAAGCGGACAAAACCGGTCGAAGTGAGACCGAAATTCGTGCGCAAATGGCCTCTGCGGTACCCCTAAATCGTACCGGAAACCCCGAAGAAGTGGGTCGTGCTATTGCATTTTTAGCTTCACCCTCAGCGAGTTACATTTCTGGTATTAATTTACCGGTAGACGGAGGCCGAACTTCTTCCTTGTGAATTAGATTTGTGACGCTAAACGTTAATAGACACGTTGATGACTACCCCTCACCACGAGCAGATCAGCGCCTTCATGGCGGAGGTTGCTGCTCAGAATCCGAATGAAGCCGAATTCATTCAGGCGGTTCAAGAAGTCGCAGAGACTGTTATCCCTTTTATTGCTAACCATCCCAAGTATACGGAACACCGTATACTCGAGCGCATGGTCGAACCTGAGCGTATCTTGATGTTCCGAGTTCCTTGGACGAACGACGCAGGCGAGGTACAGGTCAATAAAGGCTATCGCATAGAATTCAATTCCGCCATTGGGCCATACAAAGGGGGGCTGCGCTTCCACCCAACGGTGAATTTAAGCGTCCTGAAATTCTTGGGATTCGAACAAGTATTCAAGAACAGCCTAACGACATTGCCTATGGGCGGTGGAAAAGGGGGTTCCAACTTTAACCCCAAAGGCAAGTCGGACAATGAAGTGATGCGCTTTTGCCAAAGCTTCATGACCGAATTGGCCCGGCACATTGGCCCGAATACGGATGTTCCGGCCGGCGACATCGGCGTGGGCGGACGTGAGATTGGCTACATGTTTGGCCAGTACAAGCGCTTGCGCAATGAGTTCACCGGGGTTCTAACAGGCAAAGGCTTGAATTGGGGAGGTTCGTTGATTCGTCCTGAGGCGACGGGGTACGGTGCTGTGTATTTCGCAGCGGAAATGTTGGAAAGCCAAGGACAAAATTTCGAGGGCAAACGCGTTGCAATTTCCGGATCAGGAAACGTTGCACAATACGCCGCTGAAAAATGCACCCAAATGGGGGCAAAAGTGATCACGATGTCAGATTCGTCGGGATACATCCATGAGCCCAATGGCCTGTCTGAAGACCAACTTTCCTGGATCCAGGATTTGAAAAACGTCCGCCGTGGGCGCATCTCGGAATTCGCTGAAGCGTATCCCAGTGCTACATTCCACGCAGGAGAACGCCCGTGGGGTGTGGCCTGTGAAGCTGCATTTCCGTGTGCCACCCAGAATGAACTCAATGAATCGGAAGCCAAAGGACTCATTGCCAATGGATGCATTGTAGTCGCGGAAGGCGCGAACATGCCGTCTACCCCTGAAGCCATTGAAGCATTCCAAGCGGCAAAAGTGCTCTTCGCTCCGGGCAAGGCATCCAACGCTGGAGGTGTTGCGACGAGCGGCCTGGAGATGTCCCAGAATAGCCTGCGCATGAATTGGAGTCGCCAAGAAGTGGATGAGCGGTTGCTGAACATCATGAAGGACATTCATGCTCAATGCGTTTCGTACGGCACGGATGACTCAGGTTATGTGGATTATGTAAAAGGAGCTAATATCGCTGGATTTGTCAAGGTCGCAGATGCTATGATCGACCAAGGCGTTGTCTAGGGAGTTATCTTTGACAAATGATTACAGGATTTCAACACATGCACAGCGCGTTGCGCTGGGTAGTCCTCGCCTTACTGGTGCTCACGCTCATCAAGGCATGGCAAAATAGAAACGGTGCATTTACTGCAGATCAGGGCAAATTAGGTTTGTTTACCATGATATCATTGCATGTCCAATTGTTGCTCGGACTCGCCTTGTATGTGATGAAGGATTGGATGTCCATGCTCGGAACACCGGGCGTCATGGAGTCTACCGTGATGCGCTTTTTTACGGTGGAACACCTCGCGGGGATGCTCATAGGTATTTTGTTTGGCACCCTTGGACACAGTCTCGTCAAACGGGCAGAAACGGATGCGCTCAAGCATCGACGCCAACTCCGGTATTTTGGCATTGCGTTGCTCATTATTGTAGCGAGCATCCCATGGCCCATTCGTCCGGGGTTTGAAGCGTACGGCTGGTTCTGATGCCCCGTATGGTTACCCTCGCGCGCGCCTCCACTGCTCTTTTAGCGGGTTTTATTCTTCTCGTGTTGAGCCAATGCGGCTCGGCCGACCCAGCTGCCGAGCAAAACAGTGATCCAAGCGAGGCACCGTCCCAAGCTGCTATCAAACGGGCATACACCATGAAGTGCTCTTTATGCCACGGAACGGACGGTCGCCTAATGGCTTCGAAAGCACCCGATTTGAGCACATCCACCATGACAATTGAAGAGCGCATTGCCATCATTACCTACGGCAAAGGCACCATGCCCCCCCAAAAAGGCATCCTTGACCCGGCGATCATACGCGGAATTGCGGATTACGTAGGCACCTTTCAGGATGTGAAGTAATGCTCGAGAAAAAACTCATTTCCACCGCGCAAGAACCTGAGACTTGCGTGCTTATTGGTCTGGTAACGGGACGTGAATCACGAGATGAAGTCCAAGAGCACCTCGAAGAATTGGCCTTTTTGGCGACCACCGCTGATGCGAATAATCAACGCACATTCGTCCAGAGTTTAGATCGACCGGACACCCGAACGTTTGTTGGAAGCGGTAAGCTTCAGGAAATCAAAGAATACGTCGAGGAGCATGAAATTGACATCCTCATCTTCGATGATGAGCTCACACCCACTCAGCTGCGCAATATCGAGCGGGAGATTCCGGAGCACAAGATTTTAGATCGGCCCAACTTAATCCTGGATATTTTTGCCCAACGTGCTCGAACAGCACACGCCAAAACTCAAGTGGAACTCGCGCAATACCAGTACCTCCTCCCCCGATTGACCAACATGTGGACCCACCTGCAAAAGCAAAAAGGCGGGATTGGCATGAAGGGACCGGGAGAGAAAGAAATTGAAACGGATCGCCGAATCATACGCGACCGAATTAGCCACTTGAAGAAGGAGCTCAAGGCCATTGACCGTCAGATGGCCACTCAGCGGGGAAACCGCGGCGCACTCGTGCGCGTCGCCTTGGTTGGCTATACCAATGCGGGAAAGAGCACTTTGATGACGAGGATGTCTAAAAGTGAAGTCTTTGCCGAGAATAAATTGTTCGCCACGTTGGATACAACGGTTCGAAAGGTGGTCTTGCACAACCTGCCATTTCTTTTGAGTGATACCGTTGGATTCATCCGAAAGCTGCCGCATCAGCTGATTGAAAGCTTTAAATCCACGCTGGACGAAACGCGCGAGAGTGATCTGTTGCTCCACGTCGTTGATATCAGTCATCCGCAATTCGAAGAGCACATCGCCGTCGTGGAGTCCACGCTGGCAGAAATCGGAAGCGACGATAAACCCGCAATGATTGTGTTCAATAAAATTGACCAGATCACTGTCGAGCCCTTCGGTCCGACCCAGGAGGATCAGATGGCGGGCATTCGAGAACGATTCGAACGCAACGACCGCCACGTCATTTTCATCTCCGCAAAAGACAAAGTCGGGATGGATGAAATGCGTGAAATTGTTTTTGAAGCGGTGAAGGAAATTCACGTGAAGCGGTATCCTTATCACAACTTCCTTTATTAAACCGGACTTTCCGACCTTTACCCCATGGCAGGAATACGTCAAGAAAAAATGGCCGAATTGATTCGGCGCGATCTCAGTGTCATCTTTCAGCGTGAGGCGAACTCATGGTTTGGGGGTATGTTCATTTCCGTGACGCAAGTTCGGATGGCGCCCGACCTTGGATTAGCTAAGGTTTACTTGAGCTTTATGGCGGTGCCCGACAAAAAGATTGCCCTTGAAGCAGTTCGCCAAGAGGGATGGCGAGTGCGGAAGACA
This sequence comes from uncultured Flavobacteriales bacterium, assembly GCA_905479115.1. GTDB lineage: Bacteria > Bacteroidota > Bacteroidia > Flavobacteriales_D > Sanyastnellaceae > UA16. Next base: position 21,346 of record CAJQLF010000002.1, read on the forward strand.
TTGGGGGGGATCATCGGCAAACAAGTGCGCGTCATTCCCGCGTTGAATTTCTACTTAGACGATAGCTTGGATTATTACGAGACCATCGATCAAGCCTTGAAGAAATAATGCTACCGCTCCTGTGAACCTTCCGATTCGTCTTGCATGGCGTTATGCGTGGACCCGACGGTCCCGCAGCATCACGCATCTTATTTCGGGGATATCCATGTTTGTGATAGCAGCTGTGACAGCCGCAATGATTGCTGTCCTGAGCGCTTTTAATGGAATTGAGTCCGTCGTTACGGAACTTTTCGGAACCCTCGATGCACCCCTCGCCATCGTCTCGATGGAAGGAAATGCACTTCCTGACAGCACCGGTGAATGGCTCGAAGCACATTTTGGGATGGACAGTGATTCACCCCTCCTGGAGCACATCGCTCCTGTCATCGAAGACGAAGCTGTGCTCTCTTGGAATGGCAACGCACCTCAAGTAGTCAAGGTGTTGGCATTTGATTCCACCATGCTTCATGCAGCGGACATCGAGCGAGCCTTGCGGGGAGGGACTTGGTCTCCCGAATGGGCGCAAGGCTCATCCTGCGTCGCCCTGGGGCTTGGCGTGAGAAATGTTTTGGGAATCGGATCCTTGAACGCGACCGAGGATAAGGCCAGCTTGCTCTTCCGAGCACCAATTCGAGGAAAGAAAATGGCGCGGTACAAAGAAAATGCCTTTCAATCAGAGCGTGCTTTTGCATGCGATGTGTTTTCGGTCAATGCCGAAATTGATCGCAAATACGTGCTGGCTCCACTTGACTTTGCGCGCTTATTGTTTCAACGAAATGAATCTGTCAATCGCTTTGAGATCCGGCCTGTCGAAGGATCTGACGGCGATGAAATAGCCCGGATCATTTCGGCGAAAATCACAGAACAGAACCTGCCTTGGCGCGTCCGCACCCGGGACGAAAAAAATGCACTGATTACCCAAACCAACCGCGCTGAAAAATGGGCGACGTTTGTCATTCTGAGCTTCATTCTCGTCGTCGCCGCTTTTAATGTCATGGCCTCCTTGACCATGCTCTTGCTCGAAAAGCGCCAAGACATCGAAGTGTTGAACGCCATGGGACTAACGGGCTGGCGATTGGAACAAGTATTCGCTTGGCAAGGTGTTTTGATCAACGCCATCGGTGGTGCAGTAGGCATGGGGATTGGCGTAGGCCTTGTTTGGGGTCAACGAACGTTTGGGTGGGTCAAATTGCAAGGATCCGTGATTCCATCTTATCCCGTGGAACTGGCCTTGGGCGATGTATTGGGCACCCTAGCCGTCGTGGTGTTCCTCGGGGGCATCGGATCTGGATGGATGGTTCGCAACCTCGTCCATCGCTTCATTGAGCGGTAACGCGCTCAAGCCAGCTCGAACGGCAACGATTCCAGTTCGGTCAACTTCGTGCGAATGGCCTCAACCTCATCCATGGTTACCAATTCCAATCGGTGCTGCTTGAAGTCCCTCAAGCCTTTGAAGTAATTGGCATAATGTCGCCTCATTTCTACCACTCCCAGCCGATCTCCTTTCCATTCGATGCTCTTCTCGAAATGCTCCCTGGCCACATCTACCCGCTCTATCATGCCCGGCGGTGGCAGGATTTCACCCGTAGCCATGTAATGCTTCATCTCCCGAAATACCCACGGTGTTCCAATACTGGCACGACCAATCATGATTCCGTCGACCCCATAGCGTGAACGATATTCCATCGCTTTCTGCGGAGAATCAATGTCGCCGTTGCCAAAGACGGGGATGTGCATCCGTGGATTGTTCTTGACCGCCGCAATCAGAGACCAATCGGCCTGCCCTTTGTACATCTGAGCGCGTGTGCGACCGTGAATGCTAATGGCTTTGATTCCCACGTCTTGCAAACGCTCGGCTACATCGACAATGTGTTTGGATTGCTCATCCCATCCGAGGCGTGTCTTTACTGTAACCGGTAACGTGCACGTGTCAACGATTTCCTTGGTCATGGACACCATCTTCGGGATGTCCTGAAGGATGCCCGCACCCGCGCCGCGGCATGCGACTTTTTTTACTGGGCACCCGTAATTGATGTCAACGATATCGGGCTTTGCTTCTTCGGTAATTGCCGCAGCTTGACGCATAGAATCGATCTCGCTGCCAAAGATTTGAATCCCAATCGGGCGCTCATATTCGAAGATATCCAGCTTGGCTCGGCTTTTTACTGCGTCCCGAATGAGGCCCTCAGAACTAATGAATTCCGTGTACATCAAGTCAGCACCGTACTTCTTGCATAACGCGCGAAAAGGCGGATCGCTGACATCCTCCATGGGAGCCAACAAAAAGGGGAATTCAGCAATTTCTATGTCTCCGATCCGTACCAATGGCACTGCTATGTTGAGTTTCATCCTTTTCAGCGAACTTGCGCTTTCGGACTTCGCAAAATTACACCATGATTCGAACCGCATTCCAATCCATGCACCCTTTCGGGCAATTAATCTTCTTCTTTTGCCTCGTTCTCATGGGAATGGGCATCGCATCTGGGTTGGGGTTGATCGCACTCTCAGGACTGATGGGCCATTCGGTCGAAGAAGCGGTGGCTTTTGCCTCTGATGCTGGTTCGCGTGATGGCCGGGTTTACAACCTAGTCATCAATGGATTCAATCAGCTGTTTTCGTTCGGACTCATGGCTTGGATCGCCAGTCGACTCTTTGCAGGGCGCACCTTTTTGGCCTTGGGAAAAATTTCGGCCCCTTGGATCGTGGCGTCGGTCGCACTTGCCTGGGCCGCACAGCCGCTCATCGACTTGACGTTTCGCCTGAATGCCGCTGCCTTGAATTTCATGCCGGATTCATGGGTAGAGACCGCCAACAGATTCGAGGCCTTGGCCGCAGAGGTGACAGCCTCGATGCTTTCCTTTGATGAAGCGTGGCAATTTCCAGCGACACTGGTGATCGTCGCTTTGATGCCTGCTGTTTGCGAAGAATTGGCGTTTCGTGGGGTCATTCAGCCGCTCGTCGCCAAATGGACCAACAACATCCATGCTGCGGTATGGATGGCAGCATTTTTATTCAGTGCCATTCACCTTCAGTTCCACGGATTTCTGCCCAGAATGATTTTGGGCGCCGGATTGGGTTATTTGGTCGTTTACAGTGGGAGTCTGTGGCCGGCCATCGCCGCTCATTTCTTCAACAACGCTGCCGCCATCGTGATGGCCCTGGTCTACGGCCCGGAATGGGTCGAGGCAGAGCTGAATTCGACGTCAAGCTGGGAGTGGGGCGACTACGGCTTAGCCGCCGTGGCACTTGGAATCGGCGTTTATGCCGTTCGCTGGGTTCGCAGTAACGGCCAGTGGTCAGCCTCGCACCCCATTCATTGATCTGAGCGCTGGGCCTGCATAAAGGCCTGAGCAATAAACAAATCTTCGGGAGTTGTCACCTTGATGTTTTCCAAATCACCCGGTACGAGATGAATCGCCTGGCCTGAAAATTCGAACACACTCGCATCATCTGTAAATTCTGACCGAAACCCCGATGCGTATGCCTCCTTGAGCAACTTTAAATCGAAGCACTGGGGAGTCTGCACCGCCCTCAATCGATCCCGAATCAAGGCATGAGATGCCGCTCCGTTGACTTCTCGAACGCTGTCCTTCACCGGGACCACAGGAACCGCAGAACCGAGCTCAACCGCCTCATCAAAACACCTGCGAATCGTCGCTGCGGTGACAAATGGTCGAACGGCATCGTGGATGCCGACCACGCCTTCCTCCGGCAATGCCGCTAGCCCATTGGCCACAGAGTGCCAGCGTTCTTCGCCCCCTGGAATCACCTGATCTGCTCCCGCTGGCCCGAAGCGGTTCTCCAATTCGCGAAACGTTTCCATCAAGCTTTCATGCAACACAAGCACCACGTGCAAGCCTTCCAAGGCCTCTTGAAAACGCCGAAGGGTCCACCACATCAGTGGAAGACCCTCCAACATCAAAAATTGCTTTGCAACGGGCTGCGCCATGCGCGTACCCGTTCCTCCCGCAACAATGATCAAATATTGTTTCACGCCTGCGCCGCTGCGTAGCGTGCAGCCACCGCGTTCCAATCAATCACATGAAAGAATGCAGCAATGTAGTCAGGACGTCTATTTTGATAGTTCAGGTAATAGGCGTGTTCCCAAACATCCAGCCCCATGATCGGCGTTCCACCGCATCCAACGCCTGGCATCAATGGGTTATCTTGGTTGGCAGAAGAGCAAACCTCCAGCTTGCCATCTTTTACGCACAACCAAGCCCAACCCGAGCCGAAACGCGTAGCCGCTGCCTTTGCAAAGGCCTGTTGAAAAGCTTCCCATCCCCCCAAATCAGCATTAATCGCATCCGCCAGTGCACCGGTTGGCGCGCCTCCGCCGTCAGGTGACATGGTACTCCAAAACAAGCTGTGGTTGTAGTAGCCGCCGCCGTTGTTGCGCACAGCTCCGTTGTCCGAGTGCTCTGCCAACAAGGCCTCGATGGATTTACCTTCCATCTCTGTTCCTTCAATCGCAGCATTCAAGTTTTTGGTGTATCCAGCGTGATGCTTACCGTGGTGGATTTCCATCGTTTGAGCGTCAATGTGAGGGGCCAAGGCATCGTATGCATAAGGCAACGTAGGGAGTTCAAAAGCCATGGGGTGTGTTTTTAGAGTGGTTAAAATTCAATTCCGTCATTTGAGCGCAAAGTTAATCGACCGTCAATGACTACTGCATCAGATTTATTTCGAAGCCAATGTAAGGCCTGCAACACTTCTTCATCATCCGCAGCTAAGTATTCATAATAAGCAGATTCACCTTGTAAATTCCGGATCACTTGCGCGTTCATGCGCTTCCTAAGCTCTGTTGTTTCCGACGCCGTCAAGGCCTCCTCAGGCTGAATCTCCTTGGATTCGGCATAGTTCATCAAGAAAGCATGGGCGTCTCTCTCCCACTGCTGCGGTCCTGAACTCATCATTTCTTGGTCCTTGGCTTCGGCGCGGCATTGGTCGACGTAAGCAAAAGCCGCATCCCGGAGCACCCCATTCCAGCTCAATTCGGATAAGAAACTCGACCACCGCATCGTATCCAGTGGAACAAATACATCCGGTGTGATTCCGCCCGAACCTTGGACGATTTTGCCGGCGGGCGTCTTGTAGATAAGGGAATCACCAAGCGCTATACTGTCCCGGTGAAAGAGTTCTCCGTTTTCGTAGCGGTCAAAATAATCATCGCCATAGTCAATGTCTTCCCCATATGGCCGCTGGATGGCCCTCCCCGTTGGGGTGTAGAACCGAGCAACGGTGAGCCGCAAAGCTCCCAGGGAGGCAATCGAAAATTCCTCCTGTACAAGTCCTTTCCCAAAGGATCGGCGACCGATGATGGGCCCTCGGTCGTGGTCCTGAATCGCCCCGGCAAAAATCTCAGAAGCCGAAGCCGAAGACTCATCTACCAGCACCGCTACGTCCCAATCTTTCCATGGACCATTCCGACGTGCAGTGTACGTGCGACGTGGTGCATGCTCCCCCTCGGTGTAAACAACCAACTCATCTTCTTCGAGGAAGGACTCCACCATCGGAACCACGGCATTCAGGTAGCCACCGCCATTTCCACGCAGGTCCAAAATAACTTCTCGAACTCCTTGTCGCTCCAAGTATTGCATGGCCTCCTCAAACTCTACAGCCGTGTTTTGAGCAAACCTGATCACCTTGATGTAGCCCCGATCGCCATCCAAATTTGCCGTTGACACGACGCTGTGAATTGGAATGCGATCCCGACGCAGCAGCACGTGCTCCACCTCACTCCCGCCCCGGTCGAGTCCAACGACGACCGTAGTATTCCGCGGTCCTTTCAGTAAGTCCATGACCTTTCGGTTGGTCAATTCCGGCCCGGATATTGGCACCGTGTCGACCATCAAAATTCGGTCTCCTGCGCGGACTCCTGCTTGCTCAGCTGGCCCCCCGGGAATGGCTGCGACCACCATCAGGGTATCGCTTTGAATGATAAACTCCACCCCGATGCCTTCAAAATTGCCCTCCATCGGCTCCGCCATTGCCTCGAGCTCCGCTGCAGAAAAGAATAAGCTGTGTGGATCTAATTCCTCCAAAACAGCTTCCAAAGCAACTTGCTCAAGCTCTTCGCGAACTACCGGGTCCACGTACATCTGCTCAACTCGATCCAACACACCATCCAGTGCATTTCGAGGGCTCATCCGCTGAAATCCTGAACCGTCTGAATCCCCGGACTGCAAACCGATATACACTCCCAAAATGAGAATTATGGCATATGCCAGCGGTTGCCAGGAGGGCGCCATCCGTTTTTGAGGAAGTTGATCCATGTCCCTTTTTAACTCCTCAACTTCGGTCGATGTTCAAGCTGGATGCAATCCACCCCCGCTTGGCTTAAAAAGTCCAATCCTTGGGCGTCCTTGTAACGATCCTTGAAGACGACCCGGCTAATCCCAGCTTGATGAATCAACTTGGAGCACTCACGGCAAGGTGACATGGTGATGTACAACGTAGCACCCACCGCACTGTTATTTGAACGGGCCAACTTGGTGATGGCATTCGCCTCAGCGTGCAAAACATACCATTCGGTTTCGCCGGCTTCGTTCTCACACACATTAGGAAATCCGGTCGGCGTCCCATTGAACCCATCTGCAATGATCATTCGATCTTTCACGATCAAGGCACCTACCTGCTTTCTTGTGCAGTGGGAAAGTTTTGCCCACTCAACGGCCATGCGCATGTAGGCTTCATCATAGCGCAATTGCTTCAAAACGTCGGGAGTGTGGGCCAAATCAGATTCCAATGCAGTTGACAATTTGAGGCCTCAAAGGTAGGGGTCTATGCGTTGATTCGTAGTTTGGTCGTTCAGAAAGAATGACAAATGCGCATTTACACGCGAACCGGTGATGACGGAACCACGTCCCTCTTTGGAGGCCAACGAATCAGCAAGGACGACTTGCGCATAGAGGCGTATGGAACACTTGATGAATTGAACGTGTGCTTGGGGGCATTGGGATCTCATGCCGTCGTGGCCGAATCTTCCGACCTCTCATTTCTGCGCTCAGTGCAGTCCGATGTCTTTTCCTGGGGAAGTCATTTAGCCACAACAGATCCCAAGATGATTCAACACCTCCCCGAAGTCCCCGGTGGGCGAGTTGCTGAAATGGAGGCCTGGATGGATGAAAAAAATGAAGCGCTCGAACCCTTGACTCAATTTCTTCTTCCTGGTGGACATTTGGCCATAGCCGATGCACATGCTTGTCGCGTTGTCTGCCGAAGGGCGGAACGCAGGGTTATTTCTTTGGCAAATTCCACCGATGTTCCGGAAGGTCTTGTGGCATACCTGAATCGCCTAAGCGATGTGTTTTTTGTTTGGAGTCGGGTGCTACACAAGGCACTGGATGTTCCCGAAATTCCATGGGAATCGACCCCCTGAAGCCCTCAAACGGCTAAAAAGCGTGCGGAAAGACACGGAATGTGAGGTTTTTCTTGGAAGTGATAGCGATTCTTCTATTTTTGCGCGCTGAAGACCCTACCGATGTATTGGACACTTGAATTGGCTTCGTATCTCGAAGATGCCCCCTGGCCAGCTAGCAAAGACGAGCTGATTGATTTTGCTATGCGTGCTGGCGCCCCCTTGGAAGTCGTCGAAAACTTGCAACAACTCGAAGACGAAGGCGATGCGTTTGAAACCATCGAAGACATCTGGCCTGATTATCCGAGCAAGGAAGACTTCTTTTTCAACGAAGACGAATACTAGTCGGCTACTCCAACCGCAAAACAAGACGACTCACAAGAAAGTCTGAAGCTCGTCTTTCGTCAACTTGCCATTCAGCCATTCGGGATCTAATCCGGCACCGAGAGACCGGTAAAACCCAATTGCCGGCTCATTCCAATCCAGCACCTGCCATTCCATTCGGCCGTAGCCGCGGTGAGCACACGCCTTCGCCACCTCTAAAAAGAGCGCTTTTCCTATGCCCCTTCCCCGGACATCCGCTTGAACGACCAGATCTTCTAGGTACCCGCACTTGCCCTTCCACGTGCTATACTTCGTGTACCACAGAGCCATTCCGACCACCTTTTCTTCCGTTTCTGCCACCAGCAATTCATAGACCGGATCCTCCCCAAAACCGTCTCTGAGCAGTTGGTCCACGGTGTTACTCACCTCCTGTTCCGCGCGCTCATAGATTGCCAGTTCAACAATGAGCGCGTGAACAGCTTTGACATCGTTCTTGGTGCCCTTGCGAACGGTGAACACCTCTGTATGATTTCCCATGCTCCAAAGCTACCCAGTCATTTCATTCGGGCAAACTCATTTATTTCTCCCTACTTTGCGATATGGAGTTCGAAAATTTAGTCGCATTGGATATCGTTATAGGTGTGGCCATCATTTGGTCCATGTTCAATGGCTTTCGAAAAGGACTCATCATTAAAATCGCCTCAATTGCCTCTCTTTTTTTGGGCGTTTACGCTGGATTTCATTTTTCGTCTACAGCAGCAAACTGGTTGAATGGACAGTTCGATTGGTCTGCAAGAACACTGGAAATAGGTGCCTTCGTTTTGACCTTTTTGGCCGTCGTCATCGGGGTACACTTTTTGGCTCGCGTGCTGGAGAAGGTGGTCGATTTGACTGCACTTAGCTTGGTTAATAAACTGGGAGGCATGCTTATGGGGTTGATCCAGGGTATTCTGTTTTTGAGCGTCCTGACCTACGCGCTGAACGGGATGCTTGGACCCCGAAAATGGTTGCCGGCTGAACAAGTCGAGTCCTCCGTGCTTTATCCCGAGATTGAATCAGCCATTGAATACCTCATTCCCGAAATGAACCACAACACGCCTTGGGAACAATATAGAGACCGGCTGGAAGAGGGATTGGAAGAAGCTGTTGAGTCCCGCGGTTTGACCCGGGATTAACCCACGCCCATTTCTGCCTTGAGCTGAGTGATTTTTTGCTCGAGTGATTGCATCACATCATCGTAAGAACCCACTGCTCTCCATGCTTCGGGCATCATCCTAACGGAGAAATAAAACTTGATTTTAGGTTCCGTGCCACTGGGACGAGCGGTCACCACAGTTTGGCGGTCCGTCACCAATTGAACCACATTGGATGCAGGGAAGTCAAGTGATTGGCTCTCACCCGTGGACACATTGAGTCTGCGCTGTGCAGCATAATCCCGCACCTCGACCACGCGTTCCCCCGCCAAAAATTCAGGAGGATCCTCCCGAAACCCCTCCATTTGCTGAGCGATTTCCGCCTTGCCAGCCCGGCCGTGCTTCGTTTGAGAGACCAAGGCTTCCTTAAACGCACCATGTTGCGCATGAATTTGTGCCAACCGCCCTAACAACCCCGTTCCATGGGTATTAGCGAAATCTGCCAATTCACAAAGTAAACAAGCGGCTGCCACGGCGTCTTTGTCTCTTACGGCATCGCCAATCATGTACCCATAGCTCTCCTCTCCGCCTACAACGAATTGACCCGACCCCTCCGTTTCCCGAATAGCCGCAGCAATCCACTTGAACCCGGTCAATGTTTCCTTAACGCTCAACCCCGCATCTAAGCCAATTGCTGCCATCAAATCAGACGTCACAATGGTCTTCGCAACGAAATCCCCCGGGCCCAAAGATCCCTGCCTCTTGCGCTCGGAAACCACATAATCCACAAGCAGCGCACCTGTTTCGTTGCCATTCAACAAACGCCAACCTCCTGGAGAAGCTGCATCAGGAACTGCAATACCCACCCGATCAGAATCCGGATCCGTCCCCAAGACCAAATGAGCGTCTACGGTCTTCGCAAGCTCAATGGCCGCGGAAAGGGCCGCTCCTTCCTCGGGATTGGGACTATGAACCGTGGGAAAATTACCATCAGGCTCACGCTGACTTTCCACGATGTGCACGTTGCGAAATCCAGCAGCTGCCAGCGCTGGAATTACCGAAACCGAACCCGTGCCATGAAGCGGTGTAAACACAATGCTCAAGTCCGACCCACTCGATCGCAGGGAATCACTCAATCTGAGATTCAATACGGTCTTCAAATAGGCGTCATCCGCCTCTTTGCCCAACCAGTGAATCCGTTCCTGCGCAGCGGGATCACTGCCCCAACTTACTTGGTCGGGTCCAGCAACCGCCCGCACTTCAGCAATAATCCCTGCGTCGTGTGGAGGAACGATTTGTCCTCCATCGCTCCAATATACCTTGTACCCATTGTATTCCTTGGGGTTGTGGCTTGCCGTAATAACAATCCCCGCCGTGCAGTTCAAATGCCGGACGGTGAAAGAAAGTTGAGGAGTCGGCCGCAACGCTGAAAACAAGTGAACCTCGATGCCATTGCCCGCCATAACATCAGCGGCGACCTTGGCGAAAGTATCGCTCTGATTGCGCGAATCGTACGCAATGGCAATGGAAGCCCCCTCTGGGACGGAGGCGAGCATATAATTGGCCAGTCCCTGTGTGGCTTGTGCCACGGTGTATTTATTCATGCGGTTGGTTCCCGGCCCCATCAGTCCGCGCAACCCACCTGTTCCGAATTCTAAATCCGTATAGAAAGCCTCCAACAGAGGCTCTCCACCCGCTTGCACCAGCGACTCAACCTCTTTACGGGTCTCCTCATCAAACGGTGGTTTGGTCCAGGCAATCGCCCTTTCGATGGCTACTTCATTCAAATTCTCACTTTTCATCTCCTGTCGCATTTTCTAGTGCTCTGATCTCGTTCTTTAATTCCAACTCCCACGGCATGTAGGGCAACTTCAGCGCATGGGCGAAAGCGGCGCCATCCAAATATGAATAGCTTGGGCGCTTGGCGGGAGTTGGGTATTCAGCCGTTGAACACGGGGAGGCATCAACCTCCAATCCATACTCCTTGAAAATCGCCTGGGCAAATTCAAACCACGTGGTGGGTCCTTCTGTACCGCAATGCCAAATTCCTGAAGGCACCCGTGAGGGATGTTTCGCCAATGTTAGCAATGCTGCTGCCAATGGCCTAGCGGCAGTAGGGGAGCCCTGTTGATCTTGCACAATGCGCAAGGCCTTTCCAGCCCGCCCGAGGCGCAGCATCGTCTGCATGAAATTTGAGCCCCTGACGTCGTAAAGCCAAGCCACGCGCACAATCCACCACCGTGGATTGTCAAGCGACTTGAAGGCCTCTTCGACTTGCTGTTCTCCATTGTACTTGGTAGCGGCATAGATCCCTTGCGGGTTCGGTTGATCCTCTGGCCGGTAAGGCCGACGCGCTTCACCATCAAAGACATAATCTGTGCTCACATGGATGAAGTCGATGCCATGCTCTGCACATGCCCTGGCCAGAAGCCCCGGCCCCGTGGCGTTGATTTGCCGTGCCAATTCTGGTTCCGACTCTGCACGATCGACAGCCGTATAAGCCGCAGCATTGATGATTACATCGGGCCGATGCACTTCGATGGCCCGTTTGATTGATTCGGTATCAGCGATGTCCAATTCTTTCCGACCCAACGGAACAAGGTGCATCTGCGCGTCAACAGGATGTTCCGATAACCTGGAGCCCAATTGGCCGTTGGCCCCTGTCACCATGACTTTACGCATATTCGAAGATACAGATTTCTGCCTATCCATTTGCTCGCATCGCCTCCACTGGTTCCATTTCCGCAGCGCGCTTTGCCGGAGCTAAACCGGCCAACAAGCCCGAGGCCACAGCAACACTTAAAGCAATCACCACGCGAGATGGGTGAACATTCAACACAAACCCAATGTCCGCCGCGTTGACCAAGACCACAATGGCCTGGATGGCGAGGAGGGCGACCAGGGCCCCAATGATGCACAACGCCACCGCCTCAAACAGAAATTGGAGCAGAATGAAGGAAGATTTTGCACCGATGGCCTTTTGCACTCCAATGATTCGGGTGCGTTCGCGGACACTAACGAACATGATGTTCGCAATGCTAAAACACCCCACCAAGATGGCAAAGATGCCAATGAACCACCCCCCGTATTCCACTTGCTGAAAAATCGAGTCCAACACGGAGGTCAACATATCAATTTGGTTGATGGAAAAATCTTCCTCTTCTCGCGGACGAAGGCGGCGGACGGATCGGAATTGCTGGACAATTTCATCCGACAATTCCGCCGTGGTTACGCCGTTTCTCGGCTTAACCATGATGCTTGTACCCATTCCGTAGTCCATGATGCGATGTCCAAATTTCGCAGGAACTAAAGCTGCTCGGTCAAATCCATCGTTGATCACCGATGCACCCTGCTGGGCGAACACTCCTACAATTTCAAGGCGTTGACCTTTTGCCTCAATGGTCTCTCCCACAGCGTTCTCTCTGCCTGTGAGCTCTATTGCGACGTCATGACCTACGACGGCCACATTGCGTCCGGCGGCGACCTCCATGGGCGAGAAATATCGACCGTGGGCGATGTCCAAGGCAATCACATCCTCATACCCCTCTGAAACAGCCACAATGCCCGTGCCTTCAATTCTGCTGTTCTGAGACTCTAAGGCAAGCATCGTTTTCGCCTGAAAAACCACTTTTTGGGCTGAATTCAATCGTTCTGCTAACAGCTCGGCATCACCCAAACTGACCTCGCGCCGTTGAACGTATTTCCACCAAGGGTATTCTTCATCAAATGCCCATGGCCACTTCTGAATAAAAAGCACCTCGTCGTCGAGCATATTGAATGTGCTTTTCAGCCCGTCTTCTAAGGAATCAACAACAGCAAAAACTGCGGTGATCATGAAGATGCCCACCATGACGCCCAGCAGGGAAAGCAGCGTGCGCAGTCGGTTCGTCACAATCGCCGACCAAGCAAAGGCAAAACTCTCGTACAACAACCGAAGCCACAGCATGATACAAAGCTAATTCCAAGCACCGTTCGGGCCCCATATGTTGATGTTTAATTGTAATTTCGCGTCTTTCTCGTCGTCTACTTAACCTTACGCAACATGACCGCTCCCCGTCGCATTCAATCCGCGCTGATTTCCGTGTTTCACAAAGAAGGGCTTGAGCCCATCGTTGAGCAACTTCAGCGACTGGGCATCACAATGTACTCCACTGGAGGGACCCAAAAAGCACTGGAAGCGATGGGAGCTCAAGTAGTTCCGGTGGAAGAAATCACCAACTACCCTTCCATTCTTGGTGGACGCGTTAAAACACTTCATCCCAAAGTATTTGGAGGCATTCTCAACCGGCGGGCCGAGGCAGATGACATTGCCCAAATGGAGGAATACGCTCTTCCCCAAATTGATTTGGTAATTGTAGACCTGTATCCTTTCGAAGCAACTGTAGCCCAAGGTGGAAGCCACAGCGAAATCATTGAAAAAATTGACATTGGCGGCATTTCATTGATTCGGGCTGCCGCAAAAAACTTCCAAGATGTCGTCATTGTTTCAAGCCAAAACGACTACGGGAACCTGCTGGATTTATTATCAAATGGCGAAGGCATTACCACGCTCGAAGAACGTCAAGCACTCGCTACTCGTGCCTTTCGGATCAGTTCACACTATGACACCCGAATCCATTCTTGGATGGAAGGGGGCGCCTTGCTCGATACGCTCAACCTGTCAGAAATGGAGGGTCGCGAGTTGCGCTATGGTGAAAACCCGCATCAAGCAGGTCGGTTCTTCGGGGATCTGGATGGGTTGTTTGATCAATTAAACGGCAAAGCACTCTCGTACAACAACCTCCTGGATGTTGATGCCGCTGTACAATTGATGGGAGAATTCACCCACGATGACCCCACATTTGCGGTGATGAAGCACAACAACGCCTGCGGCGTGGCCACGAGGGCAACGGTGCTGGAAGCCTGGAATGATGCGCTGGCGGGAGATCCCGTCTCAGCCTTTGGAGGTGTTTTGATCTGCAACCGTCCTATCGATGCAGCGACCGCATCTGCGATGCATGAGTTGTTTTTTGAAGTCGCTATTGCACCTGCGTTTGATGCCAGCGCCTTGGAAATCTTGACCCAAAAGAAGAACCGGATTTTACTCGTACAGAAACCCTGTGAAATGCCGCAAATTGGTGTTCGCTCTGCACTCAATGGATTTTTAGTCCAGGCGAGCGATGCCAAAACAGAAACGAAAGACCACTTGACATTGGCCACTCAATCAGTGGCGAATGAGGCCGAAGTAGCTGACCTTATTTTCGCTATGAAATTGGCCAAGCATACACGTTCCAATACGATCGTATTTGCAAAGGACAAACAACTCTGTGGAAGCGGAACCGGTCAGACCAGCCGGGTTGACGCGCTGAAACAAGCAGTCGTCAAGGCACGCAGCTTCGGGTTTGACTTGAAAGGAGCGGTCATGGCTTCCGACGCTTTTTTTCCATTTCCAGATTGCGTTGAATTAGCTGATGAAGCGGGAATCACCGCTGTAGTTCAGCCTGGGGGTTCGGTCAAAGACCAACTGAGCATTGACTATTGCGATACACACGGTCTCGCGATGTACATGACAGGGACCCGCCACTTTCGGCACTGATTCTCTGCATCTTATTTCCTTCAAAAGAGCACCAGATTTGTGCAAAATTAGGTGGGAATTCCGTTGTCGCGGTGCGTATATTTGAGAGTTCACTTCGTCTTCCTTAATTCGCCTGCCGCCCATGGGACTGTTCAATTTCTTCATGCAGGAGATCGCCATAGATCTCGGTACTGCCAACACCATCATTTACTTTGAAGACAAAGTCGTTGTGGACGAGCCAAGCATCGTCGCCAAGGACCGCTTGACGAATCGCGTTGTGGCCATTGGTCGCCTTGCTCAGCAAATGCATGGAAAGACCCACAAAAACATCGAGACGATTCGGCCATTGAAAGATGGGGTTATCGCGGATTTCCAAGCTGCAGAAGAAATGATCAAAGGCATGATCAAGATGATTAATAAGCGCAAGTCTTGGTTTACCCCATCGCTCCGCATGGTCATCTGCATCCCTTCAGGTATCACCGAGGTCGAAAAACGAGCCGTAGGTGACAGTGCGGAACATGCAGGAGGAAAAGACGTCTACCTGATCCACGAGCCCATGGCAGCTGCCATCGGCATCGGCATTGACGTTGAGGAGCCCATGGGAAATATGATCATCGATATCGGGGGAGGCACTTCCGAAATTGCCGTCATCGCATTGGGCGGAATCGTTACAGACAAAAACATCCGAGTGGCCGGTGACGAATTCACATCCGATATCGAGGAATATATGCGCCGTCAGCACAACATCCTCATTGGTGAACGAACGGCTGAACAAATCAAAATTGAGGTCGGTGCCGCCACGGCTGAACTGGACAATCCACCGGATGATTATCCGGTGCGGGGTCGCGACTTGATGACCGGCATCCCCAAAGAGATCCTGGTTTCGCACATCGAAATCGCTCAGGCTCTCGACAAGAGCATTTCTAAAATTGAGGAGGCCATCCACAGCGCCCTCGAACAAACGCCCCCAGAACTTTCTGCGGACATCTACAAAACCGGCATCTACTTGGCGGGAGGAGGCGCTTTGTTAAGGGGGTTGGATAAACGCATTTCAGCGCGAACCAAACTCCCTGTGCACGTGGCCGAAGATCCATTGCATGCCGTTGCAAAAGGAACATCGATTGCCCTGAAAAACATCGACCGTTTCACTTTTTTGATGCGCAACTAAGCTCGGCTACGATCACGCATGCGCAACCTCTGGAACCTCATCACTCAATACCATATTGCGCTGGTCTTTTTTGCGCTGCAAGCTTTAGCGCTTGGTTGGTTTGTTTCGAGCCATGGGTACCCCAGAGGAAAATGGGTAAAGCAGTCCCTGGCCTGGCAAGGGGCATGGAACCAAAAGCTGGGTCAGTGGAGCCGATTGACCGAACTCGATGCGTTGAACCGAGAATTGCTCACTGAAAATGCCCAACTCAGGTCTTTGGTCTATGCGCAGGAAAATGAGGGCCGGGAATTATCGATTTATGGAGCCCAGGTCGTTCGGTTCACATGGACTTCTTCTGCAAACCACTTTATCCTGGATAAGGGCACGAAAAACGGCCTAAGATCAGGAATGGGTGTGAGCCAAAATGGAATCGCTGTGGGCCGCATCATCGAGACCTCTGATGCATTTTCCTTGGGACTCCCCATCATCAATCAAGAAGTAGAATGGAGCGCCCGGATCGGCCACAGTGGACCTGTCGCTCGGTTGGTTTGGAATGCCCCTGACATTTCGCGCGCTCAGCTCCAAGACCTCCCTCGAAGCGCAACGTTCTCCCCCGGAGATTCCATTGTGACCTCTGGGTTTCAGGGGTACTTTCCCGATGGATTGCTGATCGGATGGATCTCTGATGAAACCCCAGAATTTGACGGGCAGTTTTTGACCGTTGGCATCAACCTGGCGGCCGATTTCCGCGCCTTAAACTACGTCGAAACCATGTCCGTTGTGGACTGGGAGTCCATCGAGGCGCTCTCCCAATCAACGCCCGACGCTGGACCATGAACACTCGCCTTGCGCCTTACCTCCGCGTGATTTTGCCCCTGATTCTGCAAGTGGTTTTTTTCCAGTATGTATCCGTGGGAGGTGGGTGGTGGTATTTGGGGTTTCACCTCTTGGGAATCCTGCTTCTTCCTCTTCAGCGGTCGGGCTTATCTATTTTGTTGTTTTCAGCCGTTTTCGGCGCTGCGATAGACTTTACCTGCCACGGAGGTGGACTCTTTATGTCATCTGCAGTGCTTATGGGGCTGTTCATTCCCATTGTGAACCGGCTTCTGGCGCCGCGAGAGGGCTATGAGGTTTCCGATCAGCCCACCATTTCTTTGATGGGAAGTCGTTGGTTTTTGGTACGTACTTTTCTCTTGTTGTTCATCCACAACACCTGGATGTTCTCCATCGAGGCTGGACGATGGGACCTGTTGCTACTCGCTTGGGGCAAGGCAACAGCTTCCACCCTGCTGACTACCGTCATCTTTGCTTTGACCTTGCTGCTTACCCAGCGCAAAACGCGATCGCGATGAATCTGAGGGAACGGCAAGTGGTCATAGGAGGCATTTTCGTTTTGATTACGCTCATTTTTATCGGACGGCTCATTCAAATGCAGCTTTATTCAAGCGAATGGAAAGAATACGCTGCACGGCTAACAGAGGAAACTGAACAGCTAGAGCCAGCTCGGGGGTTAATGCTCGATCGAAACGGCCAAATCCTCCTCAATAACATGGCGGGATACGACATTTGGTTCACTCCACGCAAGTGCCGCACGGCAGGCGGCTTGGACACCATGGCATTTGCAGAGATCCTCCGAATGACACCCGCTGAATTAGAACGGGAATTCAGGCGAGCTGAAGCCTATGCGTCGTACCGACCGTCCATCATCCGCAAGCAAATCCCTGCGGAGCACTTCGCCCGAATCGCAGGAGAACTATATCGCTTTCCAGGCGCTGAGGCAAGACGGAGGACCATCCGTACCAATCCAACAGGTCTTGCGAGCCACCTCGTCGGGGAATACCGAGAGGTCGATCAAAATGACATGGCATCGAATTCGAGGTATCGGCTCGGCGATTACAAAGGCAAGTCCGGCCTTGAACTCCAATGGGACCAGGCGCTGCATGGCAAGCGTGGAATCCGCCACCACATCGTTGATATTCGAAATGATTACCGAGCGCCTGCGCAGGAGGGCTTATTGGATACCCTCCCTACACCGGGACAGGATATCCAATTGACCTTGGATTTGGACTTGCAGGCGTATGGTGAAAATATCATGGCCAACAAAAGAGGAGCCATTGTCGCCATCGAGCCTTCCACCGGCGAAGTTCTCGCAATGGTGAGTGCCCCGAGCTACGCGACAGATTTACTCACAGGCCGCGAACGTGGATCGAATTACGACAGCCTGCTCAATCACCCGAGCAAACCGCTTTTTAATCGGACCCTGCGAGCCACCTATCGACCCGGTAGCATTTTTAAGATGATTCAAGGATTAATCGCCTTGGACAGGGGAGTCATCCGGCCTTCGAGCCGAATCTATTGTGACCGAAACATCATCGGGTGCCACGGCGGTCACACCTTAGATAACCTCGAAGAGGCCATCGTCCACTCGTGCAATCCTTATTTTCATGAAGTCATGAAGCGGATGATCCAAGACGGTTCGTCCGGCAATATCTTCCGTGATGCACACAACAATTTAGGTGCCTGGTCGGAATCTATACGGGCTTTTGGAATGGGGACGAACCTCGGTGGACATTTCCCCGCTCTGCGCTCTGGAACAGTCCCCGACACGACCGATTATGACCGGATGTACGGCCGCAAACGATGGGCCTATTCAACCATTTATTCCATTTCAATTGGGGAGGGCGAATTGCTGACTACCCCGATTCACATGGCTAACTTAGCCGCAGTTTTGGCCAACAGAGGACACTATGTCACTCCTCACGTTATCCAGCACATTGGCGACCTAGGGAAACCGGAAGAAATGAATCAGCGGTTCGATACGGGAATCGACCCCATTCACTTCGAAACAGTTATTCGTGCTATGGCACAGGTCGTGACGGCAGAGGATGGAACGGGCAGCCGCGCTCAAGTGCCTGGCTTTGATGTCTGCGGCAAAACCGGTACCGTTCAAAATTCACAAGGCAATCATTCCGTATTCATCGCTTTTGCGCCGAAGAACAATCCCCAAATCGCCCTGAGCGTGTATGTCGAAAATGCCGGTTCTGGTGGAGATTGGGCGGCGCCTATTGCGAGTTTAATGATTGAACGATACCTCAATGGAACCGTGGAACAGCGCGAAAAAGAAGACCGAATTCTGCAGGCGACCTATCCTTTTCCAGAATCACCCTTATGAGACGCACGGCTCCCATCATTCAGCGCATCGATTGGCTCACCGTCGCCATTGTGGTCATTCTCATGGCCATAGGACTCTTCAACGTTGCTAGCGCCACTGCCGGTGCCGACGCCGTGGATTGGTTCGATTGGGGAAGCAAACAGGGGAAGCAGTTTATGTGGGTCGCCTTGGCAATGATATTGGCCGGGCTCATCCTCGTCATTGAAGGCGAATTTTTCATTCGCACAGCCGCCATTTATTACTTCGTCAATCTCTTGCTGCTGGTTGCCGTTTTGGCTGTTGGCCGAACGATTGGAGGTGCGAAATCTTGGTTCAGTTTTGGCAGCATTGGGATACAGCCCTCAGAATTTGCAAAAACCGGTACGGCTTTAATGTTAGCCTGGCTATTGAGCCGCAACAACGAACGTATCAGCAATCGAAACAACCTGGTTAAAGCGATTCTAATTGTGGCCATTCCCGCTGGCTTGATTCTCCTGCAGCCTGATGCTGGTACCGTATTGGTCTTTGGCGGAATGATCCTCGTATTCTACCGAGAAGGGCTCTCGGGCAATGTCCTTATCGCTGTTTTCTGTGCTTTGCTCATCGCCATAGCAACGATCTTGACGGGTGCGAGCCTCTTCGAATATCCCGCAATCGGAAGCGCATCGGCCGTAGGTATTCTCTGGTTCATCTTAGCCGTTCTCGGCACCTTCATCTGGTCCATGATACCCCAATGGGTCCTGCCGCGCAAGCGCAAGCGCGTGAGACGTGCGGTAGTTTTTTCATTCATTGCCGGCCTCGTCATGAGCGCCGCACTCCATACCGGCTTAGAAGAAGTACTCAAACCGCACCAAAAAGATCGGATTCACGTGCTCTTTGGCATTGATGTTGGAAACCCTGATGCGGATTACAACATTCGCCACGCCAAAGCGGCTGTCAGTTCGGGAAGTTGGACCGGAAAGGGTTACCTCCAAGGTCCGATGACCGCTTATGGTTTCGTACCAGAGCAAGAAACGGACTTTATCTTCTGCACAATCGGAGAAGAGTGGGGGTTTGTCGGAACCGTCTTTACATTGCTGCTCTATACCTTATTGATGCTGCGAATTCTGCATTTAGCGGAGCGCCAACGAAGTGATTTCACCCGCATCTTCGCCTACGCGGCGGCCAGCGTACTCTTCATGCACTACCTCATCAACATTGGCATGGTCCTCGGATTGGCACCCGTCATTGGAATTCCATTGCCCTTTATTAGCGCTGGAGGATCGTCGATGCTGGGGTTCACCTTGCTTATTTTCATCCTTTTACGCCTTGACGCAGAAAGATTCACAGTTCTCCGTTAATCGACATTATACAGCTCTTTGTCGTAATTAATAGCGCATTCACTTTGTTTATAGCGTGATTTGCACTATATTTGTACGTGCTTTGTTTAGAATAGAAATAACCCCATTGCGACCCGTTCAACCGGAAGCAATGAGGTTTTTTTGTTCCCTAAATTCAAGGCGAGCAAAACAATCAAACCGGAGACCCCGTGCCCTTGAGGTACGGGGTTTTTGCTTTGATACAGGTCGTTTAAATCGAGGCCTAAAGTCCCAGCAGAACCTCTTCAGGACTCTTGCCCGTGAAGAGAAGTCGCTCAGGTTGCTCGATCATCTCTTTGATCGCATAGAGAAAGCTCACACTTTCTTTGCCATCAATGATGCGGTGATCATAGCTCAAGGCCAAGTACATGACAGGACGAATTTCCACCTGACCGTTAATCGCTACCGGACGCTCAACAATGTTATGCATACCGAGAATGGCACTCTGAGGAGGATTGATAATTGGCGTTGACAACATCGACCCGAAAACGCCCCCATTGGTAATGGTGAAGGTACCACCCGTCATTTCCTCGATGGCCAGTTCCCCATCTCGGGCACGAATCGCTAACCGCTTAATCTCTGCTTCAATCTCTGCAAGGCTAAGCGTTTCTGCATTGCGAATAACCGGCACCATGAGTCCTTTGGGCGAGCTCACTGCAATGCCAATGTCCGCATACTCGGGCAGAATGACTTCCTTTCCATCGATCGTCCCATTCACTGCTGGAAATTGAGAAATCGCATGCGTTACCGCTTTGGTAAAGAAACTCATGAATCCAAGGCCGACGCCATGTTCCTCGCGAAATGCTTCTTTGTACTTCTTGCGCAAATCCATCACCGGCTTCATGTCCACCTCATTGAACGTGGTTAACATGGCCGTCTCGTTTTTAACGCCGACTAGGCGCTCTGCAACCTTGCGGCGCAGCATGGACATCTTCTCACGTCTCACGTCCCTAGAACCGCCCCACCCTTGAGCGGAAGCGCCTTCAAATCCAGTCGCGAGGGCATTGAGCACATCCTGCTTGAGGATGCGGCCATCCCGGCCTGTCCCCTTCACTTGACCTTGCTTTAAGCCCGCATCGGCCATGAGCTTTTTCGCAGCCGGAGAGGGATGATCAGACGCATGGTGCTCGGTTGAAGCAACGGGAGCTGGTGTCGGCGAAGAGGGCTTGGAAACTGCCGCAGGGGCAGGAGCAGCGACCGCCGCAGGGGCGGGCACAGGAGCCTCAACCACTTTGGGAGGCTTGGCCGATGTGTCAATCAAGCAGCACACCGAGCCCACTTCGATCGTATCACCTTCTTCGGCTTTCAACGTGATCACGCCTGCCGCTTCTGCGGGTAATTCTAGGGTGGCTTTATCGGAATCTACTTCCGCGATGGCTTGATCTTTTTGGACATAGTCCCCGTCCGAGACCAACCACGTTGCAATTTCAACTTCACTGATGGACTCCCCGGGGCTGGGGACTTTCATTTCGAGTTGGGACATCTTTAAAAGCTATTTAGAAGAATGCGATTCAGTACAAATAACGAACGAAGCGTCGAACGAATAAAGAAGTCAATGGGTTTTCTTCACCAACGCCGTGTTCACTCAGTGAGCATGTGAGAACACTTCATCCAGGATGGCCTGTTGACGTTGTGCATGCAACTCTGAGCTTCCAGAAGCCGGACTCGCGCTGATGCTGCGAGAAATCACACTCAATGGAACCTGGGTGAAATGTTGAAGCATGAACGACCACGCACCCATATTTTGCGGCTCTTCTTGCACCCAGATGTAATTCGCTTCCATTCCGTAGCGCTTCACAAGGACATTCAATTCATTTACTGGCAGGGGATGAAGTTGCTCCAAACGCACAAAAGCCATGTTATTGGCAGCTTGTTCATCCAGCCGTTCAATCAAATCATAATAGACTTTTCCAGCGCAAAGCACGACCGTATCCACTGCCTTGGCTTTTTTCAAACTGGAGATCCGTGGATCATCAATAACCTTTTGGAATCCTCCTCTGGCCATTTCCGCGAATTGCGAAACCGCTTTAGGGTAGCGCAAAAGCTTCTTTGGCGTGAAGACCACCAGCGGCTTCCGGAAATTCAACTTGACTTGACGGCGGAGCAAGTGGAAATAGTTCGCGGGTTCTGTGACATTGCAAACGAAGAAATTGTCCCCACTGCCCAATTGTAAAAACCGCTCCATCCGGCCGGAGCTGTGTTCCGAACCCATGCCTTCATATCCATGAGGCAGCAGCAACGTGAGGCCATTCATCGTTCGCCACTTATCCTCCGCTGCACTTAAAAATTGGTCGAATAAAATCTGAGCACCGTTGTTGAAGTCTCCGAATTGCGCTTCCCATATGGTGAGGCCATTGGGGACTGCGAACGCATAGCCGTAGTCAAATCCAGCGACAGCATATTCGCTCAAAAGCGAATTGTAAATGGTCAACTTCTCCTGGTTCTCCGAGAGTAAATTCAGCGGTATAACCTCCTCTTCGCTGTCTTCTGTTTTTACAACCGCGTGGCGATGAGAGAACGTTCCGCGCTCCACGTCTTGTCCACTGATTCGCACAGGATGGCCCTCCGTCAATAAACTTGCATACGCCAACAACTCGCCCAATGCCCAATCCAGCCGATCCTCATCAATCATCTTCAGCCGATCCCGCATCAAACGTTGGACCTTCCGATAATAAGATTTCCCCTCCGGTAACGTCGACATCGCCACAGCCAATTTTTTCAATTTAGCCTCTGTGACAGCCGTTTTGGGATTCATTTGCAGCGCCTTCTCATCGGCAACTTCATATGCCTTCCATAAGTCGCTTAAAAAATCTTCTACACTCGCCTTGGTTTTCTTCTGCGCTTTTTCAAAAGCCTGCTCCATTCGGGCAAGTTGAGCGTCCCTGACTTGCTGCACATCCGATGCCTGCATCGACCCGTCAGAAATCAATCGGTGCATGTACAATTTCAGGGGGTTCTCATGCTTCGCAATGGCCCTATACAATTGGGGCTGCGTGAACATCGGTTCATCGCCTTCATTGTGGCCATACTTGCGGTAACCCAGCAGGTCAATGAAGACATCCCGGTTCCAACGCTGTCGGTACAACAAGGCAATGCGCATCACCTGCACAACGTCTTCCGCATCATCGGCGTTCACATGAAAAACCAACGATTGAGTCACCTTTCCCACATCCGTGCAGTAAATGGAACTTCGGCCATCCAGGTAATTCGTAGTGAAACCGACCTGGTTGTTGACGACAACGTGCACCGTTCCACCCGTTCGGTATCCATCGAGTTGAGCCATTTGAGCCATCTCATAGACGACTCCTTGCCCAGACAATGCCGCATCACCGTGAATAAGAATGGGCAACACCGCATTTTCATCGCCATCTAGCGCCTCTATCCGAGCGCGCGACAACCCCTGAACAACGGGTCCAACGGCCTCCAAATGAGAGGGATTGGGTGCCAGCGAAATCGTTACGTCCTCTCCTGAATCTGCTTTAAGTAAACGGGAATAGCCCAAATGGTATTTGACATCGCCGTCGAAATCTCCCTCTTCATCGTATGACTTTCCTGAAAACTCACAAAAAATCTCTTCGTAGGGTTTACCCAAAATGTGGGCCAAGGTTGAAAGCCGGCCCCGGTGAGCCATACCAATAAAAACCTCCTTCACTCCTTGCTTGGTCCCTTCCTCAATCACGGCATCGAGCGCAGCAATGAGCGTTTCTCCACCCTCCAACGAAAACCGCTTTTGGCCAACAAATTTCTTCTGCAAAAACTCTTCGAACAGGGTTGCCTGCGCAAGTTTTTTTAGAATTTGGACCCGATCCTCCACGTCAATTCTGGGGCGATTGGCGAGCTCAATGTGCTCACGCACCCACGCTCGACGGTCCACATCCTGAATCATCACATACTCAATACCGATGCTGCTGCAATACGTCAACTCCAGGTGCTCAATGATGTCTTTCAGTTTGGCAGGGCCGATGCCGACTTCAATTCCTGCTTGAAATACCGTCTCTAAATCTTGATCTGAAAGCCCAAATGTACCCAGGCTCAAATCGGGCTGATACACCCGACGAGCTCGGACCGGATTGGTCTTGGTAAATAAATGGCCTCGCTCGCGGTAGCCTTGGATCAAACCAATGACTTGAAACTCTTTTTGGGTAAAAGGCGAGGAACTATCCTCATCGTAGGAAGCTGTAGCTAGATCAAATCCCTTGAAAAAAAGCCTCCAGCTCGCATCAACGGACTCAGGGTTTGCCAGGTACTGAGCGTACAAGGATTCGATGGCGCGGGGTTCAGCTTGGCTGATAAAGTCTAAAGGGTCCATGCGGACAATACGTGATTTCGTTCGACAAAGATACACCCGTGCCAGCAGACCCGGAAAGAAAAGAGCATCGAGGTCATTGCGAATCTTTTCCCGGCGAGATAACCTCTTCAAAAGTCCAGCGCATCCACACTTTCAAGGCCGCTCGCTCCAAAGACTTTTGGGCCAGCATCTGCGCCGCTTCAGGCCGCTCGTGATGGCTCAAAATTTCTCGCATCAGCTGCTCTCCTAAATCCAACCGATAAAACGAAGCAAAAAGCAATCCGGCATCCCCCTCCAAACCCCAGCCAATCTCATCAGCCAATAATTGCAGCAGATCAATACCGGCAGCTTCTACGCGTTCGGCATCCCACTGAAAGTCCTTGATTAATTGATGCTTGACGGCTCGCTGAAATGCCTCAACGGTGCGTCCTTCCGGAAGTTTGCGGTTGCCCAGCCAGCCGTCAATGGCCTCCGCTTCCATTAAGATTCTCTTTGCGTGACCAGTCCCGTCAAGAATTCAAACCACTCGCGATGTTCGTCGTTAAGTTGCAGGCGGTCTAAGCACGCCAACGCTCGACCCACCTGCTCGCTCATCAATTCCTTGGCGGCCACTTCCGCTCCAGCTGCCTGCATCGCCGAGCGAATCGCCTCAATTTTAGCCGCTGCATCCGATCGATTTCCGTCCCATGATGCCAGTGTTCTGCGAGCTTCCTCGTCCCCATTCTCTGCCGTGTATAAGCGCAAAAATGTTTTCTTATCCGCCAAAATATCTCCACCAATTTGCTTGCCAACGGCATCGCCTCCAAACGTATCCAACAAGTCATCTTGCATTTGAAATGCCAGACCCAATTGCTCCCCCAATTCAATCCAAATGGCGGTGCGTTCAGGCGACGCTCCAGCGGCAATGGCGCCGACTCCCAACGAAGCTGCAACCAATACCGAGGTCTTCAATCGAATCATCTCCAAATATTCTTCTACCGAAACATCCTGCCGCTCTTCGAACGCCATGTCCGATTGCTGACCTAAGCAAACCTCCAGTGCCGTCTGATTGAACAGCTGCAAGGCACGAGGCAACACCTGCACGTCCAACTCCAAAAAAGCAATGTGGGCGAGGGTGTACATGGCATCTCCCGACAAAATTGCTGTGCTGTCATCCCACTTCGTGTGCACCGTATCCTGACCTCTCCGTTTGGGAGCCTCATCCATGATGTCATCGTGCATAAGGGTAAAGTTGTGGAACAACTCAACTCCCATAGCCCCCGGCATCGCGACGTCCAATGGCCGCCCCTCTGCCTCCGCTGCCGATAAGGCAAGGACGGCGCGCAGCCGCTTACCTCCGAGTTGCATCAGGTAATGAACGGGCGCGTAAAGCCCGTCACCTTCGTCCGCCGGCCAACGATTCAAAAATGCGATTAAGGCAGCATCTGCCTTCGATTTCAGCCTATTCAGGTTGGGATGCTTCATTAAAAAAGCCTTTTCTAAGCGGCTCCTCTGCCCCGCTTCAATTGATCCAGTAAGTACTCCCCGTATCCAGACTTACGCAATGGTGCCGCGATCAGCTCGAGTTGGGCATCATCGATGTAGCTCATGCGCCATGCGATTTCTTCAATGCATCCAATTTTCAATCCCTGCCGTTCTTCAATCACCTGAACGTATTGGGATGCCTGCATCAACGATTCATGGGTCCCTGTATCGAGCCACGCCATGCCACGGTCCATTTTGGAAACGAATAGTTTACCCGCATCGAGGTAGGCTTTGTTGACGTCCGTAATCTCGTATTCGCCACGCGCACTTGGCTGCAGCTCCGAAGCGATGTTGACGACGTCGTTGTCGTAAAAATACAAGCCTGGAACCGCGAAATTTGAAGGTGGATTTTTCGGCTTTTCGATGATGCTCACCGCCCGGTCAGATTCATCAAAAGTAACCACTCCATACCGCTCAGGATCGTTCACGTAATACGCATATACAATGGCTCCATCGGGATTGGTGTTGGCCCGCAACTGCCGACCGAAACCTTTGCCATAGAAGATGTTATCCCCTAAAACCAACGCCACTTTTTCATTCCCAATGAAGTCTGCCCCGATAACAAATGCCTGAGCCAACCCGTTGGGCTCCGGCTGTTCCGCATACGTCAGGGAACATCCAATCGAGGAGCCATCGCCCAATAAACGCTGAAAACCGGGCAAATCAGTCGGCGTGCTAATGATGAGAATGTCCCTGATTCCGCTGAGCATCAGCGTCGACAACGGGTAGTAAATCATCGGTTTGTCAAACACCGGCATCAATTGTTTTGAGACGGCTTTGGTCAATGGCCACAGACGAGTGCCGGATCCACCGGCTAGAATGATCCCTTTCATTGCAGGTTAATTTTCGGATGATGACTTTGCACGTTGGTTCATCAATTCATCGTGGCGTTCTTCTCCTCTGCCCGGTGAAAGACCGCGCTGAATTTCAAGTTCCTCCAACTCAATATCCTCCTCCTCGTCTAAGATAGAGAAGAAGGGCTCCTTGAATGATCTTGTAGTCAAGGTCTTTTCGAACTGCAACAACAGCGAGGGCAACAACAGCAAATTTGTTGTCATCGCCACTCCAAGCGTAATCGACACGAGAACACCCAAGAAGCGCGTCCCTTCAAACGTCGACAAGGCAAACATCAAAAAGCCAAAGAACAACACGATGCTGGTGTACATCATGCTGACGCCCGTCTCCTTCAGTGCCAGTATCACAGCTTCGCTAATGTTCCAACCTTTGACGTTTAATTCTTGTCGGTACTTCGCCAAAAAGTGAATGGTATCGTCCACCGAAATCCCAAACGCGATGCTAAAGACCAGCACCGTAGATGGCTTGATAGGAATTCCTATCCACCCCATAAACCCTGCTGTGAAAAGAAGCGGGAAGAGGTTGGGAACGAGGGCGATGGCCACCATGCGCGCAGATTTGAAAAGCATCGCCATCATCAACGCGATCACGCAAATGGCCAGGACAATGGAAATCCCCAAATTCTGGACCATGTAAGTGGTTCCCTTCAAAAAAGCCACGCTCGTGCCCGTCATGATCAAGTCATAGTTACTGGGCGGAAAAATACTGTCGATGCGCGGTTGAATATCGTCCATTAAGTCGCTCATTTCTACGGTGCCAACATCCGCCATTTGCACACTCACGCGGGTGATGCTGCGGGTTGAATCAAAAAAGTTCGACGTAACATTTTGAGCGACGGAGGACTCTTCCGCGGCATCTTCCGACCCCCTCAGCCAAGGCCCGAACTGGGTTTTTTCCATGCCTAACCTGGGAAGACGGTAATTCTTGGGATGCCCATTTTTGAAGGCTTGAAAGGCAAATTTTGTCGCATCTGCGGCACTTACCGATCGACTGAATTCGGGGTAATCGCTGAGAACATTTTGCAGCTTTTCAATGCGCTTCATCGAAGCGTTGCTGGCTGCGCCGTTGGGCTTTCCCGTATCAATCATGATTTCAAAGGGCATGGACCCTCCAAAACGAGCCTCGACCCATTGCAAGTCTGTGATCACCCGATCCTTATCGGGTAAGTCGTCTACAATATTCCCCGTGGTCTCCATTTGCAGCAACCCGGTGATGCTGAACAACAGGATGGCTACAGACCCTATATAGACTTTGGAACGATGATTTTGAACGATGTGCACCAAGTGATTCACGAAAGTGAACATCCACCGGCGATCTAAATGCTCTGTATGCCGAGACTTCGGAGGGGGAAGCCACGTCATCAGTGCGGGAATCACCACAATCGAGATGACAAACATGCCCATGATATTCAGGGCGGTCACCACCCCAAATTCTTTCAGCACCTCACTGCGGGTGAAGATGAATGTTGCAAAACCCAACGCCGTTGTAAAGTTGGTCAACAACGTTGCATTGCCCACTTTCACAATCATGCGTTGCAAGGCCATGGCCTTATTCCCATGCCGTTTATACTCCCCATGGTACTTATTGACCAGGTAGATGCAATTGGGCACCCCAATGACAATCATCAAGGGGGGAATAAGGCTCGTCATAAGGCTCAACTTATAGTCAAGCAGGGCCATGCTCCCCAAGCACCAAACCACCCCGATGCTCACCACGATCATGCTCACCCCCATCACCACGGGGTTTCGGAAGAAGAGGAATAGAAGCAAGGCAGTCACCAGAAATGCGGCCCCTATGAAGTACCCGATTTCATCCTTGACCTTGTTGGTCATCTCAATTCGAATGAAAGGCAAACCGCTGAGGGCCAGCTTGACTCCATGTTCCTCACTCCAGGCATCAGCCAGCGCGGTCACGTCTTCAACAATGGTCCCTCGGCGTTCCGAATTGAACAACTGAGGATTCATGAACACCGTCATTAGCGTGGCGGTTCGTTCTTGGTTGTAGAGCAGGCCTTCGTAAAACGGCAGGTCAAATAACCGGCCAAAAAACGCATCCGTTTCCGCTCCTGACATCTCGGATTGGAGCGGAAGCGAGGGCAAGATTGGCTGAATAACAAAGCGGCGATTGGTGGTGTCTTTGACCACATCAAACGCGCGCGTGAAGCAGAACACGCTGTCCACCAATGAAACAGGAACCGGATTATCTAGCCCGTCATCTGTGGTGTCTCGGCGGACATCCATGGTCCGAATGGACTCTGCTAATTGATCCCAGGCCAAAACGCCTTGGGGCGATTGCAAGGGATCTAAATCCGATCCGATCAGCATTACATTTCCCTCCGTGCCGAAAATTTTCTTGAAGCGTTCGTAGTCGATCGCGGTCGAATCTGTTTCAGGCAGAAGCCCTCCAAATTCGTATTGCAACTTGAGGTTCGGAATTTGACCGCCCATGAAAGCCGTTCCCACGCCCAGGAGCAACAACAGCAATAAACGCTGCCGAATAAGAATGGCTGCAATTCGCGTCCACATCAAGCTAAAAGTGTTCGGTATTGATTCGAATGGGGCATGGTACAATCACTCCAGAATCTGTACGATTTCTTTAACTACAGATTCAAGTGCAAAGTAAAGGGAAAAACCATCGAGCCAATCACTCCCACTTCCTGCTTGCAAATGTTACCTTTACGGCATGGAATCTTTTGATGTCATTGTTATCGGAAGTGGCCCCGGCGGATACGTTGCGGCAATCCGAGCGGCCCAATTAGGAAAGAAAACCGCGTTGGTCGAAAAGTACAGCTCCCTCGGCGGTACCTGCTTGAATGTCGGGTGCATCCCTTCGAAAGCACTGTTGGATAGCTCCGAACATTATCACCAAGCCGCACACCAGTTTGAAACCCACGGCATTCAAACAGGAGGTTTAAAGCTCGATTTCAAACGGATGATCGCCCGCAAAAGCGAAGTGGTGGAACAGACCGTTGGTGGCATCGACTTCTTGATGAAGAAGAACAATATCACAGTCCTGCGCGGAATGGGAAGTTTTAAAGATGCCCACACCATTGAAGTGAAGCCTACCAAAGGCAAGGGTTCCAGCGTTAAAGGCGATCACATCATCCTCGCAACCGGATCCAAGCCCGCGTCCCTTCCATTCATTCAGATCGACAAAAAACGCGTCATCACCTCAACAGAAGCCTTGAGCTTGCCATCCCTGCCCAAGAGCATGGTGGTCATCGGTGGTGGAGTTATTGGACTGGAACTCGGGAGTGTATATGCGCGTTTGGGAACGGAGGTACACGTCGTGGAATACCAAGACACCATCATCCCGACCATGGACCGAGGCATGGGCAAAGAATTAATGCGCAGCATGAAAAAGTTGGGCGTGAAGTTTCATTTACAGCATGGGGTCAAGGCCGTCAAGGCAACCGCCAAAAACGTCACGGTGAAGGCGGATGACAAGAAAGGCAAGGAAGTCGAATGGAAGGCGGATTACTGCCTGGTTTCGGTCGGCCGAAGGCCCTACACGGAGGGGCTCAATCTCGAAGCAGCCGGATTGGCCGTGGATGAGCGAGGCCGCATTGATGTCAATGATCAGATGCGCACATCCGTTCCCCACATATTTGCCATCGGTGATGTTGTTCGAGGGGCGATGCTGGCGCACAAAGCTGAAGAAGAAGGCGTCGTGGCAGCAGAAGTCATAGCGGGCCAGCATCCGCACATCGATTACAACCTCATTCCCAATGTGGTGTATACGTGGCCCGAAGTGGCTGGGGTTGGTCAAACAGAAGAACAACTCAAAGCGAATTCCGTGCCCTACAAAGGAGGTAGTTTTCCATTCAAAGCGAGTGGGCGCGCACGCGCTTCCATGGACACGGATGGATCCGTCAAAGTCTTGGCTCATGCCGACACGGATGAAATTCTCGGAATCCACATGTGTGGACCGCGGGCAGCTGATATGATTGCAGAGGCGGTAGTTGCCATGGAATTCCGGGCCACAGCAGAAGACATCAGCCGCATGTCCCATGCTCACCCCACGTTTACAGAAGCCATTAAGGAAGCCGCATTGGCTGCCACCGGCAACCGCGCTTTGCACGTGTAAGTCATGCCGGATCACGTGGCGCGTCCCCTTCCCGATTTGAAATCCCTCTTCGAACGGGAGTCCCACGTCAGCTTGCATTTTGACGCCCACCCTCAAGGACGATGTATCCTGGCCGTTGGAGCGCGGCGGTCGTTTATGTGGAATGGCACCGACTCCGATTGTTTGGCTGCGCTGCAGTCCTTTTTGCAATCGAACGGAGAACCTTCCTGGGCCTTTGGATGGCTTGGATATGACCTCAAAAACGGGATCGAAGTGCTCAAGTCTCAGCGGGTGAATGCCTCTGCTTTTCCCACCTTACACTGGGTTGAACCCCGGATTGTCATTGAATGGGGCGGAGAGCGAGTACGAGCAGAAGTGGTGCACGGTGCAGATGAACCCGAGGTACCGCAGCTCCTGACTGAAATCGCCCAGCCCCAATCAAACATCCCCGAAGCTCCGGGCATTTCATTGCTCCCCAGGTGGGACGCCAGTACCTATTTGCAGCGTGCACACCGCGTCAAAAAACACATTCAGCGAGGAGATATATACGAAATGAACCTCTGCCAGGAATGGTCAGCAAACCGGGAACTGCCCTCTGCATGGGAAGCTTTTGTGCGCTTGCATCAACTCACAGAGCCTCCGTACGCAGCACTAGTCAAGGCCGGGGAGTACCACGTACTGTGTGGCTCGCCAGAATTGTTTTTGAAGAGGCGAGGAGATGTGCTTGTTTCTTCACCCATCAAGGGCACCATTCGGCGCGGCGACTCTCCAGAAGAGGACGATGCATTGGCGCATCAATTGCAAAATGACCCCAAAGAGCGAGGTGAAAATGTCATGATTTGCGATTTGGTTCGAAACGATTTTAGTCGCGTTGCCCAGCCCGGCTCTGTGAACGTCCCTGAGTTGTTCGGCATCCATCGGTTCCGCACAGTGCATCAAATGATATCCACGGTCCAATGCAAAATTCGGCCCGAGTGCACGGTGGAGGATATTCTCAGAGCAACTTTCCCCATGGGATCCATGACCGGAGCCCCCAAAATTCGGGCCATGGAAATCATCGACGAGTTGGAGGGTAGCCGCCGAGGAGTGTATTCAGGCAGTGTGGGCTTTTTCCGTCCCAATGGGGACTTTGATTTAAATGTCGTTATTCGAAGCATCTTGTACAACGCGGCCATGCCGCGCATTTCGATGCACGTCGGAGGGGCCATCACGGCTCTGAGCGATCCCGAAAAAGAATACGAGGAGTGCCTGCTGAAAGCCAAGGCCATGCTTCAAACCTTGCAAGGCGATGCGAAATAACCGCCACGGGCTCGTCCAACACCTCCAATCGTGGGCGAAGCTTCACCATGTAGATGCCGATGCCATTCTGGTGGTGGGCGTAAGCGGTGGTTTGGACTCCATGGTCCTGGCTGAAACATGCTTGCGTGCGGGGTTTAACCTGCACGTAGCACACATTAATTATGGCCTTCGGGGGGGAGAATCTGATGGCGATGCGACCGCCGTTAAGTCCTGGTGCGAGGCTGCGGGTATTCCTTTTTTTGCGCATCAAGCTAAAATCGAAAAGGCCCCCGATGGCATTCAAGCAGAGGCGAGGAAGATCCGCTATGCATTTTTCGAATCCCTGCGCATTCAATTGGCAGAAACGACCGGATTGAATGCTTATGTCGTGACGGCCCATCACGCAAACGATCAAGCCGAAACCGTGATGCTGCAGTTAATGCGCTCTTCCAATCCTCTGTCCCTTTCAGGCATGCGACCGCACGATGCAAAACGTCATTTGTTGCGTCCGTTCTTAACGATTACCAAATCCCAATTGGCAGCGTATGCCCGCGATTGGGACGTAAGTTTTCGCGAAGACTCGTCGAACGCCAAACACGACTATTTGCGCAACCGCATTCGCCATGAAGCCCTGCCCCAAATGGAGTCGATGCGAGAAGGGACCAATGAGCACCTCGCTCGCTGGGCAGAGCGGTTTCAGCCAATTGCTACTTACCTCCAAAGTGAAATCGAACAAGCGAGAAGCCGTTGTTGGGAATCCCTCGAAGACAGAGGCGTGCTGCACCTCGATGCATGGGTCGATGAACCGCTGCATATGGAAGTGCTCTTCGGCTTAGCTCAAGACCATAAAATCGGGGCGCGCGCCGTTCGCGAAGTCTCTGCACTAACCGAACGACTCGTCGAATCAGGAGCTGCATTCCAAACCGCACACGTCCGGATAGTGCGCAAAAAACGCACGTTGCACTGGACCGTCTTACCTTGAAGCCCATGGACAGCATCGGCTCCTCACCACACCGTCAGCGCGCCCTGCGGATTTACCTGATCCTCGCGGCACTTTTTATGGCCAGCTTGGTTGCTTGCAATCTGATTTTTCGAAAGTTCTTTCATTGGAGTCCGATTGAAGGGCTCACCTTTGAACAGAGCGTCGGGCTTCTGCCTTATCCCATAACCTTCCTGGTCACCGACTTGATTTCGGAGTGCTTTGGACGGCGGCGTGCCAATGAAGTGGTCCTTGGCGGATTGTTTGCCAGCGCCTTCACCTTGATCATCGTGAGTGTGAGTCAATCGGTACCGGCAGCAGCGTGGTCACCTGTGAGCGATGCAGAATTTGATCATGTTTTTGGCTCTACAATTGTTGCGGTCAGTGCTTCCATGGCCGCCTATTTATTGGCTCAATTTCTCGACGTGCGGTTGTTTCATTTCTGGAAACGAAAAACCAAAGGCAAAAAACTCTGGCTCAGAAACAACCTCAGCACGATTCCGTCTCAATTCATTGATACGTTTACCGTGCTTTTTTTAATGTGCATGTTGGAGCAAATTGAATGGGCGCTCTTTACTACACTCTTGCTCAACGGCTTTCTCTTCAAAGTCCTTGTGGCCCTCGTCGATACGCCATTGGTCTACTTGGGTAGCTGGCTGATTCGGCGGCCTTTTGGGCTGGCTTTGGGAGAAGAAATTGAACTCTAACAGTCATTGGCCATTGTCCGAGCGGAAACCGCCGTTCTGCGTTTTATATTCGCGGTGCTATGAAAAGTTCGAATCTACGCATCCGCCCCATTCTGTTTCTGTTCAGTTGGCTCCTCGCATTGGGCGGTATTCCTTCGCTACAAGCGCAAATATTAGACCCTGTCAACTGGGTGTTCTCCGCGCACGAAACGGATGAATCAGGGTCTGTGGACGTGGTATTCCATGCCTCCGTAGAACCCTGTTGGCACATCTACAGCCAGTTTCTCGATGATCCCAATGGCCCCTTACCGACTTATTTTGAAGTCAACACCTCGGAAGGCATTGAGAAAATTGGAGCCGTCACCGAATGTGACCCGATCGTAGAGTACGACCCAAATTTCATGATGGATTTGAAGTTCTTTGAGGAAGAAGTCTATTGGGTTCAGCGGGTGAACGTCGGTAAAAGTGGTGGCGGTAAAGTTTCCGGTTTTTTGAGCTTCATGGTTTGTGATGCCTCGCGCTGCCTGCCACCTGAGGACATTGATTTCTCTATTGATTTAAGCGACGTGCAGCCTGCACTGGAAACGTATTGTCCTCCGTCTCAGCATCTGTGCAACAGCCACGGGGATGCGGATGACGCGCACGTTTCAGACGATCCATTTGAAGGATCTGACGGTGCTGAACCCGAAGGAATGGTGGATCCCGTGCACTGGGATATTGCTGTATATGACACGCCCAGCGGAGAATCCTTTAATCTTATTTTTCATGCTTCGGTGGATCCATGTTGGCACCTGTACAGTCAATTTTTGGAGCGCCTCGACGGGCCCATTCCCACCGAATTTCACATCGACTGGCCAGCAGGCTTGGAGCCCATTGGACAGGTAGAGGAGTGCGAGCCCATCCTCCAATTCGACCCCAACTTCAACATGGACATCCAAATGTTTGAAGAGGAGGTCTATTTTGTTCAGTCTTTCAAAGCGGCCACTTCACCAAGCACGGAGACAGTTTCAGGTGCAATCACGTATATGACCTGTGACGACGCGAAATGTACTTTCCCTCCCGATCTCGAGTTTGCAGTGGCCATGGGTGACAAAAAGCCGGCCTCAGCGCAACCGGATCTATGCCCCGCCTCCCAACATCTTTGTGACCAAGGGAAGGAAGGAACGATAGAAGGCTCTGAGGGCGACGGTGATAAAGAAGAAGGACTCGCAGGAGTTTTCTTCCTGGGCATGCTGCTCGGTTTTGCTGCACTGCTGACACCCTGCGTCTTCCCGATGATCCCCATGACGGTCAGCTTCTTCACAAAGCAATCAAAAAACCGCAGCGAAGGAATTCGAAACGCCTTGATTTACGGGCTCTTCATCATCCTAATCTACACTGGATTGGGCTTGCTTCTCACGGCTGTTTTTGGCGTCGACATCTTGAATGTCATCTCCACGGACCCCTTCTTCAACGTCTTCCTGTTCCTGCTGCTCATCATTTTTGGAGCGAGCTTCCTCGGGGCCTTTGAAATTCAACTGCCTGCAAGCTGGGCCAACAAAACAGATCAAGCAGCCGACAAAGGTGGGTTGTTGGGCATCTTCTTTATGGCCGCAACCCTCGCGATTGTCTCTTTTTCTTGCACTGGCCCACTGGTTGGCAGTGCATTGGCTGGAGCGGCCACGGGATCATTTGCCGCCCCCACGGCGGTGATGTTCGGTTTCTCACTGGCTTTGGCACTGCCATTCATGCTCTTCTCCGCCTTCCCAGGCTGGCTCAATTCGCTGCCACAATCAGGCGGATGGCTGAACAGCGTCAAAGTAGTATTGGGCCTTCTCGAAATTGGTTTTGCTTTCAAATTCCTCTCCAACGCAGACTTGGTTCTTCAGCTCGGATTAATAGAAAGAGAGCTGTTTATAGCCATTTGGATCGTGATTGCGATGTGCATCGCGTTTTACTTATTCGGATGGATTTTGTTCCCGCATGATTCCAAAACGGAACGAATCGGCGTATTCCGATTTTCGATGGGGATGCTGTTTTTCACCTTGGGCATCTACCTCTTGCCCGGTATGTGGGGTGCCCCGGTGAAACTTATCAGCGGGTTCCCGCCTCCCCTGTTTTATAGCGAGTGGAGTGGTGGTGGACAGGGCGAATCAGAAAGTGGTGGTCACGTCGAAGCACAGTTTACCGATTTAGAATCGGGCATGAAAGCAGCAAAAGCGGAAGGAAAACCCGTTCTCCTTGACTTCACAGGCTGGGCGTGTGTTAACTGTCGAAAAATGGAGGAGCAAGTTTGGTCCAAGCCAGAAGTGGCCGACATGCTGCGAAATGACGTGGTATTGGTTTCCCTTTACGTTGATGAACGACGTGACCTTCCCGAAGCAGAACAACGCGAGGAGAGCTACGGAGGGAAAACGTTCAAAATCAAAACCGTCGGCAACAAATGGTCCTACTTCCAAGCATCTGAATTCAACACCAATTCCCAGCCCTTTTACGTCCTGCTGGATCACGAAGGAAACGCATTGGGCGGGGGCATAGGATATGACCCTGATGCAGAGAAATTTGTCGAATTCCTGGAGACAGGGCTGGCCGCATTCTATCGCTAACTGCAGTCAATTGCTCACCCTCAGTTACAAAACACCAAAGCCACTTTCGGGATATTTGACCAACTTGCTCGCATGAATCAAAGGAATCGACTAAACGCCCATTTTGACGAAGCTGCGCAATTGTTGGAGTCCATCCGCAAGCAACCGGACTTCATGGATGCGGTGGAGGCTGCCGGAATTTGCATGAGCACGGTCATTCGTTCGGGAGGGAAAATCATCTCATGCGGGAACGGAGGATCCATGAGTGATGCCATGCATTTTGCTGAAGAATTGAGCGGCCGATACCGCGATGATAGGCCGGGTCTTCCCGCCATCGCTTGCAGCGATCCCAGTCACATTACATGTGTCGGCAACGATTATGGATTTGACCAGATCTTTGCGCGGTATGTTGAGGCCATTGGCCGCCCGGGCGATTGCTTGGTCGGTATCTCCACAAGCGGAAACAGCGCCAACGTAATTGAAGCCGCCAAACGTGCGCGGGCACAAGGCATGAAAGTGATTGGTCTGACAGGGCGCGGTGGAGGAGCTTTAAAGCCCTTGTGTGATATAGTAGTCGATGTGCCCTGGGAAGGCTTTGCGGACCGGGTGCAAGAGGTTCACATCAAGGTCATTCATTCTTGGATTGACCTCATCGAGCGCGCTCACTCGTCCTAACTGCCATGCTGGTTACTACGTATGGGATTGGCTTTGCCAATCACAACGGGCAAGTTGTGTCCGTTCAATTGCACAAATCAAGGGGCGCTAGATTTCATGTTTCAGGCATTCCTTGGTCGGAGGCTCGCAAAATTCTTTCACGCATCTTCGCCGCGTTTGAACACACGGGATATGCTCGGCCAACAGGTGCCTTCACCTTGCTCGTAAGCCCAACGGATAAATTAGAGCGCATGGCAACGCTTGATGTTCCCATTGCATTGACTTTCCTAGCCGCCATGGGCGAAATTCCTGCCGAAGCCATTCGAGAGGTAATTTCCATGGGTGAAATGGAATTGGACGGTTCCATTCGGCCATTTGAGTCACCTTGGGCGCTTCTGAATCCCGAACCCCATCAAATGCCATCGGTTAACCGTATGTGCCTTTTGCCTGCTGGCCCCGGCTCCAGTTGCTACGCAGATCTGCACCCGCGCTCCATTCATCTGGCGGCACACCTGACGAGCATCGCACGTCATTTTCAGCAAGGAGCTCCGCTTCCGATGATTCGAACCAAGAAGCCCTGGCGATGTCGCCTGAAGTGGGAACCTCAAGCCCCGTCCATTTTTGAATCGTTAGAGCTCAACGAGATCCAACGTAAAACGCTCTTGGTAGCCGCTGCAGGAAACCTGTCGCTGATGATGATTGGCTCTCCAGGAACAGGCAAATCTCAAATGGCACGGGCTGTTCATGAATTGCTCCCCATCCTTGATGAGTCCGCATCGGCCCAATTACAGTCCTTCCATCGTATGCGAGGAGAGCCGTATGCCTTGCAAGAAGTGCCGCCCTTCCGCTCTCCACATCACCGTTCAAGTTCCAATGGTCTTGTCGGAAGTTGGCGCCGAGACAAGGCATGGATGCCCGGCGAACTGAGCCTCGCCGAAGGCGGGGTGCTGTGCCTCGACGAGTTCACCGAATTTTCACGCGACTGCATTGAGTCTCTGCGCGGGCCTATGGAATTTGGAACCTTGAGTATATCACGTGCCCACGGTGGACAAACCGTCGGTGTCAGCGCACTGATCATTGCTACCTCCAACCCGTGCCCATGCGGTCATTTTCATGAAGGTGGAAATCGATGTTCGTGCACTTCAGGTCGTGTGCAAAACTACCTCAAGCGAATCTCTGGCCCTGTGATGGAGAGATTCACATTGCACCTGGAAACGCAAAATCAGTCTCTCATTGGCCCACTCTCTGAAATTTCATTGTCCACTGCTCGCGAGTGCACGAAACGATGCAGGTTAGCGCTTCAAAGTAAATCATCCTGGTCTTGGTCTGCCGAAGCCATTGACACTTTGCAACGGCATGTTCGACTTCATCGCGTATCACCGCGAGGTCGGCAAAAAATCGAAACCATCGCCACCGTCCATGCATTGGTAGAACATTTCTTTGCAAAACGTGCGGAGAGCAAGGGAGATGCCGCCATAAAAATCTCCCCGTCGGATGTCCGCTTTGCTGGGCAAATGCGCATCTTTGATCGACCGAACTGGTGGAGTTTTGACCAATCCCGGTCTTCTATCGAACTGAACAATGCCTGACATGTCACAACCGAAACCTCTTATTCTGTCCTGCAGAGGTCATGCACCTCAAATCGATGAAACGTGCTGGCTTGCACCCAATGCAACCGTCGTTGGCCAAGTTTCACTCGGCCCGAATTCATCCTGCTGGTTTCAATCCGTCATCCGGGGGGATGTTGCTCCCATCAAGATTGGGCACCGAGTCAATATTCAAGACGGGGCAATCATCCATGGAACATTTGAGCAAAGTGAAACCGTCATCGAAGACGATGTTAGCATTGGCCATCAAGCTGTCGTTCATGGCGCGCACATCAAATGCGGAGCCTTGATTGGCATGGGAGCTATTGTCATGGATGGAGCTGTTGTGGGAGCGCACGCGGTCGTTGCTGCTGGAGCTGTGGTGCTGGCTCAAACTGTGATTCCAGACCAAACATTGTGGGCAGGCGTTCCCGCCAAACAGCGTGGCGATGTCAAGCCCGAATTGCAGCGACACTTGGCCGCGACTTCAGCCCGGTACGTAGAATACGCTGAGTGGTTCAATCCAGAAGAGAGCTGAGTTTCCGCTCCTGCAAGGTGATTGGTGATGCATAGAACCGCTGAGCACCGCGGGCAAATGAATCGGTCAAATCAGAAACAAGGAATCGCTGAGAAGTTGACGATGGTATTTCCGCTCCATCGACCAACTGCTCCTGAATAGCTGATCGCAAAGCCTGGGCTACAACATTTGCACTGTCTATCAACTCAACATGCGATGGCAGTTGAGCTGAAATTTGATCAGCGATCAGAGGATAATGTGTGCAACCCAGAATGATGGCTTGGACGGAGTCGAACGCTCCTTCACCGAGGTAAGCCTCAATGAGCGCAGAGGAAACCCGACCGTGTTGGAAGCCTTCTTCAATGGCCGAGGCCAGCAAAGGAGTTGCCTTCGCTTGAGCCGTAAACCCTGCCTCATGAAGTAACTGCTGATACCAACCTGATGCAATGGTCGCTCGAGTGCCAATGACGCCAATCGCACCCCGTTCGTACTTCGATTGCACCCAATTGACCGCGGGCGTTACAACATCGATTACTGGAATCCCAGGGCCCGCTGCGGACCGTATCGCATCTAGTGCATTGGACGAAGCGCTATTGCATGCCACCACAAGAGAGCCACAACCTAAATCCAATAACTCCCGCGCAATGCGCACTGAATAACGCTGGATTAGTGTTGCACTTTTTTCCCCGTAAGGGAGGTGCGCCGTATCACCAAAATAGACAATGGGATGGCCGGGGATGGCCTCAGAAACGGCTCTCGCCACCGTCAAACCTCCAATTCCGGAGTCGAATATCCCTATGGGTTTCATCTCCGGTAGACCGCTTCTTACATGCCCAATTTGGCGCGCACCATGTCCACCACATTCTCCCCACCCGTATAAACGGTCGCACCAGAGCTGGTGTCGAAAATATAGGTGAACCCATTTTCGGCACCGACAGCATCAATCGCCTCTTGGACACGCTCAACCATGGGCATCAACAATTCTTGCTCGAGTTGTGCCAATTCATTTTGGACAGTTGTCCCGAATTCTTGCATCCCTTGATCTAACGCTTGAAGCTCTCGCTCTTTCTGCTGTAAAATCGCTGCCGGCCAAGTGCTGCCCTTACTTTGGTATTCCGCTAACTTGGTTTGAAAGTCCTGCTGCATGCGCGTCAATTCTGACTCGTACTCTCCCGCCCGAGCTTCAATCGTCGACTGGGCCTGGGTCCGCTCTGGCATATTCAGTAAGACCTCCTGCGTATTCAGATGGCCAAACTTCTGGGCAAAGCCCGTAATCGAGAAAGACACCATCAATGCAATAACCAATGAAAACTGCTTCATGAATTTGATCTTAATTGTAATCTGTGTTGGTAAAATTAGTGGATTCTTTTCAATCCTTGCTGCGGCTGTTCACGGTATTTCCTCCACCTCGAACTCCCGCTGCTGCGCCTTGGATTCGGTCTGTCGCTGAATCCTTGCCCTTATTGATTGCATCCTTTGCCCGGTCTTGGATCGACTTGCTCTCCTCACCGTCATTGCCATCCGATTCTATCGTTTCACCCGGAACAAACCCCAGTGCCTTGATGAGGCGGTCTGAAATGTCATATTTAGGGTTGGTATACAGCATATTGCTTTGATTGCTTTTATCGAAGATGACCATGTAGGCGCTTCCGCTCGCGATGTCCTTGAGCTCTTCAAAGACCATATCTTGGATTGGCTGAATAAGCTCTTGGCGCTTTTCAAACAATTCGCCCTCTACGCCAAACTTCTCCTTTTGCAGCTCTCTGGCTTCCAAGCGCTTCGTCGATATTTCTTCTTCACGCTTCGACCGCATCTCAGCTGTTAGCAGCACACGTTCAGCACGATAAGCCAATTCTAATCGCTCTACAGCGTCCAACTTC
The DNA here is from genome assembly GCA_905479115.1 of uncultured Flavobacteriales bacterium. Taxonomy (GTDB): domain Bacteria; phylum Bacteroidota; class Bacteroidia; order Flavobacteriales_D; family Sanyastnellaceae; genus UA16. The sequence continues at coordinate 62,288 of CAJQLF010000002.1, forward strand.
ATTTCAATCTCCACTTGCCAATCGACCGCCATTTGATTCAATTCCCCTTGGGCCTCCGAGTATTCTGGCAGGTGTAACAGCACATAATCCGTATCGATGTACGCAAATTTTTGGGCTACCATGACATTCCAAATGCTTGATGTTGTCATCGCACAGATGAGAATAAAACCAATCTTTTTCATTTCAATTTTCATTTTACAAATCACCTGTATTCATACCAATACTGAAGTGGAATTGACCTCGAGACATATTGGGTTGCATCGGAATGTCGTCCAATCGCCATCCATAATCCAGCCCCAATAAACCAAACATGGGCAGGAAGATACGCATCCCAACACCTGCCGAGCGATAAACCTCGAAGGGATTGAACTGTCGTGCATCTGACCATGTCTTGCCCGCGTCCAAAAAGCCAAGCATAAAGATTGTTGCGCTCGGGTTGGTGGACAGCGGGTAGCGCAATTCAGCTCCGTACTTCGCGATCACCGGTGCTCCCGTATTTTGGTTGGGCATGGTCAAAGACAGGTCATCAAAGCCGCGAAGGTTGATGATTTCTCGACCATCCAATACAAAACCGCTCAGAAAGACACCCCCGAGGTAAAAACGCTCAAAAGGTGAAAGCCCCACGGACCGATTGTATTGACCAATTAATCCAACACCTGCATGCGTCTTGAGTACCAAAGTCCTCGGATTCTCCCCCGCAGATTGCGTCAACGGAGTGTACCATTCAGCCTTCACTTTCCATTTGTGGTACTCCACCCATCGGAATCTCTCCTGATCCGTCATGTTGGCATAGTCCGTATCCTCCGGACGAAACTTGCTGTAGGGAGGCGTCGCCTTAACGGACATCGAAATATTCGATCCCCAGACAGGGTAAATCGGGTCTGAAACGGAATTTCGTGAAAGGGTAAAGTTGGCGGCGATGTTATTGGCTACCCCATTCGAAAAGCTAAAGAACACTCCATAATTATTCAAATTGAAATGCTGATAGCTCAAGGCCAAGTTCATCGTAAACCAATCATCCGGCTTGTTCCATCGTTGACCAAAGCCGACCTGAACACCTGTGATTTGAAGAGATTGCCGTGACTCGTTTACCTCCCCCTCGATGCGCTTTGGCTGACCGTTGGATTGAATAGAGCGCCAGGCAGAAAAGCTCAGCGCATTTGGTTTTTGGCCTCCCAACCAAGGCTCCATAAAACTCAAATTGTAGCTCTGAAAAAACAGCCCATTGGACTGTGCACGAAGAGACAATCGCTGCCCATCTCCTGTTGGGATGGGTTTCCAAGCGCCTTTTTTGAACATGTTCTTGGCGCTGAAGTTTGTGAAACTCACTCCCAATGTTCCCACCACACGACCACCGCCCCAACCACCGGACAACTCAATTTGGTCCGAAGGCTTCTCTTCCACAGTATACTCAATGTCGACTGTGCCGTCTTCTGGATGTTGAATGGGATTGATCCCAAAGGCCTCTTGATTGAAATAGTTTAATTGAGCCAATTCGCGCTGGGTACGAATAATGTCCGTCCGGCTAAAAAGATCACCAGGGCGGGTTCGAATCTCGCGGTAGATGACATGATCATTGGTTTTTGTATTCCCCTGCACCAAGATTTTCCCAACCCTGAACTGCTTGCCCTCCATCATGCGAATTTCGATATCGATCGTGTCGCTCTCAATCCGCATTTCGATCGGGACCGCCTGGAACGTAAGGTAACCGTCGTCTTGGTACAAGGAACTCAAATCCATTCCTTTGGGATCCATATAGACCCTTGTTTCCAATCGTTCCAAATTGTAAATCTCTCCACTTTGGATGCCCAAGATGGAGTCCAGTTGAGTGCTCCGATATTTCGAATTCCCCGTGAAAGTGATTTCACCAAAATGAAATTGATTTCCTTCACTGATATCAAACTTTACACCGACCAACCCCTGCGGCAACCGGTAAATCGAGTCTCCCAAAATGCGCGCATTGCGGTAGCCTTCTTTGTTGTAGAGCGCTAAAATCTCACTGCGTGCTTGTTCGACGTTCGCCTCCACAAACTTGCTCGACTTAAGGATTCGGTACCACCGTTTCTCCTTCAAATCTTTCATAGCACGCAGGACTTTTTGCTCCTCCAGTTGAGCCGTTCCTTCGACTACGACCTCTCCCACTTTAATCTTAGCTCCTTTGTCGATGCTGATGTTAATCTTCGCCCCATTCTCGAAGGCCGTATCCACGGACTGAACGATGGAAATATCGGCATCCCAGTAACCTTTATCGTGGTAGTATTCTCTCAACCGTTTACGGGCGGTGACCATGACGTTTTCATTGACTACACGTCCCGTGAGCAAATCAATTTTCCCCTTGAGCGTCTCTTGTTCAGATCGTCCAACCCCTTCGAAGGTGTACCGAGTCAGTCGCGGCAATTCATCCAATTGAATGACCAGATAAACCTGACTGTCTCGAACTTCGGCCAAATCAATGCTGATATCCTCAAATAAATTTTGAGCCCAGAGATTGCGGATAGCCCGGGTAATTTCCTCCCCTGGAATAGTCAATTCCTGTCCAATCTGAAGCGCACTAAAAAGCTTGACCGCTTGGACATCCGTGTAATCTGCACCCACTACAGAGAGCCCTGCGAGGGTGTACTTTTTATCGAAATCTGGAGCCGGAGGCCCCTGTGCAAAAGCAACCGTTGCGCATGCCAATAGCATGGCCAAAGACCACCCTCTTCGGCAACCCTTCCTCCCCATTCGCTCAGCCTTTCTCATTTTGTTTCAACATTGTGATTGGTATCCAATAGCCCCCCAAATCTCCGTTCTCGGTTCTGATAGTCTCGAATTGCTCCAATGAATTCTTCTTTTCCAAAGTCAGGCCATAGCACCGGAGAAAAATGAAACTCCGTGTAAGCCATTTGCCACAGCAAAAAATTGGAAATGCGGTGTTCGCCACTGGTGCGGATCATGAGTTCCGGATCGGGGACCCCTTGGGTGGTGAGGTGTTCTGAAATTAAGTCTGCGGTAACTTCATGGGCCTTAACCCCACTATTCATCATGGACTTAACGGCCTCCACCATCTCCCATCTCGAGCTGTAGCTCAGCGCCAGAATCAGTTCAAGTTGGTCCTGGTGCGATGTGCGCTCAGCGGCTTTTTGCAACTGAACTTGACAAGAATCCGGCAGAGCTGCTGTGTGCCCTATCGTTCTCAATTTGACCCCCTTATCCGCCAATTCACTGACCTCTTTGACCAATGTCTCAACGAGTAAGTCCATCAAGGCATTGACTTCTTCCTTCGGACGGTTCCAATTTTCGGTACTGAACGCATACAACGTAAGGTGTTTAATCCCCAATTCCAGCGCGGCCTCTACGGACGAGCGCACAGAATCGATGCCATTCACATGACCGAACACCCTCGACTCCCCCCGTTCCTTCGCCCAACGCCCGTTGCCGTCCATGATGATGGCCACGTGTTGGGGGATTCTCTCCGAATCCAGCCCCCAGGCCTCACACCTCTCCTGATGATCTGCGATGCTCCCCATCATATTTCGGACCAACAGGTCGTTGGTCTTTTACTGATTCGAAAACTGAGCGATGCCGAAATAAATCCAAATACATCAGAGCGTGAGGGGTCTCCTCTTTGCATGCCCGCTTGGTTCAAGACACCGCCTTCAGGCTCGGAAGATCGGTCCGCCATCAGCACGGTCACCTCGCCCCGTTCCTGCATCAATACAGCGCGGTCCGCGTACACCCCGCTGACGTCATCGAGGTAATCCGTCCACGTCTTGCGCACACCCCAATCGAAACAAAACGTAGTGAACGGACCCAAATTGGACTTGAAACCAAACCCGATGGGCATTGAAATCCCGGAAGTCCCGTAAGCATCCAGACCCCTCGCTTCGGCCCAAGTGGTTCCTTGTCCTTCTGTCCCGAGAGGCTGCAGCGGCGTCCATTGCCCCTCTAGTTGTGCCTCAGGCATGTGGTTGTACACTCCAAGCCCTGTGAACAAAAACGCAGTGAGCTTATCGCCCAAGTTTCCAACTTGATGATCGAGGTAGTTGATTTCTATCAATGCACTCAGTTCACTGATGTCATTGCGAAAATGAAGGTTGCGGTTGATTTGCCAAGGGTCCCGACTGTCCTCATCCCATGCCTCCACGCGTCCTTTGAAATAATTCACTCGGAGTGAAAGTCGGGAAGAGAAATTATGCCGATAATACCCGCCGTAGCCCGCAGAAAGCCGTCCTGCCAAATGGGTTCCAGGGTTGATATCGCCCATGTAGTAGCCTGTGCCAATCGCAAGTCCGATTTCTTTGGATTGATCAAAATTTCGCTGAGCCCAAAGGTCAGGACAGCTCAGGCAGATCATGGAAATGACAGCTATGAGCAAACGAATATGGGGTGATCTCCAATGCAAGGCGTTCCAATCAATTAGACGGACCTATCAATAACGCACGAAATTAAGCGGAATTGTCCGAACGAAATCAAAAAAACCCCCAATAAACGCAACAGTTTTTCAACGAATGATCAGCGGTCGCGTGGATCCATCCCCCAGTGCATTTTGGCCCGAACAGTACCAAAAAACTCTTGATGCTCTAAGTTCATCAAAAACAAGCGAAATGGAGCGGTCGTCACTTTTACTTTTCGTCCCCCGTCGAGGATGAACATCCTCGAGTCCAAGCTCAGCAAAAACTGATTTTCCCTTCCATCTGCCACCAATTGTAACTCCCCATCTGCAGGAATCACCAGCGGTCGGTTATTGAGGTTATGCGGGGCCACAGGATTGATGCACAACACCTCTGAACCCGGCATAACAAGCGGTCCTCCTGCACTCAGGGAATAAGCAGTGGATCCCGTTGGGGTGGACACAATCAATCCATCTGCCCAATAATTATTGACAAACACATCGTCTCTTAGCACCTCAACGGTCACCATGCTCGACGTATCCCGCTTCATAATCGCCACTTCGTTCAAGGCAAACGGGAAATCCCCCAGTTCCATTCCGTCTACTTCCACCTGCAACATCAGACGCTGCTCAAACCAGACCTTTCCCGCGGTCACCGCATCCAACGCCAAATCAATTTCCTCGATCCCAACATTGGACAAAAATCCCAACCGTCCTGTGTTCACTCCCAAAACAGGGATTTCCCTGTCGCGGACCCAAATGGCCGCTTCGAGCACCGTCCCGTCTCCACCAATTGCGACGAGCAAATCATATCCTTCCAAATCATCAGGAGTCTCAAACGAAGGCCAATCTTTGGCCCGTCCCATCCGATCATCCAGAATGCGTTTAAAATTTGATTCCACAATTGGGGCTGGATCCAACTCCTTAATTCGAGCAAGTATGTGCTTGATCGCATCATCAAACTCCGGCTTAAACGTCTTTCCGTGAATGGCAATTTTCATGGCACTCATTGTTTTAAATATCGCATAAACGCATCGTAGCGCTCGCGCATTTCTTCCTCCAGTTTGGGCGCATGCAAGAAGGATTGAATCGTGTAACCAAACCGCTGAAACGTTGCAATGACCGGTTCTACTTCCTCCGTCTGAACCTTGAGGGTAACCTCCACATTGCTCGAGTCTGGCGCATGGGCTGTTGTGCAGGCAACCACTTTGGTGTCTGCGCCTTCCACCAAACGAGCGATTTCAGAAATCGACAAATCTCGTTCGGGTATTTCAAGTACCAAAACGGCACCTTTTGCGGCCCAGTGGGTTTCCTGAGCCAGGAACCGCAAAATGGAAGAAGCATCGATGCACCCCAAGTAGTTTCCTTCATCCACAACAGGCAATACATCCACCTCAGCGGCAACCCATTGAGCCACCAAATCATACAGATGACAATTGGGTGCTGTAGCCACTTGGCGAGCATCGAGGGTAGCCATGGGCGTTTGCTCGTCCACCTCCATCAAGTCTTCCTCGTAGACTAACCCTCTAAAGTCTTCTCCATTGACCAACGGGAGGTGCCGGACCTTGTATTCGTCCATCAGGCTAAGCACCTTTCCGGCGGAATCATCCGGCCGAATGAACGGAACATCTGAATTCATTATGCGCTGTGCATACATGGTGTAATTTTGCATCTATCCACCGATGGAATGTACCGGAGGTGTTGGAATCGAAAGGTAAGGATGACTCGACTCAGCGTCAACGTCAATAAAATTGCCACATTGCGCAATGCCCGAGGCGGTAATACCCCGGATGTCATTGCAGCAGCTCAGCGTATTCAAATGTTTGGTGCTCAGGGAATTACAGTGCACCCAAGGCCCGATGAGCGGCACATCACCTACGCTGATGTTCGGGGATTAAAGCCCGTGGTGACCACGGAATTCAACATCGAAGGCTACCCCTCAGAGGACTTTTTAGCCCTGGTCTGTGAGGTCAAACCCGAACAGGTGACGCTCGTTCCGGACGGTCCTAACGTGCTGACTTCAAATCAAGGGTGGGCCGTGCGCAAGCAGCGTGCAATGCTGGAGGAGGTCATTGGTCGATTAAAAGAAAATGGGATGCGTGTTAGCCTGTTTACGTCCACTGACCACGCTGAAATCGAGGCCGCAGCCGATGTTGGAACTGACCGAATCGAGTTATACACAGAACCTTATGCACAAGGCTACGCCGAAGGAAACCCTGATGCGGTCATCCCATTTGCACGGGCAGCAGCCTTTGCACACGGATGCGGCATCAAGGTGAATGCCGGGCATGATTTGGATGCGCAAAACCTGACCCACTTTGCCCTGAACGTGCCTTACTTGTCGGAAGTTAGCATTGGCCACGCCTTGATTTCAGATGCGTTGTACAATGGATTGGAAAGGACGGTGCGAACGTATTTGGATTGTTTGAAACCCGCCGATCGATGAGTGAACACTCCGGTCACCTGTCGCTTTTTGCGCGCAAACTTGGCGATGAGACCGCTCCGCCGTTGATTATTTTGCACGGTTTGTTGGGGACTTCGGACAATTGGCAATCCTTGGGCAAACGATTTGCTGAAACCCACTCCGTGCATGTGCTAGACCAGCGCAATCACGGCCGAAGCCCCCAGTACGCATCGCATCAATATGATGATATGGCTTCCGATTTACGCGCCTACATGGACACGGAAAACCTGCAAACGGCATCTATTTTAGGGCACAGCATGGGCGGAAAAACAGCCTTGCAGTTTGCGCATGAACATCCTGAGCAAATCGATCGCTTGGTCATCGCGGACATGGCAGCACGTGCTTATACCCCGCATCACACGCCCATCTTTGATGCGCTACTCACAGCTCCTATCGCCCAAGCCCAGTCTCGCGGAGAAGTGGAATCGCATATCATGTCTCAGCTTCAAGATCCAGGAATGGTCGCGTTTCTTATGAAGAATCTGCGCCGCGAAAAATCCGGTGGATTTACGTGGCGACCGAACCTTCCTGTGTTAGCTGCGTCACTTGATTCTGTTGTGGGGAGCGTCGAATTGAATACGAATACCTTGCCTACGCTCCTCATCTACGGCGGACAGTCCGACTATGTGGGCGCTGCAGACCTTCAATTCTTTGATGAACGCTGTCTGCAATTGGAAACCCATGAAATTCCCGAGGCGGGCCATTGGTTGCATGCGAGCCACCCCGATGAGTTTTTTGAGGTCGTTTTCGATTTTCTAAACGGCAATTAACGCTCGACAGAAATTAGCGAATGCTCGCATCTTTCAACCAAGAACGATAGGTATCAAAGAGCCTCGTCTGGGAGACAAAACCGCAATAGCTATTCCCCTCCAGGACAGGCAGGAATGATGCCTCTGTCCTCTCAAATGCCTTCATCACATCATCCATTTTTGCCTCGGACTGAATGGTGGCCAAAGGCAGAACCATCAAGTCGTGCACTTTAATGGAGTCGTAAACCTCCGTATCGAACATCACCTCCCGAACATCCTGCAAATCGACCACGCCCAGCAAATTTCGGTGACGGTCCAAAACAGGAAATAAATTGCGCGAACTGCGCTCGATGATAGGAATCAATTGTCCTAAGGTCCAATGGGGATTGAGAATTTCGTAGTCGGATTCTATTTGGTCTTGCAGCCGCATTAAGGTCAACACCGATTGGTCTTTATCGTGGGTGAGTAATTCACCGCGCTCGGCCAATTCTCGGGTGTACACGCTGTGCCGCATCCACCATTTCGACAGTTGAAAACTGATGCCGGCTGTCAGCATAACGGGAACGAAAAGGGCATAGCCTCCGCTCACCTCGGCTGCGAGCAAAATCGCCGTCAGCGGGGCGTGCAGCACCCCGGCCAACAACCCTGCCAATCCCGCAAGTACCGCATTGCCTATTGGTAAGCTCCAAGTCGGTCCAATCCAACCGGCAACCAAGGCAAATTGGTAGCCTAGCAGAGCGCCGCAAAAGATGGCTGGCGCAAAGACCCCCGCGACCCCACCTGCCCCGAGCGTCACGCCGGTTACGATGGGCTTGAGGACCCAAGCAAGCATCAGAAATGCAATGAGCACCCAACCTTCAGGATCCATGTTGCGCATGGTCATATCGGACGCCAAAATCTTCGCGTGGCCCCCAAACAAAGCATTGACCACCTCATATCCCTCTCCGTAAAGTGATGGGAACAACAACAAAGCGAGACCTATCAAAATGCCGCCAATCCAAATGCGTAGCCGCCTCGAAGGCAGCCAAGCAATGGCATGACTTGCACCCAAGTAGAGCTTAGAAAAGAGCACCGAACCCACGCCACAAACCACACCCAAAAGCATGTACAATGGCAGATTCGCCATGCGAAATGAATTCAATACAGGCGTATTTAAGATGTTTTCATCTCCCATTAAAACGGTCGCGGTAATCAGGGACGTCAAAGAAGCGAGAAGCAGCGGAACAAGACTCGACGCAGTGAGGTCGAGCATAATAACCTCTACCGCAAAAATAATCGCCGCCACCGGCGCCTTGAACAAGGCCGCAAGCGAAGCCGAAGCCGCACAACCGATGAGCAACATGCGCCGATTGAACGTGCGCTTGGTTTGCCGACCAATCTCCGACCCAACCGCAGCGGCAGATTGCAACGAAGGCCCCTCTAATCCCCCCGATCCACCCAGCCCCACTGAAAGTGAACTCGTAATCAATGGCGCAAACATCCAAGTGCGCTTGATCCTTCCATGTCGTTGCGACAGCGCCTGCAAAATGCTCGGCACACCCGGACCCGGATGATCACCTCCCAACCAATTTTTTACCACCCAATGCGTTGCGAGCAGCCCCAGAATAGGTCCAATGGCCAGCCACCACGACCAGGACAGCCAATCTGCCAAGCCCGACATTCCCTGGTGCAATCCGCCGACCACTCGCTTGAGCAAAACAGCCATTAATCCCGCAGCAAAACCAGTCAATACAGCCCAACCGAGCAAGGCCCGTTCAGATCCCTTCAAATCTCTCAATGCGCCGTTCAGGCGCTCCTTCCAAAAGCGGGCAAGCATGGCACGAATTTCGTTCGAATCATCGGTAAAGAGTTACCTTTGACAAGAAATTGATTAACACCATTATGTCGCAACATCGCATCTTAGTTCCCATGGATTTCACTCCTGTGAGTGACATCGCTTTTGAACACGCCATCACCGTAGGCAAGGCTTTTTCCAGCGAAATATTGCTTTTGCACATCATCAATTCAAAAAAAGAGATGACCGATGCGCGTCTGCGCATGGAAGCGTGGCAGAACAAAGCAGCCGAAGAATATCCTCATCAAGTGAGAACAGCGGTTCGCATTGGGTCGATTTTTGAAGACATCGATGATGTTGCAGTCGAGCAAGACGCCAATTTGGTCATCATGGGTACGCACGGAATCCGGGGCATGCAATTTTTGACTGGAGGGCGCGCGTTGCGCATTGTAACGAATTGCTCAACTCCTTTTATCATCACCCAAGAGCGAGGCATTAAACCGTCTGGATACGATGACATTGTCGTGCCCTTGGATTTGCACCAGGACACGAAGCAAAAGCTGTCCACCGTTGCTGAAATGGCAAAATACTTCAAGGGACGGGTCCACATCATCAGCCCTGCTGAAAAAGACGAATTTCTCAAGAACCAGTTGATCCGAAACATTGAGTTCGCGAAAGAATACTTCTCTGAACGTGGCATCGATTACACCGTCAAAATTTCCGAGCACAGCTCGAGTGCATTCGTCAAAGACGTCGTTCGGTTCGCTGCGGCCATCGAATCGGATTTGATCAGCATCATGAACCTCCATGAAAAGAGCCTCATGGGCATCTTGGGACAGAGCTACGAGCAACAAATCATCACCAACGAGGCGCAAATCCCCGTACTCATCATCAATCCGATTGAGACCCGCGTTGTTCGAGGATCGGTCTTCACGCACTAACTCTTGCTCGATCAACGAAGCAAGCTGTCACACCCTTACCGCAACGACGAGCACATCGTCAACTTGGTCCTCATCGCCCTTCCAATCCAGAAAAGCGTCCGATAAGGCTCGCTCCATTTCAGGCATCGCCAAGGTAGAGAGGTGAACCAGTAATTCCCGGAATCGCTTCCGCATAAATTTCTTTCCTTTTGGTCCTCCGAATTGATCTGCAAAGCCATCTGTCGCCACATAGATGACATCGCCAGCAATCAAGGGAAGGGTGTGCATCTGGAATTGACGCGTCCCGGGTTCAAAGGACGCAATCGCCATTTTGTCAGGTTTCAATTCTTGCAGCATCCCCTTGCGGACGAGGTACAACGGGCAGTTCGCTCCACTGTATTCCATTTCCATCCGCTCCATATCGATGCTCACCATGGCCAAATCCATCCCGTCGTTGACTGCGGTCTCGTCGTTTTGCTCTGACTTAAATCCTTGTGGTCGCAGCAAATCGCACGCTGCACGATTCAATTGCTCGAGAACGCGATCGGGCTGAGTGTAAACCTTGGTGATTCGTTCCAATGCATGGTGCCCAATCAAACTCATGAAGGCCCCTGGAACGCCATGCCCCGTGCAATCGATTGCCGAAAACATCCGAATCCTTCCAACTGAATGAAAGAAATAAAAATCACCTGACACCCCATCTCTGGGTTGGTAAAAGACCGCGGATTCATCAAACACTTTTGCTCGGTCAGTCGCCGATGGAAGGATGGCTTGTTGGATGCGCTCTGCATAATTAATGCTGTCCTTCAAGTCACCGTAAAGCGACTCCACTTTGGCCTTTTGCTCTTGCACTTCAGCGGTTCTCATGCGGACCTTCTCTTCCAATTCACGTTCATTGTTTGCGAGGTCATCCCGCATCTTGAGAATGGCATGGCCCAAGGCATCATCCTCGCTCAGCGGATCATAGTCAGCCTCGAATTCACCTCGTCCCACTTGCAGGCTAAACTCCCTGGTTCGGTTAATCCCGTCCGCCAATCGATTCACGGCCACGGCCATTTCGCCAATTTCATCGGCAGTAGCTTCGATGGCTTGGTCCAATGGAGCCCCTCGCCCCAAATACAGCAACGCTCGCTTCAATTCGAGCACGGGCTTTACGATCGAGCGCGTCACCCCCCAAGCGATTGCAAATCCAAGGACCAATATGCCCAAGGCTACATTTCCTGCATACCATTTTAATTGATCGCTCAACGCATCCATTTGCGTTGTGGAAGCCGACAGGGCGTCAGTCTGCGCCTTAGACATGCGGTCCATTCTGTTGCGAATCGACCCTGTGAAGAGGGGGATGCTCGATCCGTCCAAGGCATGGTATTCGGCATCCATCATCGCGATGGGGTCGTCGTAGGACTGAAAAGTGGGCAAAAGACGCATCACCTCATGGTAGACCAGAAACAAATGTTCAATTTCAGTGGACAACGAGTCAAATTGCTGCTGCAATGCGAGATCGTTCCATTTCGTAACCAAAGGACGCATCCCTTGAATCTGTTCGGGGATCTCCGTTTCCATAAGTTTCGCCAGGTCCTGCTTTTCCGGATCACGAGGTCCAGATTGGACCGAAAGCCAATGCCGAATCAGAATACGCGATTCTCCGATTGATCGATCCAACTCTTCCAAACCCTGAATACTGGGAGTTAGCACTCCTTCAATGTGTTGACTGAGCCGCTGGCTTTCTCCCAAGGTACTCCGGGTAAGTAAAAACAGGGCGCCAACCGCCAACCCAAAGATTCCGAAGCCCATGGATATGCGCCACCCAATACCCCATTGGAACGTTTTTGGTACTCCCTTGCGAATCATGTGGGCAATTTAACGCCTGAACACCAGCTTTTTTCGAACAACTATCGATTCCGGAGTTGCTGCTCAATTTTTACACGATACGCCTCCGATGCTTCTGGTTGAGATAGCGCATAGTGAATCGTCATCAATCCCTTTAAGGTCTCCAACCGCGTAGGACGCTGATCATGTGCTTTCCTCATCGGGATGAGGGCCCTCTCAAACAGCTCCACACAAGCATCTTGGATTTCCAGCAATTCGAACATGGACGTCGTATGATTGATTCGTTTCAATTGACGAACACCGTGATTGTAGAGCGCAATCGAGAAGTTGTATTGACTTGCGTAGCTATCAGGATCATGGGTCAAGGATTCTTGATAATGCGAAGTAGCTCCTTCGAAAAGCGCGCGCTCTTCAGGCAAATCAGCGAACCGTTCTGTTTCCAGGAGCTGGGCATATGCTTGGCCGAGGTAGCGATGTAAGTCAGCACGCTGGGGAGATAGATCTTGGCCAGGATTCAAAGAAGATTGAATGGCCTCATACCGCCCCATCAACTCCAAAATAATCGGTTCAGCAGTCGGCGTGAACCCTTCCACCCATTGAATAGCGTCCCGAAAATAGCTGCGTGATAAGAAGTCCAATGCCCTTCGCGCTGTCTCACGCTCCTCCGAACTGAGGTTTGGCATACTCAGTGCCCGCTGAAAACTCTGGACAGATTCTGCTCGAAAAACGGCTTCGTCACCCGTCGCTCCCGAAGCTTTATGGAGCTCCTTTTGAACAAATCCCAGCACATACCAGGCGTGTGCATCCGTCTGATACAGTTCTTGTTGCATCGATGGCTTCAGTGCCGCATAGGCCTCGTCCCACGAACCGGATTCAGCAAAGCGAGATGCTATTTCCAAAGGCGACTGCGCAGATAATCCAGTCGACAGTACAACTGCCAACCAAGCCAGTACCGATGTGTTCATTAGATGTGAAAGGGTGCGCATCATGGTGAATTTTTTACGGCCCAAGACATGATCTTATTTCCAATGAGCACGCCTTTTTCACGCGCTTGTTGCGCGTTGATTTCATATCGAATTCGATTCCCGATCACCACGAAATTGATCAATGCTCCGCTCGCAAGTGCATCTTCTGAATCCGCCACCAGCAACACGGGCTTATCCCTCAGAATTTCCGCAACACGAAGCAACTCTCCTGCGCCTGGCTCACAATAAACAACCTGTCCCACAGGACGCTGCAAGAATGCATCAATCCCTTCGTAGGCATCAATCTTGAGGGGCAGTGCTCCGATCATTTTCAGAGCATATTTATCGACCAATTCTTCATGAAGCCGGGGGTTCCCAATGACCGCAATGTGAAAATCGGCCGCAACCGGATCTGCTGGCCATTCATTGGAAGCCGCGAAATGGAATAAAAAATTCGCTTTCATAATCGCCCGGGTGTCGGTTTCATCCACCCCAAGTTCTGCTTGCGCCATGACCCCAGATGAAACAAGGGTCAGTAAGAAAAGTCCAGCGAGGTTCGCTGCCCTCGTTTTGATAAAACGAAGCGCCAACAAAAGGCGTATGGGGCGAACTGCGATCATGGAATTTTAGGCGTGGGTCGCTTCCAAGTTCATAATGTCTCGGTCAAACAAGTACAGCGCCCCTTTATCCCCTCCAGCGAGTGCCAACTTATCCAGAATCTTTCGGGCCATGGCTTCCTCCTCAATTTGTTCGGCCACGTACCATTGCATGAAGTTGTGCGTCGTATAATCTTTGAGTTTCAGGCATTGATCTACAACGTCATTGATGCTCGCAGTCACGCGTGTTTCATGCTCGAGTATCAATTGAAAAACGTGACCAATCCCATCAAAGGTCTGCGCAGAAGCATTCAAATCTGGGACACAAGCGACTCCTCCGCGCTCGTTGACAAACCGCATCAGTTTGAGCATGTGCTGACGCTCTTCTTCTGCATGCGTGTAGAGGAAAGATGCGGTTCCATCAAAACCATTGGTTTCGGCCCAAACAGCCATCGCGAGGTACGCATGACTGCTTTGACCTTCCAATGTAATCTGTTCGTTTAGTGCCTGTTGAATCTGTTGGTGCAACATGGGAGCGAATTTAGTCGAAGGTAAGCAACCGCTTTGACGAAAGGAAGTGTTTTCATTTTGTTCGCAGCGGGGACATCAACCACCTCCACCACCAAGGCTCAGATTCACCTTTCGCATGATCCAAGGCCTCATTCACCTGGGATGCGCGATTCACGATCGTCGATAGCCGGACATGAAAGTCGCCAAGTCCTGACTGCATCAACTCAGCTTTGTGCTCTTTGTTCCATTCTGCCAGCTCCATAAGGGGCTGCAGTTCACGCTCCTTCCGTTGCTGTAGTATGGCCACCATCATCGTCCAGGGATCTGCTTCAGCGACATACGTGATTTGGCGAGTGCCTATGCGCTTGATGGGATAAACCAATTTCCAATCCACCAGTTCCTGCAATACCGTGTGCGCTCGACCCCGGCTCATTTTCAAGGCGGCCATGGCCGCATCTGTGGGTTGAGGACTCGACTGCATTAACAGCCACGCATGCACAGAAAGCATGGCCTTAGGAACACCCCAGTGCACCCCGGTTTTTTCCCATTGTCGAATGAACGATGCTTGCGTTTCCGTCAAACTTTCAATTTTCTGTGAAAGTACGGAATCTTTTGGGGTGAACCTCGTCTGGAACTGCCGGAATTTCGCCTTGGAGCGCTTCAACAACCCACCGTGCCATGGTCGGACCAATGGACACACCTCGGGTTCCCCAGCCCGTACAAGCGTAATAATAGGGGTGGTCCTGAGAAACCTGTCCCAAGATGGGGCGACGATCAAAGCAAGACGGCCGCAAGCCTGCTTCGTGATTCAATACCTCTGGCGAATTCCATTCGGCTCGGGCTTGGCTAACCCGTTCGAGCAAGTGCGCAGGCGTTTCGGCCAGACAAGTTGGCTCAGCAACATCCCACCGGTACGTCGAACCCACCCGGTACGTTCCATCCGGGAGTGGCAGCGCCCAACAGACATTGTTGACTGTTTCATCGCCCCAATCCTCCGCAGGTTGAATTCGGAGAACCTCACCGTGATTCCGCCGCAACTCCAAGCCAAAGTGCGCCAAGTCATCCACAGCGCCTACACCTCGGCAATCCAACACCGAATCGAACCCTTCGGGACACCCATCGGCCAAGCTCCATCCCTGACACCGCCAGTCGCCCTGCGAACGCCATCGTTCGCGGCTGGCCTGGGTAAAGGTCGGCACATCCAGCCAACCTGCATCCCGAACTCGGCCCGCTCCAAAGGGAGCCACGATACTTTTATGCAAATCAGCGGGCTCTAATGATTCCAAGAATTCAGATACCTCATGCCCCCCGGCCGACCGTTCTTTCCATAATGCGGCATAGGCCTCGTCCGGAAAAACCCGAATAATGGGCACGCGATGCCACAATTCGACTCCCAGTTCTCGTTCGATTTGACGAAAGCGTTTTTGCGCCTCTTCTTGCTGAACCTTGGCATTCCATTGGGCTAAAATCCTGCGAAATGAAACGGGATTGAACATCCCCGCAGCCACATCAGAGGCTGCCGGGCTCCCGTCGCTCCATTGCTCAAAAGGCAGACCTCGAAAGTACAATTCCCAAGCAACCAGCGCACCTGCGAGCCCGTCGCCGACGATGAGGGTTCGTCTAGGCGAAGGCATCAATTAACTCAATTCCAAAACCCCCAATTCTCGGCTCACCTGCTCGAATGCATCGATCGCCCGATCCAAGTGGGCCCGGGTGTGAGCCGCGGACAACTGCACGCGAATTCGAGCTTGGTCCTTCGGAACAACCGGATAGAAGAAGCCAATCACATAAATGCCTTCTTCGAGCAAGCGATCGGACATGTCTTGCGAGAGTTTTGCATCGCCGAGCATCACGGGCACAATCGCCGACTCACCGTCTTTGATGGGCAGCCCTATGCGGCGCATTCCCGCCTTGAAGTAGGCTGTATTTTCCTCCAATTGGTCACGGAGAGCGGTGGACTCACTGAGCATTTTAAATACTTCCAATGAAGCCCCCACAATGCTCGGAGCAAGGCTGTTCGAGAATAAATACGGACGAGAGCGCTGCCGCAACATTTCGATGATTTCTTTTCGACCGGTGGTAAAACCGCCCATCGCTCCTCCCACCGCCTTTCCCAATGTGCCGGTAATGATATCGACCCTTCCCAGCGCATCACGCAATTCAATGCTTCCTCGGCCAGTTGCACCAATAAATCCTGTCGCGTGGCATTCATCCACCATCACCAACGCATCATATTGGTCTGCGAGATCGCAAATTTTGTCAATTTGAGCTACATAGCCGTCCATGGAAAAAACCCCGTCCGTGACGATGATTTTGAATCGATGGTTCGCGGCCTCTGCCTTTTGCAGTTGAGCTTCCAAATCGGCCATGTCATTGTTGGCATACCGGTAACGAGCTGCTTTGCATAAACGAACCCCGTCAATGATACTCGCGTGATTCAGCGAATCGGAAATGATGGCATCATCCGGGCCCAACAACGGCTCAAAAACCCCGCCGTTGGCGTCGAAAGCAGCGGCGTACAGGATGGTGTCTTCTGTGTGATGAAACTCCGCAATCTTTGCCTCCAATTCTTTGTGGATGTCTTGGGTGCCACAAATAAAACGGACACTGGACATGCCAAATCCGTGGGTGTCGATCGTGCGTTTGGCCGCTTCGCAAATTCGGGGGTGGCTGCTCAGGCCGAGGTAATTGTTGGCGCAAAAATTCAGCACCTTGGATCCATCCGTTAAGGTGATCTCCACGTCTTGTGCACCCGCGATGATTCGTTCTTTTTTGAACAGGCCAGCCGACTCAATTTGCGTGAGCTCAGCTTCGAGATGGGATTGAATAGAACCGTACATGGCAAAATGATTTAGCGTAATTCGTTGAGCGAAATTAGGTCAAAACCGGTCGACCCAATGGCCCCCTTGATTCAACCCTGCGCCCAACACCAAGGATTCATTTTGATCACCGTGACCGACCGGCACGCCCCAATGAATTGGCTTCTCCTGGGGCCAATGGGTTTGAACCATTTCGGCAATGCTCTGGCCAAAAGGATTATCGATCCCCTGTCCATCGGCTATGGTGTTGTCATGCAAATCCGAAAAATCGCCCATCAAAAGACCGTGCGCCTTATCAAACACCCCTGCCAATCGCATGGCCAAAAGCATCCGGTCGATGTGATACAGGTATTCGTCTAAGTCCTCCAAAACCAGCCAGGCCCCGGTGCAATCCGGAAAATAAGGGGTGCCGAGGAGGCTGTACAAGACGGACAGGTTTCCACCCACCACCGGTTCACGAGCTGCCGGAATTTCTGACATCAAGGCTTTCCAAAACCGCTCCTTTGAAGACTCAGGGGAACCCGCGAAGGTATTGGCTACGGGAGCATGCAAAGAAGCCACCCCTTGCCCCTGTGCCCAACTGTGCAAAGCCGTCACATCGCTGAATCCAATCAGCCACTTGGGATCTAACTGAAAGGCCGGTGCGTCCAACAAGGGCAATATCCGGCCGCACCCATACCCGCCGCGCATCGCCCAAATAGCCCGGACCTCGTCATTTCTGAACCCCGCATTGAGTGTGGCTGCACGGTGCGCATCGTCTCCTCCAAATTGACCCGCACGTTTCAGCAACCCTTCTGGAACGATGGGCTTAAATCCTGCAGTCCGAATGAACGCGACCGCCTCTTCAACCTGCGATTCGGTTACAAATCGTGCAGGAGCCGCGAGCAAAATGCCCGCACCGGGCTCAAGCAGTGCCGGAATGCGGTAGGTTTGGTGATTCATCCTCTGCAAGATGGGACGGGATGGGGAAAAAGCCCGAAATTCGCACCACTTTCGAACGAACCATGACTGCACCCTCTTCTTTCCGTCACCCGAAGCGACTCATGATGACCTCCGCATTGCCGTATGCCAATGGCCAGATCCACATCGGCCACGTGGCAGGAGCTTATTTGCCCGGAGACATTCGGGCACGATTTGAGCGGCTGGCCGGATCACAGGTGGTGTGGGTGTGTGGAAGCGATGAACACGGTGCTGCCATCACCTTGCGGGCGAAGAAGGATGGTGTAACTCCGCGCGAGATCGTAGACCAGTACCACCAAGAAATGCAAGATGCTTTCGCAGGGTTGGACATCTCCTTTGACCATTATTCCCGCACTTCGAGCGAAAAACACCACGGTGTGGCACAGGATTTCTTTTTGAAACTGCTCGATCAAGGAAGTTTTGAAGTCAAAACAGAAGCCCAGTTTTACGACTCAGAAGCCGATCAATTCTTGGCAGACCGGTACATCACCGGCACCTGCCCCAAGTGTGAAGCACCGGGTGCTTACGGCGATCAATGCGAGAAATGCGGGACCGCTTTGTCACCGACCGACCTCATCGATCCCCGTTCGACCCTCAGTGGAGCGACACCTGAATTAAAGGACACCACGCTGTGGTACTTGCCCATGGGGCGCCACGAAGGTTGGCTCAAATCCTACATCGAAACCGGCGAACTTGATGGCGCATTGCACCACGATGCTTCGGCTTGGAAGGCCCACGTAACGGGCCAATGCCGCAGCTGGATTGACAGCGGGTTGCAAAGCCGCGCGATGACACGCGACCTGGATTGGGGTGTTCCGGTGCCCGTGGAAGGCGCCGATGGCAAAGTGCTATACGTCTGGTTGGATGCGCCCATCGGCTACATCACCTCGACCATGGAATGGGCCGAAACATCCGGGCAAAACTGGCGCGACTGGTGGCAATCCGATGATGCCGAATTGATCCACTTCATTGGCAAGGACAACATCGTTTTCCATTGCCTGATTTTTCCCATCCTCCTCAAAGAACACGGCGACTACATTCTACCCACCAATGTGCCAGCCAATGCCTTCATGAACTTGGAAGGCGACAAGATTTCGACGTCCCGCAACTGGGCCGTTTGGGTCAATGACTTTCTCACTGAATTTCCAGGAAAGAGCGACGAGTTGCGTTATGTCCTTGCGAGCATCATGCCTGAGCAGAAAGACAGCGAATTCACCTGGACAGATTACCGCGAGCGGGTCAACAACGAATTGGCGGACGTGCTGGGTAATTTCATCAATCGCGTGCTGGTTTTGACGCGTAAATACTATGACTCCGTGGTGCCAGAAATCGCATCACACGCTCTCACAACCGAAGACCAAGCGGTCCTTTCAACCTTGGAATCCGCACCGATAAAAATTGCCGAATTCATCCGACGAAGCCGATTCCGCGATGCCTTACAAGAAGCCATGGGAGTGGCCCGGCTGGGGAACAAGTACATGACGGAGCAAGAGCCTTGGAAGGTCTTCAAAACCGATGCCGAGCGCACCGCCGTCATCATGAACACCTGCATCCAAGTCGCCGGAAATTGTGCCGTCCTGCTCGAGCCGTTCTTGCCCCAAACCGCCAAAAAGCTACAGACCGCATTTGGCATTTCCAACGCCGCTTGGGAAGCCGTCCGCCCAGATATAATCGCCGCTGGACAAAAGCTGGGAGAACTCCCCATTTTGTTTGAAAAGGTGGACGAAGAAACTGTTGCAGCGCAAGTGGCCAAACTTGAATCTGCCCGCGCAGCCGCCACAGGGGCACGTGCCGATTGTGAACCCTTAAAAGAGACCATGACCTTCGAAGATTTCCAAAAACTCGACCTGAGGGTGGGCGAAGTAATCGCCTGCGAACGGGTTCCCAAGGCAGACAAGCTTCTGCAATTGACCATTCGCACCGGCCTGGATGAACGCACTGTTCTGAGCGGGATTGCCGAACATTTTGAACCGGAAGACGTTGTCGGTCGACGCGTCACGCTCCTGGCCAATTTGGCACCGCGCAAAATCCGCGGAATCGAAAGCCAAGGCATGGTGCTCATGGCCGAAACCGAAGACGGTACTCTGCGTTTTGTAACGCCCGAAGAAGGAACTGCTGCGGGCGACGTGATTCGCTAAAAACGCAGCCTCTCCGGACCGGATCTCAACTCAAAACATCATTTTGATCGAAGCTGAGACAGTTCGGCCATACGACCAATACCCTTCGAGCTTTCCGTTTTCGACCGTGCCTTGAATCTTTTCTCCCGTTTGCGGGTCTGTCATGAACGTCTCAAATCCGTCGCTGATGTAGATGTTATCCAAGGCATTTTGAACGTTTAAGCTCGCCCGCCAAGTCAGTCCGGCCGCGTCAAAACGGTAGCTACCACGAAGATCCAAATAGCCAAAAGCAGGCAACATCACCGGTTGCAATCCTTGTCGATCCGGATTCGTTCGGTCTGTGTCCACTTGGAAGCGGGCATACAAATTCCAGTTATATACATAGTTTGCTCCCAGTCTGAAGCGCTTGGTTACATCCAAGTTCGTCAGCACACCCACTTGAGATTGCGGGGCATCACTGACTTTCAATCCAGCCGAGTAAATGAAAAGAGACTCGAGCACTTCACCGCCCTCTTCCGAAGTGATTTCTGCGTTGACATCGTTGTCCCATCGCCAGTTTCCAAATGACGCCATGCCGCCAATTTCGGCCCACGAAATCGGGCGAGCACGCCATTCGAATTCGATGCCTTCATGGGTTTGTATGAGCCCGGTAATAAACGCTCTGTATTCTGTGCCATCGGGGCGCAGCAGCGGACTGCTCATGATGCTCTTGTCCCTCCATTGTGTATGATACGCATTGACATCAAAGGAAATACCCTTCCAACGGAAGCGATAGCCAGCCTCCAGCGCAGCCACCTTCTCATTGGTCAACCGGTCGTTGCTGAGAATGTTGGAATAATTCGTGAAAACATAGCGAATGAACGGGGCACGCGAATAGTAGCCGCCATTGAGGTAGAAGTGACTGGTTTCCCCTAGCCGCACACTTCCGCCGGCCTTTAAATTAAATCCGGTGCTTCCTGCCTTTTGCGATTTAACGCCGTAGACAAATTCTTCGGTGGTCTCCAGTTGGCCCGTCTCCTCATTCACCTGTGTGACTTCCTGCACTCCTGTCTCGTCATACCGAAAGTACTTATACGGATCAATGCGGCGGTAGGTCGTGTGAGAGATGGTCCCTGCACCAAATAAGCTAAACCGGTCGTCCTTGTATTCGACTTGCGCAAAACCGCCGGCATACTGGACGCGGCCGATGTCGTCATAATCAACCTTGTCCCCAGGTCGTGCGAGCAATTCATAATCGGGATTGACTCCGTACCCATCTGAACTGCCAAACGACTGCAAATAGAAATCGCCGCCAAGCAAATTATTGACGCGTGTGAAGTGCTTGCCACTGTAATAGCGAGCATCCACGCCAGCCATGATGCTCACGCGCTCATTGACTTCCGTGCGCAACGTGGACAAGATTCCCGTCCAAAAATGTTCGTTGTGTGCGTTTTCAATCACGCTGCGACTGCGGCCACCAACAAGGGTATCGCCTTCGACGATTACGGGGTCGCCAAATTGGTTCAGTGTATCGATCCAGGCTTCAGCGGATTCGTCGTACCCAATTTGATTCGCCGCGTAGGTAACAGCCTGGGAATTGTTCTCATTGGATTCCCAGAGGTAATCCCAATTCAAGGAAGTCTTGACGCTTCGGGAGGTACCAGAGGTATCCACATACGTCTCACTGATCCGGGGATTGCTCGTCCCGTCATACCGCGAGCCATAGCCCTGCCCAACACTGACATAATAACTCGTTGCGAGATGGGTGCGTTCGCTTAATTGCCAATAATGATTCAAGGCAAATTGGGGCTTGTGGTAGCCATTTACGCGTGAATTCAGCACTTCATTTTCTTGGCCATTCTGGTTGAGGTACCCCCAGTCTTCATTCCATCGATGGGCCTCGTATCCGAGGTTTTGGAGGTCATTAAATCGTTCAACCGTGAGCTGACCGCGACGCTGTCCGTGCGTCTGGGGGGCTCCTATTGCTGTGAAAACAAGGCGGTGCGCGCCGAAATCCTTGGCCGCTGTCAAAAAGTAACTCCACGCATCAATGAAAGTCGCATCAACATACGCGTTTCCCATAGTCCGACTCCCCACAGCGCTGACAGCCCAGCCATTTTCCATCACACCAGAACTGAGGGAGAGCATGGTCTTGTAACGACCATAATCGGTCACACTCTGCATGAGGCTCCCCCCTTTTCGCATGTCCGTGGCTTTGGTGATGATGTTGAGGGTCCCCCCAACGGAATTAATAGCAAGCTTCGAGGCTCCCAAACCTCGCTGCACTTGCATGGTATTGACCGCGTCACCCAAACCGGCCCAATTCGACCAATATACCCAACCGCTTTCCATGTCGTTGACGGGAATTCCGTTGATGAGAACCGCGACATTTCGTTGGTCAAAGCCGCGGATGTTGATTCGACTATCCCCAAATCCACCCCCGCTTTTGGTGGCGTAGACGCCCGGCGTAATGTTGAGGGTTTCCACCAATTCTTTGTCCCCAAGCTGCTCCTCAATCGTTTTCGCATCCAAAGTGGAGACCGCAACAGGCGTCTCCCGGTCGATGGCCACCGACGCGATCACATTGGCCTCTGATAAGCCGATGGTGGACGATTGCATTGCCACCTTGCCCAAGTCCATCACCCAGGATTGGCCTCCTACTTCTACCGCTTGCCGATGGGTCACATAACCAATCATGCTCACCACCAACTCGGCAGAACCTGAGGCCTGGGTCGTGAAGGTGAAACGACCGTCGTAATCAGAGACGGTCCCCGTGCGGTATTCTTCGAGAAAAATCGACGCACCAGGCAAGGGGTCTCCAGTAACGGCATCGACGACTGATCCTTGGAGCTTGGTTTGACCTTGTATTGAAGTAAGACTGCATAAGAACAGCAAGGACAGCATCCATGCGAAGCGGAAAATGTGTCGGAGCATCATTTGAAGGACTTGGTGTGAACGGTCCGCTTTTCAGCGAATCCTCCGGCAATTTAGGGGCAAATTTTTAACTCCACCTTCCGGCCCTGTGCAAGTATTGCGCGATTTGCACGGTATTCGTTGCCGCTCCTTTGCGCAAATTATCTGCAACAATCCACAAATGCATGCCCTTGGAATTGGACAAGTCCCTTCGAATCCGTCCGACAAATACTTCGTTTTTCCCAGCGGCATCACGCGGCATGGGGTATGCCGCTGCACCGGGGTTATCCTGCACGACCACGCCTGGGAAGGCCGCTAATCGCTCCCGAACATCGTCCAACTCAAATTCCTGTTCAAATTCGAGGTAGACACTCTCACTGTGTCCTCCCATCACCGGCACGCGCACTGCAGTGCAGGTCATGGAAACGGAATCGTCGCGGAGGATTTTCTTGGTCTCGTGCCACACTTTCATCTCCTCTCGCGTGTATCCGTTTTCACCGAACACATCGCAGTGAGGCAGACAATTTAGATCAATGGGATGCGGGTAAACCGGATCCTCTGGCACATCTCCTCGGCGTTCCGATTCAAGCTGAGCGATGGCCGCCTTGCCCGTTCCGGTAATACTTTGATACGTGCTCACGACCCCACGCTGAATCGTAAACGCATCGTGCAGTGGCTTCAAAACCATGACCAATTGCATGGTGGTGCAATTGGGGTTGGCGATGATGCGATGATGGGGTTGCAAAGCGTCTCCGTTTACTTCAGGGACTATCAATGGGCACGAAGGATCCATGCGCCACGCGCTGCTGTTGTCGATCACGGTGATGCCGGCAGCAGCAAATTTTGGGGCCCACGCTTTCGACACATCCCCCCCGGCACTGAACAGCGCTACATCGGGTTTGGATGCCAACACCTCCTCCACCGAGCGAACGGGCCACGATTGACCTAAGCACACTAATTCCTTGCCTCTGCTGCGGACACTTCCTGCAGGCAACAATTCTTTCAAGGGGAAATTCAATTCTTCCAGGACCTTGAGCATGGTTCTGCCTACCAATCCTGTTGCACCGATTACGGCAATCCTGAGTCCTTTCATTTTTCCAACTTTCCACATGCAAATTGAGCACTCCCGTTGAAGAAATTCACGTTAACCCAAGAAGGTGTTGACGTTATTTCGTGGATAAAGAGGAGAGTGAGACGGAGGTGTATTCAGTGGCTTTTTGTCGTCATAGGGAGTCACTGTTCCATACCAGTGGTTACTGGACAATGGACAATCAATGGGGAGGTGGATGACTGGGAACAAAGCGGGTGGACCTGGACATTGTCCGCCGATGCAGCTGGCGCGTCTTATATCCAGCTATTCCCTTCCAATGTGCCCACCGACGATTCGGGGTTATCCTGCCGCATCCGCTGGAAACAGGACCTCTCCGGCTCCGGCTCAAATTTTAGCCGGCTGCACTGGTTGACAGATTCCGGAGTGGTCGCCATCGATGAATGGCAGCATCAGCCCGCAATGGCTCCGGGTAGCTTTTTCCACCTAGGGGAGACGGGGGCGAACGATTCCTTGCGATGGTTTTCGCTTGCACCAGCCAAATCAAGTTCGACCTTTCTCACCCTATCTCCGACCAGCAATGCCCATTTTCCAGAAGCCATGGAGCTTCAATTGGAATGGCATCAACCTCCTGACACAGATACCGCGTGGGTAGGGATTCGGAGGATGGATGCAGATGCGATCCAGCCAGCGCTATGTTTTCTCTCAACAGCGGTGCATCCCTTGCCTCAAACCCTTGCATTCTCTGCAGAGTTCACCTCATCTCACACAGCAGATTTTGAATTGGAAGTGCTCGAATTTGGCCCTTACGCCCCGGACATCCTGCCTCCAAAAGTCTACACCCAAGAACTTCAAAATGAACCGCTTATCCGCATACAATTTGACGAGCCCATCGCGGCAAACTTAGGTGCAATCTTGCACAGTCCTTCATGGGATTCAGTGCCCTATAATTTTGACTTCTCCCTCAACCAAATCGAATTCCTTCCACACGCAAATTGGGAAATTGGCCAGTCGCGCACGATACAGCTCTCCGGATTCTGCGATTTAGCAGGCAATGAAATGAACGATACGCTGCTTCATTTTCATCGAACCCATCCACTCATCAATGAGCCGGGTGATCTGATCTTCACAGAAATCGTGATTCAATCGGTGAGTGAAGGCGAATGGGTTGAATTGTTGAACACATCCAATCACGCTGTTCGCTTGGCCGATTTAAAATGGCGCGATGGAAGCACTTCAGTCGTCTCGAACCTTCAGCCCTTGAACAACTGGGATGGAGTTTTGGAATCCGGAGGCCGTGCCGTCTTGATTTGTTCAGAAGGCACGGCTCCTTTAGTCGCTCCATACAAAGCGCAAATCCAGTCAAACGGTACCTTCCACAATTCGGGAGAATCTCTTCAGCTGCTCAACAGCAATGAAGGAGTCTTGAGCGAATTGAAGTACACATCCGAGTGGTGGAACTCTTCCAATGAGGGCATTCACCTTCAAAAGAGATACCTCTCCTCCTGCAACATCCAATCCAACTGGCTCGAAGCAGCTGAAAACACGTCTTCTCCGGGGACGCCTTCGAGCGATGAACAGCAAGCAACCACAGCTGATACATTTTATCCCATTTATTCCCTGCCCCTGGGACCTCGCCTTGGAGAGACCGTTTTTAGTCAGCCACTGAACCCGAAACCTGAGCCGCAAATCGATGAAGGCTGTGCTTGGTTGGCATCGGAAAGGCCCCGTAAGGTGAGATGGGAGTTGCATTCGGCCACATTGGACGACTGTTGGCTCTTGAGGCTCAGTAACGTTGCGAGCTGTCTTTCACATCAAGGCGGGCAAACCGCCTGGCCTGTCCGACTCAATGTGCAAGATTTTCCTGTCCCAGGCGACTTGGTCATCACCGAAATTGCCCATGATCCTCGGGGCCTAAGTGAACAATGGGGCTCGTTTGTGGAAGTCCTCAATGCATCATCCAAAACCATCGAATTGGCCGGTGTCGAGATGAATGGGGTCGTTTGCAACTCCCGTATCATTCTCCAACCGGATGACCGATTCTGCTTTGAATCGGTCGAACTCTCATCCGCAAGTGGAAAAGCTATTCTCAAAAACGCGTCAGGGGATATTTTGCACGAGGTCTCTTACCGCGCCTGTTGGCACCGGGATCGATCCAAAGAAAACGCCGGCTTCAGCTTGGTGCGCCTGCACACCAAAAATGTGGGAAGCAATGTAGATTGCTGGCGGGACTGGGATTCTAGTTCTGATGAGCGGGGTTGCTCCTTTGCATCCCCAGATGCCAGCGAGCTCATCGCCCCTTCGCCCCCCAGCAAGCCGGATGCTGCGCCCGTGCTGTGCGGTGAGTTCGAAGGCCATCGCATTTTGTTGTTCAGCGAGGCAAAAGAGGGATTCCGAAGTGGTTGGATTCCCCTCGAGCCCGAGGTTCACGGAAGTTGGCTCCGCTTGTTCGAACCGCAGACGGTGTGGTCGGATCTCAACCCCATAACCGACGAAGTAGAGGGATGTCCCCCGACCAACGAAACAAACTTCGAGGCACAACTCACGCTAAATGAGGTCAGGCGATTGCGCACCAATGGAACTGAGCCTTTCATTGAAATCGCTAACTCGTCCGATCAATGGGGGGTGACAACGGGGTGGAAATGGTCAACAAAAACTCCCGCATTTCCCGATGATTGGAGTCCTCTCGCTTCAGAAGTGCATTGGTACATTCCCCCCTATCGTGCTGTGGCGTGGGCCCGTTGTCCAAACCGAATCAAGGCCTCTGTTGCTCCTATTCCTGCTGAGCTTCCCAGCTTGTGGTCTTCTTTTTCGTTGCAATTAGCCCACAACGGGGAATACATGGACCTCGTATCGATTGAGCCAGAGGCCGAGGCGCCTTGGCACAGCTTGGACCATAGCCTTGAACGAACGTCCATCGCTCTAGGCTCTGGAAGCTCCGCGACCTGGAAGTCTTCGAGCCACGCGTCGGGACACACGGCTGGCGAATGGAACAGCTGGCAGCTGCACGATCCAATTTCTTCCATTCAGCCGATTGTTGCGCTTCAAGACACCTGGCATGTGGATGAAACTGGAGCCATTCGGCCCATTCGGCTTCAGATTAAATCTCCAGGGGAAGGCGCTTGGGAAGTACAGCTCAAGGTTGTGGATGGAAACGGGACGGATCTTCGTTCTTTCCACAATGAATCATGGGCCATTCAGGGAGAGACTGCCCAAATCGTTCACTGGGATGGGTTGGCTGTTACCGGAGTGTTTACACCCGGGACGTATTGGGTTCTTGCTCAATTTCAATCGCTGAATACCTCCGATATTTACAGATACACCCTACCAATTCATCTCTCAAGTCATTAACGTTGCGGAATGTGAATTGATTTTTGAATCTTCGTGGCATGTTTGAAGGTCAGCCTCTTCCCCTCTCTGCCATTGAAGTCCTCGCGACGCCTCTCTTTCTGGCAATGATCGGGCTTGTTGCGACTGCCCTGTTGCGGCTTCGATTCCAACGAGAATGGACGCTAACGGTCTGGACAGCTTATCAAATTAAACGCGTATGGCAGCGCTTGGCAGATGAATCTGCCCGAACCGGAGGGACGATAACCAGTCATGCACTTGGGCTGATTTGCTGGGCACTCTTGGGAAGCTTTTGGGAGTTTCAGACCTTGAGCGAACCCTCCCCTCACTGGGGATGGACGGGTGCCGGATGGGGTATACTCTTGGGCTGCTGCACCTTACTTACCCGGCATATAGGAGGTTGGATTGGAGCTTGGGTCACCTTGGAAGAGGAAGCGGTCCAGCGCGGTTTTGAAGTCGACCGCCACATGCGAAATTGGTTGCTGTGGTTGCTCATCGCATGGCTCGTTTGGGAAGCAGGTCAAAATATAGGCTTCAATGAACGAGAGGTCATCTGGAGCCATCTGCTGTGGCTTTGGTTCTTCTGGCTGGCACTAAAGTGGATACGGCAAATTCAATCCATCGCACAGAAGCGGCTTCATTTTAGTTGGGGAATTGCGTACATTTGCACCCTCGAAATTGGGCCCTCCTATCTCCTTTACTGTGAACTAGGATAATCCAAATGGGAGCAATGAACCACGAATATGGCGAAGAAGCTTAAGACCATTCTGATTTCCCAGCCGAAGCCTGCTACGGAGAAGTCACCGTACTTCGATTTAGCAGATCGACAAAAATTAACCATGGACTTTCGTCCTTTCATTCATGTGGAAGGCGTCGAGGGCCAAGAGTTCCGCCAGCAGCGAATTGACCTAGCTGAGCATACGGCTGTCATCATGACCAGCCGCAATGCCGTAGATCACTTCTTTCGCCTTGCAGAAGAATTGAGGTATGAAGTGCCTGATTCCCTGAAATATTTTTGCATCAGCGAAGCCACGGCTTTTTACTTACAGAAATACGTGGTCTACAGAAAGCGGAAGATTTTTTTCGGAAAATTCCGATTCCAAGACCTGATGGATTCCATCAAAAAGCACAAAGGAGAGAAATTTCTGTTGCCGTGCAGTGATTTGATGAAGCCCTCCATTCCGAAAATTCTCGAAGAGGCCAACATCAATTTTACACGGGCGATGATGTACCGAACGGTTTGTTCGGACCTGAGTGATTTGGTCGATGTGAAGTATGACTTACTCGTCTTTTACAGTCCCAGTGGGATTGAGAGCTTATTTAAAAACTTCCCGGATTTTAGTCAAGGGGAAACTCGAATCGCAACGTTTGGACCGACGACCGTGAAGGCTGCGGAAAAAGCCAATCTGCGTGTAGATATTTCGGCGCCTACCCCTAAGGCTCCTTCGATGACTATGGCTATTGAGCATTACATTCAGGGCAAATAAGTGCCCTTTGTCCGAGTCATCTAAATTTTCGTTTCCTCGAGCCGAACACCTAAAATCCAAAAAGCTCATAGAGCAGCTTTTTGAAGGCGGATCGAAGTTTAAAGCCCGACCACTCGTCGTGCGCTACCTCGAAGTTGCCTTACCAGAGGCTGTCCCATGCCAAGCCATGGTCTCCGTCAGCAAGCGATCTTTCAAACGAGCTGTAGACCGCAACCGAATCAAGCGTCTGATGCGGGAGAGTTGGCGGTTGCAAAAGCAACCTGTTCTTCACGCGCTCGAAGCACAACAAAAACAAGCAGCCGTCGTTTTCATTTTTGTCGGAAAAGAAATGCCTACTTTCGAAGAGATGCAAAAAAGCATGGTTACCGTCGTTGAACAGTTGACAAACGCACCTTCATGAACCCGCAGTTCCCGACCTCTTCGAACAGCCGCAGGCGCTGGCTTTGGACGGTGCCGTTCCTGGCATTATTGATTGCAGCAACACCTCTTCGAGAGAACTACTTTGAATTGTCGAAGCAACTCGAAATCATGACGGCCATGTTTCGGGAGCTCAACATCTACTATGTAGACGAAATCCAGCCAGGGGAATTGATGGAGGCTGGGATCGATGCCATGGTCAACAGCCTGGACCCCTACACCGTCTACTACCCGGAATCGCGCATTGAAGATTTGCGGTTTATGACAACCGGGGAATACGGTGGCATAGGCGCCAGCATCCAGTTCATGAACGACCGGCATTTATTCATCGATGTACTGCCCGATTTTCCCGCGGCCAAAGCCGGATTGAAAATCGGTGATGAATTGATCCGTGTCGATGGCCAAGCCCTTGGCGATGTGAATCCTGAATTGGTTTCAGAACTGCTCCAAGGAGCAAGCGGAACAGAGGTCATCTTGGAATACATTCCCAATGGTTCTTCAGAAGTCAAGGAATTGCGCATTGAGCGTGAAAAAATAAAATTACCCGCTGTCCCATTCCGCACCGCGGTAGCAGATAGCACAGGGTACGTTATTCTCCGTGCCTTTACACGCGGTTCATCCTTCGAATTGCGTCAGGCCATCCGATACCTGCAGGACAGTACCGACGTGAACCAATTGGTTTTGGACTTGAGAGGGAATGGAGGAGGACTGCTCCAAGAATCCATTAGCATCGTTAATCTCTTCGTTCCAAAAGGAGAAGAAGTCGTAAGTACCCGTGGGAAAAAGGAAGAGTGGTTGAAGAGCTATACAACAATGGCTGATCCGCTCGTGCCGGACTGGCCGTTAGCCGTTCTCATTGATGAGCAATCTGCATCCGCATCTGAAATTGTCGCCGGTACGCTGCAGGATTTAGACCGGGCAATCATTCTTGGCCAAGAAAGTTTTGGCAAGGGCCTCGTGCAGCAGACAAAACCTCTTGCATATGGCACCAAGCTCAAAGTCACCGTCGCGAAATATTACACGGCAAGCGGCCGCTGCATTCAACGCCTGGATTATGGTGGAAAACGCTCCGCTCAAGGAGAGGCACAAGCATTTGCAGACTCCACCCTTCAGGCCTTCAAAACACGCAATGGTCGCCCGGTAATTGATGGCAAGGGGGTTCAGCCAGACGTTCCGATCGAACTGCCTTACATGGGGTATGTCCTTGAAGGGCTTTACATGAATGGCATCCTGTTTGACTTTGCCAATGCTTGGAGTGCACAGCACGATAGCATCGGTCCGGCCAAAGAATTTCAACTCAGCGATGAAGATTGGCAGGCGTTTGTCCAATTCGCCCAAGACAACGATTCAACCACGTTCGAATCAAGAACGCATGCGGCTTGGAATGACTTGACTTCACTGGCCCGAGAAGAGCAGCTTTACAGCCTAGACTCTGCGGCTTTCGAAGCATTTTCCGCCGTACTTGAACCCTCCATTGAGCGCGATTTGAATCGATTCAAAGAAGAAATTACCTGGGCATTGGAGGAGGAATTGGTCATGCGCTATCACTTGCAAACGGGAGTCATTGAATGGTCGATTCCTCGAGATGACGCGCTCAATCAAGCCATCGAACTGATGTCCAAGGATCAGCACGTGGACATTCTCGCAGGTCCCGCGTCCTCCGAA
The DNA here is from genome assembly GCA_905479115.1 of uncultured Flavobacteriales bacterium. GTDB lineage: Bacteria > Bacteroidota > Bacteroidia > Flavobacteriales_D > Sanyastnellaceae > UA16. The sequence continues at coordinate 93,221 of CAJQLF010000002.1, forward strand.
TAAGTCCAATGCAGAACGGTTCACATTCAACGGTGCAAAGGACCTACGATGCGGCCCTGATTCTCACGGCGATTGCCCTGCCATTCTCCAATTTTTTAATGAGTCAGGGAGCATTCCTTCTCGTCCTTGCATGGGCTGTAGACCGCTGGAAAAACGGGCCCCTATTCCGAGGAAGAACGTGGTCATTTTGGCAATCTCAACTTGTGTTATGGGGAGTATTAGCGCTGTTTAGTTGGCATCTGCTAAGCCAGCTATGGTCCACCGATTGGGCCTATGGCTGGCGGGCGCTCAGGATCGAACTGCCCTTGCTGGCCTTTCCGCTCATCTTGATTTCGGGCAGATGGAATCAGCCTCGGGGATTAAACGTGGTACAGCATGCTTTAGCGGTGGCCGTAGTGGCGGCATGTGCGGCATGCCTGTGGATTGGATACCATCATGAAGGAGAGATGCAAGCGCGCGACTGGTCTCCGTTTATTTCCCACATTCGATTCAGCCTTTTGATTACGTTCATCTGGGGCTGGTGGCTGCACCGATGGATGCTGCACAAAGAAGCAGTAGCGGCGATCTTTCTGACCTTGATCGGGGTTCTTGGCGGGCTGTTCACTTGGAAGGTCGCTTCATTGACCGGTGCAATTTTATTTCCTGTCGTGGCGCTAATCGTCTTTTGGTTAGCCAATCGAGGGCGAAAACTCGTTGTTGCCATGGCGGGGGCGGGCATCGCAGCCGTTGCTTTTTTAGGCTGGAACTTGCGACCCGTCTATCCTGATGCTCAGGATATGCTTAAAAGCACAGCAAAAGGGGAACTGTATGAACACTACCCTGAACGCTGTCTCCGGGAAAACGGTCACCACGTTTGGACGCTAATCGCTCCGACGGAATTGGGCGAAGGGTGGGCAAAGCGCAGCGAGCTTTCAATAGAAGGGATCGACGGAAGGAACCAAGAACTTCGAATGACCCTCATGCGGTTTTTAACGTCGAAGGGCCTTGCGAAGGATCTGGACGGCGTGAGTCAGCTATCTGATCAAGAAATTCGCTGGATTGAATCTGGTATCCCCACCATATTGGAGCTTGAACATCATGGGCTGTTGCGACGGATGGAGGCCGTGCAATTTGAAGTTTGGAATATGTTGGATGGGGGGAATCCAGGAGGGCACTCAATCGTGCAGCGTTTTGCATTTCTTCGTGCAGCTTTTCACATCTATCAGAATTACCCGGTCTTCGGGGTAGGAATTGGAGATGTAAGACAATCGTTTGACTGGGCGTATGCTGAGCTTAAATCCCCACTCGCACCGGAATTCAGGTTGCGCGCACACAATCAATTTGTTACGTTTCTGCTTGCCGGTGGTCCGCTGAATTTGATCTTATGGACAGCGATACTCGTGGCACTTGCATTCGGAGGGTATCGACCGAGTGACCGTCCCATTCAGCAAATTGCCTTGCTTTTCGTCTGGGTTCTGGCCCTTTCATGTTTGACAGAAGACACGCTAGAAACCCAGGCAGGAGTGACCTTCGCTGGTTTTTTCATCGGTTTATTGGGCCGGCGTTCCCACTCCCAGCTGAGCTAAAGCTGAGGAGACCTCTATCACTTCTATCGCCAGATGCCCCGATTGGGTGCGATCAGAAGTGGCAATCCACGCTGCGCGATATCCCATCGGATGCCATCGCTCTGGCCAAGTTGGTGCATCTGTTCCATAAAGACCTACACATGCTCTACCGAGGGCAGAAGCCAAATGCAACGGTCCTGTGCTTGAGGCAACCAAGCCATCCACCTCTTGGATTAAGGACATCAATTCTTCCAATTTCAGAGCTCCCGTGGCATTTACTGCATCCACCTCTTGGCACCATGAAGAGAGCTCAGGCCATGCAGCGGCTTCCTGCGCCGTTCCCGTCCAAATAACACGGTGTCCATCGTTGATCAAGGACCGCATCAACTCCGCATACTGGTGGATGGACCAATTGGTAGCACTATTATTCGACCCCGGATGAAGAATGACATGGCTGCGACCGGGAATCAACCACGATGCCGCACCTTCCACACGCTTTTGCACTTCGCCCCAGGGTTCTGCTTGCAAACCAGTCCACTTGGCCCAATCCGAGGGAGACGTGGACGGCACAGCACCCGGTTCTATCCATCCTGGAACCGGTTGCAGAACGTGTGCCAAATCCAGTCCATGCCACGCCTCGTGCTGGCCAGAATACTTCCGAGAAACCCCATGACGCAAATTGATGTAGCGACGGAACGGCCAACGGCGTCCCGTTCCCAGGCGCAGTGGAACCCCCGCCTCCTTCAATGCCTTGGCAACATCGACATCTGGAAAGGCCAAAATAGCCGCGTCGTACACGCTCAAATCCAGCGGTTCATGCCCATCCCACTCCAGCACCCTCTTCACAGATTGCGATGCCCGAGCCACAGGTGCAGCGTAGGCGCGCACCAAAACATCGACCTCAAAGTGGTCTGCCAACCGACCCGCGATAGGCAACGTGAGCACAACATCGCCAATGGCATCCGTCCGACACACGAGCAGCCGGTGAACCTCTTCCCGTCCAGATCGCTTCAGTGCCGCCTTTTTTCGGCGCCAAGCGGCCGCTTTCCGGTACTTTTCTGCGGTGGCATATGCACTCCATTTCGCAATCGTCCATCCCGCCCAACCATCCCGCCATCCGCCTCTGAGAAGGGCGTTTTTGACCCACTGAAAGGCGGATTTGAACGGCCGTATCAACCCCCACGTCATCCAGACAGGGCCGCGGTATTCAGTTGCTGCGATGTCGGTGAAAAACCGAATTTGTCGAATGTGGTCCTCTATTTCGTGGTAGGAATAATGCAGTAAATCACCCCTGAGACGGTGAGGTGATCTTCCCGAATTTAATTCTAGCCGGTCGTGAGGATTCTCCCCCGCCCACTGCGCTTGACCTGCTCTCCAAAGCCTGCATTTGCGATCAGGATACCATCCGCCATGCCGCACCCAATGTCCGCAATAAGACGTCAACCGATTAAATTCATAACCATCACCATCCCGATCACCCTCTTTCCATTTCAACAATGAGGTGCGCAATTCTGGACCAATGGCTTCGTCTGCATCCAGCGAGATCAACCACGCACCCCTTGCTTGACCGGCTGCCCAGTTTTTTTGTTCGATGTGGCCCTCAAACGAATGAAACAGCACGCGAGCACCCGCCGCCTCTGCCAGATCAACTGTGCGATCCGTCGACCCAGAGTCCACCACCAACACCTCATCGGCGATTCCATCCAGCGACGAGATGCAGCGGTCGATGTTGCCTTCTTCGTTGAACGCGATAATGACGGCGGACAAAACAGGTCGATTCATAAGCTTGGGATGCAAAAAGCAGATTTACACGCAAGTTACTGCGCGCAGAGAGGAAGTTTCTAACGAATGCTTGCACCCCTCGCAAGACCCCTTATTTTTGTTTTATGAATGTACTGTTGTTGGGAAGCGGCGGGCGAGAGCACGCCATCGCATGGAAGCTAAGTCAGTCTTCGATGTTGCGAAGTTTACATATAGCTCCAGGTAATGGGGGCATGGAGTCTTTGGGGACTGTTGCGGATTTGAATGTCATGGACTTCGCGGCCGTGGAACGCTATGTTCGCCGCCAAAAAATAGGCCTAATGATTGTCGGGGCGGAAGCGCCACTTGTCGCGGGCATTGCCGATTACTTCGAAGCATCGACCAAAACCAACATCTTGGTCGTTGGCCCCAAGAAGGCCGGTGCCATGCTGGAGGGCAGCAAGGAATTCGCCAAGGCCTTCATGCAACGCCATAACATTCCCACGGCTCGCTACGTCAGCTTTGATCATTCCCAACTCAATGAAGCAATCGCTGCATTGGATACGTTTCAGCCTCCCTACGTAATCAAGGCAGATGGCCTCGCAGCCGGCAAAGGCGTGATCATTACAAAATCCAAAGCTGAAGCGACCAAAACACTCCGTGATATGCTCAGCGGATTGGCATTTCAAGAGGCTGGAAAGAAGGTGGTCATCGAGGAGTTTCTCTCGGGAAGAGAACTCAGCATGTTCGCTGTCACCGACGGAAGTAGCTACCACTTATTGCCCTCTGCCAAGGATTACAAGCAAATTGGTGAGGGAGATACCGGAGCCAATACCGGTGGCATGGGAGCCATCTCACCCGTTCCTTTCTTAACAGAAGAATTCCAAGAAAAAGCACTGAATCAGGTGATCATACCGACCATCAAAGGCTTAAGCAAGGATGGTATTCCATTCTCTGGGGTTCTCTTTTTTGGACTCATCCGCGTCGGAAGCGATCCATATGTTATCGAATACAATTGCCGGTTAGGTGATCCCGAGACGGAAGTTATTCTTCCCAGAATCAAGAGCGATTTGCTCCATCTGTTTGAGAGCCTGTGCTCCGGATTGCTCTCCGAATACGATCTGGTCACGGACGAGCGAGCGGCTGCCACGGTCATCTTGGCCAGTGACGGCTACCCTGATTCGTATGAGAAAGGAAACGAAATCAAGGGGCTGAACGACGTAGGGGGCATCGACGGCCATGTATTTCATGCTGGAACAAAGCAGAGCCGCAAAAAACTTTACACCAACGGGGGGAGAGTTCTTGCTCTAACGGGACGCGGTGCAGACGTGGAAGAAGCCGTGAAGAACAGCTACCGACTTGCAGAAAAAGTCGGATTCGAAGGGGCATACTGCCGCAAAGACATCGGAGCAGACGTGCTCGATTTGGCGTGATGCGAAGGAATTGGAATCAAGCGATTCTGCCCTCCTCTTCTGCTTTGTCGTTGTATTTCTTCTGCAAGCGCAGCCAGAAAAACAACCCTATAAAACCCAGCGCAATGACGCTCATGTTAAAAGGTGAACTGATCGGCACCAAGATGGTCTCGAAGGTCCACTCAATAAATTTCGCGACAGGTGTAATGATTTCTTGCGTGTTCATGGGTGCTAAATTCGGAACAAAAATAAGCAACCGTTGATTTCAATCCTCCGATCCAACCAACCAATTGCATGGTTCATTGTGCCAATGACCTTAGTCGTTGGTTTACTCTTGCGTGGATCGCTTGTTGAAGTGGCCTGGCAGTCCCTGTTGATTCAGGGTTTAGGGCTCCTTTCGGTGGCCTTGTTTTGCCATCATATTTATGTCAAAGGGCAATTTGTCGAGCGCGGCGACCCCGCGCTGAGCTGGTGCGTAATCGCTTGGGGTCTTCTCTTTTGGGAAGCATCAGGCCCTTGGATGGATCAACTTTTATCCTGGTTAAGTCTGCTCACAGCATGCGCCAGTTTATCGCTGACCTTGCAGATGCACCGACAACCCACCACCAGCGCGATTCAATTTCGAGCGGGCGCACTTGCTGCCGTGGCGATCTGCTTGAACCCTCAGCATTGGGGAATTGCGCTCGGATTGATTCTCATTCAAATCAACACCCGTCCTTCCATCCTTCGCGAATGGCTCATGCTTGCCTTGGGGGGGGCTTGGGGAGGAGCGGTTACCCTTTTTCTGGAGAACCTCCTGAATTCGACTCCGGGGAGCATGACCATGGCATACCCCTCTATTTTTAGCGATTCACTTCAGTTGGGGGGGAGTATGGTGTGGGGAGCGCTTGGCTTACTTATGCTCTACAGGGAGCAATCGAACAAAAACCTCCGAATGCAGAATAGTCGCATGAATACCGTCGTGTTTACCGGTTCACTTGTGGCCGGCTCATGCATTCAAATAGGGTTTCCGATTCCGTGGGAAGGTGCACTGCATCCGATACAGGCATCTCCTGCACTTGCCTTGCCCCTGGCGTTTTTGACCGTGAACTTGATTCCACAATGGGAATACCACAAGCGCAACTCCAACCGCTGGACGAATGCGCTCTTCTGGTTCTTTGTTGGTACGCTGTTGGTACTTTTTGCACAGCAAATTATTCGCTAAATTCATCATTATGTCGACCTTCGCGCTATGAAATTTGGAGTGGTCACTTTCCCCGGCTCAAACTGCGACATGGACATGGTGCATGCCTTGGAGCACGATTTGGATTTTTCGGTGGTTCAACTTTGGCACAAGGACCGCGATCTCCAAGGGGTGGACGTGGTCGTTTTACCAGGTGGCTTTAGCTACGGAGATTACCTCCGAAGCGGCGCAATTGCCCGGTTCTCTCCCATCATGGAATCGGTCATTGCGCATGCGCAGCGGGGTGGCCGAGTTTTTGGTGTGTGCAACGGCTTTCAAATCTTGTGTGAAACCGGCTTGCTCCCGGGAGCGCTGCTGCACAATGAAAGCCGCAAGTTCATTTGTAAAAACGTCCATTTAAAACCCGTTTCGCGGGTAGCACCCCTATCCAGTTCCTCCGAAACAGACCAACCACTCGTGATACCTATCGCCCACGGGGAAGGGAACTACTTCATCCATGAAGACGGATTGAAAGCGCTTCACGACAATGATCAGGTGCTGTTTCAATACTGCGATGAAGCCGGCAAAGTGAACAACTGGTCGAACCCTAACGGAGCAACCGATTGCATTGCTGGCGTGTCCAACAAGGAAATGAATGTTTTTGGAATGATGCCCCATCCAGAACGCGCCTCAAGCTCTGATTTAGGGAACACAGATGGCGCGGCGATTTTGCGTGGTCTCGCTTCCTTGGTGGAAGCCTGATATTGTTCTGCGCGAAAATCGAGCTTGAGTGTTGGCAAAAGTTGCCGGGAACATCGAGCAATTTGAACATGGATGCACTTATTTTTGTTGGAACTCGACAAGCGCAGTCAGACCCCTTGCCATGAACCATTACCCCGCCGGACCTCATTTGTCACGAATCCTTGAACCCAAGGATATGCGTGAACAGTTCAGTGTGGAGGATTTGCCGGCTATTTGCGACGAACTCCGCCAATTCATCGTGGACGTCGTGTCTGAAAAAGGAGGACACTTTGGGGCAAGTTTGGGGGTTGTAGAGCTCACCGTTGCACTGCACTACACGTTTAATACCCCTGAAGACCAACTGGTCTGGGATGTTGGACATCAAGCTTATGGACATAAAATTTTAACCGGAAGACGGGACCGCTTTCACACCAACCGGGCGTATGGAGGACTCAGTGGATTTCCCAAACGCAGTGAAAGTAAGTTCGATACGTTCGGAGTGGGGCACAGTTCCACTTCGATTTCTGCAGCTTTGGGAATGGCCGTTGCCAGCAAGCTTGACGGACAGCACCAAAAGCGCCATATCGCCGTCATTGGTGATGGAGCGATGACTGCGGGTTTGGCCTTTGAAGGGCTGAACCATGGGGGTGCAGAAGACGCAAATTTGCTTGTCATTCTCAATGACAATTGCATGTCCATTGATCCCAACGTTGGAGCGCTCAAAGAATACCTCACGGACATTACCACATCCAAAACTTACAACAAGGTGAAGGATGAAGTGTGGCACTTACTCGGTCGTATTTCCAAATTCGGACCCAATGCCCAAGCGATAGCCCAAAAAGTTGAGGCTGCCGTGAAATCCGCATTGCTCAACCAATCGAACCTTTTCGAGTCCCTCAACTTCCGTTATTTCGGGCCGGTTGACGGCCACAATGTTGAGCATCTAGCTCAAATCCTAAACGACATCAAAGACATCCCCGGTCCCAAGCTTTTGCATTGCGTCACGGTCAAAGGAAAAGGCTATGAACCCGCTGAAATAGGAAGTCCTACGACTTGGCATGCGCCCGGGCTATTCGACAAGTCCACAGGTGAAATTAAGAAGTCAGTTTCAGATCAACCGAAACCACCCAAATTCCAGGATGTCTTTGGTCACAGCATCATTGAATTAGCAAAAAAAGATGCGCGAATTGTAGGGGTGACCCCCGCCATGCCTTCCGGATGCTCTTTGAAATTTATGTTGCAGGAAATGCCCGATCGGGCCTTTGATGTGGGCATTGCAGAGCAGCACGCCGTCACGTTCAGTGCAGGCATGGCTACCCAAGGGAAAGTCCCCTTTTGCAACATCTACTCGAGCTTCATGCAACGGGCATATGACCAAGTCATTCACGACGTTGCGATCCAAAACCTCCACGTCGTATTTTGTTTGGACCGCGGTGGGGTGGCAGGAGCGGACGGCCCCACCCACCATGGAGCATACGATTTGGCATACATGCGCTGTGTTCCCAACATGGTTGTTGCGGCGCCCATGGATGAAGTGGATTTGCGAAATATGATGTTCTCCGCATCTCAAAATCACAACGGCCCCTATTCCATCCGGTATCCGCGTGGAGCGGGCTCCATCGTGGATTGGAAAAAGCCTTTCGAAGGAATTCCACTGGGACAAGGTCGACGCCTCAAAACCGGAAGCGACATCGCCATATTGAGCATAGGCGCGATCGGAACCCAAGCCACAGAAGCATGTGCAGAATTGGAAAAACGAGGCATCGACGCAGCTCATTATGACATGCGATTCGTCAAGCCATTGGACGAACTTATGTTGCACGAAATCTTCGGCCGATTCGAGCAGGTCATCACCCTGGAAGATGGATGCATCATGGGCGGCTTTGGAAGCGCCGTGCTCGAATTTATGGGCGATAACAATTACCACGCTACGGTAAGGCGATTGGGCTTGCCTGACAGCTTCGTAGAGCACGGAACTCAGGCAGAACTTTATGCGGAAAACACCTACGATGCTGCTGCCATCATGGACTCGGCGCAAGAAATGTTAGCCGCAGCTGGCTCCGGATCAGCTCAAGCAACTCGACGTGCCTGACCCATGGACCAACACCCTGAATCAGCTTCTGAGCCAATCCGCAATCGCGTAGACGAAAGCGGACTTATCGCATTGGATTTGGACGACCTCATGCCCGTTGCTCCCGTGCTGGAATTTGATTTGGCCGATTACCTCGAAATGGGGTGGGTCCTCAAAGAAAAAGCATTCAGAGCAGCCATGCGGGAATTGGATGCTCCGAAATGGACTGGAAGCACGGTCGCCCTGTACTGCAGCTCAGATGCCATAGTTCCCGACTGGGCGTGGATGTTGGCCACGTCGAGGTTGACGACCCTGGGCGCACACGCGCTCGTTGGTTCCCCAGAGGTCGTGCGTGTGCAGATGCTTATGCACGCCATTGAACAACTGGATCTCGCTCCGTTTCAGGATGGTCGCGTGGTCATCAAAGGATGCTCCTCAGGCACCACAGCCGAGGCGCTGGCCCTGATCATCCGACGTCTCCAACCTCATGTTCAGTCGCTCTTTTACGGCGAGCCGTGTTCGACCGTACCCGTGTATAAACGGCCCAAAAATTCCGACTGATTTTGGCGTGTGCGTGGTACCTTCGATGGAACACATCGGACCGTACCTGACATGATCACCGCCCCTTCCGAACGCAAGCTATTTCTCATCGACGCATACGCGTTGATTTTCAGAGCGTACTACGCGTTCATGAAAAATCCTCGAATCAATTCAAAAGGGCTGAATACCAGCGCCATTTTTGGTTTTACCAATGCCTTAATCGAGGTCGTCCGAAAAGAATCACCGTCGCATTTGGCCGTGGTTTTTGACCCCCCTGGCGGTTCTTTTCGCAATGAAACCTACGCCGAATACAAGGCGAACAGGAATGAAACTCCCGAAGACATCAAGCGATCTGTTCCCTGGATTTTGCAGGTCTTGGAAGGGCTGAACATTCCATCGATCAGCGAGGTCGGTTTTGAGGCAGATGACGTAATTGGATACTTGGCCAAGGAGGCAGAAAAAGTAGGTTTCGATGTTTACATGATGACGCCTGACAAAGACTTTGGTCAACTCGTCTCTGAAAAAATCCGCATGTACCGGCCAGGCAGAAGTGGGAATCCGGCAGAAGTTTGGGGGCCCGATGAAATCTGTGAAAAATTCGATGTCGACAACCCGCTGCAAATCATTGATTTACTCGGTATGATGGGAGATAGCGCCGACAACATCCCGGGCATTCCCGGGGTAGGTGCAAAAACGGCTTCGAAACTCATCAAACAATATGGCAGCCTGGAGGGTGTCATCGAAAACGCCGGAGAGCTGAAAGGAAAGCTCAAGGAACGCGTGGAGGAAAACGTTGACTTGGCTCGACTTTCGAAAGAATTGGCGACAATTTGCTTGGACATTCCCATGGAATTCGATTGGGATCAGATGGTGATGGAGCCCCCAAAATCGGATGAACTGCGTGCCACCCTTGAAGAATTGGAATTCCGCACACTCGCTCAGCGAATGTTAGGAGGCGCTGCTGATAAAGCAACTCCCATTTTACCTGAACCGACTGCAGCTAAAACCATCGCGGAAGAGTCGGCGCAACTCGATTTGTTCGGCACCCCTGCCAACGCTGCGACGGGAAATGCCTTCTTGGGCCCGGAGGGTGCAAGCGGATATCGGTCTATAAAAGACGTTGAAACCAATTACCAAATCGTACAAACCCTTTCAGAACTGAACGCGATGCTGGAAGCGTTGTTGGCGGCACCAATTTTTGCCTTTGACACCGAGACATCGTCGCTCGATACCCTTCGTGCCTCTCTGGTGGGAATCGCCTTTTCCCACGCGACCGGCTCCGCTTGGTGGGTTCCTGCGACGGCAGAAGAATGGACCGAATCCGAACTCATGCAAAAGCTGCAACCGCTGTTTGCAGATGCAACGAAAGAGGCCGTTGCCCATCACTTTAAATTCGATTACAAAATCCTTCATCGCCGCGGAATCACATTTCACAATCGGATTTTTGACACGATGGTTGCGCATTACTTGATTCAACCTGAATCGTCGCATAAGCTCGATCGCCTTGCGGAGATCGAACTGGGATACGCAACGATTCCCATCACCGAGCTCATCGGCAAAGCGGGCAAGGACCAGAAATCCATGATGGACTTACCGGTAGAATCGCTGACAGACTATGCATGTGAAGACGCCGATGTAGCCTTCCAATTGCGAGAGCGATTCACTCCCCAACTAGAGGGTGTCGCTGCGATGGAGCTGTTCCGAACCGTAGAAATGCCCCTGGTCCAGATTTTGGCTGACATGGAATTAGAGGGCGTTCGAATCAATTCTGCTGAATTAGCAGAATACAGTGAGACTCTTGGGCAGCAAATCGCGGTCCTAACCGAAGAAATCCATGGGCACGCCGGCCATGAATTCAACATCGACAGCCCAAAGCAACTCGGCCCCATTCTCTTTGAAACGTTGGAGATCAAGGCGAAAATCAAGAAAACCAAAACAGGTCAGTACCCAACCGGTGAGGAAGTCCTCGAAAAAATCAAGGACGCTCATGCCATTGTGCCCGCTGTGCTGCGTTACCGCAAATTGAAGAAACTAAAGTCCACGTATGTGGATCCTCTGCCTAAACTGGTGTTCGAAGAAAGTGGTCGCGTGCACACGACCTACCAGCAGACCGTAGCCGCAACGGGCCGACTGAGTTCCAAAGATCCGAATCTTCAGAACATACCCATCCGCACGGAAGAAGGACGAGCCATTCGAAAAGCGTTTGTTCCCCGCGATGAACAGCACGTGCTTGTAGCTGCAGATTACAGCCAAGTTGAATTGCGAATCGCCGCGGCACTCAGCAAAGATTCGGGCCTCGTAGAGGCGTTTATTCAAGGCCAAGATGTGCATACCGCTACTGCGGCCAAGGTCTTCGGCGTACCGACCGAGGAGGTGGACCGTGGCATGAGAAGCAAAGCAAAAGCCGTCAACTTTGGGATTCTTTACGGTCAGGGAGCGTTCGGATTAGCTCAAAACTTGGGAATCCCACGTCGTGAGGCCAAGGAAATTATCGACGCCTACTTCGTCCAGTTCGCCCAGCTCAAAGCCTTTACAGCAGATTGTGTTGAGGCCGTGCGTGAGAAAGGGTACGCTGAGACCGTGCTAGGTCGTCGCCGGTATTTACCGGACATTCAATCCAACAATGCGACGGTGCGGGCTTTCGCCGAGCGAAATGCTGTGAATGCTCCAATCCAAGGCTCTGCAGCAGATATCATTAAAGTCGCCATGGTGCGCATGAATGCCGCACTGAAGGAGCATAACATGCAGACCCGCATGATCATGCAAGTCCACGATGAATTGGTCTTTGATGTGCCCAAAAGCGAAATTCAACAACTTCAAGCGATGATTTCCGAAGCCATGTCCAAGGCTGTTACGCTCGATGTGCCTTTGGTTGTTGAGATGTGCTCCGGCCAAAATTGGCTCGAAGCACACTGACAAAAAAATATCTTTTGAGATAAACATTGGCGTGTGTGGAACTTTTTCACACCCCCTCCGTATAGGTGCTCGGTGAGAAGCAACTTGGACTTCAATATCCAGATCTATAACTATGCGTTTCAAACAACGAATTCAAGCACTCCCGATCCTTTTCGGAATGGGTGCATTTCTTGCCACCGGATGCGGAGGCAGTCAAGAGGACCATGCCGGGCACGATCACGCCTCACACGATCACGAACAGGTCGCGGATGAAGGCATGGATGCAGATGGCATGGCTGTCACGTCACGCGAGAATACACTGACAAAGATTTTTCATGCGGCACCCTCACCCATGGAGACCGCCTCTTTGATCAAGCGCAGTGGAGCACATTTCCATGCTGATGCCCTCAACGGCGCGAACCGCGCAGCGAACTACACCTCGAGCGATGCGCAAGCCATGAACTTGGGAATCTATGGTGCGGATTTGAGCTACGCCACCATCTTCGAAGAAAATTCTGCAAGCCTAGACTACCTGTCAGCCATCAAATCGCTGAGCGAAGAATTGGGCGTGAGCAACATACTAAGCGACGAGGTCATGTCCGAAGTAGAGGCCAACCGCAACGAACGGGGGGTGCTTATCGATATTGTATCGGACACCTTCTATGCGTTGAATGAACAACTTAAGTTCAACGGTCAAGAAGACCTCGCGGGACTCGTGGTCGCCGCTGGATGGGTCGAAGGACTTTACCTGGCCACGCGCCACCTCGACGAAGCCCCTGAAGAATTAAAAACACGCATTGCCGAGCAAAAATTGGTACTGAATGATGTCATGAGACTCTGCTCAAGTTATGAGCAAACGCCAGCTTTAGCAGGACTGCTCGCTTCCATGGAACAAATTCAATCCGCCTTTGAAGGCGTCAGCACGGACGAAGGTGAAGGCACCACATCCCGTGAAGAATCTGGTGGATTTGTCATCGGTGGCGGACCGACCTTCGCTGCAGACGATGCAACAATCGGTGCAATTGCGTCCGCGGTCGAAAACGTTCGAAACGCTTGCATTCAATAATTAGCCAAGAAGTACGATGAAACATACGATAATCCTCCTTTTGGCCTTCGGGCTCTTTGCAACAACTGCCGATGCACAGTGTCGGTCGTTTACGAAGAAGAATTGCCTGTCCACCTTGGACGGCTACATTCAAAATGACAACTACAACAGCGCCATCCTCATCCCAGGTGATGAGGCCGAGCTCATGCTCACCTTCTTGGCTGGGCAAGATTACCGCTTGATCGTTTGCAGTCACCCCGTGCTTGGGGAAGTTGCATATGAAATCAATGACGGGCGAGGGAAGCGCTTATTTGATAGCAGCAAGAATGAACCCGACGTGAACTATGTTGATTTCAAAGTCGAAACAACGCAACAACTGCAAATTCATGTGCAGGTGCCTGAATCCAAGTCGGCCATTTTGCACGAAGGATGCGTGACCGTTTTGGTCGGGTCCAAAAGCTGAAAGCACACTACAAAACTTCCCATGGGTTTTTTCTCATGGAATACATAAAAAACGGCCGCGTACTGCGGCCGTTTTTTATGGAATTAACTTCTGGCTTATTTCACCAAAAGTCGCTCTGAAAATTGACGTCCATCAGCGGTAAGAACGACCATGTATGTCCCTTGGGCGAACCTCGATACAGGCAGCTCAAATCGCTGGCTGCCCAGTGGCAACGCCCCGGAGAATCCGGTCCAAATCAAACGGCCCGTCAAGTCCACAATTTCCAAGGTCATCCTGTCGTAGGGGCGATTCGTCGCGAATTCCAATGATGCTGAATTCGTTGCCGGGTTGGGGTACACACTCAGTTCAATCCCGCTCGTCGCCTCGCGTTCAATCACATCAGCTGGAGAAAGCACTTCGATGTTGATATCGTCCAGGAAAATGTTATTGCCCAAGCGACTCTCGAATTCAAATTTCAGACGAAAGTTCTCCGTAAAAAATTGCTCGTAAGGAATGCTCAGGGTATAACTGTTCCATTCTTCCGGCCCACTCGGAGTGAAGACAAACGGATGCGGAGGAGCGGAAGGTAAATCCGTAAATCCTCTGTGCATGCGCCGGAGGCTCCAAGTTTCTCCGCAATCAGGGGAAGCGTATATCTTCAACCGATCATCGGTATCGTCTTCATCTTCATTCGTCCCCTTGAAGCAATATGCCCACTTATAGGAGACTTGAATCTCAGAAGCTTGCGACATATCCATGGAACTCGTGATCAACAAATCCTGGTTGAATTCAATGTTGTTTGACCAATTATGGATGCGCAAACTTTGATCACCCGTGTAGGCGGCAACGGTGGTGAGTTCCCAACCATCTCCGTCGTTGGACACATCCACCATGAACCAATCTTCACTCAATTCGGGCGATTCAAAACTGTCTGAAAATGGGGTTGCCATCGCTCCTACTTCCAAAACTTGTATAAAGGAGGTTTCCGTCAAGGACTGCTCGTTGATGCCGTTCGTTACGGTCAAGGTTACATCAAATAAACCCGCATCATCGAATGTATGCCAAGGTGCCTCGCCCCCAGCCGAATTGCCATCCCCAAAATCCCACTCCCATCCTGAGACACCGTGAAAGCTCTCATCAAAAAACTGAACGGAATCTCCAACACAGATGGTCTGACGAGAAGCGGAGAAGCGTGCCTCGCACAGAATGGGTTCAAGGCTCACGCCCGTTTCTTCGAGATTTGCTGGAGTCCAAAGTTGATTTCTTTGCGCCGTGCTGCTGTTCATCGCGGCCCGCATCCGAAGACGTTGTCCATCCGTAAACATTCGTCCGCAATAAGAATACTCCATATAATTCTGCACATTGTCCAGCGATCCACAGGTCTCTCCATTCACATTGCAAGATGTCCAACCGCTTGTGGTGGGGGTATCATCCACATTGTCATCCATATCGCAATTCTCTGGATCGCCTGGGCTGTTGGAATTGCCCCATGTATGGCGCAAGTTGATCCAATGTCCAACCTCGTGGGTCAAGGTTCTTGAACGGTAAACATTGCTGGTCCCCATATTACCGGTGTAATCGTGCGCTACAACTATTCCATCGTTCCCTGCCCCTTGGTTGCCATTGACAGAGCTTGGGTACAAGCTATATCCTGCAGCACCGTTTGCATTCTCCACGACCCAGATGTTGAGATAACTGTTTCGTGGCCATTGAATCAAATCCTTCACATCTCCATCACCTATGTAGGTCAATGGAGACACAATGCGGTTGATTCCCGTGTGACAATTGCCACTTGGATCAATTTGCGCCAATCGAAATTCAATTTCGATATCCGCTGCCACATCCGTGAAATCGTCAATCACATCATCAATGTCGCTGTTGAGTTTTCGAAAATCCGCGTTCATTACCTCGAGGCCGCTCATGATTTGTGCCTCGCTGATGTTTTCTGGTCCGTTGTAATGAATGACGTGAAAAACCACCGGGATCACAATCAACTCATCGCGGTTCGCATCCATAAATTGCTCTGTCTCAGCCTCCAGTCTCAGCGCATCGCGTGTCGCTTGTTCTCGGGCCTCCGGATGTGCATTGAAAAAAGCCTCCTCCATCATCCACTGACCACAGTACCGAATTTCAGCCTGTGTTTCCCCCGACTGGGCGAATGCGACTCCACAAAAAATTAGGGACAGCACCATCAATGTCCCTAGGGACTGAATAAATTTTAATCGCATGGTTTCATTTCTTGAACGCAAATTACCACAATTTTGGAGGGCATAAAACGGTCTGTCTATGAACCCTTAATTTTACAGCATGAAGAGCATCATCCTCCTACTTCCGTGCGCGTTCATCGCCTTTGGCTTGAGCAGCTGCCATTCAGAAAACACGGCCCCAAAAAATCAAGGTAACCGTCCTCAGGTACAGGAGATTTCTATCTTAAAATTGGACTCGTTGCAGTCAGAACTTCCCAATGCGATTCTCATTGATGTTCGTTCCGATTACGAATGGGAGGCAGGGCACCTCGAAGGAGCTGCATTCATATCGTACGATTGGGACCACCGTCTGGATACGTTGAAATCGCTTCCAGAAGACCGCCCCATCCTCGTTTATTGCGAGGCAGGTGGACGCAGCGGAGTCATTACGGAAGAGCTCCGAATCATGGGTCACCCTTATATCATTGATCTCATTGGCGGCATGGAGGAGTGGACGAATAACAATGCCCCCGTCGCATTTGGGGCGCCAGTAGCCCTTCCTTAATCCTCGACTCACCTACTGATCAACGGAAGGCTCCAAGCGGAAGCCCACATCCGAAATTCCAGGCAAAGGGTCTATTCGCATACCATGCGCAATGGAAATCGCGTAATCACCTGTCAATGGAAATCCCATTGCGCGGCGAAAACCAATGCGGTGATCGACCATGTTGCCAAAGCCTGAACCCAGCCAATTGCCTCTTTTGTCCGCAAGTTGACAGCTCAAGGTGTCTCTCAGCATGCGACCATTGGGAAATGTGAAGTCAACATACAGATATATGTTGCTGAAGGGATACTGCTGGTCATGCCGCAGATCGACGAAAAAATCATAGCGAGCAAGGGT
>CAJQLF010000003.1 GCA_905479115.1 uncultured Flavobacteriales bacterium
GACAGCTCAAGGTGTCTCTCAGCATGCGACCATTGGGAAATGTGAAGTCAACATACAGATATATGTTGCTGAAGGGATACTGCTGGTCATGCCGCAGATCGACGAAAAAATCATAGCGAGCAAGGGTATCTACGACCTGCCATTCAAACACAGCAACTTCCTCAGCCTGCCATCCGGGATTCATCTCAAAAGGCTTCGATCCAGCGAAAAACGCATCTGTTCCGCATGCTCCGATCATCATCGCACCGAAGGCCAAGAACCAACCAATCGATCGCTTGGATGCCTTCAAGAGCTTTTGGGCTTGTTAGATTTTGGACGGCGGCGATTGTTTGGCTTATTCGAGGATCCATCTGGACCCTTCGAATTACCCGATGACGACTTGTTTCCGCCTGATCCTTGAGGCTTGCGACGTTTGTTTCGGTTGGGTCGGTTCTTTCGACGACGACGCTCCTCATCAAACCGGGTCAAACTGTCCTGACCCACTACATTGGAATACACCTCATCCACTTCATCAGGCTTCTCCTCTAAGGCGAACTCACTGAGGCTATGCGGGTACTCACCGCGTTCATTCATCGCAAGTAGCTCTTGCATGTCCTCCAACGAAACCGGCACGGGACCATTGTTGCCACTGTCTGGGGCAATAAGGTAAACGAGCCGTTTGAAAATATCCATTTTGAAGACAAACGCCATGCCCTTCTTTAGCTTAATCTTCGCATTAGGAGAAGGGAAACCCTTAACCGCCTCGACGTACTGGTCCAGCTCAAAATTCAAACAGCACTTCAACTTACCGCATTGTCCAGCGAGCTTTTGCGGATTCAACGACATTTGCTGGTACCGCGCGGCCGACGTGCTTACACTTCGAAAATCTTTGAGCCAACTTGAACAGCATAATTCCCGGCCACATACTCCGATTCCCCCTACGCGTGCTGCCTCCTGACGCGCTCCAATCTGCCGCATTTCGATCCTGACACCAAAAGCTGATGCCAAATCACGCACTAAATCCCGGAAATCAACTCGGTCTTCTGCCGTGTAATAAAAAGTGGCTTTTTTGCCATCGCCTTGGTATTCCACGTCCGCCAACTTCATCTTCAGCCCCGCCCGTTTGATGATGCTCCGTCCTTCTTTGATGGTGTCCGGCTCTCGCATGCTGGACTTCTGCCACAAATCAATGTCCTCTTGAGTAGCCTTGCGGTCAATGCGCTTGATCTCGTGATCGTCTTTAACCCCTTTGGCGTTCATTTGAGCTCGAACCAGCTCACCCGATAGGCTCACCACTCCTACATCGAATCCATGATCTGCATCCAATACGACCACATCACCGACGTGTACTTCAAGTTTGGATGACCGACGAAAAAATCCTTTACGATTTGCCTTAAAGCGAATTTCAACAATGTCAAACGCTCGCTGACCCGAGGGGATAGCCACGCCTTCCAGCCAATCGAAGACTGTCAATGGTCCGCATCCTCCCACTCCACAGTTTCCATTGCTGCGGCACCCCCTTGGGGTCCCGTCTGCTCCATTTCTGCAATTGGTACAACTCATCTTCCTACGAAGATACATTCGTTCTCCGGCTGTTCACCCTCTTGCTCGAAGTAAAATATTCACCTGAGCGCTCAAGTCCATGAACACGAGCTTTCCGTTCACATTTCCGGCAATGTCCCGGTGTGCAATTTCAATTTGTTCCTGCAGATCCAGCACATTCCCATGGTGGATAAAGGGGGCAAATTTCTCGGCGAATTTTCGCTCTGCTTCAGTAAGTCGCACCAGCGACTGAGCGCCGTAATTACCGACGATGCACTGACGCACCATGTGAAGACCGTAACGCAAAAATCGCTTCATCCCCTCCCGGCCCGCTTTTGCGAAATCATCCGCTAAAGAGACCGTCGTAACCGTGTCCTGAGCATAGCACGAGCGCATCCATTGCACAAACAACTGATGATCATCATCGCCTCCATCATCGCTCCGCAGCCGCAATGCCGCGGCCACATTTCCTTCGACTACATGCAACCACTGATTGGCCTGATCCACGGAAATTCCATACCGGCGGTGCATGCCGGTCGCCGCCTCGCCTTCCGTCAACCTCGGAACTTGAATCATTTGCACCCGAGAGCGAATCGTCGCCAACAATTGGTTGGCCCGTTCACTGACAAAAAGCATCACCGTTTGGTCTGTCGGCTCTTCGATCAACTTGAGCATCTTGTTGGCCGTATCGACCCGCATCGTCTCAGGCAACCATAAAATCAAGATTTTCCAGCCGCCCAAAAATGATTTCAACCCCAACTTCCGATTGATCTCCAACGCTTCTTGAACGCTAATGAACAGCTGTTTCCGGTCCGCTCCGATGGCGTTTAGCCATTCTTCCTGCCCAAAGTATGGGTCTTGCAACATCCGCTCTCGCCAAGCGCCCTGAAAAGGTTGCGAAAGGGCTTGTTCAGAACCGTCTTTTTTAAAAAATGGAAAAGACCAATGCACGTCTGGGTGCTGAAGCGAATCATATTGCTTGCACGATGTGCACATTCCGCAGGCGTCTTCCTCTCCCCGGTCCGAGCAGTGCAGGTATCGAGCATAAGCCAAAGCCAATGCCAGGGCCCCACTTCCCTCTGGACCATTGAACAATTGCGCATGGGCCACCCGACCCGAAGCCACTCCCGACCGGAGTTTGGCCGCAATCGCTTCATGTCCAATAACCTCTTGAAAACGCATGGGACGAATTTACACCTAAAACGCGGCGTGGACAGAGGCATATACCCCGCGTCCCGGGGCACTGATTCCACTGGCAAAAACACGGTAGTGCATGTCCAGAAGGTTTCGAATGCCCAGACGACATTCCAGCGATTCGTGCAACTTCGCGCTGAATTCTGCATTGAGTGTCCACCAATTGGGGGCGCCTTCTGGAAGCATTAAATCCAGGTTGTCCGTTGCAAACGGACCAAATTTTGAGGCGGATTTTGAACCGCTGAATAAACTGGAGGCTTGCAGGGTCCACCAGCGGCCCTGCCAATCCATGGCGATGCGACCAAATATGGGTGGGATGTGTGCCATGGGCAGCCGGTCTTCTAACGCCGTTTCAGGATTGGGCATAAATTGATCGCCAACCGTCCAATTAATGGCGGCTTGGACAGTCCACTTCGAAGTCAATTTAGCATTGATTTCTGCGCGCACCCCCCCAATCAGCGCGCGACTCGCATTCACATGGGTCTGAACCCGAGCGCTGTCGCCGTCGATGAAAAACCAATCCGAACCTTGGAGTTGCGCATTTTGCGGAACAATCGCGTCATTGAGCTTCGAACCAAAGCCGCTTAATGTCGCCGTGAAGATTTGACGGTTTTGGAAATCCCAGTGAAGGGCCTGTTCCACACTCAACAAGTACTCGGGTCGCAGGGAATCATTTGGAATCAGCACGTAGCCTCCTTTTTCCCGAACCTTTCCCATGTCATCCACGTTCGGATGCCGAAATCCGGTAGAAAAAGACGTCGATGTTGACCAAACACGGGACGGGCTGTACCACCGATCAGAAATCCCTCCCGTTAAGGCGCTGTTTCGCATGGATACTGCCGTAAACGGCAGGGTGTAATTCACGCCCGGTTCGAAGGAGGCTCCCAAGGAAGATTGGCTCCAACGCATCCCACCCGTGAACTGGTGATTCATCCAATTGAGTCGCGCATTGGCAAACGCTGCTGCGGTGCCCATATCGCTTCCACTGTTGGGATAGCGGGTGTCTGCTTCCTGCATTCCATCGGTTTCGATGTGGCGGGTTTGTGCGACCGACTGCACCAGGTCATCTGACAGGTTAATCCCAGCGGTGACTTGAAGCCCGTTATAGAATCGCTTCGAAACGGTGGAGTACGCGTTCCAAATACGCACGTTCTCCGTTTGGGTTTCCCGCCAAAGCGCATGCAGTCGACGTTTAATCCGGGATTCTTCGATGGATTGATACGACACCATGGTGGTCCACTTGACGTCCCACCGGGTGAGCAGTTGATACTGCGCTGATGCCATCGTGCGTTGTTGCGGTCCGTAATTCCACTCAGCCCATTTAGGCTGCCCTCCTGATAAATCTCCCGAAACGTCATAACGCGGTATGTCACCGCTGCGGCTCCATTGGAAATTCAAATCCAAGATTCCTGGACCCAGTTGTACCCGGAATTTTTGAAGCCAATCCTGCTGGCTATAGCCCGAACCCACCTGCAATTCAGGTTCCTCGTTGATTCGCACTTCATCCGTCCCTTCCGTGCGCACCACATACAGGGAGTCCAGGCCCCATGTTGCATTGCCATGCCTTCGCCATGAACCCATGCGCAAATCACCGTACGTCGAATGCGAAAAAGACGTCAAACTGGCCATTCGATGGCCGGACCATTCGACATCACCATGGAGCGAATAACTCTGGTTGGGAGTGCGGTAAGCAGATGAAATCCTCGCCGTTACACCCTGCCCTTTCAAACGCGGAGATCGGGTATGGTAATGAATCACTCCGCCCATGGCATCGCTTCCAAACAGGATGCTGTTCGGACCGAGCAACACATCGGTTCGTTCGAGTATGTTGGGGTCGACCGTGATGGCATTTTGAAGATGTCCACTGCGGTAAATCGCATTGTTCATGCGCACACCGTCGACCACCAAAAGCACTCTGTTTGCCTCGAACCCTCTCAAGATCGGTGATCCTCCGCCTTGTTGACTTTGCTGCACCATCACCGAACCTGTCGCCCACAGCAACTCCGCAGACGTCTGAGGCACTTCCAATTTGGCAACAGGCGTGGCCAATCGGTTGATGGACGTGGCCATGTTGTCGCGTGCGATAGACTCCATCGAAACCACACTTTGGCTTACGACCTCCACCTGATCTAAGCTGACCATGTCTTCGACCATGCGCAAACTCTTGGGAAGCGGTTGCCCAGGATAAATCACCATATCCATGAAACCCACTGATCGCAATAACAAGGTGTCCGTTGCAGGGTTACACGTGATCAATGCATAGCCCGCTGCATCGGTCATGACTTGTTGGCCCGAATTCTTATTGACAATGACAGCGAAAGGCACCGGCTGACCTCCATTGGAAGACACGGCCTGAATCTTCTTCGATTGGATCGCCTTTGGAATGGCCTTTGGAGGCGCGTCCTGCGCTAAAACCGCATTCAAGATCATCACCATGGAGATGAACATCCCCCATCCTCGCAAATTGTCTGGCCGCAGCAGGTTCAGCATCATGGTGCCGCAGTCAGCAAAAACTGCGCCAAAATCGACCCTTCGGAGTCCCTTTATCTGGGGCGTGTCATACACGTAATCGTTATGCAAAAACCGCTTCCAGTACATCATAGCTTTTAATTTCCCGCAGTCCTCCCATTTGATGATGCAAATATCGAAGTTGTGCTTGAATGAGCTGTTTTCGTTCCTGTGCCTGGC
The DNA here is from genome assembly GCA_905479115.1 of uncultured Flavobacteriales bacterium. GTDB lineage: Bacteria > Bacteroidota > Bacteroidia > Flavobacteriales_D > Sanyastnellaceae > UA16. Next base: position 5,404 of record CAJQLF010000003.1, read on the forward strand.
ATTCAAAGGCGCTTCGGTCCCCCTCGCAAAGGGAAACAAACCAATCACCCAATGGAGCGGGCAGGTGATCTTCCGCAACGCCCATTTCAGTTTTCCATTCGCCCGATTGCAAATCCAATACATCGTGGCTTGGAAAGTCGCTGCGTTCAGGCGCCACGCCCAAAGCTTGGATCAATTGGCCAACAAATTCTGCGTGGATCCAAGCGACATTTGATTCTGTTTCAATTCGCATCAAGGTCTGCCAAAACAAAGTGAAAACCTCCGGGTGCGCTGATTCCTCCGGGAGGAGTTTGGCCATGAGCTCGCAGAGGAAAAACACCACGGCATTTTTTCGCACATCCCGAAACATGGACTCGGGAATGAATTTCCGGCGGGCCTCTTTGAATCGGATTAACCCCTCTGAGCCTTTGCGGGTCAATCCCCGCAACTCCAATAAAGCACCTGGGTGCCATTTCCCTACTTGACGCTTTTTTCCACTTCCCTCTGGCACCCATAAAGCAACGGCTCCTAGCGATTCGCTCAGAATTCGCACCACACGTCTTCCGTCGTTGTATGGAAGAACGGATAAAACGATGCAAGGATCGGTATCGATGGAAAGGGAACCTGCCATGGCTTGAGCACTCAGCGCAGCAAACTTACGTTTGAACCGCACTGCACCGCCAACAAATCCAACATGAAACGGGTTAACTTCGCACTGCGCAGATGAATATGGAATCAAACAACGCTTCAGATCAACACCCGCCTCTCAATCGGGTGGATTGGTACAATTACCGCCGAAGGCTTTCGCGAAAAATCAAGGTGGGTGATTTAACACTCGGAGGAGATGCACCCATTCGCATCCAATCCATGACCACCGCCGACACGCTTGACGTGTCCAAAACCGTGGATGAAAGTGTGCGCATGATTCAGGCTGGGAGTGAGTTGGTGCGCATCACTGCTCCTTCGCGCAAGGAAGCGGAAGCGCTGCATTCCATCTCAGAGGAACTAAAAACAATGGGGCATCACGTGCCGTTGGTGGCCGACATTCATTTTACGCCCAATGCGGCCGAAATAGCGGCTGATTATGTCGAGAAAATCCGGGTCAATCCTGGAAATTATGCAGACAAAAAGAAGTTCGAAGAAATCGAATACACAAGCGAGTCCTACGCCGAAGAACTCGAACGCATTCGGACTCGCTTCACCCCATTGGTCCTCAAATGCAAAGCCCTCGGTCGCGCGATGCGCATTGGAACGAACCACGGTTCGCTTTCTGACCGCATCATGAGCCGCTACGGCGACACGCCAAAAGGAATGGTAGAGAGTGCTATGGAATTCTTGCGAATCTGCCGGGAGCACGATTACCACGACCTGGTGATCAGCATGAAGGCCTCCAATCCCCAGGTCATGGTCCAAGCCTACCGGCTGCTCGTAGCTCACATGGATGCAGAAGGAATGGATTATCCATTGCATCTGGGTGTTACCGAAGCAGGAGATGGGGAAGATGGTCGAATCAAAAGTGCCATTGGTATCGGAAGCCTGTTGGAAGATGGATTGGGCGATACCGTGCGTGTTTCATTGACCGAGGCTCCAGAGGCCGAGCTGCCCGTGGCGAGGAGGTTGGTGGATCGCTATGCAGCGCGCAAAGCTGAAAATTCCGTGGACGAAGGGGCCCTTACGTTTGATCCTTATTCTTATCAAAGGCGAACGTCAGAACAAGTGCTGAACATCGGGGATCGATGCGTTCCAATCGTCGTGAACGATTTGAGTTCTTCCGACGTAACCGAAGCCAAACTTTTTGGGTGCGGATATCGGTATTCCGTGCCGCTGGACAAGTGGAATTTAGATGACTTCGCCTGCGACATGATCTATGTGGGAGAACAACCTGTGTCATTCGAATTACCCGGAACTTTGGGCGTTTTACAAGATGCGCGGGCTTGGCAAAAACGTGATCGGCACTACCCCCTTTGGACATTGATGGACTGGGATAGTGGCCATCCCGCCACAGTACATTTCGTGCGAGCACAACGGGACCAACTAACCCCGGAAGGTGTGCAACGTCTAAAAAACCACAGCGGCCGAGTAGTGGTGGTTCTGGAGGCCCAAGGTGCCCATGCTATGGCCGATCTGCGCGCATCCTGCATGGTGCTTGACCGCGCAAAATGCACGGTTCCGGTCATCTTGCGCGGCTCGTATGATGGGCTGGATTCGGAGCGGTTTCAATTGCACGCCTCCACCGATTGTGGGGGCCCTTTTGTCGATGGGTTTGGGGACGGCATATGGCTTGAAGGCAAGGGGATTCCTCTTCAATTGCGCAACTCTACCGCATTCGGAATCCTCCAAGCTACGCGCACGCGCACGTCAAAAACTGAATACATAAGCTGCCCGAGTTGTGGCAGGACGCTCTTTGATTTGCAGGACACCACGGCCAAAATTCGGCAAGTCACTTCCCATCTGAAAGGCATCAAAATTGGCATCATGGGATGCATTGTCAATGGACCGGGTGAAATGGCCGATGCCGACTACGGTTACGTCGGGACGGGACCGGGTAAAATCACTTTGTACAAAGAAAAGGAAGTCGTTGAGCGGAATGTCCCAGAGGAGCAGGCGGTGGATGCCTTGATTGAACTCATCCGCACCCACGGAGATTGGGTTGAACCTCGGGTTCAACAACAATAAGCTGCAATGCTTCCGAGACCGCTCATTCTTCTGAAGGGGTGGCCGTCTCAGCCGCACTCACGGCGTCTTCCGAAAAAAACCGCCGCTGCCCAATCAGTATAGCGATGACTCCGCAAGAAATCGCAGCATCAGCCACGTTCCATATGGGTGGAAACACCTCCCGACTTGCCAAGGACTCAATGGGGAATCCAGCTGGCCAGCGAACCGTGAAATGAAACATATCCACGACATAGCCCATAAAAAAAGGCGCATACCCCTCGCCAGCCCATTCCGCCAGCATACCCCAATGACTTGCGGTAAAGAGCTGACCATAAATGGCGCTGTCTATGATATTGCCGATGGCCCCCGCCCAAATAAAAGCGAGACACGTCAAAAACCCTTTGTGAGCTCCCGAATTCACCAACCGGTTCATGTAGAATCCAATTCCCACGGCGGCAACCAATCGAAAGGAGGTTAACACCAATTTCCCTACTGCACCTGGCAGGGCCCAACCAAATGCCATCCCTTCATTTTCAATGAATTGGAGCTCGATTAGGCCTGGAATGAGGGTCATGCTTTCCCCCAGCGAAAAATTTAGCTTGACCCAAATTTTAAGGCATTGATCTACAAGCAATACCGGCAACAGCACCTTCAGCACCCACCCTCTCAATGATTTCGTTGAGTTCAAAAGGAAGTTGCCTTATTGCATGTTTTTCGCCTCAATGGACATGGTCGCATGCGGAACCAATCGCAGCCTCTCTTTGGGAATGAGCTTGCCCGTAACGCGGCAGATGCCATAGGTTTTGTTCTTAATTCTCAGCAACGCGTTTTCCAAATTCCGAATGAACTTTTCCTGGCGTGCTGCCAATTGGGCCGTTTCTTCTCGGCTCATGGTCTCCGAACCATCTTCCATCATCTTAAAAGTGGGAGACGTATCGTCTGTGGAGTTGTCGTCTTGGTGTGAAAGGGCTCTTTGCAGCTCATCCAAATTCTCGCGTGCTACCGCAAGCTTGTTTTCAATGAGCGTCTTGAACTCCTCTAAGTCCTTATCCGTAAATCGGGTTTCTGCCATCGCAGTATAGATTAATGTTTTTTTGTTACCGCAAGGGCAACAGTTGCACCCTCACTCAATTGGATCTGCTCTCCTCCTCGAAGTTCTTTCCAAAGAACCTCATCTGCCAGTGTCTCCTGGGCAATATAAGCCAAATTTTCTTTTAGAACGGATTCGATTTCAGGTGCAGCCGACACAACCAATTCGATTCGGTCCGTAACCTCTAATCCGGCGTCCTTGCGCTCGTTTTGAACGCGATTTACCAACTCACGGGCCAACCCTTCCGCTCGCAAGGAATCATCCAATGTAATATCCAATGCAACCGTTACCCCGCCAGCACTCGACACAAGCCATCCGGGGATGTCCTCTGTTAAGACTTCTACATCTGCCAGGTCGACCTGTGCTATTCCTTGACCGTCCTGGGGATCGACTTCAATGCTCCCGTCCTTCTCCAAAAGAGCAATCGAATCCGCATCCAATGCACTCACTGCCGCGGCGATGGCCTTCATGCGTTTACCAAACCGCGGACCCATGGCCTTAAAATCCGGCTTGACCTTCTTCACGATGGTTACCTCGGAGTCACCGGCGTCTCGGATCAACGTGATTTCTTTAATATTCACTTCACTCCGAATGATGGCGTCCACTTTTTCAATGCGCTCGGCCACTCGGTCCCCCAGTGCGGGGAGCAAAATTCGACGAAGAGGCTGCCGGACCCGAATGCCCTCGCGTTTTCTAAGAGAAAGCACTTGCGAGCTGATTTGTTGAGCCAGGGCCATTCGAGCCTCCAACTCCACATCGATGACCGACGCATCGGATGTCGGGAATGTCGCCAAATGGACAGATTCTTCAGAGCCTGTGAGGTCCCGATGCAATTGGTCGGCGTAGAATGGAGCGATGGGAGAAGCCATCACAGCCACTGCGCGCAAGCACTCATGCAATGTTTGGTAGGCACTCAGTTTTTCAGCGCTCATGCTGCCCTTCCAAAATCGGCGTCTCGACAAGCGCACATGCCAATTGGATAATTCGTCAATCGCAAACGATTGAATCGCCCGTGCAACGCGCGTGGGCTCTAACTCTCCATATCCTGTGTCCACCTGTTGAATCAAAGAATGCAACCGAGACAACACCCAGCGATCAATTTCTGGACGATTTGCCACTGGAATAAATGGTTCGTCCCCTGTAAACCCATCAATCGCGGCGTACAATGCCAGGAAGTTGTAAGTGTTGTGAAGCGTTCCGAAAAATTTCCGTTGAACTTCGACGATGCCTTCGGTATCAAATTTGAGGTTGTCCCACGGCTGGGCATTGGAAATCATGTACCAGCGCGTGGCATCAGGACCGTATTGCTCGAGAGTCGCAAATGGATCCACTCCATTGCCCAATCGCTTGGACATTTTTTGGCCCTTCTTGTCCAGCACCAATCCGTTGCTCACCACATTTTTGTACGCTACCGAATCAAAAACCATCGTAGCGATGGCATGCAAGGTGTAAAACCAGCCACGCGTTTGATCCACGCCTTCAGCGATGAAATCTGCAGGATATGCCTGACCCGCATCAATTTTTTCTTTGTTTTCGAATGGATAGTGCCATTGTGCGTAAGGCATGGAGCCACTATCAAACCAGACATCAATCAAGTCCGTCTCTCGGCGCATCGGTCGGCCATCCGAGGCCTTCAGGATGATTTGATCCACGGCATGCTTGTGCAAATCGAAGAGCGCATAGTTCTCTTTGGACATGTCTCCCGGCTGAAACGCAACCAACGGATTCGCTTCCATGAGGCCGGAGGCGACGGCCTCGTCACATGCGGTTTTTAATTCCTCCACGGAGCCTATGCAGGTGCGCTCGGTGCCATCTTCTGTCGACCAAATGGGAATCGGAATGCCCCAAAACCGCGAGCGGCTCAAGTTCCAATCGTTCAGGTTTTCCAGCCACTTACCAAAGCGTCCTGTACCCGTGCTTGCAGGCTTCCAATTAATGGTCTCATTGAGCGCTTGCATCCGCTCTTTCGCGGCTGTCGCCCGAACAAACCAACTGTCCAGCGGGTAGTACAAAATGGGTTTATCCGTTCGCCAACAGTGCGGATAATTGTGCTCGTATTTCTCTACCAGAAAGGCCCTGCCTCTGGTCTTGAGATCAATGGCAATCTCGACATCGACAGAGCGCTCAGGCGCCTCATCGGCAGCGTAGTATTCTTGTTTTACAAACCGGCCAGCGAGGGGACCTACGCCTGCTCGAAATCGGCCTTGCAAATCCACCAACGGCACCCCGTGACCTGTCCCATCGTCTATCAGCATGGGGGGCACGCCAGCCGCTGATGCCACCCGGGCATCATCAGCACCGAATGTTGGAGCGGTATGGACAATGCCCGTGCCGTCTTCAGTCGTTACAAAATCTCCCGGAATAACCCGAAATGCCTCACTCACATCACTCATGGGCTCCGCCCAGTTAAGAAGTGGTTCGTAGCGGGCGCCGCACAATTCAGCTCCGCTTATTCGTGCTACAACCTCGTGCTCCGGATCTTTCTTGCCACCAAAGTGCTTTGAAACCAAATCCTCCGCCAATAAAACAAGCCCTGGCTCCTCAGTATAGCGGTTGCTCGTCGCAACCAAAGCATACGTAATCTGAGGGCCAACAGTTAATGCCGTGTTGGAAGGCAAGGTCCAAGGCGTGGTGGTCCAAGCGAGAAAGTAAACGGGCAATGCGCTTAGTTTTTCCGCCCTCTCCGGACCTGCATGTTCTAAAATTCGTGCGGCACATTCAGGCAACGCCAGAAACTGAGCGACCACCGTTGTGTCCTTGACATCTTGGTAAGCGCCTGGTTGATTCAATTCATGCGAGCTCAATCCCGTTCCTGCCGCAGGACTATAGGGCTGGATCGTGTAACCTTTGTAGAGCAGGTCTTTTTGATCCAACTGCTTCAAGAGCCACCAGACACTCTCGATGTATTTATTCTCGTAGGTCACATATGGCTCATCCATATCCACCCAATACCCCATTTTTCGGGTCAGATCATTCCAGATGTCCGTGTAACGCATAACCGCCTCGCGGCAGGCTTCGTTGTACGCTTCGATCGATAATTTAGTTCCGATGTCCTCCTTGGTAATGCCCAGTTCCTTTTCTACGCCCAGTTCCACCGGCAAGCCGTGGGTATCCCATCCGGCCTTTCGGTCCACGCGATACCCCTTCAGCGTGTGAAACCGACAAAAAATATCCTTAATTGCCCGAGCCATCACGTGGTGAATTCCCGGCATTCCGTTGGCGGAAGGTGGCCCTTCATAGAACACGTAAGGACGCTCTTCCGGCCGAGAATCAATGCTCTTTTGGAAAGTTCCGTCCACCTCCCATTTAGCTAAAATATCGCGAGCTACTTCTGGAAGGTTTAACGGTCCGCGCTCTGGAAAGGAAGTGGGTGATTTAGCCGTACTCATCCGATTTCAATTCTATGTCCAAGGTTTGGAACGTGAAGATAGCACCTTCATCATGATGCATTAAACGCGACTGAGCTTCACCATGTTCGTCATGCCTGCGTCAGCGATGGGCATGCTCGCAAGGTGAACCACAAAATCGCCTGAATCAACAACCCCCATTTTTTTCAACTCAAATTTGATGTCTGCAATCGTATGGTCCGTGCTGACCATTTTCAAATAGGGAAAAGCCATCACACCCCAGACCAACGACATTTGAGATAACACGAGCTTATTGGCTGTGAACATATAGACAAATGCTTTGGGTCGTTGACTTGCCACCTGGACCGCTGTGTAACCGCTAAATGTCATGGTTACAATCGCCTTTGCATCGACACGTTTGGCCAATCGGCATGCATTGTAGCACATGCTATCGCTGATGAATCGATCATCTTCCGCGCTCAGCGGTGGACGCTCATGATAGTACATCCCATCATGACGCTCCATAGATTGGATGATGTCCGCCATCGCCGTAACCGCCTCAACAGAATACGCCCCCACTGAAGTCTCAGCACTGAGCATGACCGCGTCAGCCCCATCGAGCACCGCGTTCGCCACATCATTCACCTCTGCCCGTGTAGGGACAGAATGCTCGATCATCGACTCCATCATCTGCGTTGCCACGATGACAGGTTTGCCTTTTTCCATGCATTTTCGAATGATATCTTTCTGGACCAAAGGCACGTCTTGTTTTGGGATCTCAACACCCAAATCACCTCGAGCGACCATGACCGCATCGGTCTCGTCCAAGATGGCATCCAAATCTGCCAACGCCTCTGGCTTCTCAATTTTGGCAACAATCCGCGAGTGCTTTCCCGCTTGATTAATGCTTTCCCTGAGCTCTTTGATATCTGCCGAGTTTCGGACAAAAGACAACCCAATCCAATCTACATCGTGCTCTAAGGCAAACGCCAAGTCGACCGTGTCCTTTTCCGTGATACAAGGCAATGATATCTGCGTTGAGGGCAAATTAATTCCCTTTCGGGGCTTCAACGTACCGCCGTGGATGACCTCGCACCTCACTTCCGATTTGCCGTCGGTCTCTAGCACCCGAAGTTCCAGTTTGCCGTCGTCCATCAACACCGGCTCTCCAGGTTTTACATCCTGGGCGAACTGCGTGTAATTGGTGTAGACACATCCCTCTGAGCCCTTTTCGGTGCCTGTTCGAATCAACAATTCCGCTCCCTTTGTCAGTTCAATGGACCCTTCTTCCAACTCCCCAATGCGAAGCTTTGGCCCCTGCAAATCCGCGAGAATCGCTGTGTAAGTCCCGAGTTTTTCATCAATTCGACGCACCCGCTCAATGGTCTCTCCATGCACCGCGTGTTCTCCGTGAGAAAAATTCAATCGCGCCACGTTCATGCCTTCTTGAATCAATTTTTCCAATTGTTCCTCCGAATTGGAGGCCGGTCCCATGGTCGCTACAATTTTCGTTCGTTTCATTTCTTTCTATTTCTTCATCCCACCTGCACACTAGCTTTGGACAAATCCATCAAGGCCAAGTGCTCTATAGCACCCGACTGCAACGGGTCCAACTCTTGAGTGTAATTGACTCCTCTGACTCCTCTCACCTGCTGTCTTACTTCGTCTACTGCGTTCGAATCATCAAAAACTTGAATCAAATAATCCAATGCCGCGGCCCCTTGGAATCGGGCAATGATTCCTCCGGGCACTTTGTTTTCAATCAAATACAGCGTGCGATGCCCCGAATCCTCTTGCGCTTCAAAACGAAAAATCGCGTGCGATGAACTTCCCGATCGTTGCGGGATTTCAAGCACATGATTGAACCGAAAATGCCATTCGAGGCGTTGGTTCAATTCCCAAGAAATGCGGTGAGGTGGCAGGTGACTGCTCAGACCAATCAACGCAAAATCACAGGAATCAGCAAAATCTTCGTCCAGCCATTGCATCCTGCGCGAATATACCGCGAGTGAGGGGATTATTGTCCATTTTGATGGCGCCATTCGCCGTGTTCCAGCGCAATACGAGCCGCATCTTGCTCCGCCTTCTTCTTCGAAGTGCCTGAACCCTTCGCCATCACGAGGCCGTCGACGTGCAATACCGCTTCAAACACCGCGTCTCCCTCGGCACCCGGGATTGCGACAACTTCATATTCCAACGTTTTGTTTTCAACCTGCGACCAGTGGTGCAATTTGGATTTGAAGTCTTCCGATTCCTCTAGGATTTGCCTTGCGCCGTATCGCATCAGGGCATTCCGCAACGACCGCTGCGTTTTGCGGTATCCGTGATCTAAATACATTGCACCAATCAGGGCTTCCAATGCATTTCCTATGACTGTCGGCGGGACCGATCCTGCCTCAAACTTGGAATGAATAAACGGCGCTAGCCCCAGTTCTGACCCGATTCGGTTCAACGTTTTTCGGCTGACCAACCTCGATTTGCGTTGGGTTAACAGGCCTTCATCGTCTTGCGGATAATGAAAAAAAACCAAGTCCGTTGCTACGGCTCCTAGAATGGAGTCTCCCAAGAATTCTAGCCTTTCATTCGGCTGTTCTGCTTCATCCAAACTGTTGTTCAAAGAGGCATGGGTCAGCGCTTCTCGGTACCAATGAGCATTTCGCACACGCAATCCGAATTCTTTCTTGAGGAACCCCCGAAATTCAGGTGAGACGGCCCTTGAAGATTTGCTCCAAAACCACGTCCGTTGCTTCAAACGACTCAAAGCCTCGATTAATCCAGGGCCTTGAACAGGACCGACGCGTTGTGGCCGCCAAAACCAAATGTGTTCGATAAGGCCGCTCGCACAGGTCGCTCTTGCGCTTGGTTGAATGTGAAATTCAACTTGGGATCGAGTTGGTCGTCGGGATGTTTAAAATTGATCGTGGGAGGAATTGCCCCATGCTGAATAGCCAAAATACATGCGATTCCCTCAATCGCGCCAGCAGCGCCCAGCAAATGCCCCGTCATTGACTTGGTCGAGCTGATGTTGAGATCGTACGCGTGGTCTCCGAATACGCCTTGTATGGCCTTGGTCTCAGCCACGTCACCCAGCGGGGTAGAGGTCCCATGCACATTCACATAGTCTACATCACCCGGATTCATGTGCGCATCGTCCAATGTGGCCTTCATGACATTGAGCGCCCCTAAACCTTCCGGATGTGGCGCGGTAATGTGGTGCGCATCTGCGCTCATACCACCTCCAACCATTTCGCAATAGATGTTCGCTCCGCGAGCCACGGCATGCTCATAATCCTCCAAAATAATTGCTCCACCGCCCTCACCGAGCACGAACCCGTCTCGTGTGGAATCAAAAGGCCTTGACGCCGTTGCAGGGTCATCGTTGCGGGTTGACAACGCCTTCAATGCGTTGAATCCGCCGATACCACCCTCCGTAACCGCCGCTTCCGAGCCGCCCGTCACCATCACATCCGCCTTACCCAATCGGATATAGTTGAACGCATCGATCATGGCATTGGTGCCGCTTGCGCAGGCTGAGACCGTGCAAAAGTTGGGTCCTCGAAAGCCATGACGCATGCTGATATGACCCGCCGCAATGTCCGAGATCATCATCGGAATGAAGAAGGGACTAAAGCGCGGAATTCCGTCGTTGCGATGGAAGTTCAGTGCTTCATTCATGAAGGTCTGAAAACCTCCAATACCTGATCCCCAGATGACGCCTGCACGGTCTGGGTGAACGGGAGCATCCTCTCCGAGAAGCCCCGCATTCTCCAATGCCTCGTCGGCACAGACCACGGCATACTGCGCAAATAAGTCCATTTTTCTGGACGCCTTGCGGTCAATAAATTGAGACACATCGAATCCCTTCACTTCGCAAGCGAATTGCGTTTTGAAGTTGGTGGCATCGAACTTGGTGATGGGCGCAGCTCCGCTAGCCCCCTCCATCAAGCCTTTCCAATACGATTGTATGTCATTACCCAAAGGCGTAATCGCCCCTATTCCGGTAACAACAACCCTTTTAAGCTCCATGGAGCCCGGATTATTTTGCGTGCTCAGTGATGTAATCTACCGCTTGACCCACGGTGCTGATTTTCTCAGCTTGGTCATCGGGGATCGCGATGTTGAATTCCTTTTCGAACTCCATAATGAGTTCAACAGTATCCAACGAATCCGCTCCCAAATCATTGGTGAAACTCGCAGACAAGTTCACTTCTCCACCATCAACTCCCAACTTGTCGACGATAATCGCCGTAACTTTTTCTTGAATATCAGACATAGCTTAGCTGTTTATCGGGGCGCAAAGTAACCAAAGGAAAAGTTAACCTCTGCTTTTTTTCGTAATCTTTTCTTTTAAATGTGCACTAACCCGCTGTTTTTGGGGTGATTTCAGTACAAATATCTTCGAGTCTTTTACGTTGAATATCAGGGACTTGACATCCTTTTTTGGGGTATCCGATGGGCAAAAGTAAAAATGCCCGTTCCGATGAAGGTCGTCCCAAGATTTTGGCCAAAAAATCCATTGGAGAGGGGGTATGGGTCAATGATGCGATCCCGCACTCGTGCAGAGCTGCAATCAACATCCCGCATGCAATGCCGACGGATTCCTGCACATAATAGTTCTGAGATTTGCCCTTGGGGGCGCTGGAATCCGATTGCCAGGTTTGGCGAAAAACCACAATTAACGCAGGTGCTTCTTCGAGGTGAGGCTTGATATGGTTTGTAGCAAATGGCTGCAGATCACTCATCCATTGGGCATTCATTCGACCGTGGTAATTGCGGTACTCCTCCTGCTCGGCTGCCTGACGGATTTGACCCTTTATACCTGGATCTGTGACAAGGCAAAAGTGCCAGGGCTGTTTGTGTGCACCTGAAGGTGCCGTGCCCGCGGCAAGGATGCACTTGCGAACAACCTCTAACGGAAGCGGGTCTTGCGAAAAATGGCGGACTGTGCGGCGCTTATCGTAGCGCTGGTACATTGCCTTCGCCCGTGCCTGCATCTCGTCCTCCTCCAAGCGTTCAAAATCCAATGGTCGCTGAGGCGCCTGTTCATTGGAAGTGCTCATGCCGGCGAATTAGCCTGTCCTTTTTGCCTGATTTGCTTCATCAAATCGCTCGCAAAAACAAATTCCTCTAATTCTGGCACACCGCCTTGCAGCAAGCCCACTCGGTCACCTTTCCAACAAATTCCACCTTCATGAACGAAGTGGATCGTATCGCTGGCCTCCATTACGCTGTTCATGTCGTGGGAAACTACGACGGTCGTCATTCCATATTCCCTCGTGAGATCCAGAATCAATTTATCTATGACAATGGCTGTTTGCGGATCCAATCCTGAATTCGGCTCATCGCAAAACAAATACTTGGGGTTCATCGCAATGGCGCGAGCAATTCCTACCCGCTTTTGCATTCCGCCACTGCACTCCGCAGGATAACGCTGCTGAGCATCTAGAAGCTCTACCCGCTCCAAGCAGGCGGCTGACCGGCGTGCGATTTCAGCGGTGGACAGGTCACTGAACATCCGCAAAGGAAACTGAACGTTTTCCTCCACCGTCATGCTGTCAAACAACGCCGAACCCTGGAAAAGCATCCCGATTTCTTGCCGAATCTCCCTGCGTTCCCGTTCCGTCATGGCCGTAAAATCTCGGCCATCATAGATCACTTGTCCGCGATCAGGCTCAATTAAACCGACGGTGCACTTCGTCATCACACTCTTCCCACTTCCGCTTCGTCCAATCACAAAATTGACCTTTCCCTGCTCGAATTGGGCACTGACATCCTTCAAGACATCGTGCGGTCCAAATGATTTATGAATGTGCTGTAGTTCAATCATGACCCATTAATTCAACAACATTTGGGTGAGCAATAAATTGGAGATCATGATGATCACAACAGACCAGACAACCGCCTTAGTGCTGGATCTTCCTACTTCTAACGCCCCTCCTTCCGCGAAATAGCCATGATAGGCTGAAACACTGGTCAGAATGAATCCAAAAACCAAGGTTTTAATCAGGGCGTACACCACATCAAAAACGCGAAAGTCCACCTGCATGCCGTATTCGAAATCCGCCAGTGGGCTCAGGCCGGTCGCCACACCGATCCAGGCACCAGCGCTCACTCCGAGCACCATGCTCAATATCACCAGAAAAGGTACGATGAAGACCCCTGCAACAATTTTCGGCAGAATCAAATAGCCTGCGCTGTTGACGCCCATGATCTCCAAGGCGTCAATTTGCTCCGTAACCCGCATGGTTCCGATTTGGGAAGCGATGTTGGAACCGACCTTTCCCGCTAAGATTACCGGAATCAACGTTGGCGAAAATTCAAGGATCATGGTCTGGCGAACTGTAAAGCCAATGGTATAAACCGGTATCCACCCGCCAATTTGGTGTGCCGTTTGCAAGCAAATGACCGCTCCCATGAAGATACTCAGAAGAGCCACAATCCCTAAAGATTGCAGTCCTATGGATTCCAGCTCGGTCATGAGCAACTCCCGAAACACGCTAAATTTTTCAGGTCGGCGAAAGCTTCGAACCAACAACCGCATGTACCGTCCAATGTGAAACATCCAGCGCATGATGCTAAGGTAGGGCGCAAGCGCGAACGGGTTGAACCGAACTGGTTCGTATTTTCGCAACCGATGCGTTCTAAATCACTTTTCATTCCGGTCCTTGTTGTCAGTGCCCTTGCACTTGGCGCCTGCAGCAGTCAAAGGCCGCATCGGAATTGCAATTGTCCACAGTGGGCCATCGAAACGGAGCCTGCAACCATTGATGCTGCAGAATCCCACGATGCCATCGCGAATGCCGTGGTGGACGCTTCTATGATAACTGCGCAACCCTAATCGATGAATTCAAACACATACGCCGTCATCATGGCAGGCGGCATAGGTAGCCGCTTCTGGCCCATGAGTCAGGAATCCCAGCCCAAGCAATTCTTGGATATTCTGGGGACAGGGAGGTCGTTGATTCAAATGACCTTTGACCGCCTCAATCGCATGGTTCCTGCCGAAAACATCCTCGTTGTGACCCAGGAACGTTACCGCGAATTGGTCGAATCCCACCTACCTGCACTTCCCTCCGAAAACACGCTCTGCGAGCCTTTCATGCGCAATACAGCCCCATGTATCGCCTACGCGAATCATTGGATTGCAAATAAAGCTGGTGCCAACGCAGCCGATGCTGCAGTGATTGTTGCGCCTTCAGACCATTTGATTTTGAAGGAGGATGATTTTTTACAAATTGTGGAGGTGGCCTTGGACCATACACGTCAAACGAACCAGCTGGTGACCCTTGGTATCCACCCCTCCCGGCCCGACACAGGGTACGGTTACATTCAATTTGAAGACCATAACAATGCAAAGGACGAACGGGTTCGAATGGTCAAAACATTCACAGAAAAGCCTCAGATTGAATTGGCTGAGCAATTTCTTGCTTCCGGTGACTTCTATTGGAATTCGGGCATTTTCATTTGGAGCCTGGAAAACATCACTACTGCATTTGAAACCCATCTGAAGGATATGCAGGATTTGTTCCAGGAGCAGGCCGAGGCTTTTGGCACGTCCCTTGAGACGGAAACCATCCGAGCGATCTACGGTGATTGCGAAAACATATCGATTGACTATGGCATCATGGAAAAGGCGCCTAATGTGGCCGTCGTGCTCTCTGATTTTGGTTGGAGCGACTTGGGCACGTGGGGTTCATTGCATGAAAAGCTCGAACAAGACGACCATGGCAATGGCATGAGCGGCGTGCAGTTGGTCGCGCACGACTCCACAGGAAATGTCGTCGCCGCTGATTCTTCAGGGCACAAGAAACTTGTGGCAATGCGAGGAATGAATGACTATATCATTGTTGATACCGAGGATGCACTGCTGATTTGTCCAAAATCAGATGAGCAATGGATCAAACAACTGGTCACAGAACTCAAGGCCAAAAAAGGAAAATAAGCTTCGGTTACCGCCCCGTCATGTCCGCTGGCACCACCCAGGCGTCATATTCCTCCTCCGTCAGATAACCCGTGGCCAGAGCAGCCGCTTTCAGCGTTGTGCCTTCCATATGGGCTTTGTTTGCGATTTCAGCGGCCTTGTAATAACCGATTTTTGTATTCAATGCGGTTACGAGCATGAGGCTGTTCTGCAACAACTCATCTATTCGAGCTTGGTTTGGCTTGATTCCTTCTACGCAGTGAACGCTAAATGAAGCGCAAGCGTCGCCCAAAAGCCGCGCACTTTCCAGGATGTTTCGGGCCATCATGGGTTTGAAAACATTCAACTCATAGTGGCCTTGTGCACCCCCGACTGCAATAGCAACATCGTTGCCGATGACTTGAGCACACACCATGGTCAAGGCTTCCGACTGCGTGGGATTCACCTTTCCGGGCATGATGCTTGAGCCTGGCTCATTGGCTGGAATCGTGATTTCCCCGATCCCTGAACGTGGCCCGGATGCCATCATCCGGATGTCGTTGCCGATTTTATTGAGCGAAACAGCCAGCTGGCGCAATGCTCCATGGGCCTCAACCAAGGCATCATGGGCTGCGAGTGCTTCAAATTTATTCTGAGCTGTCACGAAGGGATGACCCGTCAATTCGGCGATGTGCGCTGCCACACGCTCGGCATAGCCCTCTGGTGTATTGATTCCCGTCCCCACGGCCGTTCCACCCAAAGCGAGCTCTGAGAGGTGGGCGAGCGAATTGCGTAAGGCCTTGAGTCCAAAATCAAGTTGAGCCACATATCCCCCAAATTCCTGGCCTAAGGTCAACGGCGTGGCGTCCATCAAGTGTGTGCGCCCAATTTTCACCACATCCGCAAAAGCCTCCGCTTTGGATTTTAGCGAATTGCGCAGGGCTTCCACCCCCGGAATCGTGGTCTTAACAATCATGCGATATGCAGCGATGTGCATCGCAGTGGGAAAGGTGTCGTTCGAAGATTGAGACTTATTCACGTCATCGTTTGGATGCACCGGACGCGTTCCCTCACCCAATGTACCTCCATTGATTAGGTGGGCACGATTGGCCACCACCTCATTGACGTTCATATTCGATTGGGTTCCCGATCCAGTCTGCCAAACAACCAATGGAAATTGTTCTGCCCATTGGCCGGCAATGATTTCATCGCACGCTTCCGCGATGAGGTCACGTTTTTTGGGATCCAAGCCTCCCAATTCCGCGTTGGTAAAAGCTGCCGCCTTCTTGAGGTAGGCAAATGCCTCGACAATTTCCATCGGCATGGAGGCCGGCGCACCAATTTTAAAATTATTGCGGGAGCGTTCTGTCTGGGGGCCCCACAGCGCATCGGCAGGGACTTGAACTTCTCCAATGGTGTCTTTCTCGATGCGGAATGCACTCATGATTTGGCTGGATTTACGCTTGTTCGGCTTGTTTGGCGCCGGAACCGGCTTGCATTAAAAAGGCCTTCAAAAACTCGTCGATCTCGCCATTCATGACCGCATCGACATTGGATGTTTCGTAACTGGTTCGGACATCCTTTACCATCTTGTAGGGCTGCATGACGTAAGACCGGATCTGCGATCCCCACTCAATTTTTTTCTTCCCCGCTTCAATTTCGGCACGCGCCTCATTGCGCTTGGCCCGCTCCATTTCGAACAGCTGCGATTTGAGCAACTGCATGGCTTTTTCTTTGTTGCCCAGTTGGCTGCGCGTCTCCGTGTTATCGATGACAATTCCCGTGGGCGCGTGGCGCAATCGAACACCGGTTTCAACCTTGTTTACGTTCTGGCCGCCGGCACCTCCCGATCGAAAAGTCTCCCAGGTGAGATCGGAGGGATTTACTTCAATCTCAATGGAGTCATCGACCAAAGGATAGACATACACCGAAACGAAGGACGTGTGGCGACGGGCCTGGCTGTCAAACGGGCTGATGCGCACCAACCGGTGCACGCCGTTTTCGCCCTTTAACATGCCGAATGCAAAATCGCCGTCAAACTCCAATGTTACCTGCTTGATTCCGGCTACGTCACCGTCCTGCAAATCCAATTCCTTGACCTTAAATCCGGCTCGGTCTCCGTACATCCGGTACATCCGCATCAGCATGGAAGCCCAGTCGCAGCTTTCTGTACCTCCTGCACCAGACGTGATTTGCA
This sequence comes from uncultured Flavobacteriales bacterium, assembly GCA_905479115.1. GTDB lineage: Bacteria > Bacteroidota > Bacteroidia > Flavobacteriales_D > Sanyastnellaceae > UA16. The sequence goes on from CAJQLF010000003.1 coordinate 22,572, forward strand.
TGACGGCGTTGAGGTTGTCCTCCTCCGCATTCAACATGTTTTTGAACTCCAGTTCTTCCAGGGCTTCTTCTGTTGCCTTCAGCGCTTCCGTGGCCTCTGATTCCTCGGCCTCACCGGCTTTCATGAATTCGAATAGCACTTGGGCATCTTCCAATGAAGTGGAACAAGATTCGAAACTTTTTGTCCAAGACTTCAATGTTCGCAATCGTTTCATCACCAGCTCCGCCTCCTTTGAATTGGTCCAAAATTCTGGGTCCTGGGTGCGTTTTTCTTCTTCCGCGATTTCTATCAATTTCTCGTCAATACCCAAGTAGCCTCGCAAGTCTTCTACACGCTTTCGCAGCGAATTCAGTTGGTCGATCGTAATCATGCTGTGCAAATTTAACTCAGGGGGCCTCTGCTTCCTCCAGCATCCTTAAGATCTCATTCACATGAAATCCCCGATTGAGTAAAAACCGGATGACACGTTCCCTATTCTGTGGCAACTCATTGGAGCGCTTTTCAATCAATTCTGCAAGCAAGTCTTTGAACCTGGCCTTGGGAACACTTGAGACCGCGTTTTCCGCTTGAGAGCCAGAAAAACCTTTTTTTCGGAGGCCTTGCATGATCCGCATAGGACCCCATCCTTTGTATTCGACATGGGCGCGGACATACGACTCTAGAAAGCGTTCATTGGATAAGAAATTCTCCGAAATAAGCGCATCAACCACCTCATTTACAATAGACTCTGGAAGTCCTTGGGGGTGTAATTTTCGCCTAACATCAAACGTAGAACGCTCTTGTATACTGCACCATCGGCGCATTTTTTCCATCCATTCCTCCATCCTTGGGGTGAATTTGGCCCAAAAAACCGGGAAAACAAGGGCTTTAAACGATATTTGCAGTCCAAAATTTAAAAGCGTCGACCGATGAGGTCAGAGATTTTAACCCGCATCCAATCCTTGCTCGAGCAAGAAGATCTAGAAAGCATCCGAGTCGAGGTTCGTCAGGCGATTGAACAATTTCGGGCCTTAACCAAGGAAGAAGTGCGCACCCAGCGTGAAGCTTGGGCCACTTCGGAAAAGGAAGTAGACGCTGTTTTTGAATACACTTCAGCCCCTGAAGAAGAGGGCTTCGAGGTGGCCGTGGCGGCCTTCAAAGAGCGCGAAAAAGTCTGGCGGAAGATGATCGCTGAAGAACAGCGGCTGAACCTCGAGAAAAAGTTGGCGATGCTTGAACGCCTTCGAAACACCATTCAGGAGGAGGAAAACATTGGGGCTGCATTCGCGGTCTTCAACGAGGTGCGAGAAGAATGGAATCAAGTGGGCGATGTGCCAGGAGACCAGTACAAAGAGGTACACGACCAATACTACCGGCTTCAAGATGAGTTCTTTTACAACATTACCATCTACAAGGAACTGAAGGATCACGACCTAAAAGTGAACCTCAAGAAAAAGGAAGATTTAATCGTCAAAGCCAAAGAACTCGTCAACATTGAGTCCCTCAACGAACGGCAAAATCAGGCCCGAGTTATGCAAAAAGAGTGGATGGACATCGGTCCATCCCCGCGGGAGACTTACAAAGAACTTGCAGACCAGTTTTTCGGGATCATCCGCCCAATTTTCGACGAGGCCAAAGCGCATTATGATCAAATTCGGGCTACGTTTCAGACGAATGCTGATGCCAAGTCTGCCTTAATTGAGCGGGTGCGCGAGGTGGTAGCAGAAGAAGTGGAAGAGTCCCATGAAGCGTGGCAAGCAGCCACCTCCAAAATACTCGTTTTGCAAAAAGAGTGGAAGGGAACGGGCTTCGCTGGCAAAGAACAAAACGAAACCCTCTGGAATCAATTCCGGGAGTTAGTTGACGTATTCTTCGGGAAGAAGCAGCTCTTCTATGACGGCCAAAAAGCCGTTACAAATGAGTTTAAATCGCAAAAAACGGCCCTCATTGAAAAAGCAGAAGCTCTTTCGTCCAGCACCAACTGGAGGGAGGATGCGCCGAAAATGATGGACCTCCAAAAAGAGTGGAAAGCCATCGGCGCATGCGCTCCGCGAGAAGAACAAAAACTCTGGCGTCGGTTTCGGAAAGCCCAGGACCATTTCTTCAATGCGCGCAAAACCGAAATGGCGGGCAAAATTGAGGAGGAGAAAGTAAACCTGAAAAAGAAAAGGTCCTTGATAGAAGAAATCAAGGGATACGTTCTCACCGGTAAGCGCAAGGACGACCTTGACGCCTTAAAAGCTTTCTCCGTGCGTTGGAATGAAATTGGTTTTATTCCCCGAAAATCACTGGACTCCATCATGGAGAACTACCGAACGGCCATGGACGTGCACTACGACGCGCTAAGTGCTCAAAAGTCTGAGCGTGCCATGGAAACGTACAAGCAGCGGGTCGAAAATTTGGTTGAATCTGACGCGAACAGTGTTCGCAGGGAACAGCATATTCTGCGGGAAAAGTTGACTCGGATCATTAGCCGAATCAACAAAACAGAAGAAAATCTGGAGCGGTTTACGGGCAAGGGGGCAGAAAGTATTCGCAAGCAGTATGAGCAATCCATGGAAGTGGATAAGCAAGAGGTCGAAGACATCAAGGAAAAGCTCAAAATGCTTCGTACCGCCTCGCAAGGAGCGGAAAAAGAGAGCAACAAAGAAGAGGGTAAGCAGGCCGAATAACCTTCAACGCGGAGGTGGAAGCAACCGACATCGGTACCCTTCTGAATGCAGCCACTTCAAATATGGCTTGAGTACAGGCAACAGGCGAGGGGCGGCACGCTCAGAGTCGTGGAAAACCACAATGGCGCCGGGTCGGGTATTGATCAACAGCTGATCCAGGCAGTCTTCCGCAGTCTTCTTGACATCAAAATCTGCGCTCAGGACGTCCCACATCACAATGTCCGTTTTATCCATTAAAGCCTCCGCCTGAGAACGTGTGATTCGGCCGTATGGCGGACGAAACCGAAGTGCGTTGGTGCTGCGCTGACATGTGAGGAAACTTCTGAGGTACGCGAAATTAGATGTGCTCCAACCCGACTCATGCGCCTGTGTATGATTGCCTATTTCGTGCCCCGCATCGCGCAGCTCTTTCATCACCTCAGGATACCGATCGACGTTTGCTCCAACACAAAAAAAAGTAGCAGGAACATCGAACGAAGCTAAAATCTCCATCGTCTGCCGCGTGATTACCGGATGAGGACCGTCGTCAAAGGTCAAGTATACCGCGGGCTCATCGTCCACCACTGCCGGACCGTGCCACGTCATTTGAGAGGCCATGGCTTTCACAATGGGGGGAGTCTTCCGCAAATACACGCGGTAAAGATACCGCACCCGTCAACTACCTTTGCAGCGAACTCGGCAACGGTATGGAATACGATTTTCAAGCAATTGAGAAGCGCTGGAAAGCGCAATGGAAGGAGACGGATGCTTACAAAGTCATCGAAGACCCCTCGCGAAAAAAATATTATGTACTGGACATGTTTCCTTATCCGTCGGGCGCTGGTCTGCACGTAGGCCACCCTTTGGGCTATATCGCAAGCGACGTTTACGCTCGATATAAGCGACACCAAGGGTACAATGTTTTGCACCCCATGGGCTACGACAGTTTTGGCTTGCCGGCGGAACAGTATGCAATCCAAACTGGACAGCATCCCGCCATCACAACGGAAGCCAATATCGCTCGCTACCGAGAACAACTAGAACAACTGGGGTTTTGCTACGATTGGTCGCGAGAAGTGCGGACAAGTGATCCCCGCTATTACCGTTGGACGCAGTGGATTTTTGGTGAATTGTTCGAATCTTGGTATGACGAGAAACTCGGAAAGGCTCGCCCTCTCAAGGAGCTCATCGAAAAATTGGAGGAGTCGGGATTAAACAATCTTTCCCCGGCATGCGATACAAAATGGTGGAAAAACCTCCCTGAAAGCGTCACGCAGCGCTGGGGAGACGAGTTCCAAGGAGAATTATCGGCCGAACAGTGGATGGCGTGCACAGAAAACGAACAATCCCACATCCTCATGCAATTCCGCCTCGCGTACCTGGCGGATAGCGAAGTTAATTGGTGTCCCGAATTGGGCACTGTTTTGGCCAATGACGAGGTAAAGGACGGGTTCAGCGAACGAGGAGGACATCCCGTCGTCCGCAAGAGGATGCGCCAATGGATCATGCGCATCAGCGCTTTTGCTCAGCGACTCCTGGATGACCTGAATGACTTGAACTGGACCGACAGCATCAAGGATGCACAGCGGAACTGGATCGGCCGAAGCGAAGGCGCCACAGTAAAATTTGGCGTGCACGGCCAGCCGGACGAAACCATCGAGGTCTTCACGACCCGGCCCGACACCATCTATGGCGTCAGCTTCATGGTTTTGGCGCCGGAACATCCATTGGTCGACCTGCTCACCGCTGCCGAATTCCGAGCAGACGTTCGGGCTTATCAAAAAGCCGCAGCCCAAAAATCGGAACGCGAGCGACAAGGTGCAGGCGACCATGAAGTGAGCGGATGCAATACCGGCGGCTTTGCTGTACATCCATTAACCGGAGATCACGTGCCCGTGTGGATTGCAGACTACGTTTTGGCCGGTTACGGAACCGGTGCAATTATGGCAGTGCCTGCAGGTGACGAACGAGATTGGAAATTTGCAAAAGCTTACAATTTGTCCATCCCTCGCATCTTTGAGGGCATCAACACAGACGATTCGGTTTACACGGAGAAAGAGGCGCTACTGCACGGAAGCCATACATTGGATGGATTAAATTCGAGTGAAGCCATTCCGAAAGCACTTGATTTGCTCGAAAAAGCTGGAGTAGGCAACCGCCAAGTGAACTTCCGATTGCGCGATGCCGTTTTCAGCCGCCAGCGCTATTGGGGGGAACCTTTCCCCATTTTTTATGAAGGGGATGTTCCTCAGCTTTTGAAGGAGCCTCAAGTGACATTGCCTTCTGTAGATGCCTATTTGCCCACAGAAGCCGGTGATCCGCCCCTCGCGCGAGCGAGAAAGGAGGACTGGAATGTCACCCGAGGAGACCGCATGGAATACAACACCATGCCGGGATGGGCGGGATCCAGCTGGTATTTCTTGAGGTACATGGATCCGCACAATGAAACGGAATTTTGTAGCCGTGAAAAATCGGACTATTGGGGCCAAGTTGATCTGTATGTAGGAGGTGCAGAGCACACAACAGGCCATCTGCTCTACTCTCGATTTTGGACCAAATTCTTGCACGACCGAGGGTGGATTGGGTTTCATGAACCATTCAAGGAGATGATCAACCAAGGCATGATCTTGGGTCGGTCTAGTTTTGTCTACCGCATTCAGGGAACGAATCAATTTGTGACCTACGAGAAGCGGAAAGACTTCGCAACACAGCGCCTTCACGTAGACATCAACCTTGTACAATCGGACAAACTTGACACGGAAGCCTTTTGTACATGGCGCAAGGAATTTGAAGGAGCCACCTTCATTCTCAATGAAGCAGGAGACTATACCTGCGGGCACGAGGTTGAAAAAATGTCCAAGTCCAAATTCAACGTGCAGACACCCGATGATTTGGTGGAACGGTATGGAGCAGATACGCTTCGCTGCTACGAAATGTTTTTGGGGCCACTCACCCAGCATAAACCGTGGGATACGCAAGGCATTAGTGGCGTGCACAATTTTCTTCGAAAGCTGCATCGCCTTTTCGCCGGAAACAACCAAAACGAACTGGCTGATTCTGCCCAACGCAGCCTCCACAAGACGATCAAAAAAGTCACGGAAGATCTGAACCGGCATGCATTCAACACAGTCATCAGCGCATTGATGATCGGTGTCAATGAATTGTTGGAGGCTCAAGCGCATCAGCCCGAAATCCTACGTCCGCTGGCCATTCTGGCCAGTCCTGTAGCACCGCATTTGGCAGAAGAGCTGTGGCAAATGGCAGGAGGTAATGGGTCCGTTATGGACCAGCCATGGCCTGAGTCGAATGAGCAATGGTTAGTTTCGGACACCATTTCCTATCCGGTTTCCTTCAACGGAAAAGTCCGCTTCAAGCTCGAGGTCGCCAATGGGTTGGAAGCAAAAGAAGTGGAAGAGCTCGTTCTTGCCCATGAAAAAACAAAGGCGCAACTCGAAGGTAAAACGCTCCGGAAAGTTATTGTTGTTCCAGGACGCATTGTCAACCTCGTCGCGAACTAAAGCAGTCTAGTTGGTTGAATATGGATTTTAATCCGTATTTTTAGGGGCTTGGTCTTGATAACTTGCACAAAATGTAAGTTGAACCCCAATTACCTGATGTCATTGCATTTGTCCAATTCACTGCGTTTTGGGAGCGTCCTTTTCTTTGCGGCGCTTTCCTTCGTCACAGCCAACGCCCAAGAAACGGTGACGGGCTGCATGGATATTTGGGCCTGCAATTTCAACGACGAAGCGACAGAGGATGACGGGACATGTGAGTACAGTTCTTGCTTGGGCTGCACCAATCAATACGCTTGCAATTATGACCCGACAGCGTTGTACAACGACGGCTCATGCGAATACCTGAGTTGCGTAGGCTGCATGGTCGAGCTTGCATGCAATTTTGATCCTCTCGCACTATTTCCCAGCACCGCTGCATGTGACTTCGAGAGTTGCGTCGGATGCACTGACTTCACCGCGTGCACGTTTGATCCCGATGCGACGTTGACCGACCTGAATGAATGCGAATATCCTGAACCCGGATTGGATTGTGCAGGTAACACCACCAATTGCGGAGGCTGTGAACCCGTGTTTTTGACGGAATTGCCTTTCACCTCCGTGAACTGCATCGATGAACTTCCCCTGATCCCCGACAATGCGATTGTCGCCATCAACGGTTGCACCGGAGATACCCTTGATGTCCATTCTTATGTAGTGGATGTAACCGATGACTTTACCAACAACGTAGGGGTTACAGCGGATGGCATGGGACCGGATGGAGCCATTAGGGTATTCGGCCTCACGGCCCTTGGCCTAGCCAATTCTGATTACTTCGCTGAGACCTTCCCCTTGCTCGTGACCCGGTATGCTAATGGCACAGCCGTGGTGAATGGGCAAGTACACAATGTGCTGAATCCCAATCTTAAATGGAATGTGCATTTGGTCCTCGAGGACGCCACCTTGGGCGACGAATGGTTGGGACAAAACCCTGAGGCCGGCTTTGTAACCGCTTTTGGATGTTCCGTGGACACGAGCGAAGTCATGGTCTATCGTTTATCCCCTGATCACTCCTACCTCAACGGTGCAGGGGGATATGAAGGATCCTACTTGCATCTATCCCACATGCCTTTCAATGAAAGCAAACGATTTCAATTGGGCGAGGGCGGAAACAGTGTAAACTGCAACTACGGTTTGGGTGGTTGGTTTGCCTGGGAGGGACGCGTGCTCGGAGAAGAGGTGAACGGAATGAGCGGGGACTTGGTGATTGACTTAGATGAGGACGTCACCAACGAAGTCGCCTGCGGCAGTGAAGCCGTGGTGCACTTTCATCACGCACTCAATGCCGAATGTGGTTTATTCACTGAATCCATTCAGATTTTCAGCCGCTCGGACCAAGAAGCGCCGCAATGGAACAACACCAACTGCGCAGACGCTGTTTCCTTATGCTTCGATATTGCAACTCAGACAACAGCCATTCCAACACCTTGCGCTTTTGCGTTTGAAGATGAATGCGGTGAACCTGTACAGACTGATTTCACGGAATCCGTGCTGGATGGAGATCCCGATCTCGCCAACGACCAACCCTTCACCATCCAACGAGCTTACACAGGAGTGGATTGCAGCGGCAACAGTACAACGTTTGTCCAAACATTGGTTTTCGACGGTTCTGCATGCCCTGTTGCGCCCGCCTCTCCTCTCGAGTCCACTTGGAGCGAGCCGAACTTGAAGCAACCCAAAATCACAAGTTCTACCCAGCCCATGGTTTCGGGCCTTTACCCGAATCCCACTGTTGAATCATCCACCCTTGAAATCAATTTTCAGTCCGAAAACTTCGTGAAGATTATCGTCTTTGATTTGACGGGGGAGATTGCATTGCCACCTCAAATTATCTCAGGACTTCCCGGGGATATCTTGAATTGTTCGCTTGATGGGTCGACCCTGCGGCCGGGGTGCTACTTGGTTCAAATCCAAGGAGAAAATCAGCGGACGACCCTCCGCTGGACGGTTGGGCGTTAACCGCCAACTGATGCCTCATTCCGGGCTTTCATGGCCTTCTTTCCAATCCAACTCACGGCACTCGGCCTTCATTCGTAAATTAGTGTTGAAATCATCGTATTATGTGTACCCTTTTCCGGCTTTCTCTTATCTCCTTGTTGTTTCTTTTCACCACGACCGTGCAAGGCCAAGACGCTGTTTCGACTGGGCTTCCCTACAATCCTGACAGCGACAATAGCGGTTCCATCGATGTGAATGATCTGCTGATTTTCCTCCCCTACTATGGAATGAACTTTGATCCCGAGGGAGTCATTCCCATCTTGTTCGGAGGAACAGGAGCTAGTTCCGTTGAGGCTGCTCGGGATTCACTAGGACTCTCCGCTATTCAAGATTCAACCGTGGGTACAGAAACCTATGCCTGGATTTCTCAATCGCTGCGTGTGCAGCAAGAATTTGTCCAAGGATACGGTTCGTCAGCCACCGGAACGTATGGACACGCTTCAGGAACCAATACCACCGCGAGTGGTGCGTATAGCCACGCCCAAAACCGATTGTCCACCGCCAGTGCGACTTGCGCAAGTGCCGAGGGCGAAGGAACGACAGCGAGTGGCACGGCGAGCCACGCAGAAGGAATGTTAACACAAGCCTCAGGACTGACAGCGCATGCGGAAGGGTACAATACAGTCGCAACGTCAAGCTACTCGCATGCTGAAGGATACGGCTCACTCGCGGGGAGTACTTCTGCCCATGCCGAAGGGTATCTATCCGACGCTGTTGGGCTCTATTCCCATGCGGAAGGCCGACAGACGGAGGCGGGTGGCCCTGCTTCGCATGCTGAAGGACAGGATGCCATTGCTTCCGGTGACGTAGCACATGCAGAAGGATTCCAGACCATCGCAGATGGCTACGCGAGTCATGCAGGAGGCTACGCCAGTGTCGCAGCAGGGCTATACAGCCGGGCCATAGGTCGCAATACAACAACCATGGCAACGGCCACATTTGCCACTGGAAATGGCGTTGTCGCTGACCAAGAGAATGGAACGGCAATCGGACAGTACAACGTTTTGTCCAACACCGGTTCCCTCTTTGCTATTGGCAACGGTGCGTCTGATACGGAACGCTCCAACGCCTTCGAAGTGCATGCAACCGGAGATGCGGTAATTCACGGAAATGCCATCGTTGAGGGAACTGTTCTCGCCGACGGAATGGACATCGGAAATACCTTGACCACTTTGATTTCCAGCATTGACTCACTGCAACTGGTCATTGCCAACCTGCAAGAACAGCTGGACGCGCTTTCTGGTGGCGAGTGATCTGAACACAAAAAATCCCCAGCGTAAGCTGAGGATATTCTGTTCCCCGACCAGGACTCGAACCTGGAATAACGGCACCAAAAACCGGTGTGTTACCATTACACCATCGGGGAATAGCTTCGGCTCTGGAGCCTGAAAGCGAGCGCAAAGATAAAAAGGATTTGTCGAAATTGAAGCAATCCTCTTCGTTCAATTATCTTCGGGCGCATGTTTCATTTGAAGAATTTGATCGGCGGTGAATTGACTGACCCTCAGGGTGGAGGATGGATCGAGAACATCGAGCCGGCAACCGGAGGTGTTTTGGGTCAAATTCCTCGTTCCCAATCGGCGGATGTTGAGCAGGCAGTACAAGCAGCGAGCAGCGCATTTCCCACATGGTCGCAAACATCATTTGAAGAGCGATCCTCCTGTCTAAGACGCTGGGGTGCTTTGATAGCTCAGCATTCCGAAGCGCTCGTTGCCGCAGAATCAATGGACAATGGCAAGCCTGTTTCACTGGCTCGCACCGTTGATATCCCACGAGCCCAAAAGAACCTGGAGTTTTTTGCTGGGGCCATCGAGCATTTTGCTTCGGAATCCCACATCCCCGCAGATGCCAGTTACATTCACTACACGCATCGCAAACCCATCGGCATCGTGGGGTGCATTTCACCTTGGAACCTCCCGCTTTATTTGTTCACGTGGAAAATTGCCCCGGCGCTCGCAGCGGGAAATTGCGTGATTGCCAAACCTTCCGAAATCACCCCCGTAACAGCTTGGATGCTGTCTCAATGGGCGGCTGAAGCAGGGTTCCCCAAAGGGGTTTTTAATGTGCTTCACGGGTACGGTCATGAAGTAGGACAAGCCATCGTGGAACATCCTCGGATTAAGGCGATTTCCTTCACCGGCGGGACCCAAACCGGGGCCCACATTGCCCGCACCACTGCCGGCCAATTCAAAAAACTCAGCCTAGAACTCGGGGGAAAGAATCCCGCCTTGATTTTCGCCGATTGTGATTTTGATGCTGCCGTGCGAACCACCGTGCGTTCATCTTTCGCCAATCAAGGACAAATTTGCCTGTGCTCCTCTAGAATTCTCATCGAAGAATCGATCTACCCAGCCTTTCGAGATGCGCTGGTTGCAAAAGCCAAGCGAATCGTCCCGGGAGATCCGAAGGATGCCGCAACCAAAATGGGTGCTGTGGTTTCTGCCTCTCACAGAGACAAGGTATTGGGGTACATTCAATCAGCGCGAGAGCAAGGTGCCACTGTACTTTGCGGCAGGGAGGTTCCACCCGCACCGAATGAGCGATGCGCAAATGGATTTTTCATTCAACCCACCATTTTGGAAGGCCTGGATGCCGAATGTTCCATTAACCAAGAAGAGATTTTTGGCCCCGTCATCACGCTGCAGTCGTTTCGGTCAGAAACAGAGGCTATCGACCTAGCCAACAACAGCACGTATGGCTTAGCCGCGACCATTTGGACGCAAGATGTGGGCCGTGCTCATCGAGTTGCGTCTCAAGTAGAAAGCGGAATTGCCTGGATTAATTGCTGGCTTGTTCGCGATTTGCGCACGCCATTTGGTGGCGTGAAGGCCAGCGGAGTTGGTCGAGAAGGAGGATTTGAAGCGCTGCGTTTCTTTACAGAGCCTCAAAATGTGAGTATTCCCACCGGAATGGGATCACATTGAGCGGATCACCATGGATCGTTCACATCACAATGCACCTTGTTGCCGTTCTTAAAGAACCAACCAAAGTGTTGATCAATCCAACTTGATAAGGTGCGAATCTTATTTTGCATCGAGAATCTTCGTCAGCTAAAATTAGTGTAATCGCTACACAATATCAACACTCCAGTCTTGATAAATGTTTTGCATCACCTGCTATTTTTTCCGCAATACCAGCACCTTCGGAGGCTACACGCGCATCGCTATCTATTCAACTTTATGAAAAAAAAATCTTCCCTCCTTATCCTCCTGTATCCCACGCTCCTATTGATAAGCGGGTGTGTTACGATGAAACAATTCGACGAATTACAATTGCAAACGGATCAAATTGCAGAAGAAAATCGACGACTGACATTATCCAACCAAGATGGAGAGATTGATCGCCGAGAATTAAGGGGGCGGGTCGACGTTTTGGAAAAAGCAAAGGCTGCCTTAGCATTGGATACGACCCGATTGGGCCGGTCCTTATCAGAGGCCCGTGCAGACATTCAAACATTAGAAAACCTCAATGACGTCTTGACCTCTGAAAGCTCGTCCCGCATGGCCGCCATCAACGATGAAAATCGGGCACTGTTGGAAGAGTTGAGTCGAAATCGCACGGATTTGCAAACCCAAGAAGACGATCTACTCAGGCTCAACACCAATTTAGAGGCACGTGAAAAGGAACTTGCCAGTCGGTCCCAGCGCATCGAAGAGTTGGAAGGCCTTCTCGCATCCCGCGATGCTGCTGCGGAGGCCCTCCGATCAAGATTGGCTGATGCCTTACTAGGTTTTGCAGATAAAGGACTGACCGTACAACAACGAAACGGAAAGGTCTACGTAAGCCTCGAAGCGCAGTTGTTATTTCCATCAGGCAGCACCGCCATCAATGCCGATGGGCGACAAGCTTTGAAAGACCTCGCAAGGGTCGTGAGCAATCAAGACAACCTCGAAATCATCGTGGAAGGACACACGGATACGGATCAGCTGCGCTCGGACGCCATTCCTCGGAACAACTGGGAACTAAGTGTATTGCGGTCCACGGCCGTAGTCGAAATATTGACAAGCTCAGGCGTTCAGCCCGAGGTGCTTTCCGCAGCAGGTCGTAGCGAATACCACCCGCTGGATCCCGATGACAAGTCCCGGAACCGTCGCATTGAAGTGGTGCTCGCGCCCAATCTTGACGCTTTGTTCGATTTGATCCGCTCCGAATAAACGCCCAGCGACTTACTGGATTTCCATCTGGAACGTTCCCTGCGCAATGTTCATGCTTTCACCGGTCAGTCCTACGACTGTCCCCATGAAGGTTCCTACGATGAACCCACCGGGTTGAGCGTCAACGTATGCAATTGCAACCGTCACACCTCCACCAAAATTGGTGCTGTAGCCATTGGCCGCCGGGTCCACGTAAGAGCACGATGATCCCGACGCCACAGAACATTGGACTTCAGCTCCCGCAATCCATCCCGTCAACGGCTGCTCAAGGATCAAAGCCAGACCGGCTCCTGCAGCCGTTAACCCCCCGAGTTCGATCGTAGTTCCAGACAATTGAGCCGTCACATCGACCTCCGCTTCCAGGGTCGTGCCATTGGCCTTCCAAGTAAGAATTGACTCACATTCTGGACAATTCGCTCCTCCGCAATCGATGTACAACTCGTCGCCGTCCATGATCCCGTTTGCACAATTCACTCCATCTGGGCATGGACCACAGGTCACGTTCGGGTTGTCACACGGCAGGTAGATATTCAATTCATAGTTTCCGCCGCAGTCCACCCCGATTTCATCACCGTTCATCATATCGTCGCAGCACGTAGGACATGGTTCACAATCCGGACCGCCACAATCTATCCCTTGCTCCAAACCGTTGAGCAAGCCATCCCCACAAAGTTCTCCGCATGCCACCCCCGTGTCGCCGCCGCAATCAATTCCAGACTCGCCCGGATCTTGAACACCGTTAAAGCTGGGATCACATGGGTCACATTCACCACCACAATCCACCCAGGTTTCACCCAAAAGTGCATCGTATTGACCGTTTTCACACGGGTCGCAAGCGGGACAAATAGGCCCACCGCAATCCACGAGCTCTTCGCCGTTGTTGAGAATCCCATCGTAGCAGTTTTCTGGGATTTTATTATCATCATTCAAACACCCGCTGCCTGCAAAGAGCAGCAACATCAGGAGAGATGCAAAAGAAAAAGTAGACTGTTTCATCATCGAGAATGGATTATTACAGAGAATGGGCGAGACAATTGCACTAAATTAGGCTTTGCAAGATAAGTTGAACACGTTTGATTGCCATAGGTTGATAGAATTCCCTGAGGCGCAGCACAAATTATGACCACACCACGACAATTGACCAACAGCGCTTGGACCGTGAAGGACCAGCCAAATGCCAATGCTGTCAAGCGTCTTATGGAGAACGCTGGCCTCACGCAGTTGGTTGCTTCTCTGCTGATTCAGCGGGGATTTGAGGACCAAGAAGAGGTGCTTGGATTCTTGAATCCCGCCCTTTCGGCGATGCATCACTCGCTTCTGATGAAGGATATGAAAGAGGCTGTGAGCCGATTGCATCAGGCCATTGAAGACGAGGAACGAATTCTTATTTACGGCGATTACGATGTCGATGGCACCACTGCAGTTGCCATGGTAGCGAGTTACCTCGAAGGTGTCGGCGGACAAGTCGAAACGTACATCCCCCGTCGGTATGAAGAAGGCTATGGCGTTAGTTTAGAAGGGGTGCGCTATGCATCGGAAAACCGTTTTTCCCTGATGCTTACGTTGGATTGCGGAACCAAGGATTTTGACTCTTTGCAGGACGCCGCTGAGCGTGGAATTGATGTCATCGTATGCGATCACCACTTGCCGGAAGAATCGTTGCCTGCCGCCTTTGCCGTATTAAACCCGAAACGAAGCGATTGTCCATATCCCTTCAAGGAGCTGTCTGGGTGCGGTGTTGCCTTCAAGTTGCTGCAATCTCTGGCGAACCGAATGGATTTGCCTGAAAGTGGCATTTACGAAGAATTGGACCTTGTGGCCATTAGCATAGGCGCAGATCTTGTCGAACTCAAAGGCGAAAACAGGATCATGGCCTCGCAAGGGTTGCGTCAATTGCGGAAGCGCCAACGTCCGGGCATCCTTGCCCTCATGAGGGCCGCGGACATTCACCAGGCACCTCAAACCGTCCGAGACATTAGCTTCACTTTGGGTCCGCGAATAAACGCGGCAGGGAGAATGGACCACGCCCAGCGCGTAGTGGACTTGTTAATGGAAAAAAACGATGCGCGAGCAAATGAAATGGCCCGAGAAATCGAGGAAATGAACCTTCGCCGCAGAGATGTGGATGAGTCCACGACAGCAGAGGCACTGCTGCAGTTGGAGCAATCCCCCGAAGAAAGTTTTTGCAACATCGTCCACGGAGCAAATTGGCACCGAGGCGTTGTCGGAATCGTCGCCAGTCGAATGATTGAAAGCCGGTATAGGCCTTCCGTAGTTCTTTCTGAAGAAAATGGAGTTCTCATTGGAAGTACTCGGTCCGTGGACGGTGTCGACATGCATGACGCTTTGGAGTCTTGCTCAGATTTGTTGCTTCAATTCGGCGGCCATACCATGGCAGCGGGACTCAGTCTGGATGCTAAAAACCTGGAAGCTTTTAAAATCCGTCTCAATGATGCCGTGCGAACTCAATTAAACGGCGTTACACCCAAGCCCATCATCCGATGCGATCGCGAAGTCCATATTTCCGAGCTTTCCTTGGAGGCGCTTAAAGAGCTTGAACAGCTTGAACCCTTTGGCCCCGGGAATCCGACGCCAGTTTTTATCTTACGTAACGTAATCTCTGTTCGACCTCCGCGCACCATCGGTAACCAAGGGCGTCATCTGAAGATCGCCATCAAGGATCCATCCAGTGATTCTCCAACCATCGATACCATTGGCTGGAATATGGGCGACCTCGCTCCTCAAATTAAGCAAAATGTCCCCCTTGATTTGGCATTCACGCTGGTCAAAAACACCTGGAAGCCAAGGGGTTGGCAGAATCGCACGGAACTCAACCTTCACCTGCGCTCCATTCAGCTCGCCTCCTCGCCAGAAACAGCCGGCTGAACGAGGTGAATGTCCCGCTGAGGAAATGGAATCTTGATGCCATTCGCTCGGAATTCCCTCTCAATACTGAATCGCACATTGCTCGAAATCAACTTTCGAAGGAACGGCTTTTCAATCCAGAAATACACCTTGAATTTCAAAGAAGAATCTGAAAATTCATCGAAGAGAATGGCGGTATCCTCCTTTCGGATGACTTCCTCTTCGGCGTTGGCGCAGTCCAATAAAATAGACCGCACTTTGGCTACATCTGAACCATAAGCCACCCCAACTTCGACCTGAATTAAAGTCGCCGGCTCTCCTTGGGTGAAGTTTCGGACCTTTTCTCCCGAAATCAATCCATTGGGCATCACAATTAAGTTGCCATATCGTGTGATGACGCGAGTCGATCGCAAATCAATGCGCTCCACGCGCACCATCATCCCCTCCACTTCCAGTTCGTCACCAACGCGCACGCCGCCCTCAAAGAGCAAGACAAAACCTGAGACGACATCATTGAAGAAATTTTGCAAACCGATGCCCACGCCTACCAGCAAAGCAGCAGAACTCGCCCAGAACACCGTCATATCAATGTCCGCCGTATCCAAAGCGATGACCATGACGAAAAAGTAGACCACAGTTCGAATCAAGCGCATCACCATGAATCGCGTCCCTTCTGCGAAATTGGCGTTGCGCATAAACTTCCGCATGAAAATTCGAATCGACCAAAACACAAGCTGCGCAGCGAGAAGTACACTTGAAAACAATAAAATCGCGCGAAGCGATAAATCGAATGAGCCAAGCGAAAGGCTGGAGTCAAGGAAATCCTGCATATCGATTAATTAAGGAAGTATAGCGGTACCAAAGTACGTTGTGATTTTGCGCTTCTGCTCATCCAGCTCTTTGCGTTTGATCAGTAATTCACGCATGCCTGCAATAGCACTTTCCTCTCCATTGTCAATGGCCGTGGCAAGAGCGGTTAACTGTTCTTGCAATCCTGCGATTTCTTGTCTGTTGTCGTTCAATTTTAGCAGATGGAGGGAATCCATTAAGGCCTTGTTGAGCAGGTCTTCTTCGCGTGCCGCATAAATTTGATGTACCTCCTCCCATCGCTTGCTCACCTCGTATTTGTCTACCACTGCTCCCACAACAAATGCCTGAATTTCGGGATCTGGATGTTTCATGAAGGCGTCCAGCTCGGGCACCAATTCCCGCTCATGGTGCTCCATGAAGACGGCATAAATTTTGGCCAATAACGCGTCTTTCACTTCAAAGTTCAAACTCTCCATGTATTCAATGACATAGTGAGCAAAGGCCAGAGCTACAGGTTCCTCCTCGCCTGAATTTTGAGGCGTAAAAGGCACCGACCCAAAGCGCAACATCCTTCGCACCAAATCTCGTTCGATGATGGTTCGATGGCGCTCTGCATCACGCAGCGGGAGGTCCAGGCTATTTTCGTCCAGAGGATCCTGAGCGTCTGACCAATCTGGCGGCACGTGCAAGTCCGGCGGAGCCGATGAATCTGCACGTTCACGCTGCTTTCGAAATTCCTCGCGCTTCTCGGCTTTTTGCTCCTCCACCAGCCGGGACCGGATAATCTTGTTGATTTCGGATTGAAGGACATCCTCCGACATCCCCAACTCCTCCGCCGCCAATTTCAAATAGACGCCCTGTTGGATGGCGTCTGGAATAACCGAAACCGACCCGAGAATGCTGTGAATCATCTCCGAGCGCTTCACCGGATCGTCCGCTGCCTCTTGGGTGAGTAAATTCAGTTTGAAAGCAACGAAGTCCTTCGCTTCATCAGCAATGTGTGCGCGCAAAGTTTCGGATGGCACTTTTTTGCTGTAGCTGTCGGGATCGTCCCCGTCCGGAAACAGAACAACATGGACGTTAAGTCCTTCGGCGAGCAACAAATCAATTCCGCGAAGCGAAGCGCGAATTCCCGCCGCATCACCGTCAAAAAGAACCGTGATGTTCTTTGTGTATCGGCGAATCAATTTTATCTGATTGACTGTGAGTGCCGTTCCGCTGGAGGAGACCACGTGCTCAATACCCGCTTGATGCAAGGCCATCACATCCGTATAGCCTTCTACCAACAGCACCCGATCTTCCTTGGTAATTGCCGGCTTCGCTAAGTGCAACCCAAAGAGTACATCGCCCTTGTGATACAGCGGGCTTTCCGGGCTATTAAAATACTTTGCAACCTTCTTTTCCGTGCTCAGCGTGCGGCCACCAAAAGCAATGGTACGGCCCGTAACGTCTCGGATGGGGAACATCACACGGCCCTTGAAGAAATCCCAAGGCTTGCCGTCCTTTTCCTTTGCCAAGCCCAACGCCAAAAGACGTTCCAATTGATACCCTGCATCGGAAGCAGCCGTGCTCATGGCATCCCACGAATCCGGACAATAGCCTATCTTGAATGTCTTCAGTGTATCGGCACGAAACCCGCGGCTTTCGAAGTAGCTCAATCCGATCGCTTGGCCCTCTTTCGAATCGTGGAGTTGTTGGGTCAACCAACCCTGCGCCCACGCATTTACCGCCAAAAGACTTTCCCGCTCCGTGCGCTCTTGTTGCTGTTCTGGCGAAATCTCTTTCTCCTCAATTTCAATTCCATACCGCTCGGCGAGTTGCTTGATGGCTTGAGGAAAACTCAGTTTTTCCAATTCCATCAAGAATGTCACCACACTGCCCCCTTTGTCACTTGAAAAGCATTTGAAAATGCCCTTCTCTGGCAAAACATAGAAAGACGGTGTCTTTTCGTTAGTAAACGGACTGAGGCCGCGAAAACCACTCCCTGATTTTTTTAATTCAACGTAATCCCCAACCACGTCTTCAATGACGGCAGTATGCAATACGAGGTCTACAGTTTCAGCGGGAATCATGGCAATTCGGTGAAACTCAAATGTACAACGACCGTTTCGATTGCGGAGGGGACAAAAAAAAAGACTTCACGCCGTTGCGCGAAGTCCCTTTCTGGCCATCGCTGACCGAACCTAAAACCTAACCCCTTCGCAAAAATCAACGTCTACTAAGGGTGAGAAAACTCGAGGCAAACATCGCAGAGGGGCCCCAAGGGAATGTGATGGATTTGTTAATGGTTGTTGAAGTTTTGCAGACGGTTCTTGCTGCGGGGCGATTCCCGCTACCTTCGCTTCATCTTGGCAAAAGGAAAGAAAAAGCAGTCGATCCCCTGGTTCGTTGTCGCCATGGTGTTGGCTTTCGTCACCATGAGCACCATCCAAATTGTGTGGTTGAGATCATCCGTGCAGATGCGGGAGCAAATTTTTGACGATAACGTGCAGCATTCGTTGAGTCAAGCCGCAGAGATGCTCAACAAGAGCACGACCAGCATGCTGCAGATTGACCTGGAGGCGGTTCCAACAAGTGGAGCCCCCGATGAAATCACCCGCCCAAAGCAGTCGATTGGCAGCGGTCTAGACGCCGAGGAGACGCGCATGCTGAGGCGGATTGAAGCGTTGGCCATTGACAGTGTTCTTCCTTTGCTCTTGAAGGCTCACGGCATTGAAGTGGGCGCGATCATAGGGGTCTTCGACCGGTATGGTCAACCTGTATACCTCGATGAGGCCCATGATCCATACCTCGAAAACCTCGCCAAGAGCATTCACAAAGTCTCGCTCAGTTCCTTGAGCTTGCACCTCCACTTTCCCAACAAGAATCAATTTCTACTTCATAATCTTCTCGGCCAATTTGCCCTTACAGGGCTGATGTTGGCGATTATAGCGTGGGGGTTTTTCACCGCTGTCATTGGGGCGGCCCGCAACAAAAGAATCGACCGCATTCGCCGGGACTTGATGAATAATTTGACGCATGAGTTGAAAACACCCATCAGCACCATTGGTCTTGCTTCCGAGGCGCTCAAAGATCCCGATATGCAGCGGGATTCAGAAAGCTTCAACTACTACATCGGACTGATCAATGAAGAAAATAAGCGACTCGGGATGTTAGTTGAAAACGTGCTGCAGGCGAGTTTGGCAGATTCCGGTAAGATGCAACTGTTCAAGCAGACGTTGAACGTTCACGATTTAATCCGTGAAGTTTCGAAGAACGTAGCAATCCAAGTCAGGAAGCACGGAGGCAAAGTGAAACTGGAATTGGAAGCAGAAGACCCCCTGGTATTCGGCGATCGCATCCACCTGAGCAATGTGGTTTTCAATCTGGTAGACAACGCAATCAAGTACGCAGTTGGAGACTTGGTTCTGCATATTTCCAGCGAGCAAGCAACAGATGGGGTGGAATTGCGTTTTAAGGACAACGGCATCGGAATTGCAAAAGAGCATTTAGGCAAGGTATTTGATAGATTGTACCGAGTGCCAACCGGAAACGTCCACGACGTCAAGGGCTTCGGATTGGGTTTGAGCTACGTCAGCACCGTAGTAGATCGCCATGATGGATCCATTCGCGTCGAAAGTGAGCCGGGAAAGGGAAGCACTTTCATTCTAAGATTGCCTCGCAACGAAATTGAACTAAAGAAAACCTAACGACATGAGCGAATCATCCCAAACCGCCATTCTTCTTTGCGAAGACGACCCTAATTTGGGACGCCTTTTATCTGATTACTTAAAAGCCAAAGGGTTCGACACTACGTGGGCAAAGGACGGGGTAGAAGGAATCAAAGAATTCCACCGAGGAGCATTTGACTTTGTGATATTGGATGTCATGATGCCCCGAAAAGACGGCTTTCAAGTGGCCGAGGAAATCCGACAAGAAAGTCGGCACTTACCCATCCTATTCCTAACCGCACGTTCCACCAACGAGGATACCCTTGAGGGATTCAAAGTTGGCGCGGACGATTACATGACCAAGCCCTTTAGCATGGAGGAACTGCTGCTTCGCATTCAGGCTATTTTGCGCAGAAGCGCGGCTCTGCCCGAAGAAGACGAACAAGTCGGTGAAATCAAAATTGGCGAATTCTCATTCGATTACAACACGCAAATGCTGCGAATTCAAGGAGAAGACCAGCGTTTAACCACCAAGGAAAACGAATTGTTATTTCTGCTCTGTAAGCACCGGAACACCCTGCTAGAGCGCACGCACGCTCTAAGGTCAATCTGGGGTGATCCCAACTACTTCAACGGACGATCCATGGATGTTTACATCGCCAAATTGCGACGACACCTGAAGCGGGACGAAAGCATTCAGATACTCAATGTTCATGGGAAGGGCTTCAAAATGCTTGCCTCGGAGTAGCTGCTTTTTGGCACGGTGTTGGCTTCTATCTAAGAAACAAGACCGTCATGAAAAAACAACCTGCATTCCGCCGCCATTTCGAGCTTGGGCTCATCGCATCCATGGCCTTTGTACTCGCTGCATTTGAATGGACTGCTGTCGAATATGGCTCCTCCGATGGTTGGAATTACACTCCATACCAATCTCTCGAAGCCGAATTGGTTCCCGTGCATGTTCCTTCAAAGCCCCCTCCTCCCAATCGGCCGTTGAATGTTGCCCCTGAAATCCATCCCGATCCCCCGCGTCCCGCTCCGCTGCCTGACCCCGCGCCGGATGTGGACCCGTTGCTTGGGAAAATTCAATCCTTCGACTTCGGCAATTTTGGCGAGGGCGAGGATTGGGAGGAAATCGAAACGGTCCTGGTCGCCGAGCACATGCCTCATTTCTATGACTGCACCAATGTCCTTGACCGCGATGCAGAGCGCACGTGCACGGAGCAACAACTGATTGCCCTAATCCAATCATGCGCGAAATTCCCCCCGCTTCTTAGGGAATCCGGAATAGGTGGGGTCGTTTATCTGCAGTTCAATATCAATGAATTTGGGCACATCACAGATGAAAAAATCCTCAAGGAAGCCCACCCCAAACTCAACAAAGCTGCCCTTGAGGCGCTCCAATGCATACCGCCCCTGGTCCCCGGGACACAACTGGGCAAGCCCGTGAGAGTCACCTACACCATGCCCGTCCGATTCACCGTTCGTTAAATTCGAGCAAGCAATCACAAAACAGATTGAATTTAAACGCATCGAACACTACCTTTGCACGCCTTATAAAGCACTGCATCCGTGTCTCATATGCTCAAAATTCTCGCAGGTTCAGTTTCTAAATCTTTCGGTCAACAAGTGGCTGAAACATTCGGAGGTGAACTCGTTCCGGTCAAAACGACCAAATTCAGTGATGGAGAATTCACCGTGAGCATTGAAGAAACTATCCGCGGAAAGGAGGTTGCCATTGTTCAGTCCACCTTCCCTCCGACCGATAATTTGATGGAATTGTTGCTACTCGTCGACGCGGCGAAACGAGCAAGTGCAAAGCGAATCATTGCGGTAATCCCGTATTTTGGATTTGCAAGACAGGATAGAAAGGATAAGCCACGGGTCGCTATCGGAGCGAAACTCGTCGCCAACCTGCTCACCGCAGCAGGAATCGATCGCTTGATTACCATGGACTTGCATGCAGACCAAATCCAGGGTTTTTTCGAAATCCCTGTTGACCATTTGTATGCCAGTGCTCTGTTTGTTCCTTATCTCGAAAAGCTCGATCGCAAGAATTTGTGCATTGCCACGCCCGATACCGGCGGTACCAAGCGCGCAAACTCCTATGCGAAACTTCTTGGGGTCGACATGGCCATTTGCTATAAGCAACGCAAAGTTGCCAATGAAATCGAAAGCATGACGGTCATCGGTGATGTTGCCGGCAAAGACGTGGTGTTAGTGGATGATATGTGCGATACAGCTGGCACGCTCACTAAAGCCGCGGCACTGATGATTGAAAACGGCGCAAGAACGGTACGAGCGATTTGCACGCACCCCGTGCTGAGCGGCCCAGCCTACGAGCGGATTGCAGAATCGGTCTTAACGGAATTGGTCGTGACCGATAGCATCCCTCTGAAATCTGATAAAAACACGGACAAAATCAAGGTCCTTCCGGT
The DNA here is from genome assembly GCA_905479115.1 of uncultured Flavobacteriales bacterium. Classification (GTDB taxonomy): domain Bacteria; phylum Bacteroidota; class Bacteroidia; order Flavobacteriales_D; family Sanyastnellaceae; genus UA16. The sequence continues at coordinate 44,671 of CAJQLF010000003.1, forward strand.
CCATGAATTGTTCGCCAAGACATTAACCTGTCTGGTGGAAAATCGTTCCATCAGCGATACTATTTTAATTCATTAATAATGAAAACTGCATCATTGAGCGGCTCTCCACGAGAGAGCGTAGGAAAAAAAGATGCCAACCAACTGCGCGAAAACCATCGGGTTCCCGGGGTTTTGTACGGAGGAGGCGAGCAGAAACACTTTTCGGTAAAAGAGCTGGATATCTCTAAGCTCGTCATCAATCCGGACGTCTTCCGGATTAAACTAGAGATGGGTGGTGACAGCTTCGACTGCGTCATCCAAGAAGTACAATTTCATCCGGTAACGGAACGCATCGTTCATTTGGACTTGCTCCAAACTGTGCCCGGAAAGCCCGTTCAAGTGGCCTTGCCACTGCGAACAACAGGAACTGCCGCCGGCGTCATCGACGGTGGACGAATGCAAATGCTGTTCCGACGCGTACCTGTTCGCGGTTTGATCGATGATTTGCCAGAAGAAATCGTTATCGATGTTACCGAGCTTGTCATCGGAGACGCCAAGCGTGTCGGCGACATTGAAGTCCCGAATTGCAAAGTTTTACTGAATGATTCGAACTTGCTTGTTGCTGTGAAACGTACCCGTGCGGCCATGTCGGCTGAGAGCGAGGGCGAAGAAGAAGGTGAGGAAGGAGCAACTCCAGAAGAAGGTGCTGAAAACGAGGAGAAAGCCGAATAAAACGGATGAAATACCTCATTGTCGGACTCGGTAACCCGGGAACTGAATATGAGGAAACCCGACACAACATCGGGTTTAAGGTGGTGGACACTGTTGCTCAAAAGGCTGACGCTTCATTCGAAGTCAGCCGGTTGGGTGAAGTGTCCACCGTCCGTTTTAAGGGCCGCACCTTGGTGCTTTTGAAACCATCCACCTTCATGAATTTGAGCGGGAAAGCTGTGAGGTATTGGATGGACGCGGAGAAAATCCCACTGGAACGTGTTCTTATCGTAACGGATGACTTAGCCCTTCCTTTTGGAACCCTGAGGATGCGAGCCAAAGGAAGTGGTGGCGGTCACAATGGCCTAGGGAACATCGAAACGGTCCTCGGCACGTCGAAATATGCGCGATTGCGCTTTGGAATTGGGGATGAATTTCGGCGCGGACAGCAAGTCGATTATGTCTTGGGACGTTGGACTGGGGAAGAAGAGTCGACGCTTTCTGCACGTCTCGATCGCTTTGACGAGGCGGTACGGTCATTCGCAACCATCGGGCTAGAACGCGCGATGAACCACTTCAACAACACCTGAATTATTCGTACAGGTGGTTGTTGCTGATGTAATTCAGCACCTTATCATGCAGCAAATAACGGATGTCCTTGCGCTCCATGATGGCATCGCGCAAATACGTAGATGATATACTGATCATAGGGGCATCGCACCACTGGATATTGGGGTGACTGCGAGGAATCAGGTCTTTGACGTTTGACGGGGCTGGAATGGGGCTGGGTGCATCGGAAGACCGCCGAGGATAGACGAGAATCCGATGATCCTCAACCAATTGCCAGTGATCCTGCCACGTATGCAATCGCTCAAAATTGTCTTCCCCCAAAATGATGCTGAACTCTTTTGTGGGATGTTTCTCGCACAAATGTCGCATCGTCGCTGCTGTGTAATTCGGTTGGGGCAAATCAAACTCTACATCGCTTCCTTTGAGCTTTTCGTTTTCCGAAATTGCCAAATTCACCATTTGAAGCCGGTGTTCTTGCGCCATCAATTCCGTTACTTTTTTCTGCGGATTCAGAGGAGTTACCACCAACCATACTTCATCTAACTCGGTGTAGTGAGCCATGTGATTCGCTATGACCAAATGCCCCAGGTGAACCGGGTTAAATGTGCCGAAATACAGGCCAATTTTGGTCGCTTCTCCGGAAATCATAGCAGGGGAGTCTCTTCGGTGTGAGCATGGACCCATTCCTTTGCCGCAGCGCAAGCGTCATCCAGTTGATCGTTGACCAACACTCGGTCAAACTTTCCTTGCTGACGCATCTCCCACTGAGCTTTTGCCATCCGTTCTTCGACGCGAGCTGGCGTTTCAGTTCCTCTCCGCTCCAATCGTTCACGCAATACATCCAATGAGGGCGCTTGGATAAAAATCGCCAAGGCTCGTTCACCCAATTTTTCTCTCAAATTGGCCCCTCCCACAACGTCGACATCGAATACGACAGTTTTTCCCGCATCCCATAAACGGTTCAATTCCGATGTGAGCGTCCCGTAAAATTTCCCCGGATAAACTTCCTCCCATTCCACCAAACCCCCTGAAGCAATCTGAGCGTTGAACTCATCTGAACTCAGAAAATAGTAGTCATGGCCATGCACTTCCTTGCCCCGAGGAGGTCGTGTCGTTGCACTGACTGAAAATGCTAAATTCAATTGCGCATCCTCGAGTAAACGCCGCACAATGGTCGTTTTGCCGGAACCAGATGGAGCCGAAAAAATCACAGCTTTGCCAGTTGAATTAGAGGGCATTGAGAACCTGTTCCTTGACTTTTTCCAACTCATCCTTCATTTCCACCACGGCTCGCTGCATTTCTGCATCGTTGGCCTTGCTCCCGAGCGTATTGATTTCACGCCCCATCTCCTGGGAAATGAATCCTAATTTTTTACCCTGACCCGGTTCTTCATTGAGCACCTCCATAAAATGGGCGCAATGTGCACTCAACCGCACGAGTTCTTCTGATACATCGAGTTTCTCGATGTAGAAAAGCACCTCTTGCTCAAATCGGTTTTCGTCGAGTCGCCCTCGATCTTGGATTTCTTCGAAATTGGATTGAATCCGTTCTCGAATTCGCAAAATACGGGCGTCAATCAACGGCTTCATCTCTACTTGAAGACGCTGAATGTTGCCAATTCGCTCCCTGAAATCGGCCTCCAACGATAGCCCTTCTTCCGCTCTGAAGGCCTTGAATTGTGCAGCTGCTTCATCGAGTAAACCAGCGATTTTTGACCACTCCGACTCGTCTACCTCCTCCTTGGGTTGTTGCACCACATCTGGCAACCGCATCGCCATTGCGAGCAATGAACTATCTTGAGCTGAAAGGCCCTTGGAACGGGCAATTCCCGAAAGAGAATCAACATACGTCTCAATCAAAGGTTGATTTAAGTCCCGCGGCTCCAACCCTTCGACGACATATTGTAAGCTAAGGTCGCATTTGCCCCGGCCCACCATCTCACCCAACCGCTTGCGCAATTCCATTTCCTTGGATCGAAATGCAGAGGGCATCCGCACGCTCATGTCCAGTTGTTTTCCATTCAGTGATCGCAATTCAGCCGTGTAGCGACGGGAGCCGATGAGCGCCGTCGCTTTACCATAGCCGGTCATGGAATAAATCATTGGAGGGATTTTTGGTAAAGATAGGTACACGCGACGTGGTGGCGTGGCAGTACCTTTGACCCATGAGTCGCATGTCAAGTATCCAGGCCCCTGTTGCGGAAGAATTAAAATCCTTCCAAGGACACTTCAAAGCTGCAATGCGCACCGATGTCATGTTATTGGATCGGATTACTCGGTACATCATCAAGCGCAAAGGCAAGCAAATGCGGCCGCTGTTTGTCTTTCTCACTGCACGGGCCGTTGCAGAAGGGTCTGAGCCCCTTGGAGAACGCAGCCATGTAGCCGCATCATTGATTGAATTGCTGCACACCGCAACACTTGTTCACGATGATGTTGTCGATGAGAGCCCCTTGAGACGCGGATTTTTTTCCATCCAAGCCCTTTGGAAGAAGAAAGTAGCCGTCCTTGTCGGAGATTATTTGCTGTCGCGCGGTTTGTTAATGGCGGTCGACCGCGAAGCCTATGATTTACTTAAAATCACCTCAGAAGCCGTCCGCCAAATGAGTGAAGGGGAATTGCTTCAAATTGAAAAAGCCCGGCGCCTGGACATCACAGAAGAGGTTTACTTTGACATCATACAACGCAAGACGGCAAGTTTAATCGCTGCATGTTGTGCGTGCGGAGCGGCATCTGTTGGCAGGGATGAGGAAACCGTTGAACGCATGAGGCGATTTGGCGAGCTCGTCGGATTGGCTTTTCAGATTAAAGACGACCTGTTGGATTTGGGCGAAGGTGAACGGATTGGAAAGCCCACGGGAGGAGACATCCGAGAACGCAAAATGACCTTGCCTTTAATTCACACCTTGCAGATGGCCGATGCGTCGCAACGTCGACGGATCATCCGGCTGGTCAAGTACCGGAATCAAGAAAGTGCAGCCGTCCAGGAGGTCATGGATGCCATTTTGAAAGGTCCCGGCATGGATTACTCGCGCCGTAAAATGACCGAGTTGACGGCAGAAGCTCTTGCGCTGCTTGAGCCTTTTTCGGCCTCACCGGCCAAGGCCGCATTGCAAGATTTGGTGGAGTTCACGATCCAGCGAAAACGGTAGGATGGCGATAAAAACAATACGACACCGAACAAAAACCCAGTGCTTGGCCGCACTCCTATTGCTGATCGGCTGCGCCACGGACAGCGTCGTGACGGATACTTGGCCCAATGGCAACATCCAACGTCAGGCTACCGTGCTGGATGGCGATACCGTGCATTTGGAACTCTTTGACGAAGAAGGGCGTCTCACCAAGGTCAGCAACTGGGAGAAAGGCCAACCCCATGGCACGTGGAAGGCATTTTACCCCGACGGAACCCAGTGGTCTGAACACCACTACGTCCGAGGTGTTCAAGTTGGCGAATACCGAACATGGCATCCCAATGGCCAACCCTTCATCGAGGGCCAATACGACTCCATTGGTGAACCTGTGGGAACATGGACTTTCGTCGATGAACAAGGCATTCGCATAAAAGAAGTCCCCGGCACCTCGATTCACAATTAGCCGTGAACATTCTTTTCCAAGTGCCCTCCCTCCCTCTCGAAGGTGGCGCTATTTTTGTCTGATTCTTTCCCATGCCCTCCTTTATTTTTCCCTTTTCTTGGACCAAATCCCTCTCTGCACTCCTGGCCTGGATGCTGATTTGGATGGCCATGGGCGTGTGTTTCGTGGCGACCGCCCAACCGCATGAGTTGAGCGCGCAAGAGCAGTATGTGCAGCAATGGAGTGAGGAGGCCGTCTACCAAATGGCAGTTCATGGCATTCCAGCGAGTATTACCCTCGCTCAGGGAATTTTGGAAAGTGGAAGCGGACGCAGTCAATTGGCCGCTAAGTCGAACAATCACTTTGGCATCAAGTGTCACAAGGATTGGACAGGAGCCAAGGTTTTCCACGACGACGATAGCCGAGGCGAGTGTTTTCGCAGCTACGAAAATGCCTCTGAAAGTTTTCAAGACCACAGCGCGTTTTTAAAACGCGATCGGTACCAAACGCTTTTCGAGCTGGAATCGACCGATTACAAGGGATGGGCAAAAGGATTGAAGAAATGCGGGTACGCCACAAACCCAAAGTATGCAAGCCTCTTGATTCAGCTCATTGAGCAAAACGACTTAGGGAAATACGACCAGCAAGGATTGGCCTTGCAAGCGGAACGGATTGCCTTTGCAGAGGGGAAAAACGCGGCCGATGCAGCAAGACATGCCGTCCTGACCAACCCCTCTAAGTCAACCGTCCAGCGCGGGCGACGGGCGATTCAACTGAGCGAACGAAACATCGAATACATCCTGGCAGCAGACGGAGATTCGTATCCTGAATTGGCCGTCGAACTCGACATGATGCCTTGGCAGTTCTACCGGTACAATGACATCGACCGCTCCAGTGGTCCATACCAGCCCAAATCGGGAGACATCATCTACCTGCAGCCCAAGCGCAAACGAGGCGACCAAGCTTGGTTGACTCTTCGGCCCAATGAAAGTGTCTGGCAGGCCTCGCAACGCTGCGGGGTGCAACTTAAATCATTGGTTCGCATGAACCGCTTAAGCCCGGAAACCCCTTTGCCAGCTACTGGGCGGCTCAGCCTTCAATGGCGCATTACACCCGAAGGGAAATTGCCGAACTGGGTCCGCATGCTTCGCGGGCCGGGCGGATAAGTCGGGTTCGAGAAAATTTTGACTCCCGGCGTTTTCGAAGCGGTCCGGCTCGACCTACCTTAGCCGGTAAAGAACTTTGGCATGCCGTTTTACCACACACTCGGGAAAACTCCAGCGAAGCGCCATACCCAGTTTCGCAAAGCGGACGGAACCTTACACCACGAGCAGCTGTTCGGGACAATTGGGTTTGTCGGGATGAGCTCCCTCCTCTATCACTTGCGCAGGCCTACCATGGTCAAGCGGGTGGGGAAATCCATCGATGTCAGTCCCAAGGCAGCCGTTGAAAACAACCTGCTCAGTCGGAAGCTCGAGGGATTTCAGGTTAAACCCCATCCCAGCTACCTCGCGAGCCGCACCGCGGTCTTATTTAATTCCGATGTCACCATCCACCTGGCAGCGCCGATGCAGAGCATGGGCGACGAAGAATTTTTCAAGAATTCCGATTGCGATGAGGCGGTCTTCGTACATGAGGGAACGGGAATTCTACACACCATGCTGGGAGACATCCCCTTCAAAACGGGAGACTACCTGATTATACCACGCGGCATCATCCACCGGTACACCTTTGATGGCGATACAAACCGGCTGTTCATCACCGAATCCGCACACCCGATTTACACCCCTAAGCGTTACCGCAACCACTTCGGACAGCTGCTCGAGCACAGTCCCTACTGCGAGCGGGACATGCGCCCTCCTAGCACCTTGCAAACGCACGATGCCGTGGGCGAATTTACCATTCACATCAAAAAACAAGGAGCACTGCATGAATATGTCTATGCTTCTCATCCCTTTGATGTGGTGGGTTGGGACGGATACCACTTCCCATATGCCCTTTCCATCCACGACTTCGAGCCAATTACCGGACGGGTGCACCAACCCCCTCCGGTTCACCAAACCTTCGAAACCGACGCCTTTGTCATTTGCAGTTTTGTGCCACGCTTGTATGACTACCACCCCCAGTCCATTCCTGCTCCTTACAATCACTCCAATATTGATTCGGACGAGGTACTCTATTATGTGGAAGGGGATTTCATGAGCCGAACAGGGATCGACCGCGGGTATATTTCCCTCCATCCTGCGGGAATTCCGCACGGCCCCCATCCCGGGACGTACGAAGGCAGCATCGGCAAGAAAAAAACGGAGGAGCTCGCGGTCATGGTGGACACTTTTCGGCCATTGCAAGTCACCGCCGCCGCGCTTGAAATTGAACACGGCGACTACCATCAATCGTGGTTGGATCCCGGAATGTAATTCACTTGGTCAATTGAACTGTTGAAATGAATCAAAATGCCACCCCCTCCCTGGAAAAAATCGTTCCCGACGCAGAGGACTTTCTGCCGTTGCTTGGAACGGATTACATTGAATTGTATTGCGGCAATGCGAAACAAAGCGCGCATTATTACATGACCGCTTGGGGCTATCAACCGATTGCCTATTCCGGATTGGAAACCGGCAACCAAGAGTCCGTCTCCTACGTATTGCGTCAGGACAAAATCACCTTGGTTTTGACCTCTCCGCTTCAAGCAGGAGGGCCCATCAATGATCACATCAATCGGCACGGAGACGGTGTGAAGACTGTCGCTTTATGGGTTGATGATGCGACCAAAAGTTGGGCGGAAACGACCCAACGAGGTGCGGTGAGCGTCTTTGAACCGGACACACGAGAAGACGGAGACGGCAAAGTGGTACTGAGTGCGATTGAAACGTACGGGGACACCGTCCATGTCTTTGTGGAACGGAAGGACTACAACGGTGTGTTTTTACCGGGATACCACGCCTGGAACCCCACCATTCCCTTTGAATCAGTTGGGCTCGAATTTGTGGATCACATGGTCGGCAATGTGGGCTGGGGTGAAATGAATACCTGGGTGGATTTTTATGCGCGTGTTATGGGTTTTGCTCAATTGATTTCCTTCGATGACAAGGATATTTCGACCGAGTATACCGCCTTAATGTCGAAGGTCATGTCCAATGGCAATGGCCGCATCAAGTTCCCCATCAACGAACCGGCGGAAGGCCGCAAAAAATCTCAAATTGAGGAATACATCGATTTCTACGAGGGGGCCGGTGTTCAACACATCGCCTTAGCCACTTCGAACATCATCGAAACGGTCACGGAATTGCAGCGGCGTGGCATCGAGTTTTTGCGCGTCCCCAATGCCTATTACGATACGGTTTTGAGCCGAGTAGGGGAAATCGATGAGGACCTTGAGCCGCTCCGAAACCTTGGGATTTTAATCGACCGGGATGAAGAAGGTTACCTGCTTCAAATCTTTACAAAACCCGTCGTAGACCGACCGACCATGTTCTTTGAAATCATCCAACGCAAGGGCGCGAAGTCCTTTGGAAAAGGGAATTTCAAGGCCTTATTTGAAGCCATAGAACGGGAACAAGAAAGCCGAGGCACCCTCTGATTGCCATCGCATGCCCACCACAACGCTGATTGACATTCACCACCTCTTGGTGGAATTTGGAGGAAAAGCAGTCGTGCACGGCATTGACTTTCAAATTCAAGCAGGTGAAACCCTAGCCCTCGTGGGCGAGAGCGGTTCAGGCAAGAGCGTTACGGCATCGGCCATCATGGGATTGCTCCCTTCGGGGGGCACCATGACCCAAGGAGAAGTGATGCACCGATCATCTGGAATCGCGTGGGCACGAGCAGGTCAGCAATCCCAAGCGCCCCTGGGCCGAGGGTTGAGCGCCGTGTTTCAAGATCCCATGTCCTCGCTGAACCCTTCCATGCAGGTGGGGTGGCAAATTGCCGAACCCCTCCGAGTGCATGCGGGTGCATCCAAAGCTGAGGCGCAACGAGCCGCCACGCAATTAATCCGAGAGGTCGAATTGCCGGACCCCGAATCCACCTTTACTAAATACCCTCATGAATTGAGTGGTGGCCAAAAGCAGCGCGTCATGATTGCACTGGCCTTGGCCGCCCAACCCGAATTGCTGATTGCCGACGAGCCGACGACGGCCCTCGACTCCACCGTTCAAAAATCCATCCTGGCGTTGCTCCGGAAATTGCAGCAGCAGCGCCAACTTTCGGTCTTATTTATCACCCACGATTTGGATGTGGTACAAGAAATTGCAGACCGCGTTATTGTCATGTGCCAGGGGCAAATTGTCGAATCTGGTCCGGCCGAAACCGTCCTGCGCACCCCCCAACATCCCTATACTCGGGCATTGATTGATGCGCGAAAACCCGCTCTATACAGCACCGATTCATCCCATGGACGCGCGCTCGTTTCCTGCGAAGGCCTGACCAAACGTTACACCACCCGAACTGACCTTTGGGGAAGGCCGCAAGCATCCTTTGACGCTGTCAAGGCCGTCAACTTGACCCTCTACCAGGGAGAGCGTGTGGGCCTCATAGGAGAAAGCGGAAGCGGAAAATCTACGCTCGGCAGGCTGCTCATCGGCATGCTGGCTCCCTCCGAAGGGGCCATCCAATTTGATGGCAAACCCCTCGATGCCCATAACCGGAAAAGCATGGCCTGGGTGCGGCAGCGAGCACAACTCGTCTTTCAAGATCCGTACAGCGCTTTAAATCCCAAGCTCACCATCGGCAGTGCATTATGCGAAGTCCTGATGCACAAGGGATTAAGCAAAACTGATGCCCAGCAAAGATGCCCAGGTTTGCTGAAGGAAGTCGGTCTATCGGCGAGAGACGCAACGAAGCGACCCGATGAGTTCAGCGGTGGTCAGCGGCAACGGTTGGTCATTGCTCGGGCCTTGGCCGTGGAACCGGAATTTTTAGTCTTGGACGAAAGCGTTGCCGCATTGGATGTTCAAATTCAGCGGGACATCTTGGAGCTATTGGCTCAAATCGGCGAGCAACGCGGTCTGACCTACCTGTTCATCAGCCACGATTTGGCGGTGGTGGCTTCGTTCTGTAAGCGCCTGCTCATCATGCAAAATGGCCGCATTGTGGAGACCGGAGAAACCCATGAAATTCTGCAAAATCCGAAGACTTCATACACTGCGAAATTGCTTGCGAGTCGACCTGGAAATCCGTCGCCTCTCCTTTTGTAATTTGGGGGTTTCAAACCTGGTTCAGAAACCCATGCCGCAGCCCCATCTTTTGTCCATCTTGAATGAAGGCGTTTTGACGCTGACCATTGAACGTCCTGAGGCGTTGAACGCATTGAACAGCAGGGTTATCGCAGAATTGGCCCAGGCCATCGACGCAGCCCAGACGAATGCCGCTGCGCACGTCATCATCCTTACAGGAAGCGGCTCGAAAGCCTTCGTCGCTGGGGCAGACATCAAAGAATTCGCCGATTTCGATGCCCCGAAAGGCAAAGAATTAGCGCGGCTTGGCCAAGAGAGCCTCTTCAATCGAATCGAGCGAAGCGCCAAACCCGTCATCGCAGCCATCAATGGCTTTGCCCTCGGCGGTGGACTCGAATTGGCCCTCGCGAGCCATGTGCGCATCGCTTCTGACACGGCCAAAATGGGTCTGCCGGAAGTTTCACTCGGCGTGATCCCAGGATACGGGGGCACACAGCGTCTCCCTCAAATTGTTGGCAAAGGCAAGGCCATGGAAATGATCTTGACGGCCCGCATGATCGGTGCGGAGGATGCGCTCGCTTGTGGATTGGTCAACCAAGTCGTCGCCTTGGAGGATTTGCTCCCCGCCGCCGACAAGATGGCTCGCAGCATGATGAAAAATTCACCGAAAGCACTTCAGACGGCGATTCAAGCCATCCTTGCGGGCTACGAAGACGGCATCAATGGGTTTGAAGCTGAAATCACCTGCTTTGGCGCCAGCTTCGAAACGGAAGATTTCAAAGAAGGAACGCAAGCCTTCATCGAAAAGCGCAAGCCGCAATTCCCAGGAAAATGAACAACTCGGCGACCGTCTTCATTCGCAACCACAGCGGACATCCGCTGCCAACCTACGCCACGCTTGCAAGTGCAGGCATGGATGTTCGGGCCAAACTCGACGCACCCGTCGTGCTGCAGCCCGGGGCCTTTCAACTCATCCCCACGGGGCTCTTCGCGGCCCTTCCGGCTGGAACAGAACTGCAGGTTCGCCCTCGCAGCGGACTGGCCTTCAAACATGGCGTGACGGTTTTAAATGCTCCTGGCACCATTGATGCAGATTACCGAGGTGAAATTGGCGTTTTACTGATCAACCACGGCACCTTACCATTTACCATAGAAAACGGAGAACGCATTGCGCAACTCGTCCTCGCTCAATATGAACGCATCGTTTGGAAGGAAACTGAAACCCTTCCTGAAACCGACCGAGGCGCGGGCGGATTTGGCAGCACCGGAACCCACTAAGACTCCTTTTAATCCATGAACATCATCATCCCCATGGCCGGAAGAGGCAGTCGCCTCCGACCTCATACGTTGACCGTCCCGAAGCCTCTCGTTCCCGTTGGCGGCAAACCCATTGTGGAGCGTCTCGCCGAGGACATCGTCGCCATGAGCACCGAAAAGGTGAATGAAATCGCATTTGTCATTGGTGATTTCGGAGAGGAAACCGAGACTCAACTCCTGGCCATCGCCGAACGTTTGGGAGCGAAGGGCCATATCTGCCATCAGCACGAACCGCTGGGGACGGCCCACGCGATTCTCTGCGGAAAACAATGCCTGAATGGTCCGGTGGTCGTGGCGTTTGCCGATACGTTGTTTCGGGCCGACTTCACGATTGACCCCAACGCAGATGGCGTGCTATTCGTGAATCAAGTGGAGAACCCCAGTGCCTTTGGCGTCGTCGTCACCGATGCGAATGGGACCATTGAAGATTATGTGGAGAAACCGGCCGAATTCGTGAGCGATTTGGCCATGATCGGTATTTATGCCTTTCGCGATGGGAATCGCCTGCATTTCGAATTGCAACGGCTCATTGATGAAAACATCATCAAGGGAGGTGAATACCAACTTCCCGATGCCCTGCGGCATATGACGCAGAATGGCCTGAGGTTTGAGCCCGGTAACGTGACCGAATGGATGGACTGCGGAAACAAAGCCGCGACCGTGGACACGAATCAGCGCATCCTTGCCCTTACCGCAAGCGAATTGCACACGCCTTCGGATGCTGTCATTGAAAACAGCGTCGTCCTGCCCCCCTGTTACATCGGATCCGGGGTTCACATTCGCAATTCCGTTGTCGGCCCACATGTTAGCCTCGGAGAAAGAACCATCGTCGAAAACTCCCGGATTGAGAACTCCTTGATTCAAACCGATTCGGTGATCCAAAACAAGGTGTTGTCCAACTCCATGGTCGGCGCGCATGCGCGCATCATCGGACAGCCCGCTGACATCAGTTTGGGCGATTACAACGAAATCCAATAATTCTTGAACTTTTCTCACTCCATCGCACAGCATTGCTTGATTCCTGGAATCCTGCTCGCCGCCCTGCTTAGCGGGTGCCAAAGTGGGACCGATCTGGCGGCCCTGCCGGTGTACGACGAGGGATTTCAACGCACGTATTTCGAGGCGCAGAATCACCTGGCCAAAGGCGATCTGGATTTGGCACATTCTGCGTTTATGGCGTGCCTGGACATGCAGCCCGAAGAATTGGCTCTGCGATTTGATTTAGCTAAGATTGACGTGAAACGCGGCCAGTACGAATCAGCCAAGCTTCAGTTAGACGCCTTACTGGAGGCCGATGAAAATAATCGCTGGGCAAGAGAATACCGGGCCGATGCGGCCTTAGCCCTCGGCGATTTGGAGACCGTCCGGGACGATTTGAAATGGATTTTGCAACAGCGCAGCGGTGACATCGACTGGGCCTTTGAATGGACCCTTCGCTTAGCGGATTCGGGCGATGTCGAAGGGGCCATTGCGCTGTGTGACCAATACGAAGAACTCACGCCCGGAGATCCCGACATCACCTTGCAGCGGCTTTACTTTTTAGAGCTTTTGGAAGACTATGAAGCAATTTACCATGGATTGGAGCAAGCCGTCGTTGACTTCCCTGACATCGCTGATTTCAAGGTTCAATGGGCTCAGATGCTTCGGGCCACCGGACAGGAGGATGTCGCCTTGACCACGCTCATGGAGGTCATCGCGGACGATCCATCCAATGGACTCGCCCACTTGGATTTAGCCCATCTCTTTACGGCCCAAAATAAAACACGAGAAGCACAGGAAGCCTTGCTCGTAGCATTTGCTTCTGAAGATGTGTTTGAGGAAGAAAAGCACGAAATCTTGACGCAGTACCTGCAAATTTCCCGCATCGACCCGTCATTGAACTCCATCATCGAACGCCTGCTTTCAGCTGCACTGGGACAACATCCTAAATCCTCCGAATTGCGCATGCTCGCAGCAGATTTCGAGCAGGGCCGAAATCAACCTGCTGCGGCCAAAACTCACGCGCTCATTGCCGTGGAGTCCAATCCAGGCAACCCGATTTGCTGGAGCAACCTCATCGCACTCGATGCGGAATTAGGCTCCATTGAAGACATGGAGTCCCACGCACTTTATGGTATGGACTTGTTTCCATTGGATGCCAACTTCGCATACTACGCTGCCATTGCAGCGCGTGATTTGCATGCCCATGACCGTGTCGCAGAAGCGTTGCAACGCGGCTTGGCGGTAGTGCTTGATCAGCCGGAATTGGAGGCCCTGATGTCAGGGCTTTTGGGTGATGCTCTGCACACCTTGGAGCAACCAGAATTGGCCTATGAAGCTTACGAACGAAGCTTAAGCCTGGCCCCGAAAAACCCTCTGGTCCTGAACAATTACGCCTATTACTTAGCCGAAGCAGGCGAACGGTTGGAGCGCGCCTTGGAGTGCAGTGAGCTGCTGATGGAGCTGGTTCCAGCAGACCCAAATTTTATGGATACGCACGCCTGGGTTCTTTATAAAAATGGCCGTTACCCCGAAGCATTAGACCTCATCACCCAAGCATTGTTCGAATCGCCCAATCAAGGACCTGCCTTCTGGGAACACGACGGAGACATCCGCCAAGCAATGGGCGACACGGATGGGGCAATTCAATCGTGGGAACGAGCGATGGAATCGGGAGGAGACGCAACCGTTTTGCAACAAAAAATCGCGAACGAACAATGAACATCCGCCCCGCTGTACTCTCCGGTTTAGTTGCGGTTGCAGTCCTGTTCTCGGGGTGTTCCAATGTCGCTCGCATTGCACGCGGAAAGCCCTTGAAAAACCTTTCGGTGAATCAGATCATTGAAGGCTATCAGTCCAATGCCCCCGAGTGGGATTGGTTGGGCATGAAATTGGATGTCCAGGTCAAAGGAGCTGGCCAAAGTGATTCCTTCAAAGCGTCTGTGCGTCTAGCTCGGGATAGCGCCATTTGGATGAGCATCTCGCCCGCCTTGGGAGTGGAAGTAGCACGGATTCTGCTGACACCGGATACGGTCATGTTCATCAGTAAAATCCCCGGCAACAAGTTCTACTACGCAGGCGACTACGAGGCGCTCAGTGATTGGGCGGACACCCCTTTGAGCTTTAAAGATGTCCAAAGTATCCTCACAGGTCAACCTATGGGGCTGGACGCAGGAGTGGATAAGTTCATCTCCCGGGTGGACGGGCAGCAGTATGCATTAATAGGGAAATATAAACGGCGTGTAAAACGGCTCGTGGGGGTGAACGATAATTCCCTGGAGCCCGAGGACTCCTTGAATATTCAACTTCCAATGCGCCGCTACGAACGATTAAAGAGCCGAGCGGAGGACGAAGACTTGCTCATCAAACGTCATTGGTTTGATGGACTCACATTTGATCCGCTGCGCGATCAATTCGATGACCTCTATTACCAACGATCATTGACCTTGGAACGGGGAGGTTTTGAAGAGACTGAGGTGGGCCGATTCCCCCGAGCATGCGCCATTCTCATTGGTACGGTCGATGAAGAAATTGAAATGAATTGGGAGGTCATGCGCAGGCGATTTGGACGCGCGTACGACTTTCCATTTGGAATCCCTGAAGGCTATGAACGGCGCACGGGTTTTTAGGCACGGGGTAACCTCTGTGCTATTTGCCTCATGGCTTATGGCGGGCACCGCATGGGGACAAAACAAAGCCTCCTTGCAGCGGGAACGTGACGCCATTGAAGCCAAAATTGCAACAACCGAAAAACTCTTAAATCAAACCGCCTCAAGCAAGCAAGATGCAGTGGCTCAATTGCGCTTGATCAATGAGCGCATGAACTTGCGAGAGCAGCTAATCCGACATCATGAATCCGAGATTCGATCCTTGCAGCGTTCGATGAGCAATACGGATTCTGAAATCCGATCGCTCGAAGGACACATCGCTGCCCTCAAGGATGAATACGGCCGGATGATCCAAGCTGCCTTCAAGCAATCGTTGAGTCAAAACCCTTGGATGTATTTGTTTGCAGCCGAAGATTTTACCCAAGCTGTTATTCGATTCCAGCTTCTGCAATCGTACAGTACGCTCCGCAAAGAACATGTGGAGCAAATCGAATCGTCCCAGGTGGTGCTTGCGGAGAATCGGCAGTCCATGGAATCCAAGCGTGCCGAGCGTGAGGATGTTCTCGCCGTTGTACGCCAAGAACGCAACCGATTAATTGGCGACCAGAAAAAGCGGAAAGAACTGGTCGCCTCCCTCAAAGGGGAAGAATCAAAACTTCGGGCAGAAGTGCAACGAGCTCAAGAAGAAAAAAAGCGGCTCAACGCGGCCATACGCGAAATCATCGAAGCCGAATTGGCTGCAGAGCGTGCGAGTTCAGCTGGAGAGTTCGCGCTGACGCCCGAAGGTAAAATTGTCTCTGCCGCCTTTGAAAGCAACCGATCTTCCTTGCCGTGGCCCGTGATGCGGGGGATCATGACTGGGAAATTTGGTCGGCAACCGCATCCTTCCCTTCCCGGCATAACCATTGACAACAATGGCATCGACATCTCGACGGAAACAGGAAGTTCGGTGCTCGCCGTCTTCGGCGGAACCGTCTCGAGCGTGTTTGACATCCCCGGCGCTGGGCAGACCATCATCCTCTCCCACGGGGCCTTCCGCACCGTATACAGCAACCTCGATTCAGCGTCCATTCGCAAAGGAGACCAGATAGAGGCCCGTGAAAAAATTGGAATGATTCGAACGCAAAATGGTCAATCCATCCTTCATTTCGAGGTCTGGCGGGTCGAATCCAAATCCCAAACTCCGCAAGATCCCGCGCGATGGCTTGTCCGGAATTGAATCCCGTTTTTAGGGGATAGGACACCGGCTTGGAAACCCCGAAATTCGCTCCGTGAACATCGCGCTCATCGGCAACCCCAATTGTGGTAAAACCACCTTATTCAATCGGCTCACGGGCCGGAGAGCCAAGGTCAGCAATATGCCGGGCGTTACCGTTGAACGCTATGAAGCACCTGCCAAATCACGGCCGGAGCTCCACCTCATCGATTTACCGGGTACCTACAGCCTATTCGCTCAAGCAGGAGATGAACAAGTGACGCAAAAAGCACTGCTCGATCCGCGTGAACAACCCGATGCCGTTTGGATTGTGTTGGACAGCGCTCATGTTCGCAGCAGCCTGTTCTTGACCTTGCAAGTCCTCGAAATGGGACATCGGGCCATCATCATCGTCAACCGCACGGACGGTACGCCCGTTCAACTCACCGAACTCGAAGAATGGCTTCAGGTTCCGGTCTTCGCATTCAATTTTGAAAAAGCTCGAAAGGAGACACTTGAAGATGCGTTGCTCGATTCGGAACCACGGTGCAGTGGCCACCAAGATCCCCGACTCGTTCCTCCATCGTGGGAAGAATCCTTCGAGACACTTCGAGGAGCACTTCCGAATACCAATCCAGTCCAATTGGCGTGGCACCTGCGATCCAAAGGTGTTCCCGCTTGGTTGAATGCTGCACAACAAACCGCGTTGGGCCGGGCACGTGATGCCGTGAATTATAGTCCGGCAACGATGCAATTGGAAGAAGCAGGGTGGCGGATGGAACACATTCGCGATCACAGCCCGACCCTCGTGCCCGACGGCCCAGCTTACCCGTGGGAAGAGGCGTCGCGCCGCACCACGCAGATCGACCGCGTTCTAACACATCCTTTGTGGGGAAATGCCCTTCTTGCTCTTGTGTTTTTTGGTATTTTCCAAGCAGTGTATGCCTGGTCGGAGGCCCCCATGGACGCTGTTGACCGGGCCTTTGGATGGATTTACAACAAAGGAGACGCATGGCTTCCCGAGGGGCAGTGGTGGAAGAGTTTGCTCCTCGATGGGGCACTGAATGGCGTAGCGGGCATCGTGGTATTTGTACCCCAAATCATGATTTTATTTGGCCTGACGAGTGCGCTTGAAGCAACGGGATACATGGCGCGAGTGGGCTTTTTGGGCGACCGATTGCTGCAACGGCTCGGTTTAAGCGGACGGTCGGTGGTTCCGCTCGTGGGCGGCATGGCCTGTGCTGTACCCGCCATCATGGCCGCCCGATCCATTCAGGGAAAACGCGAACGCCTGATTACAATCCTTATCACGCCGCTCATGACGTGTGCTGCGCGGCTGCCTGTGTATGCCTTTTTAATCGGGTTCGTCGTTCCCAATGAGCGGGTATTGGGTGGATTATTCAATCAACAAGGACTCTTCTTGTTTGGGCTGTATGTCGCCAGTACCCTCTCTGCGCTGGGCTTGGCATGGGCACTCAATCGGGGACTGCCGCAGAAATCAGATGGCCAATTCACAATGGAGTGGCCGGCATACCGCTGGCCGCGACTGATGGAAGTGGGAAGGGAAATGGTCACCAAAGGATGGAGTTTTGTTTCCAATGCTGGCCGCGTCATTCTGGTCATCTCCTTGGTGATTTGGGGATTGGGGGAATTTGGTCCAACCGGCGCCATTGAAGCCGTTCAACAAACACATGCCCATGCGGAAAGTCCCGGAGAAGTGGCCGAACGGGATGCCGCATTGATGCAAGCATCTTGGCTGGGGCACATCGGAAAATGGATTGAGCCAGCCGTGCGCCCACTGGGGTACGATGGTCGCATGGGCATTGCTATCATCAGTTCATTCGCCGCGCGGGAAGTCTTTGTCGGGACCATGTCGACGCTGTTTCCGGGTGGAGGAATTGAGAATTCCGAAGAAGGCCGCATCCGTCAGCTACAACGCCGTCTGACCACCGAAATTCACCCTGCAACAGGCAAGCCCCTGCTCAACTTGGCGTCCGCTACATCCTTGATTTTATTCTACATGTACGCCATGCAATGCATGAGCACCATTGTCATCGTTCGAAAAGAACTGGATAGCTGGCCATGGGCGATCAGCCAAGCCATTGGGTTTACTCTGTTTGCTTACGGATTGGCGTTGTTGGTTTACCAACTGCTTTAACAACGGCCGCTGGAAATTAGCCGTTGACCAACTCCATGGTATTCTGCACCGCCACAGGCAACATCCACAACATGTCTGCAGCCTTTCGACGAAGCGCTACTTTGCGTCCTCCTGAGAAAATCGCCATGGGACCATTGCCCGGAGCCACATGGGCTACCGTCACTTCTTCCCCTGGACAACAACCCATCTCCACCAATGCCATCGCGGCCTCCGGGCACTCAATGTGTCCAATGACTCCGCGTTCCAAAGGTTTCATGTCCGACAGGCGTTTTCCTACCATGGCTCAAAGTTACTTTCTTGTACCTTAGGAGCACATCACTCAAAAGCGGTATTTAGAATGAATTCAAATAACAGGCGTTTGTGGACGGCGGCAATGGCGTGTCTTTTGGCCTGCAGCATTTCTGCCCAAAGCGCGGTGTTTTTGCCCGAAGGCGAACCCGTGGAAATTGCGCCCAATTCATATGGCAACAAGTCCATTCGCATGGTCATGAATGCCGCAAATGAGCCCGTCATTGCCTTCGGATCCAGTGGTCATTTGTATGTAACCAAATGGGATGAAGAAGCGGATGCGTTTGGCACGCCCCTAGAAATTGATGCCGCCTCCAATGTATTTATGTCCGATGCCGAGGGGCCGCGGATGGCCAGCCAAGGAGATTATGTGGTGTTGACCTATCAGCTCGCTGGCGAATGGGACAACGGGGCACGCAGTGTGCATTCGACAGATGGTGGGGTCACATGGAGCGAGCCGGTAGCGATGGTATCCGGGGTGACCGAAAATCACTTCATGCCCTGCGTAGGCATCGACGGCGATGGGAATCCTTTTGCCGGAGTGAAAGTCGGGAACAACGTCGCCACTATATACGAGGGCATCTTGCGTTCAGAGGACGGAGGGGAGAGTTGGTTGCCTGCCGTCAATGCCAGTGACCTAGCCGACGGCAATGCCATGTGCGAATGCTGCCCCTCGCTGCCTTTTTATGCGGAAGATCGCTACTACGATTTGGTACGAAACAACAACAGCAACATCCGGGATTTCTGGCTGAT
The DNA here is from genome assembly GCA_905479115.1 of uncultured Flavobacteriales bacterium. Taxonomy (GTDB): domain Bacteria; phylum Bacteroidota; class Bacteroidia; order Flavobacteriales_D; family Sanyastnellaceae; genus UA16. The sequence continues at coordinate 63,976 of CAJQLF010000003.1, forward strand.
GAGTTCCCCCGATGGCATCACCTGGGATGCTGCGTTGGACGTGGATCCACTCGATTGGATGCTCAGCAGCTGTCCGGCCAGCGGGCCCACCGTAACAGGCCCTTTGGGAGACGCGAATTACCTCGTGGCCTTCATGTCTGCGGGAGGTATTTCCGGACAATCGCGTGTGCACGTCTCGCAAGTAGACCTCGGTGCCGATGGAGGAGCTGGAGCGTGGATGCTAACTGAACCGGTGACGGTCAGTCAGTTTGACAATGCCACGCAAAATGTGCCCATGCTCGCACAATGGGATGGCGGAAATGAGCCACTGGTAGCGCTTGCCTGGGAGCAAAATTCAGGGGGGTATGATATACAGTTGGCCTTGAGCCAAGGGGAGGAATTCATGCTAACGGACATTGCCCAAAACCTCACAGAGGCATGGGGTGGTCAGCATCGTCGACCGGAGATTGGGTTCTCAACGGGTGACGACGGCGAACCTCTTCTGCACATTGCCTGGCAACACAGTACCAGCGGCACGGTCCACTACCTGAAGGGGACGATTGGCGAGCCCTCCATCATGGTATGCCAAGAAGCGCCCGAGCCTCACATCATTTCGGAACCCGATGGAATACGGATCTATTTGACCGAAGGGTGGCAACATGCGCGATGGACCGTCTGGGACCTCAGCGGACGCCTCCTGGCCGACGGGGTGCATAACGGGTCTGAATCCATATGGGTGCCTGGCAACAACTTGCCTTCCCACGCCATAGTCAGCATCCAGCAACCCAGCGGAGCAAGATGGGCCCAGGCCGTCAAGCGTTAACGGATCAGCTCCAGAAAAGACCGTACAAAACCGTTAGAACGAGCATGACAGCAAACGCCCCCACATTGAAAATGGGGCCCGTTTTGAATGTGGAGCTGGAAATGGCAATGCCTTTGTCATCGTCTCGGCCCTGGTTTTCGCTCCAGCTGACCGCTGCAATCAACGCCATGGTCAGCAAGGTTGTGTAGCCCATTTGGTCGAGAAAAGGCAAGTCAAGAAACAAGCCACTGTCGGACCATCCCTTAGGGGCCACCTTGAAATACATGGCAATTGGAATGGACAGCAGCGCTCCCGCAATCGCCCCCCGGTTGGTCGTTTTCTTCCAGAATAGTCCGAGCAAGAACACCGCCAAAATTCCAGGACTCACCACGCCTGTGTATTCTTGAATGAACTGGAATGCCTGATCAATTCCTCCCAACAGCGGCGCCATGACGCACGCAATGGCGAGGGCCACAACCGCTGAAATTCGACCCATGCGAACCGTGGCTCGGTCACCGGCTTCGGGATTGATGTACTGCTTGTAAATGTCCATCGTAAAGATGGTTGAGGTAGAATTCAGCATGGAAGCCAGCGAAGAGACAATGGCCGCCGCAAGGGCTGCAAAGGCCAACCCCTTCAAGCCTGTCGGTAAAAATTGCAACAGCCACGGATACGCCTTATCCGCTTGTTCGGTGGAAGGCATATTCATTTGACCGGCTTCGCCCAAACCCGCCATGATGGTTGGATCTTCAATCATCACGTACGCCGCAATGCCCGGAATAACCACAATAAGCGGCAGGATAAGCTTGAGGCCAGCGGCGAACAAGATGCCATTTTGTGCTTCTTTCAATGATTTGGCCGCCAACGTCCGCTGAATGATGTATTGATTGAATCCCCAGTAATACACATTGGCCACCCACATGCCGCCGATCAAAACTCCGATGCCAGGGAGGCTGTCGTATTCAGGATGGCCTTTGTCCAATATCATGACAAATTTTTCTGGTGCCGCATCATAAATGGTTTGGAAACCGGCCCACATCCCGTTGCCACCCGACACCGTGTCGAGCGCAAGGTAGGTCGTGACCAAGCCCCCGAGAATGAGGAAAACCACTTGAATGACGTCCGTCCATGACACCGCCGATAAACCTCCGTAAAGAGAATACGCCACAGCAAACAGCGCCAAGCCCAGCACGCCGTACACCATAGGAATCCCCATAATCGTTTCCAGCGCGAGCGAACCTAAGTACAAGACCGAAGCCAAATTCACAAACACATAAAGGGCGATCCAGAACACCGCGAGGATGGTTTTGAGTTGGGTCGAAAACCGTTTCTCAACAAATTCAGGAATGGTGTAGAGCCCTTTTTCAATGAAAATGGGTAGGAAAAACTTGCCCACAAGGATGAGCGTCAGAGCCGCCATCCACTCGTATGAGGCAATGGCCAAACCCAGACTGAAGCCCGAACCAGACATCCCAATGAACTGCTCCGCCGAGATGTTCGCTGCAATCAATGACGCCCCTATGGCCCACCAAGGCAACGATTTACTCGCAAGGAAATAATCCTCTGCACTCTTCTCTTTTCCGTCTTTGTTGCGCGAGACCCAAAGGCCAACCCCCAAAATGAGGGCCGCATAAACAAAGAAAATGATGTAGTCCGTGAGGGCGAAATGAGCGGTCATGGGTTCAGTGTACAACGTAATGAAGGGTCACCCGTGCTCATTTCACGGGCTTCGATTGTGAAAAATAAATGTTCTAAGTACACGACCGACATGAGGCACATTGCAGCTTACCAATTACCTTGGGAACATGAGGAAAATCCGATTGATATGGGCGGTTGCCGCCATCGTGGGGTGCGCCATCGGTGGAGCCGATTCCGCAAAGGCCCAAGTTCCCGACTGGGAAAATCCGGCTGTTATTGAAAGGAATAAACTGGCTCCTCGGGCAGACTTTTTTGGATTTGAATCCCGGGAACTTGCACGAATCGGAGACCGTACGCAATCGTCCCGGCACCTCAGCCTCAACGGTACGTGGAAGTTTCACTACGCGCCAACTCCCGAGGAGCGACCGATCGGTTTTTTTCGCGAAGACGTTGATGTCGCAGGATGGGACGACATCCGCGTACCGGCCAATTGGGAAGTTGAGGGCTTTGGCACGCCAATCTATGTCAATCATCCGTACGCCTTTAGTTTTGAGGAGCGGCCTCATCCGCCCATCATTCCTGCAGGGGACAATCCCGTCGGTTCATATCGGCGAACGTTTGAGTTACCCGAAGATTGGAAAGGCCAGCAGGTGGTCGTCCATTTTGGAGCAGTCAAATCCGCCTTCTACCTCTGGGTCAATGGCGTTCAGATTGGATACAGCCAAGGTTCCAAGCTCCCCGCCGAATTCGACATTACAGACGCCCTGCGTCGAGGAACGAATTCAATTTCCTTGGAAGTATACCGCTGGTCGGACGGCAGCTACCTCGAATGCCAGGATTTCTGGCGCATCTCGGGCATTGAACGCGACGTGTATCTCTGCGCAAGGCCGCGTGCACACATCGAAGATTTTCACGTGGTAGCGGAAGCAGTCCATGGCTACCAAGATGGAGCATTGACCGTTGATGTTTTTTGGACGAACGGTTCCGTCGAGAAGCGCGCCACCATCCAACCGGCATTGCGTCGAGAAGGGGAGGCCGTTTTGTGTGAATGGACATCTGAGTGGATTGCAGGCGGAACGCGGTTTCGAACGGCCTTAGCCGGTGCGGCATTGTGGTCGGCAGAAGTACCTAACCTCTATGAATTGGAGTTGGTAATGGATGACGGAGCAGGAACCGTGCTCGATGCTGTGGCCAGCCGAATTGGATTTCGGACGGTCGAAATCAACGGGGGGCAATTGCGGGTGAACGGCCAACCTGTGCTGATCAAAGGCGTCAACCGCCACGAGCATCACCTCGAAACGGGGCATGTCATTTCGCGCGATGCAATGCGCGAAGATGTGCGGCTGATGAAAGCCCACAACATCAATGCGGTGCGTACTTCCCACTACCCCAACGACCCCTATTGGTATGAACTCTGCGACGAGTATGGGTTGTACGTGTACGACGAAGCGAACATCGAATCGCACGGCATGGGATACGCATTGGACCGCACGCTCGGCAACCAACCGGATTGGCTCCATGCCCACCTCGACCGCATGCAACGCATGGTGGAACGCGACCGCAACCACCCCAGCATCATCGTTTGGTCCATGGGCAATGAAGCTGGCAATGGATACAATTTCTATCAGCTCTACCTGTGGACACGTGGTGAAGATTCCACCCGTTTTGTCGCCTACGAACGTGCGGTGCATGAGTGGAACACCGACATCATTGGCGACATGTACGCGCACTACGACGCACTGGAGGCCTATGCCAAGGATTCCACTCAAACCAGGCCCTTCATCTTGTGTGAATATGCGCACGCCATGGGCAATAGCTTGGGGGGATTCAAGGAATATTGGGATTTGTTTCGGGCGCACGATAAACTCCAAGGCGGTTTCATTTGGGATTTCATCGACCAAGGCCTTCTCACAGAACGCGATGGCCGGGAGTTTTTTGCTTACGGCGGTGACTTCGGCCCGCCTGATGTGCCGAGTGACCACAATTTTCTGAACAACGGACTGGTCCGCGCAGATCGCGTGCCGCAGCCGCATTTTGATGAAGCCAAGTACGTCATGCAGCCGCTGCAATTCGATTTCAACGACTCGTTGCTTGCAGTGACCAGCGAACATTTTTTTCGTGATGCGAGCAATTACCGGCTGGATTGGGCGTGGCAAGTCAACGGCCAGGAAGTGGAACGCGGCCAGTTCCCTGCTCTGCAATTGCCGGCTCAGTCGATGCAACAGTTTCGGATGCCTCCACCACCAGAAATAGGTGGGGAAGACGAAGTGTTTTTCAATGTGTCCGCTCGCCTCATCAAAGCCGAGCCTCTGCTGCCAGCGGGGCATGAAATCGCGAAGGCTCAATTTCTTGCGCATTCTCCTGACGTCTTGAAAAAGCGACTTGAAACTTCTGGTGCGTTAACGGTAGATCGTGGTCGCGAAACGTGGAGCGTGAGCGGTGCTGCCTTTGAAGCAACATTTGATGTGGTGAACGGACGGCTGTCGCATTACGCATCGCTGGGGCAAACGTTGATTTCAGGTGGCGGAGATGCGGGGTTTTGGAGGGCGCCGGTGGACAACGATTACGGGGCAGGGACACCGGAACGCTATGCCGTTTGGAGGGATCCATGGCAACAAAGCGACGGCATTGCCTTCAAGGTGTTGGAGCGTTCCGCCAATCGGGTGCGGCTGGCATTTACCCACACGTTACTCGGTGGAGACGCCGAATGGGTGCAGACGTACACGGTAACGCCCGATGGTGCAATCGAAATCGACAATGAGTTGCGGGCGATTCACGGGAAGGCCATGCCGAATATCACCCGCTGGTCGCGGGCACTGGTCGACGGGGAGTACCCGAATATGTACCGGTTTGGGAACGACTTCACGTTGCATCCGTCGTTGGAACGCGTGAATTGGTATGGGCGCGGGCCGGGTGAGACAGCGCCGGACCGCAAATCCACTGCACACATCGCGCGCTATGCCTCATCGGTGACGGATCTGTTTACGCTCTACGCCCGGCCTCAAGCCAACGGCCTCCGCACCGATGTTCGCGAGGTCACGTTGCGCGACTCTTCCGGGACAGGTTTGCGGTTCAGCGGCGATGTCCCGTTTCATTTCACCGCTTCGCACCATCCGATGCACTCCATTGATTCGGGACTTGAAAAAGCAGCCACTCAGGCACATGTTCGCTTGCTCGATCCAGACCCTGAAGTTTACTTGCAAATTGACGGAAACCATTCAGGCGTTGGATGCGTGAACAGTTGGGGGGCACTTCCCCGGCCAGAATACCAATTGCCTTATGGCAACTATGCTTTTCAATTTCGGATTGAGCCCGTTTCAGGGGATGAGTGAAATT
>CAJQLF010000004.1 GCA_905479115.1 uncultured Flavobacteriales bacterium
TAGGGCACAAGCTCTCCATTAAAATCACGGGTATCCCAGACGGCTCTTCCTCCCTCTGATTGTAATTCAGCTACGGCACGGCCCGATAGGGTTGTAACGTGAATGGTCGACTCATAAGCTAGTCCTTCGAGGGTGACCCAACCTTCAAAATCGGATCGAACAGGATTGGGATAAATACGTAAGTCTGTGATTTCCGATTGGAAATTATTGGCATCACTTCGCCATCCCATGAGCCCACGCTGTGTGCCAATCAGGACTTCTCCGTTGCGGTGATTGATTGCGATGTCGGTGATTTGATTGCTAAGCAGCGGACTATTCCGTTCGGTGAAATGAGCGACTTGATCAATTCCATCTGCGCTCAGCAAATAAGCACCGGAGTTTTGGGTGCCAAGCCATTTGCGGTTGCCACCGTCGATGCAGATGCTCTCGATGACCTCGGTTTCGAGGAGCAATTGATAATTGCCGTCTTGTTCAATGAGAATTTGGGATGCAACAGGGTTTTCGTTCGCATCGTCAAAAACGACGGAGGGCAGATAGATCACACACGGTCCGGCCGAGGTTCCAATCCAGATTTCGCCATCCAAATCCTCTTCGATGGAGTAGATGTCATCGGATGGAAGCCCGCCTTTCGATTCGCTGGTGGTCAGAATTCGCCAATCGTCATCCCCTGTTTCGGCGGGCGTATTGTTCGTGTCATAGACCAGTAAGCCATAACCACGTGGCAAGACACACCAAACATAGCCATTGCGCGCTGCCAAGACGTCGCCTAGCCACCGCTCATTTCCCAGGGCATTTCCGAGCGGCATGGAATGGAAGGTTCCGTCAGCGAGCCTCACATGGAGCGGATCTTCAGCATGCGCATTGGAAATCCACAAGTTCCCAGCATCATCGAAATCCAATCCGCCAATGCCGCAGCGAGGTGAACCGCCAAAATCACCCAGCTGCAAAGTGCTATTCGTTTCATTGTGAATGGCAACAATAGCTGGTGGCCCCGTCTCTGGGGATGCCTCATTTTGAACTTCAATGAGCCCTTCTTCCCACGACCCAAAAAACACATGATACGGGTTCAATGGATCAATGGAAACCACCATTGGATCATTGATGCCTAAGAGGTCATTTTCCCCGTCCTCATTCGGAATCCAATTCCAACGTACCCCGCTCATTCCATAAAACCCGTGCTTATGGTACATGCCCGTCCACGTTTCATCGATGCCACCCGACGCCACCCAGATTTGATCATTCCAGGCATCAACATCGCGCACCAGCGCAACCGGTGGACCTTCGGGGGTCCAATGTGCATCCTGCTCATCTCCTGTGATGTCCATTTTCAAAAGGCCTTGCTCGAAATTGGCAATGAAAACATCTTGGAAGCTCATCTGCATGACATTGCCGAAAACCTCAGTCCGGTGGCTAAATGCCATGTCCCTGACCCGCAAAGGCACCCCGTCAGCGGCATAATCCAATTGGACTTCTTCCCACGTGTGATCAAAAATGCGAATGGATTGGTGATCGGCAATGGCAATGCGCCAATCCTCCGGGTTGGATCCAATGGCATCTGCTTCGATATCGAGAATTTGAGCGCTCTCGGAGGCCTGGAAGGGCTGCCATATGCCCTCCATTTTTAGCCATAAGTCATCTGGGGCGTTCGAGTCGCCGGTCTTCATGTGAAGCAAAATCGCATTGTCGGGGGCAAAAACAAGGTGCGCGTAGTAGCCCGACTCGAGAGGGATATCCTCCCATCGACTCCAGGCATCTGGAGAACTAAGAAATGGATGCTGCACATCGGCCTCAAAGACACCCGCGTCAGTCCAAACGACAAACTTTCCCTCATGCTCCGCAAGCCCAAGGCACTTGCGCAAGGACTGTTGGCCCTCCAGGTACCAGGTGTCCCGGATATCCAACTCTCGCAGGTTTACGATCACCACACCAAAACCGGTGGTAACATAAATCAGATCCGGATCAATGCTTTCCAGCCAGTTCAATGACACGATGGACTTGTCCCCGATGAGGTTGCTTTCAGCGATATCATTCAACGTGTAAAGCCAATCGCCGGTATTGGAGAAAAAATCGATGATGCCACTTGCATGACCTACGATGAGCATTTCTCCTTTGGCATCCCACGCCAGTGCAGTCGGCTGGCTTCCACTAAGCCCATGAACAGTGGAGATGCGCTCCACGGTGTTTTGCCATTCTTCCACTTTAAACAAGGCATGTTCTGTCCGAACAGCCCAAAAGCCGCTGTCTGCTGCGGAGGTGCAATGAACCAGCTCCTCTGTTTGATAATATGGCAGGTAGTCTGTCCATGTTCCCACAGGCCGGTTTTCTTGCACTTCCTCCGATGCGATGAGTTGCTGGGCTTTGAGCTGAAGCACTGCACTCCCGATACACGCAAAAAGCACCAAGCCACGGAGCATGGCATTCCCTTGCAGAAAATTTACCGGATGAAGATGGGTAACGGGAAGTTCCATAGGCGTGCTTTGCTTACGTGGCTAAGTTCGGAATATTGTGAAGGCTCAAGAATAATTTTTATAACGAAAACGCTCAGCTCCTTGGGTTTCCAATTCATCCAAGGCCGAGGCATCGGAAAGACCATAGAGCAAACCACGCGGGCCTCGTTCCCAACGCACAATGCCCCAGACCACGAGCAAGCACAATAGATCTTCGGTATCTTCGAAAGAGAGCCGCGCCATTCGAACCACTTGACGAAAGGCCAACTGCCTTCCATCCCGCCAGGCATTGAACAGCTTTCCAATGAATTGGTCATACCGAAACTCCGCACGGTCCATCCGCATTTCATACTGCCAGACCTTCACTTGCACAGGGCTTGCCTTGTGGATGCGGTCGCTCTGTCTTAGATAGGCTCGCCATTGACCCGATTCGTCTTCGCAGAAATGGGGCCTGCTCGCTGAACGAGGGACTTGCACTTCCAAAACAGATCGACCTTCCGCTTTCCAGACCTGCACATCAAAAGCGATGGGGGGCTTGCAATGCGATTGGCAAGCCATGTCAATCATGTGGTATTCCTCTTCCGCATTGATTCCGGTTATGGCGCCATTGTCCTTCACACCCACCAGCAGTCGTCCACCATCGGAGTTCGCAAAGGCCACCAAGGTCCGAGCGATTTTTGACGCATCATCGATGCGCATTTTGAAATCCTGGGTTTGGTGCTCCCCTTCCTCAATCATTTGCTGCACGTACGACATGGCTCACGAAGTTACATGTAGAACCGGATTTTATTGGTGGAAGTTCATTCGGATTCACCTATCTTTGCGGCGACAATAAGAAGAGCGAAACAGAAGAGGGGCCTCCACCCCTCTTTTTTTTACCTACTTTCTCACCATGATCAGCGCATCACACATCCAAACTTTGGCCAAGCCTTTCCTCGAGGAGGGTTCGGGTTTTCTCGTGGACGTGCGCGTGCGTGAGGGGAATGTGATTTCGGTTTTACTGGACGATGATGAAGGCACGAGCATTGAAAAATGCATGGCGTTGAGCCGTCATTTGACCTCTCTTCTCGATCGGGACGAGGAAGACTTCTCACTGGATGTGAGTTCTCCTGGGCTCGACCAGCCGCTCAAACTGCATCGCCAGTATGTCAAAAACATCGGCCGCAATGTGCAACTGAAGTTAACCGATGCGGGCAAGGTGGAGGGGAAGTTGACGAAGGCCTCAGAAGAATCCGTGACCATTGTCATTCGTGAAAAGCGCCGCATTGAGGGGCGCAAGGCGAAGGAATGGGTAGAAGAAGAACAGACTTATCCGTTGAGTGATTTGGACTGGACCAAGGTTCAGGTTTCATTCAAGGGAAACTGAAATAGAACAATCAATAACCGAGAGCTGCAAATAACCAAGCCATGACACAGCTGAATTTGGTGGATTCTTTCAAAGAATTCAAGGAGTTTAAAAACATCGACCGCGAGGTGATGATGGGCATATTGGAAGACGTTTTCCGCGCCATGATTCTTAAGAAGTACGGAGACGACTCCAACTTCGATATCATTATCAACCCGGACAAAGGTGATTTGGAGATTTGGCGCAACCGCAGCATCGTTGCGGATGATGCTGTAGAAGATGAAAATCAAGAGATTGCCTTATCTGAAGCCTTGAAAATTGAGGATGACTTTGAGGAAGGGGAAGAGGTTTCAGAAGAAATCAAGTTGGAATCCTTTGGTCGACGAAATGTTTTGTCGCTGCGCCAAAATTTGGCAGGCCGAATCATGGATCTCGAGAAGGATGCCATTTATCAGAAGTACAAGGAGCGCGTGGGTGAAGTAGTTTCGGCTGAAGTCTACCAAATTTGGAAGCGGGAGATTTTATTGGTGGACGATGAGGACAATGAAGTGGTGATGCCTCGAGAGAACCAAATCCCGGGCGACTTCTTCAAAAAAGGGGATTCCATCCGAGCGGTGGTTTCAGCTGTTGAGATGAAGAATAACAACCCTCGGATTGTCTTGTCGCGTACAGCACCGGAGTTTTTAGAGCGGTTGTTTGAGCAGGAGGTGCCCGAGATCTTTGACGGTCTCATCACCATCAAGCGCGTGGTTCGTGCACCGGGTGAGCGGGCCAAAGTGGCCGTGGAATCTTACGACGAGCGTGTAGACCCTGTCGGCGCGTGTGTCGGTATGAAGGGCTCCCGAATCCATAGCATTGTGCGGGAATTGAAAAACGAAAACATCGACGTTATCAACTTCACTGAGAACGAGCAACTGTTGGTGACACGTGCACTGAGCCCTGCCAAAATAACCTCCATCGAACTCAATCAAGAAACCAGAGAAGCGAAGGTTTACTTGAAGTCTGATCAAGTGAGTTTGGCCATCGGAAAAGGGGGGAACAACATCAAATTGGCGGGTTTGCTGACCAATTACGAAATCGACGTTTACCGGGATGAAGAGGATGCAGTGGATGACGTTGAATTGACAGAGTTCAAGGACGAAATCGATGCTTGGATTCTGGATGAATTCACCAAAATCGGATTGGAGACGGCACGGTCTGTCTTGAACCGCGATGAGGATTTCTTAGTGAATCGAACCGACTTGGAATTGGAGACAATCCGAGAGGTCCTGAAAATCTTGAAAGACGAATTGTCTTAATTCCTTCCCGAATCATACGTTTCCCCTTTAAATTCGCACTTATAACGCCCAAGATTGCCAATGGCCGACGCTAACAAACCCGTACGACTGAATAAAATTGCCCGCGAATTCAATTTGGGAATCCAAACGATCGTTGATTTTTTGGGTAGCAAAGGCATGGAGGTGGACGCCAAGCCCACGACCAAGATAGACGCGGACGCGTACGGACTCATCCGTGCGAATTTTCAGGATGAGAAGGCGGCGAAAGAAAAAGCGGTGAGCTCGGCGAACCGAGCAGTTACGGAGCGTGAAAGCGTAACCCTGGCGTCAGCGCGCAGGAGCCCTGAGGTCAAGGAAGCCGAAGAGCCGGAAATTGATCTTTCCGTTTTTCAGAAGAGCCAACAGCAGCCGGTCGTGGATCGAATCGAGCCAGAGGTGCCGAAAGTTGCAGACCCCGCACCAAAGGCTGAACCAAAGGCGGTAGAAGCGCCGGAACCCGCTGAGACCCCTAAGCCATCGGCTCCTGTTGAGGAACCGAAAGCTGAGCCGAAAGCAGAAGCAAAGACCGCGGCAAAGGCAGAGAGCCCGGTCAAGGTATTAGGAACGGTCGACTTGGACGCACTTGCAAAAAAGCGAAAACCGAAAACGAAGGCAGAGAAATTGGCTGAAAAGGAAATGCTCGCCAAGAAGTCAGCGGAGATAACCAAAAAGGAATCGGCCTCGCAAGCAACGGCAAAGGCAGAAGCTGAGGCGATTGCCAAATCCAAAGCGGAAGAGAAACAGGTTGATGCCCCAAAGGTGTCAGAAAAGCACGAGACGAAGATTGAGAAGCTATCGGGTCCAACGGTGGTTGGGAAAATTGTTCTGCCGGTAGAAAAAAAGCGCACACCGGCTTCCAAAAGCGAGGATAAGAAGAAGCGAAAGAGAATCACCAAGGTGGATGTCGAGAAAACTGCTCGCACTACACCAGGTAGAGCGGATACTCGGGGTCGCGGACGTCGAACGGACGTCAAGAAAGAGGTCAGTCAGGCGGACATCCAAAAAGAAATTAAGGATACACTCGCGCGGTTAAGTGGGGGAAAAAAGTCAAACTCAGCAAAGTTGCGCCGTGCAAAGCGAAGTGCCGTTGCAGAGCGACAAGAGCAGGAATTGGCGCGTCAAGAGGAGGAGTCTAAGACACTGCAGTTGACTGAGTTTGTGACGGTGGCAGAATTGGCCAATATGATGAATGCCAATGTAAACGAGGTGATTTCGGCTTGCATGACATTGGGCATCATGGTCTCGATCAATCAACGGCTGGACTCAGAGACCATCACCATCATTTCAGAGGAATTTGGTTATGAGGCCAACTTTGTCAGTGCGGATGTTCAAGAAGCCATTGATGTTGAAGAGGATAGCGAGGAGGATTTGACGAATCGTCCACCTATTGTTACCGTCATGGGTCACGTTGACCATGGAAAAACATCGTTGCTCGATTTCATTCGAAAAGCGAATGTTATCGCCGGAGAGTCTGGGGGCATTACTCAACACATTGGTGCGTATCACGTGACCTTGCCTCAAGGCGGGCAGATGACTTTCCTGGATACACCGGGGCACGAGGCCTTTACGGCCATGCGTGCGCGGGGTGCACAGGTGACCGATATAGCGATTATCGTTGTTGCAGCAGATGACGCTGTCATGCCACAGACCAAGGAAGCAATCAACCACGCGCAGGCTGCAGGAATTCCTATGGTCATCGCCTTGAATAAGATAGATCGACCAGAAGCGAATGCGGATAAAATCCGCCAGGAGCTTTCTGAAATGAATGTTTTAGTAGAAGAATGGGGAGGGAAATTTCAGAGTCAAGAAATTTCAGCGAAGGAAGGCACCAACATTGAGCCATTGCTCGAGAAGGTGTTACTTGAGGCAGAGATGTTGGATTTGAAGGCGAACGCAGACAAACGTGCTATCGGTACGGTTGTGGAGAGCTCGCTGGACAAAGGTCGCGGATACGTCACGAACCTCTTGGTTGAAGGCGGGACATTGCGCGTTGGTGATGCGGTTTTGGCTGGTCAATATTCTGGCAAGGTCAAAGCGATGTTCAATGAGCGGGGAACCCGAGTTGAAGAAGCGGCTCCTTCCGTTCCTGTCTCGATCTTGGGCTTTGATGGCGCTCCCAATGCAGGAGATAAATTCCATGTTTTTGATGATGAACGTGAAGCACGGAATATTGCGATTAAGCGGCAGCAGCTGCAAAGGGAACAAGGCGTTCGGTCGCAGCGCTCGGTGACATTGGAGGAGTTGGGACGGCGAATTGCGGTAGGAGAATTCAAGGAATTGAATTTGATTGTGAAGGGAGACGTGGATGGATCCATCGAGGCGCTGAGCGATTCTTTGCAAAAGCTTTCAACCGAAAAAGTTCAGGTCAACATCATCCACAAAGCGGTGGGACAGGTCTCTGAATCGGACATTCTTTTGGCATCGGCCTCGTCAGCAATCATCATCGGTTTCCAAGTGCGACCAAGTGCTGCGGCGCGTCGATTGGCAGAAAAAGAATCCGTGCAGATCAAGCTGTACTCGGTCATTTATAAGGCCATCGAGGAAATGAAGGATGCGATGGAGGGACTCCTCTCGGCCAAAATCGAAGAAAACGTGGTGGGCTCTGCGGAAATCAGGGAAACCTTCAAGATTTCAAAGGTGGGCACCATTGCCGGTTGCTTCGTTTTGGATGGGAAGATCAAGCGAAACAACAAAGTGCGCGTGATTCGAGAAGGTGTGGTGGCTTACACCGGCACCTTGGGATCACTCAAGCGCTTTAAGGATGATGTGAAAGAAGTAGCAAAAGGATTCGAGTGCGGTCTGAATGTGGATCGTTTCAACGACATCAAAGTTGGAGACGTCATCGAGGCCTATGAACAAGTCGAAGTCAAACAAACATTAGAAGATTAATCTTCTTGCTTTTTGAGGTCGGGGAGGTTGATTTCCATCGGCACTACGATGGACATAGGGTACTCCTCGAGCCAATCATCTCGGTCTTTTTGAGCATCCCATTTCGAGCGGTAATCTCCGATTGCTACCCGGTAATTCGGCGGCAGCGCTGACAGATACACGGGAATCTTGGGCGCATTTCGACGAATAGTGGAACGCACTTCTCGCGCCTGTTGAAGGCTGCCTGAGAAAATTTGAATGCGGAATCCGCTTAAAGGGTGTGCCGCAGTCTTCCAGGCGAGCTCCAATTCATCCACACGGGAGTCCCATTGAAACGTTACGGAGCCTTGGGGACGAACTTCTTGTTCCCGATTAGCGTCTTCACTGCTTTGATTGTTTGGCATGGGAGCAGAATCCGGCAGGGCAGGAGCGGTATTTTCGAAGGGTGCAGTCGATTCCGATTCGGGCGTTTGATCAAGCTGACGATCTGGCGACTCTCGTTGCTGGGTTCCTCGGAAAAGAGACTTCCACCAAGGCGCGCTCTCTTGCCCATGCAATGCACCGAATGAGCTGCAAAGACTAAGCAAAGTTAAAACCAAAAGTGGCCTCACGGATGGGTGCTTTAGGAGGTTCAAAAGGATTTCGATTCGTGCGAATTTAATTCGATGCGGTCCATGAAGGGGAGTGGATTGTAAGAAAAAAGTAAAATTTCGAACGGTAAAACGATGAATCGGATTCATCACAAAATCAACGAGATACGAATTAAGATATATATTCATGAACAAGGAATAGGGAAATTGGCTGGTTTCTTCCTTATTTATTGGCCTTCTATGCTTAATTTTGCGCGCGAAAAGCGTGATTTTTCCCGTAATGCGAAAAGCAAATTCCATGATAGCTGATTTGGGTTTCAAGGCCACTAAATCCTTTTTGACCGCATGCCTCGTTTTATTTGCAGTGCAAGGAACTGCGGGCATTTGGGATGATGGTAACATTGAGGAGGGTCAAGCATTGTTCAATGCGAACTGTGCATCCTGTCACAAAGTGACAAATGAAGTGTTGGCCGCACCGGGATTGGCGGGCATTGCGGACCGCTGGGGCGCAAGTGAGGAGTTGTTGGTTCAATGGATTCAAAATCCACAGGGAGCAGCGGAATCTGGTGACAGTTACATTAAATCTCTTGTAAGCCGTTATGTCCCAACGTACGGATGGATGACCGCTCAGGCAGTCTCGGCGGAGGACGTAAAAAACATCATGGCTTATGTTCAAAATCCACCTGATGCGGCCCCTGTCGCGGATTCGGGTTCTGATTGCATTACCGTCGATGAGTTGCCCATAGAGGAGGCGAACAATGATAGCGGTGTATGGTTTGTGATGCTGCTGGTGTTGTTCTTGATCATTGCCATGGCAGCGGCAGGAGTGAATCGTTCCTTGACCAATGCAAGCCGAGAAAAGGATGGGGGAGCTCTTCTAGAGGATTTGCCCTACGGACAGCGAGTCAAAATGTGGGCCTGGGAGAATCGCGTCGCGGTTTCCTTGATTGGCGTATTTATTGTTGCGTATGGTGCGGTTTTAGGGTATCAGGGTTTGATGCGCGTTGGGGTGGTGGAAGGTTACAAGCCGAATCAGCCCATCCAGTTCATCCACAGTGTGCACGTTTGTGAGAATGAAGTGGATTGTAAATACTGTCATCACAGTGCTTATGAGTCCAAGCATGCCGGAATCCCATCGACGAATGTGTGCATGAATTGCCACAAAGCGGTCAAGAAGGGCCGCCGCTATGGAGAAACAGAAATCGGGAAAATTTACGAAGCCATTGGTTTTGACGCGACATCCGGCACGTATGTTGATGGGGAGGGGAAGAATGGATATGCCTCGCCACAGGACACGTATGACGGTGATCCAATCCGATGGAACAAAGTACATAACTTACCTGACCACGTATTCTTTAGTCACCAGCAGCACGTCGTCGTCGGTGGTCTGCAATGTCAGAATTGCCACGGTGATGTAGAGACTTACACGGTAGGCCGAGTAGCGAAGGTTGAGGACATTAACCAATTGGTAGACAAGTACCCCGGATTGATTGAGCTTTCGAAGCCGACGCTCACAATGGGCTGGTGCATCGAATGCCACAACAAAGCCGAAATTGATTTGGCAAGCAGCGGTTATTACGAAGAAATTCACCACCGACTCAAGGATCATCTTCGTGGAAACGAGGAGCTCCGGATGTACATGGAGGATGATAAAATCACTGTAAAGGAACTCGGCGGATGGGAATGCGCCAAGTGTCATTATTAACAGCAAATAATCGCGAACCCCTTATCGCAATAGCCTCATGGCAAATACAAAGCGTTATTGGTCCGGACTGGACGAGCTTCAGGAAACAGAAGCATTCAAGACGATTCAGGAACAAGAGTTTCCTGGAGCGCAGTCGGTCGACGAGTTTTTGACCGACGATCGACTGGAGTCGACGCACACCGGTCGACGAGACTTTTTGAAATTTATGGGGTTCAGCCTCACGGCGGCCACCTTGGTGGCATGTGAGACTCCTGTAATTAAGAGCATCCCTTACACCAACAAGCCAGAGGAAATCACTCCGGGCGTTGCGAATCACTACGCCAGCACCTACTATGATGGCCAGGATTACGTCAATGTCTTGGTGAAGACCCGCGAGGGACGCCCGATTTTCGTAAAGTCCAATGCGCAAACAGGTGTAGGCCGTGTCAATGCGCGGGTGAATGCATCCGTTTTATCCTTGTATGATAGTGCGCGTTTGACCGCTCCTCAAGTAGATGGTGCAGACAGCGATTGGGCAACTGTTGACCAACGCGTATCGACTGCTATGGCCAAAGAAGGCCGAAAGGTGTTGTTGACCAATACGGTTTTGAGTCCTTCGCTCAAGCGCGCAATTGCGACTACAGGGTTGGAACACGTTCAATATGACGCGATAGACTACAGCGCCTTTGTCAAGGCATCAGAGATGAATTTCGGAGTTGCAACATTCCCGTCATTCAAGTTCGACGCGGCTACTGCGATTGTGACCATTGGAGCGGATTTCCTAGGAACTTTCGGAGACTCGGTATACTACGCTGAAAATTGGGCCAAGAACAGAAAGCCAGAGAATGGCAGCATGTCCCGCATGCACGCTTTCGAGACCAATATGAGCTTGACGGGATCTAATTCCGATTACCGGACCATGGTGAAGCCTTCTGAGCAAGGGAAAGTGGCGACGGCGCTCCTCCAGGCGATTACCGGCCAAGGCGGTTCCAGTTCCTTGCCCGAAGCAGTGCAAGCTGCGGTAGCAAGTGCAGCACAAGATTTGAAAAAGGCAGGATCAAAAGGGCTGGTCTTAGCAGGGTCCAATGAATTGGATGTGCAACGCGTTGTAAATGCCATCAACAGTGCATTGGGAAGCGTTGGCACAACCGTGACATACGATGGAACTGACTTATTTAAAGGAAGCGCTGGGGCTGTGCAATCATTGACGGCGGATATGCAAAACGGTGGCATCGAAATGCTGATCATCGCCGATTGCAACCCCGCATACGACGCGCCAGATGCTGACAAATTTGTGGCCGCCCTGGCCAAGGTGAATACCACAGTCAGCACGTCCATGTTCAACGACGAAACAGCTTCACGTTGCTCAATCATTGCGCCAACCCATCATTGGCTTGAATCATGGGGAGACCTGGCGATTGATCGCTACCGCATCGACCTTGTTCAACCAACAATTTCACCCTTGCATGCTTCGCGTGGCTGGGGCGAGAGTTTGTTGACATGGACAGGCAATGCAGTGGATTGGTATACATTCGTTCGTCAAACACATGCTTCCGATTATACGTCAGAAGCGATGTACACGAATGCTGATTGGAATAAATCGGTGCACAATGGCTTCTTAGGCTGGAACGAACAAGTACCTGAAACCCCAGCATACCGTTCTGAAGGTGTGGCTGATGCGGTAGGCAGGTTGAACAGCCAAGTTGGCGGAACATTCGAGTTGGCGCTGTACCAGAAGACAACGATGGGAGCGGGGCAGCACGCCGCCAATCCAATGTTGCAAGAAACGCCAGACCCATTGACCAAGGTAACTTGGGACAATTATGTGACCATGTCCCACGCGGATGTGGACGCGATGGGACTGAATGGTTTTATTGGTCAAGAAAAACCGGCAAGCGTGGTCAAGGTCACGCTGAACGGCGCTTCTTTGGAGCTGCCTGTCTTCCCGATGCCGGGACAAGCGCCAGGAACAATTGGAATTGCCTTAGGTTATGGTCGCGGAGCGAACGGTGAGACCATCGGCAAGGCTGCTTTCCAAACGGGCGAAAACGGGTCATTCCTCACGGACAGTGAAGGTCAAATGGTGCCAGTTGGGAAAAACGTCCATCCTTGGATGAACGTTTCCCAAGGCATGAGCCACACGCATCAGTTTGACGTTCAAGTGGAATCAACGGGCGGTGAATATGCCCTTGCGTGCACGCAAATTCAAAACACCTTCATGGGGCGTGACAGCATTGTGAAGGAAACGGATTTCACGAGCTTTTTCGCTGAACGCAATGCAGATAAGGGGGAAGCATCTTGGAACAAGGTTATCAAGTTGGCGGTGCACGAAGATGTCAACGGAGACGGCATTATCAATGCGCAAGACGCTAAGCCTGCAGAAGCTTTTGATCTCTGGCACGAACATGCGGTTGAAAACGTAGGACATCGGTGGGGAATGGCGATTGACTTGACCACCTGTACAGGATGCAGTGCGTGCGTAACGGCCTGCCACATCGAGAACAATGTGCCGGTAGTTGGAAAGGACGAAGTGCGACGGCACCGGGATATGCACTGGATGAGAATCGATCGATTCTTTGCATCGGATTACAGCTTGGAGCGCGGAGAAGAGGAGGGTGAAAGCGTCATTGGGACTTACCGTAAGATGGAAGATCCTTCGGGCAATCCACAAACGGTGCACATGCCAATGATGTGCCAGCATTGCAACCACGCACCATGTGAGACGGTTTGTCCAGTAGCTGCAACAACGCACTCCAATGAAGGACTGAACCAAATGACGTACAACCGGTGCATCGGCACACGGTACTGCGCGAACAACTGCCCCTACAAGGTTCGGAGGTTCAATTGGTTTAATTACCCGGGCTACAAGAAATTTGCAAACTTCAACCCTGCCCAAGACAGCCTGATGCGGATGGTGCTGAACCCAGATGTTACGGTGCGAAGTCGTGGCGTTATGGAGAAGTGCAGCATGTGTGTACAGCGCTTGCAAGCGGGTAAATTGGAAGCTAAAAAAGTGGGAGCGCCGCTGGTTGATGGAAGCGTCGTGACGGCATGTGCAGAGGCTTGCCCGACGCATGCGATCACGTTTGGCGACTTGAATGACACAAAATCTTCGGCGCGCTTGACGTCAGAAAATAACCGTGCATACCATGCATTGGAAGAAGTGGGTGTGAAGCCCAACATCTTCTACATGACGAAGGTGCGCAATGTAGAACCAACCCAAGCCTGATAGGACCATGCAAAAGGAAGCTGCCATTCGGGAACCTCTGATCTTAGGGGACAAGTCATACAAAGACATCACCGATGATGTCGTTGGCCCGATCGAGGGTCCAGCACCCATCGGTTGGAAAATCATGATAACCATCTCCAGCATCGTCGCCGTTTATGGTGTTGGAAGTATTCTGTACCTGCTAGGCACGGGCATTGGAGTGTGGGGATTGAACAAAACGGTTGGCTGGGCCTGGGACATCACCAATTTCGTTTGGTGGGTCGGTATTGGTCACGCTGGAACATTGATTTCGGCGGTTTTGCTGTTGTTCCGTCAAAAGTGGCGCATGGCGATTAATCGCTCTGCGGAGGCCATGACCATCTTCGCGGTAATCATGGCGGCCATCTTCCCCGGTATTCACATGGGAAGGATTTGGGTCAGCTACTGGGTTTTGCCTCTTCCGAACCAATTTGGTTCGTTGTGGGTCAACTTCAACAGCCCCTTGCTGTGGGACGTATTTGCCATTTCGACATATTTCTCTGTGTCTTTGGTGTTTTGGTACATCGGCCTCATCCCTGATTTTGCGACCATCCGAGATCGAATGACGAAGCCCTTGTCCAAGAAGATCTATGGTCTCTTGAGCTTCGGGTGGAGTGGTCGCGCGAAGCATTGGAATCGCTTTGAGGAGGTGTCGTTGGTGTTAGCGGGTATCGCTACGCCATTGGTTTTCTCAGTTCACTCCATTGTATCGATGGACTTTGCCACGTCAATCGTACCGGGATGGCATACTACGATCTTCCCTCCATACTTTGTTTCTGGCGCTGTATTCTCTGGCTTCGCCATGGTGCAGACGCTTTTGCTCATTATGCGAAAGGGGATGAAATTGGAAAATTACATCCATGTGAAGCACGTGGAGTACATGAACATTGTCATCATCGTCACGGGCTCAATCGTTGGAGTCGCGTACTTGACCGAGCTGTTCATTTCTTGGTACTCGGGCGTAGAGTACGAAAGCTATGCTTTCATCAACCGTTTCAGCGGACCCTACAGCTGGGCCTACTGGATTATGATGACGTGCAACGTAATCAGCCCACAACTCTTTTGGTTTAAGAAGATTCGACGAAGTTTAATTGCCACGTTTGTGTTGTCCATTGTCGTGAACATCGGCATGTGGTTTGAGCGCTACGTTATCATTGTCACGTCGGTTCACCGAGATTATGACCCATCGAGTTGGGGAGAATTTCACCCAACGAGTGTGGATGTGGGGGTGTTCATAGGGACGCTGGGAATTTTCTTCACCCTCTTCCTTGGCTTTGCTCGATTCTTCCCTGTCTTGGCCCTCAATGAGCTCAAGACGATTCTGAAGTCGAGCGGAGAGAATTTTAAGAAAAAGCAAGCTAACCACTGACCCTTACAGCCATGAATAAGGTATTCCATGTAATGTATGACGATGACGACAAGCTGATGGAAGCTGCGTCGGCATTGGTAGCAAAAGGCATCCGGGTCAAGGATGTATTTTCTCCTTTCCCCGTTCACGGGATAGACCCCATCATTGGGGTCAAGCGCACACGATTGGGCATCGTTGCATTCATGTTCGCCACGACGGGTACAACGCTCGCGTTGCTCGGGATGTGGTACTTCATGATTTCCGACTGGCCAATGAACATTGGCGGAAAGCCAAGCTTTTCGCTGATTGAAAATTTACCTGCGTTTATTCCGGTAACCTTTGAGTTTTCGGTATTGTGCGGCGCGCACGGAATGGCCATTACCTATTTGCTGCGGAACGGGACACTTCCAGGCATGCCTGCTACAAACCCGGATCCCCGCACAACGGATGACAAGTTTGTCATTGAGATTACGACTGAGCAAAACGCCCTCTCCGCTGCAGAGATGGAGACGGCGATCAAAGAAACCCAGCTGTTTGAGCTGAGCATCAAAGATTACGAATGATGAATATCCGGAATTCCATTGTTTTATCAGCGGTGGCAACGGTTCTGGTTGCTACGACGGGTTGTGTGAACAATCCGGACAGCTCTGGTTTGGAGTACATGCCGGACATGTACCGCTCTCCAGCGGTTGAAGCGTACGTTGACTATGGTCAGGACCCTTACCAAGTTGGGGAAGAAGTAGCCAGCTCTCAACGCATGGTACAATCCGCTCGAAAACCGGTGGCTGGAACCATCGCCTTCCATCCCGAAGCCATGGATTTTGTCATGCCTTACCCCTATCCAAACACAGTGGAGGGGTACGAAGCTGCAGGATTGGCCTTGGCTTCTCCGTTAACCCAGATAGGCCAGGCGGAGATAGAGGCGGGACAAGAGATTTATACGTTGATGTGCACCCAATGTCATGGTGAAGAAGGCAAAGGCAATGGCGCCTTGAGTCGAAATGGACACATCCAAGGGATTCCGAGTTACAGCGATAAGCTGAAGGACTTGCCTGAGGGGAAAATGTACCACACCTTGACCTACGGTAAGGGCTTGATGGGGTCACACGCCTCACAGCTGTCGCAAAAGGACCGTTGGTTGGTCATTGAATACATCAAGGTATTGCAACAAGGTGGTGAAATGCCGGAATTCGACGAGAACGGCAATGTGGTGAAATCGGCGTCTACTGAAGCAGGAGATGCCATGGCTATGAATAATTGATCATGGAATTCAAATTCGAAGGACGCACGAAATTGATCACCCAAATCCTAATGGGAATTGGGTTGATCGCACTCATCGGCGGATTTATGGCCGACGGGACGGATCACCACCAACGATGGTGGGCGAATTTGCTCGTTAATGGATTCTTTTGGTTTTCCATTTCATTGGCGGCATTATTCTTTTACGCATTGAATTATGCAGTTGAAGCTTCCTGGTCTGCATTGATAAAGCGATGCTTCGAGGCCATGTGGCATTTTCTTCCCATAGGCGGAGGTGTCATTATTGTTGTCTTGGCGGCGGGGCACTTTTTCCATGCACATCATTTATATCATTGGATGGACAATAGCTTGTACCACGAATACATGGTGGTAGAAGGGGACACCATCGAGTTCATGGATGAAGCGACAGAGGGTGCTGTGGCCAACCCGAATTATGATCACATCATCGCGGGCAAGCAACCGTACTTCGTGACATGGTTCTTCTGGTTGCGAACGCTAGGATACATCGGGACGTTCTTGATTTTCGCTCGATTGTTCCGAAAGTGGTCGCTCCTCGAGGATGAACAGCCGAGTTTGGATTTGCACTACAAGCAATTTAAACGCAGTGCGGTTTTCCTAGTGGTTTTTGCTGTCTTTAGCTCCATGTTAGCTTGGGATTGGGTGATGTCAATTGATGTGCACTGGTTCTCGACACTTTTTGGATGGTACTTATTTTCGGGCATGTGGGTCAGCTTTATGATCATGCTCAACTTGGGATTGATTTGGCTTCGAAGCAAAGGATACTACCAGGAGGTTTCGTCCAGTCACATGCACGATATTTCCAAGTGGATGTTCGCTATTTCAATGCTTTGGAGCTACTTGTGGGTAAGCCAGTTCTTGCTCATTTGGTACGCGAACATTCCGGAGGAGGTAACGTATTACACCCAGCGTTTTTTCTCAGATTACCAGGTGCCTTTCCTGATCACCTTCTTCGTGAACTTCGCTGTTCCTTTCTACACATTATTGCCGAGAGACACCAAGCGCAATGCGAATTTTATCGTTCCAGTGGGGTTGCTCATCTTTATTGGGCATTTCGCGGATGTTTATCTGCTTGTCATACCCGGAACGCTTTTTGACCACAATGAATTCGGTATTTTTGAGGTGGCGTTGTTCCTTGGATTCCTTGGTCTTTACTTAAATCGCACGCTGAGTGCATTGAGCAAAGCCCCGTTGATTCCCAAGAATCACCCCATGTTGCAAGAGTCGAAGGAATTACACTATTGATCGCAAGAACTTTTTAAGTGATGAAATTGCTCATTCTCCTCGTTGTTGTTCTCGGTTTGGTGGCTGCGGTGCAGTTGTCCAAAGTTTACCAGCTTTCCATTTCCTTGCGAGGAAAGCGGGAAGAGGACATTTCTGAAGCAGACAACCGAATGAACGGTGGCGCTTGGTTGGCGTTCATGGTCGTTTTTTACGCGTCCTTTATCTGGTTGTTGGTGCGTTATGGATCGTACGGAACACCTCCTGCATCTGAACACGGACTGGTGGTAGATCAATTGATGAACTTCAATATGGCCATCATCTTTGTGGTATTCTTCATTGTCAATACCCTGCTATTCTGGTTTTCCGCCAAGTACTATTACCGAGCGGACCGGAAAGCGAGGTTTTTTGCACACGACAACAAATTGGAATTGGTTTGGACGGTAATTCCATCCGTCGTTCTTGCCGTGATCATTGCCTATGGGCTTCGAACTTGGAACCAAATGACGGGTCCTGCAGCGGATGACGCACTGCGCGTTGAGTTGTACTCCAAGCAATTTGATTGGACGGCGCGCTACGCAGGAAATGACGGTGAATTTGGGTTGGCCAATTACAACCTGATTACCCCTTTGAATGCATTGGGCATCGTGACAGAGGATGGAATTGAGTCCGCACTAGAGGAGATTGAAGGCAAGATCATCAAGGTAGAGAATGAAATTGCCTATGAAAAAGGACATTTGCTAGCTGAGCGCGAAGCGTTGATGGCGCAGTTGGATGAAGGCCATGGCCATCACGGCCACGCAGATCATGCGGAGCACTCGGATGAAGATCATGGTCACGCCGATCACGAGGACCACGGTCATGCAGACGCGGATCATGCTGGTGGAGAATTGAAGGCGGTAATCGAATCCCGAATTCATGAAATCGAAGGCATGTTGGAGTCTGATCAGTTGACGATTCTCACAGATGCCGCATACGAAGCCAAGGAAGACAAGCTTTACCGACTGCAACGTCACCGGCAACGAATTCAGGAAATCCGTGAATTTAATTTCGAAGGTGAGATGAGTGCTTGGGAAGTAGGCATGGATGATCAAATTGTCAAAGGAGAATTTCATTTGCCTGTGGGCCGTGAAGTGGAGTTTGTATTCCGTTCACGGGATGTCATCCACTCTGCTTACATGCCGCAGTTCCGGGCTCAAATGAACACAGTGCCAGGTGTCCCGACTCGGTTTAAAATGACTCCGACCATCACGACAGATTCCATGAGGACGGTTTTGGAAGATCCGGATTTTGACTACGTGCTGCTCTGCAACAAAGTGTGCGGTGCCTCCCACTTCAATATGCAAATGAAGTTGGTCATCGATACGAAGGAAGAATTTGAAGCTTGGCTTTCCGAGCAAGATGAATTTTTGGTCAAGGATGGAGTTGAAGAACCTGAATCGGAGCAGGCCACCAACACCGACGAATCTACTAACGTAACTGCATCGCTGTAATCATGGGAGCACAAGCACATCATCACGAAGAGAGCTTCATTTCGAAGTATGTTTTCTCGCACGATCACAAGATGATCTCTAAGCAGTTCTTAGTGACAGCCATTGTCATGGGAATTGTAGCTGTTATGTTGTCGGTGTTTTTCCGATTGCAGCTTGGTTGGCCTGGAGAGAGTTTCGCGATTCTCGAAACGTTCCTTGGTAAGTGGGCCCCTGGTGGCGTACTGGATCGCAACGCCTACCTCGCGCTGGTGACCATTCACGGGACCATCATGGTCTTTTTCGTTCTAACGGGAGGGCTATCAGGGACGTTTTCAAACCTCTTGATTCCATTGCAAATTGGCGCTCGGGACATGGCTTCCGGTTTTCTCAATATGTTGAGCTACTGGTTCTTTTTCTCTTCGAGCGTTATCATGCTCCTCTCCCTGTTTGTGGAAGGTGGGGCAGCTTCCGGGGGATGGACTGTTTATCCGCCATTGAGTGCTTTGCCGCAGGCGATGCCTGGATCAGGCATGGGCATGACGCTGTGGTTGATTTCGATGGTTCTCTTCGTCGTGAGTTCGCTACTAGGTGGTTTGAATTACGTTGTGACCATCATTAACCTCCGAACGAAGGGCATGTCCATGACGCGAATGCCTTTGACCATTTGGGCGTTTATGGTGACGGCAATTTTGGGCGTTTTGAGTTTCCCGGTTTTGGTTTCTGCAGTTGTCTTGCTGCTCATGGATCGAACAATGGGAACCGCATTTTATCTTTCAGATATCTTCATTGGAGGAGAAGCCCTGGATGTTACTGGAGGCTCTCCTGTCCTATACCAACACTTGTTTTGGTTCTTGGGTCACCCTGAAGTGTACATCGTACTGTTGCCAGCATTGGGCATCAGCTCGGAGGTAATTGCGACCAATGCGCGTAAGCCGATCTTCGGATACAAGGCGATGGTGGGCTCACTCTTGGGCATTGGTTTCTTGAGCTTCATCGTATGGGGTCACCACATGTTTGTGACCGGTATGAACCCTTTCTTGGGATCCGTATTCGTATTTACAACGCTCTTGATTGCCATTCCTTCTGCTGTAAAAGCGTTTAACTACGTAACAACGCTGTGGCAGGGCAACATCCGGTTCACACCTGCTATGCTGTTCAGTATTGGTTTAGTGAGCACGTTTGTTACCGGAGGTTTAACTGGGATTATTCTGGCGGATTCGGCTTTGGACGTCAATGTTCACGACACCTACTTTGTCGTAGCGCACTTCCACATCGTTATGGGCATGTCAGCGATTTTTGGAATGCTGGCAGGAATCTACCATTGGTTCCCCAAAATGTTCGGACGCATGATGAATACAAAATTGGGTTATGCCCACTTCTGGGTTACCATTGTCGCAGGATATGGAGTGTTCTTTCCGATGCACTTCGTGGGCATTGCGGGAGCTCCCCGTCGATACTACGAGTACAGCAACTTTGACTTTCTGGGCTCAGTGATGGATCTCCAGCCCGTGATTTCAACCTTTGCGATTGTAGGTGCAGTAGGGCAGTTGTTCTTCTTGTTCAACTTCTTCTACAGCATTTTTTATGGTCAAGAATCGGTTCAAAATCCTTGGAAGTCGAATACGCTTGAATGGACGACACCGGTGCGTCACCTTCATGGAAACTGGGACGGTCCGCTTCCTGAGGTACATCGCTGGGCATACGATTATTCCAATCCGGTGCACGAGAGTGATTTTGTACCCCAAACCACGCCAGCATTGGCAGGGGAGGAAATTCATTGAGTAACAACATTGAACAGAAAGCCTCATCGGGATTGCCGGTGGGGCTTTTTTTATGCGCAACGGCGTTAAATTGCAACCATGATCGAGGACTTTGATTTGCGTAACGAGGCTGAACAGCCAACAGATGGGGAATTGGATCGCGTCCTCAGGCCGGCTCGATTTGATGACTTTACGGGACAGCGGGCGGCGATGGAGAATTTGGGGGTTTTTGTTCAAGCGGCAACCCGGCGTGAGGAAGCGCTCGATCATACGTTGTTGCATGGCCCTCCTGGTTTAGGGAAAACGACCTTGGCCAATATCATCGCCAATGAATTGGGGGTGTCCATTCGAACCACTTCAGGCCCCGTCTTAGATAAGCCCGGTGACCTTGCAGGGTTGCTGACCAACCTCGAAGTCAATGACGTACTCTTCATTGATGAGATCCACCGGCTATCCCCGGTTGTTGAGGAATATCTCTACAGTGCCATGGAAGACTACCGAATTGATTTGGTAATCGATGCCGGGCCTAACGCACGGACAGTTCAGATTGAATTGAATCCATTCACATTGGTGGGCGCTACAACACGTTCTGGTCTTCTAACGGCTCCCTTAAGAGCGAGGTTCGGCATCAACCTTCGGCTTCAGTACTATGACGCCAAAACGTTGACGGACATCGTAGAGCGCAGCGCTGGAATTTTGAACATGCCCATCGACCATGCGGCAGCATACGAAATCGCGTCCCGCTCCCGAGGGACACCCCGAATTGCCAACGCCTTGTTGCGACGAGTTCGCGATTTCGCGGAAATCAAAGGCGACGGCACCGTCAATCCTTCCATCACGGAATTTGCGCTAGACGCCCTGAACGTGGATAAGAAGGGATTGGATGAGATGGATAACCGTATTTTATCTGCTTTGATTGATAAATTCAACGGGGGCCCAGTGGGGGCTTCCACCATAGCGACGGCAATTGGTGAGAACCCGGGCACCTTGGAGGAGGTGTACGAGCCTTACCTGATTCAGGAGGGCCTTTTGATGCGCACGCCGCGAGGACGGCAGGCGACTCCAGCGGCCTATGCGCATCTGGGAAAGAAGCCCAATGCACAATCAGGGTCTCTATTTAACGAGTAAGATGTCGAGAACACGGCACTTGGCGAGCACTCGAAAGGATGCTTTTGTACGAGAAGCGAAGGCATTGGGGTTTGCGGAAGTGGGTGTTGCAGTAGCTGGATTCCTGGAGGAAGAAGCACCCAAACTGGAGGAGTGGCTCAAGCGCGGGTACCAAGGTGAAATGGCTTATTTGGAGCGGAATGCGGAGAAACGTTTGGATCCGCGATTGCTTGTTCCGGGCGCGAAAACGGTGGTTTCACTGCTTTTTAATTACCACGTTGAGGAAGAAGAGATGGACGAGGAAACACCTCGTATTGCGAGCTATGCCCGAGGTCAGGATTATCATCATGTGCTGAAATGGAAACTCAAGGAACTGATGAAGTGGGCTCAGGCGACTTGGGGTGACGTGAACGGTCGGGTTTTTGTGGATTCAGCTCCCGTCCACGAGCGCGCGTGGGCGGCACGAAGTGGATTGGGTTGGGTGGGAAAGAATAGCCTGCTGCTCAACCAGCGAATGGGGAGTTTCTTTTTCATCGCCGAATTGATCATCGACGTGGATTTAGAGCCTGACGCACCAACGGCCGATCATTGCGGGACCTGCACGCGTTGCATAGATGCTTGCCCAACGGGTGCCATCATTCAGCCGGAAGTTGTCGACGGCTCCAAGTGCATCAGCTATTATACCATCGAATTGCAAGGTGCCATCCCTGAACCCGTCCACAAGCACTTGAAGCCATGGGTTTTTGGATGTGATATTTGTCAGGATGTATGCCCTTGGAATCGCCATGCGACTCCGAATACGGAACCGAAATTTTCAGCACATCCCCAGTTGGCCTCCATGGGCCGCAGCGACTGGAAAGAAATGACAGAGGAAGTCTTTCAAGAGGTTTTCCGCGGAACGGCTGTCAAACGTACGGGGTATGAAGGGTTGATGAGGAACCTTCAAGCGGCCTTCAAATAAGGGCGTTTTGCATAAAAGTCTGCTCGATGAGTTCGGAATGGACATGGGCAAATTGCTGCATGCACCAAGATTTTAATTTCTTCAAGTCTTCGCCTTTCAGTTGCCGCACGGATTTTCCCAATTCACGTGCAAAGAGCTTGTGATTGGTGCTCACACGGAGCAGAACTTTTTTGCATAATTCAAGCATGGCTCAAGTCGATTTGAAGGTGATTGACGCGCCGGCGCCTCATGTATAACGCGGCTATTTCGGTTATCGTATCTTTGTTTGACTAATCAGTATTGACCCTCCGCGCTGGAGAGGCACGGTGACATGAAATCGCATGAAGCAACAACTGCGCAACTTGGTCGATCGAAAGGTGCTATTGAACCGCATGCACGGGGATAAAGTGAATCGAACGACGGTTTCTTTTTATCAATATGCGCGCATCCTGAATCCGCCTTTCTTTCGAGATTATCTCTTCCTTCACTGGAACGCACTTGGTGTGCGGGGCCGGACCTATGTTGCGCATGAAGGGATCAATGCGCAAATATCCATTCCCACCGAACAGTTTGAGGAATTCAAGGATCATCTGTACAGCATTTCTTTTCTGGAAGGAGTTCGCTTGAACGTCGCGGTGGACGAGGGCAAATCTTTTTTCAAATTGGCTGTTAAGGTGCGCGATAAAATTGTCGCGGATGGATTGAATGACGCAGCATTCGACGTGCGCAACACCGGCGTGCATTTGGATGCGGTAACGTTCAATGAAATTACGGCCAAGGACGACACGATTTTGATTGATATGCGGAATCACTACGAAAGTGAGGTAGGCCATTTCAAAGGAGCGATAACGCCGGATGTTGATACGTTTCGGGAAGAGATTGAACTGGTAGAAGGCATGTTGAAAGGCCAAGAAGACCGCAACATCGTTATGTATTGTACGGGCGGTATTCGGTGCGAAAAAGCATCGGCTTGGCTCAAGCATAAGGGGTTTCCCCATGTGCATCAGCTGGAAGGAGGAATCATAGAATACACGCGTCAGGTCCGAGATAAGGGCCTCGAAAACCGTTTTGTCGGGAAGAACTTTGTGTTCGATGAGCGATTAGCAGAGCGCATCTCAGACGACGTCATTGCCGAATGTCATCAATGCGGATCGCCTTGTGACGACCATACAAATTGCATGAATGTGGCATGCAATCTGCTGTTCATTCAGTGTCCTGCATGCAAAATGAAGTATGAAGAAACGTGCGGGAGCCGTTGCCAGGAGATCATTCGTTTGCCTGAGGAAGAACAGCGTGCTCTGCGCAAAGGGAGCAAAGAAAGTGCGCGAATTTTCAATAAGGGCCGACTAAAAGATCGAGAACAGGAGGGTTAGGGCGTGTATTCAACAGCACCGTCCAAGATGTAGTTCATTTGGTAAACATCATCGGCATTGAGCCGAAACTTTCCGGCAAAGGTCAACCGCTCATCCGTTTGATATACGCGTGGAGATTTGCCCGTAAACCGGAGATCAATGACGGATTCTGGCCCAGCACCACCGCAAAAGAAGCAGTTGGCGAAAGGATATCGACTCAACACATAAAAATCTTCATCCAAATCGACGGGAATCATGTATCCCGTGATGTGTACCTCCTCTCCTTCCAATTCGTTGACCGCGGTGCCAAAGGAAGGTTTCCAGTAATAGGCGTCAAGTTCTTCGACATAGACATCCTTAAATTCTACATCCTCCAAGGTCCGCCAGGTGAGCTCATTGTAGACGGCAGTTCCTTCAGCCGAAGGAAGATCAACTAGGGCTTCACCGGATGCCCGGACGCTCGGAAGCAAGGAGGCGGTCTTGACGGCTGTGGCCGTTCGTTCCCCTTCAAGATCCGGATGACAATACGAGCTCAGGTCCACCATGCTCAGGGCGATGAGCCCAAGGAGTCCCATCCACCCGAAGGTGCTTTTTCGTGGAAGTCGTGATGTAGGTTTCTGTTGCATGCCAGATGATGTATGCTTGATTAGAGCGCTTCGGTGAGGGTGCGTGATGTATCCAATTTCATCGCGGAACGGCCCGGGATGGCTGAAGCGACAAGTCCGACAAAGATAGCCATTCCGACAAGGAGCCATTCACTTGGGAGCAACCCCATGCTGCTCCAATCATAACGGAACTTATCTTCAATCAATTGCGCCAAGGTAAATATCCCAATTCTGCTCAGAACGATGCCCAGCAAGGAGCCACCCGCACTGAGCAACCCCCCTTCGAGAATCAATAATAAGAAAAGCCCTCCTCGTGACCCCCCCATGGTTCGCATCAAGGCCAGTTCGTATTTGCGGGCGAGTAAATTATCGTACACCGAAATGAAGATGCTCGCGAAACTGATGAGCATTATGAGGAACGCAATGGAATGCAGGGTGCGCATACCGATGCCAAAATTCTGGGTCAATCGATTAATCTCAATCGCCGGAAGAGCCACCTGCATGTTGGTTTCCCGGATGGTATTTGGAATCGTCAGCACGGCCAATGGATTGCGCTTTTTCAATAGAACAGCTGTGATTTCACGGTCTTCAGTTGCGATTACTTCTCCGGGTTTTTCGTGCACGCCCCAAATCGTTTCGATGTTGCACAAGAGCAGCTGATCGAGGACGGTTCCGCTCGATTCCAAGGTGCCTACGACGGTGAAAGTTTTGTCGGTATGGACGTCTGTTTCATCCTGCAGTCCATGCGAGCTGAAGAACTCATCGCCCAATTTCAAGCCAGTTGATTCTGCAACTCGGGCACCAACGACCACTTCAAATGCCGATTCAATGCCGCGACCAGATTTCCAGGCCACTCCGTAGTGATCGGTGTATGCTGCCGTACTTCCTACAATTCTAAAGCCGCGGTAGTTGTCTCCGTAGGCAAGGGGGATGCCCTCATCGATGTAGGGATGACGAATGACTTTTTCGGCATCTGCAAGCCGGATGTTTCCCGTTGGGGCATCCACGTGGTATACGTTGGCAAGAATCAATTGCAACGGGCTACCCTTTGCGCCCAGCACCAAATCGATGTCTTGGATATTGCGATCAAAGGTGTCACTGAGTTGCTTCTCGGTTAACATCAGGAGGCTGACGAGACCTACCCCAAAAGCAAGAAGGATCAGGCTCAAAGCCGTTTGGAGCTTTTTCAAGCCGAGGTTTCGCCAAGCGATGTAGATCCAACTCATGACACAAGGGAATTTGTCACCGTGTCGGTGAGTTCGATGCGTCGCTCGTACCGGTCTTTTAATCGTTGGTCGTGCGTTACGATGACCAACGTGGCACCCAGTGTTTGCGCCTGTTCTTCCAAGAGAGCAACGACTGCTTGGGTACTTTGATCGTCCAGTGCGCTCGTGGGCTCATCAGCGAGGACGATGTCGGGCTTGTGAATCAACGCTCGCGCAATACCTGCCCGTTGCTGTTCACCCGTGCTTAAATCCCGGGGCCTGTCGTGGGCTTTGTGTCCGATTCCAAGCCGATCCAACAAAGCCTGAGCTTCCTGCGGGTCGAACGCTTCACCAAGTAAAAATGCCGGGATGGCTAAGTTTTCCAAAACAGTTAAGCTCTGCACAAAGTGGGATTTCTGAAAAACAATTCCAAAGTGCCTTCCTCGAAAAGCATCCCGCTCGCGCTCCGTCATGGTGACGAGGTTTTGGCCCTGGATGCTGATCTCTCCAGCAGTTGGCTGAAGCATGCCACAGAGCAAATGCAGCAAGGTGGTTTTGCCTGAGCCCGATTGTCCAAGTAACAGCAGTTGAGACCGTTCAGGACATTCGACGTCGGGAAAGGACATCATGGGGGTTCCCACTCGGTATTGAAATTGGATGTCTCGGCACTGAATCATGAAGTTCGAATTTACGAAGGGAGTGCACACCTCGGTGGGTTGGTTTACTTTTGAAGCGTGAATTTTCGTCAACGGTTTTTGCGCTACGGCATCGGTGTTTTCATCGGAGTAATTTTAAGCGCCCTATTTTTCAGTGGTCGCAGTTGCAATGACTGGCTTCCGGCCAAGCGGATCAAAGCCCGGATGCAATTGGACGGGGTTTCTCCGGATGCCTACCTGAGTTGTCTGATGCAGTGTGAAGGTCCAACGGCAGCTTCCCGGGAAGTCTTAATGACGTGGCTGCTCGACTCGGAGATCCAATGGTCCTTGAGTGAGCCACGTGGAAGCCAACCTTGCTATCACCTTAAGATGCCATTGGATTGTCCGTTTTCCTCCATGAAAATCTGCTTTTCAAATGATGAGGGAGAGCTGAGTCAAGCCGTGTTAAGCGAAGACATCGCGCTCAACTCCGCCTGTTCTTGTGCCTTGGCTACGGACGCAGGACAATGAGCTTTCCACGGATGGGTGTTTCGCTTGATGCGACCCATGCTTCGACAATATAGGTCCCCGCTTTCATGCCATTTGTGCTCCATGTGTAGGGAGATGGAGCCCAATAAAATTGAGCGTCATGAATACTGCGTCCCCCGGCATCTGTAATGCGAATTCGAGACAAAAAGACATCTTCTCCAGCGTCAAGAACCACGCTTTGACCGCCAAGAACGGGATTGGGAGAGAAAATTAATGATTCCGCTGGACTTCCAGTACCTTCTTGATCCGCTGGATCATACATGAGTTTGTACACGTTCAGCTGCGTGCATAAGTACAACTCACCTTCATTGTTTTCACTGAATGCGAAACGGGTCTCTTCCCATGGAACAAACCCCCCGGGAACGTCGATTTCCAGCGGTGCATCGATCCAACTTCCGTCTTCCTGCTCAGTGAGAGACCAAAACTTAACGTCATAAAAACCACAAGCATCCGTGAATACGTAATGTTCGTAGAGCGAGGGAATCGCCTCCCCGCGGTACCGGTATCCTCCTATAACAGAACACCATCCGTTTTCGTGGGGATAGGAGAAGATGGGCCATTCGAGGTTTCCGTCCGGATCACAGTCCACGATGGGTTCATAACACATGGGTCCTTCCATCAATCGCCAGCCAAAGTTGAGCCCGCCTTCTGAATCGGCAGATTCCATGTTGATTTCCTCCCAGTCTACCTCGCCCACATCGCCGATGAACTTGTCGCCCGTCAATCGGTCAAAGCTCCAGCGCCAAGGATTGCGAAAGCCGTAGGCCCAGATTTCATCCAGGGCTTCATCGTTTCCGACGAAGGGATTGGATTCTGGGATGGTGTAAGGTGCCAATCCATGGACCTCGATTCGCAGCATTTTTCCAAGAAGTGTCTGCAGATTTTGGCCGTTACCAATGGGGCCATGATCATCACCACCGCTTCCTCCGCCTGTCTCTCCCGTTCCTGTGCCACCGCCGTCTCCCGTGCTGAGGTACAGGTATCCGTCCAGAGGACCAAAATGCAGTTGCCCGCCATTGTGTCCGCGCGCAGGCTGCACAAGTTCTAACACCTCAAACCACGTCGTCGGATCTGCCTCGGTATGGTCCTCATTGGTTCCAAAGCAGATAAGCCGTTCGTCAATGAATTCGCCCGTTCCGTCAGGTCGGTACCCATTGTACATGACATAGAATAAACCGTTTTCTTCAAAATCGGGGTCAAGGATCAGGTCATTCAATCCTTGCTCACTCATGATGCCGTAATCCACAAGGTCCAGTCCAGTTGAACTCAAATCCAAAAAGGGTTCTTCACGCACTTCTCCTGCCTCTTCATCGAACCACATAACCAGACCGCTGTGGCAAACAATGAGGAGGTTTGATTCACCAGGGGCATGCGACGCTGGACGCATGGAAACAGGCCATTCCGCGCCCATCAATCGAGTCCCTACGATGACTTCTGGAGCTGTTTGCGCCTTGGCTAAAAAAGGCACAATTATCAGCACAAGGGCCATTAAAGCGAATAGGCTCCAAGAACGAAGGGTATGGTTAAGTGACATCAATCTTTTTTGCGGGCTAACTTTGCAAAGATACCCATCTGCACCCATGACGCGTCATACATATATCGCCTTGTTCTTGCCGCTTGTGGCCATTGGACTGGGTCAGTTGCTGACGGGTGCTGAAAATCCGCACCTGCGGTATGGCAAAGATGAAGCACAATGGATGCGCTGGCGAATGGGCGAATTGTGCACAGAGGAGGGGGTGTATTTCACGGGATCGGGCAACTGCGTTAATTGCCATGCTCCTGATCCCGATGGCGAAGCTTTGGTGGATGAACACGGAGCGACAGTAAGCCCCGTTGCCGATTGGCAGGCCACGTTGATGGCCAACAGTGCGCGCGATCCGTTTTGGCAAGCCAAAGTGGACCACGAGGGATTGGTGAACCCCACCCACCGAGAATCCATCGAAAACCTGTGCACCGCTTGCCATGCACCGCAAGGTTATCATGAGGCACATTTGACGGGGACTGCAGGGGCGAATGGCTACACCATGGATGATCTGATGCAGGATGACTTGGGATTGGATGGAATTGGGTGCACCGCTTGCCACTCCATTGATGATGACAACCTCGCTGGCAGGAGCAACGGCGACTTACCCATCAACGATGAAAATGTTTCTTGGGGTGGATTTGAGAATCCATGGGATGGCTTGATGAGTGGCCAAACAGGATTCATTCCAGTTTTCGGTGAACACATGCGCAACAGCGAAGTCTGTGCGAGTTGCCACTCGTTGTATACCCATACGCAAGACCTGCAGGGTGAAGAGACAGGCCAAGTGTTTTTTGAGCAAACCACGTACCTCGAGTGGGTGAACTCAGCATTCAATGCAGAAAACGTCCAATGCCAATCGTGCCATATGCCATTGGTTGAAGGAGGGGCCATTGCGGCGACTCAACCCAATTGGTTGTTCCCACAACGCTTCGGCAAGCACCATTTGGTGGGAGGAAATGCGTTCATGTTGAAATTGATGCGGGACAATGCGGTTCAGCTCAACCTGAGTGCGACACCTGTGCAATTTGACTCAACCATTGCGCGAACCGTAGCCTCTCTCCAGCATCAAACGGCCCATTTGAAGGTGCGTCAATTGGCCACCAGTCCAGGCGAGTGGGCTTTTGAAGTGGAAGTCGAAAACCTCGCCGGACATAAGTTTCCAAGCGGTTATCCGGCCCGACTTTCGTTCATTGAGTTCATCTTGACAGGACCCGAGGACGATACATTGTTCCATAGTGGCGCTTGGTCTCCAGCTAATGGAATTAACGGACGTGATACAGGCCTGGAGCCTCATTGGAATGAAATCACGTCGCCCGATCAAGTGCAGATTTATGAACTGGTTCTCGGTGACGTTGAGGGGGCGACGACGCAGGTGCTGGAAAGGGCTGCTATTTTGTTAAAGGATAACCGGCTCCCCCCCCGTGGATTTTCGAGTCAGCATCCAACATACGATACCGTCCAAGTCGGTCCCATGGCCGCACTCGATGCGGACTTTAATCGTCTCAATGGAGAAGAAGGGTCAGGTGCGGATCGATTGATTTACCGCATTTCGACGGGGGAAACCTCCACGGTTCACGCCACAGCTCGACTTCATTACCAAGCGGTTCCGAAGCGGTGGGTGGAAGCGATGTTCGACTTTGCAGATCAAAGTGAGCGGATTGCGGCGTTTGAATCGATGTATGCAGTTTCGGACCGAACGCCCGTTTTGGTCGCAGAGGCGAGATCAACAGGTTGGCCTGGATTTGATCCCGACGCCACAGATTGGAGAATGGCACCGAATCCCATCTTGTCAGGTCAGCTGCTGCGGTTGGTTCCTGCTGGCGAGGAAATGCCTTCCGCCATTGAACTCTTTGATTTGTCCGGCCGATTGATTCGAACGGTCGACCTGAGTGACGCGCTCGTGGGGCATTCGGTAGAAGACTTCGCAGCTGGAAACTACCTGATTCGGCTGGTATTTGAGGACCGGACTCAAAGCATTCGTTGGATGAAAGGCTAAGGGCTGCGATTGTTTAGAATGATTCTAAATTACCTTGTTTAAGGGATTGCCTAGGCTGCTACTTGTGGTCAATTTTGTGGCTGAAATTGATTCACCATGCGGCGGCGGCGTTCCTTCATTATCCTCTTGATTTGTTCTTTCACAGGCGGCTTCTTGGCGGCCCAAGATTCAGCGGAATTCAGTGAGGATTCCATTTCCAAAATGCTGTCTCAATGGCATGCCATCCCCGGTGCGGAGGTAACTTCGGTGGGCCTTGGTGCCGGTGCACGAGGACTGGACGAGGTGCCTGGCGCGTTGCACGTGATTCGACCGGCAGAGTTGGAGCGCTATGCTTACACAGATCCTTTGCGAGTTTTGCGATCCGTAAGCGGGGTAAATATTCAAGAGGAAGACGGATTTGGCTTGCGTCCCAACATTGGCCTGCGCGGTTCTGGTTCGGATCGCAGTGCCCGCATTACGTTAATGGAGGACGGTGTGCTTATTGCCCCAGCACCGTACTCAGCTCCGGCGGCTTACTATTTTCCTTCAATTGCGAGAATGGAATCTGTAGAGGTCTTAAAGGGGAGCAGCCAGATTGCATTTGGTCCGCAGACGGCAGGTGGCGCAATTAATCTGGTCACGCCACAAGCGGCAGGCCCGTCAGGAATATTGTTCCGCTCAGAGCGCAGCAGTTTTGGAGGGCACTTGCGCCATTTGAGGCTTCGCCAAGAGTGGCAAACGAACAGGGGGACGTGGTCGAGCCTCGTGGAGGCGATTCAATTGGGGAGTGATGGATTTAAATCGCTGCCTAACGCGGACCCTACGGGCTTCACCAAGACAGATGGCATGGTGAAGATTCGGTGGGAAGCATCAAAAGATGCACGTTTCAATCAGTCGATTGAAGTCAAAGGCGGTTGGGTACAGGAATTAAGCCATGAAACCTATGCGGGCCTTGCTGAAGCCGATTTTGTGCAGAACCCTTTCCAGCGTTATGCCGCATCGAGCAATGACCTGATGGAGTCCAAGCATCGCCAAATGACGTTGCGACACGAAGCTGAATTGACGGCTCGATGGAGTGTACGAACCGATGTGTACCGCATGCGCTTCCATCGGAATT
Organism: uncultured Flavobacteriales bacterium; assembly: GCA_905479115.1. GTDB lineage: Bacteria > Bacteroidota > Bacteroidia > Flavobacteriales_D > Sanyastnellaceae > UA16. Next base: position 31,587 of record CAJQLF010000004.1, read on the forward strand.
GGTACAAACTTGATCGCTACCGAGACGCAAGCGGAAACAGTCAGTCTTTGTTATCTCTGTATGAGTCGGGCCAAACGGCTGTGTTGCAAGAGCCCACGGCACTGGATGCCTTGCTTCAACTCAAAGCAAATAACCGCGACTACCTTGCTCAAGGAATTCAGCACAGAGGCGTGATCAAAGGTCAATCTGGGAATCAGCTGGTTTATGGTTTGCGCGTGCACGAGGATGAGGTTGACCGATTCGAATGGCGCGATGGGTACCAGCTAACGGATGGTAGGATGCGCATGGTGCAACCCGGTGAACAGGGCTCAGCAGGCAATCGATTGGATGGCGCGCGCGCCCTGGCGGGGTATGTTCGCGGCACAATTCGCTTGTCGAACTGGACATTGACCCCGGGTATCCGTACGGAGCAAATGGAATTTTTCCGGTTGGATTATGGGGCAGACAATGGTTCCCGAGAGGAGGAACCCGCGAGCCGAAGGACCAATCAGGTGTCTGTCTGGTTGCCCGGCCTTGGCGTTAACTACTCCCTGTCGGAGGAAGCTCAACTTTTTGCGGGTGTTCACCGGGGTTTTATCCCCCCTGGTAGCGCACCGGGCACTCAATCAGAAACCAGTGTGAATACAGAATTGGGGTATCGCTGGTCGAGCCGTCGATTCAACGGACAGGTGGTGGCCTTTTACAATTCGTACAATCATTTGATGGGGTCTGATTTAACGGCGAATGGAGGGGTTGGAACAGGAGATTTGTTCAATGGAGGTTCGGCGAGAACACATGGTGTAGAATGTGAAGTGGCCCTGGATTTGTTAGCTTCTAGCGACACGTGGTCAGCTCCGTTGCGGCTTACTTATACTTACACAGATGCGCGTTTCACGTCTGATTTTGAGAGCGATTTTGGTCCTTGGGATGCTGTGAAAGACGGGGATTTTCTTCCGTATTTGGCGCCGCATCAAGGAAATGCTCAAATTTCATTGGTCACGGGCAGGTGGTCGGGCGAGCTGAGCTATCGGTATGTGGCTGCCATGCGCACCATGGCGGGGAGAGCTTCCATCGATTTAGTGGAGGCTACAGATGTAGCATCGATTTTTGACGCTGTGATTCGTCGGGAATTCGGGTCCAATTTTTCAGCCTATGCTGGGGTCAATAATGTCTTCGATGCCGTCGTTGTTGTTGCACGCCGGCCTGCCGGCCTTCGGCCCGCCATGCCCAGGTTGTTCCGTGTGGGAATGAGGTGGTCTATGTAAGACGTGTCAATGGCCCGTTCATGTTTGTTTTCTTCGTTCCACCTCGCGTCGAATCAATTCCAATTCGCGTGAAGTCTGTCCTGCCACAGATGAGTTTTCTTCTGCGCGGCGAATGAGGTACGGGATGGTCTCACGAATGGGACCAAAGGGAACATATTTGGCGACTCGGTATCCAGCTGCGGACAAGTTGAAACTAATGTGGTCGCTCATGCCCAACAACTGCGCAAACCAAAACCGACCGTCCGACGGATTAAGTCCGCGTTGGTTCATTCGTTGGGCCAGGAGGGCGTTACTTTTCTCATTGTGGCTTCCCGCGCAACAGAATAGGCTTTCCGCATGATCCACACACCATTCTAAAGCGGCATTAAAATCGCGATCGGTCGCCTCCTTGTTCGGATGAATAGGGGACGGATAGCCTTTTTCAATGGCTCGGTCCCGTTCTTTTTCCATGTAAGCTCCTCGCACCAGCTTCACTCCCAATTGCCAGCCCTCCATTTTGGCACGTTCTGTTATGCGCTTGAGATAAGCGAGCCGGTCTGTTCGATACAGTTGGACCGTATTGTACACCAAGGCTCGGGCCGTGTTGTGCCGTTGCATGGCGGTTAAAGCAAGTTCATCAATGGCCGGCTGAAGCCACGACTCCTCGGCATCGATTAATATAGGTGTTCCCATTTCAGCTGCAGCAGAACACAGGGCTACGACGCGTTTTTGCACCCGTGTCCAGGTGATCTGTTCTTGGTCCGAAAGCGAATCGGGGTTGGCTGACACTTTTTTTAATAGCTCAGTGGGCGCGACTCCGCTGACTTTAAAGACGGAGAAGGCATGGCGGTCATCGGTATGAGTGGCCTGAATTGCGGAGAGGATTTCCCGATACGTGGCATCCAAATCAGCTTCGGTTTCTTTGCCTTCTGCACTATAATCTAGAATCGTATGCACATTTCCAGCAGCCAGGCGGGCCATGGTCTGCTCGCATTGGGCAATCGATTCTCCTCCGCAAAAGTGGGAATAAACGGTGGGTCGGATGGCCCATCCCAAGGGGATTCGGAGTGCAAGTGCCACATGCACGAGTACCTTTCCGAGTCGAACCAACCCCCCATTTCCCACCGTTTGAAAAAGCAGGAGGGCCTTGCGGAGTTGCCCAGAACTGAGGTTCGCGAACGCTCGTTCGGTATTTTCAAAGTTGGGAAAATGAGACTCGTTCACGACTCGAATTTGGGTGCATTGTCCGGTGCACGAATATACGATGTGGTCAGCCGAATTGATGCGTGTCGACGATCCAACCCAGTTGACTTAAATTCGTGGAATACTCACCTGAAACATCGCTTAGTCATGGCAGCTTGCTCCCCATATATCGAAACACATCGAGACCGATTTTTGAATGAATTAATTGATTTGCTGCGAATACCATCGATTTCAGCAGACCCAGCTTACGCAGGAGATGTTGTGCGGTGCGCAGAAGCGGTCGCTCAGCAGTTAACCGCGGCCGGAGCTGAAAATGTTGAAATCATCCCAACCGAAGGATTTCCGGTTGTGTACGGAGAAAAAATGGTTTCAGAGCATGCCCCTACGGTGCTGGTGTATGGTCATTATGATGTTCAACCGGCTGTTCCCTTGGAACTTTGGGATTCCCCTGCGTTTGAACCGGTTATCAAGAAGACGGATCTCCATCCCGAAGGAGCAATTTTTGCAAGAGGTGCCTGTGACGACAAAGGCCAAGTATTCATGCACGTAAAGGCCCTTGAAGCCATGGTGCAATCTGATGCTTTGCATTGCAACATCAAATTCATGATTGAGGGGGAAGAAGAAGTGGGTTCAGCGCACTTAGAACCCTTTTTGGAAGCACACAGAGATAAGCTAGCAGCGGACATTGTTTTGGTCAGTGATACAGGAATCATCGCCAACGATGTGCCGTCCATTACGGTGGGTTTGCGTGGGTTGAGTTATGTCGAAGTGGAGGTCACCGGACCCAACCGCGACCTGCACAGCGGATTGTACGGAGGAGCAGCTCCCAACCCCATCAACATCTTGTGTGAGATGATTGCTTCGCTCAAGAACGAAGACCAGCGAATTTTGGTAGAGGGCTTCTATGAAGATGTGGTTGAGTTATCAGCTGCGGAGCGAAAAGCCATGGCCGAAGCACCCTTTGACGAAGCGGAATACAAACGCAGCATCGATATCGGCGCGGTGGAAGGCGAGGAAGGCTACAGCGCCCCTGAGCGCATGAGCATTCGGCCGACGTTAGATGTCAATGGCATTTGGGGCGGATACACAGGAGATGGTGCGAAGACTGTGATCGCGAGCAAGGCATCGGCCAAAATCTCCATGCGCTTGGTCCCCAATCAGGACCCCGAAAAAATCACGGAACTTTTTACCCGTCATTTCAATGCGATTGCTCCGCCATCCGTAAAGGTGAAGATTACGCCAATGCACGGCGGTCAACCCGCGGTTACACCGACCGATTCAATCGCCTACCAAGCCGCTTCTGCGGCGATGGAGGCAACTTTTGGGCGAAAACCTGTGCCATTCCGTGGTGGCGGTTCCATTCCTATTGTTGCCAGCTTTGAACAGATTTTGGGATTGAAAACCGTGCTCATGGGATTTGGCTTAGACAGCGATGCCATTCATTCGCCCAACGAACATTATGGCGTTTTCAATTACTTCAAAGGCATTGAGACCATTCCATTGTTTCACGAGCACTTTGCGCGACTGAGCGCCAAGTCATGAGTCGACTGGGGTATTTTATATTGACCGCGATGTTCATGGGGTGCAATGCATTGCAACCTGTTGAAGTCGTGCGGGTTGATGGACTCAGCGATCTTTCAATCTCACGAGGAGGAATTGAGGGAGAGGTGACCCTCGTCTTGGATAACCCCAATCCTGTGACCATTCAAGCAAAGACCGTTGACGTTGCTGTAACGATCAATGGGCAAGAGGTAGGGCGGGTAGAACTGCCTTACGCTCAATCAATTTCCAAAGGAGTAGACCAAACACTCAAGTTGACAGTCCGAACAGAGCCCCGCGCTTTGTTGTCCGTCTTGGAGCAAAATTGGCTGCAAATTTTACAAGGAAAAGAAGTTGAAGTGAGCCTAGACGGAAGCGTTGAAGGCAGTGCTTTAGGCATCGGGGTGAACATCCCGGTCGTGTCTACTCAAAACATGAAAATACAATTGTGATGGTGCGCATAAACTTTTTAATGGGTGCCGTGGCCGGCACGATGTTGGCCATGCTGGCCTTGGTAGGGAACCTCAATTCTGTGCAGGCGCAAGATGTGGACGCCATCATAGAAGGAATCAATGTGCGGCACATCGGACCTGGTGCCATGAGCGGTCGTGTGACGACCATTGATGTTCAGCGAGATCGTCCGGAGGTGATTTACATCGGAACAGCCAGTGGTGGTTTGTGGCGTTCAGAGACGGCAGGTGTAGCGTGGGAAGCGTTGTTCGACGATCAACCGACTCAAAGTATCGGGGCAGTCGCCATAGCGCCTTCAAATCCCGATGTGATTTGGGTGGGGACAGGCGAAGGGAATCCGCGCAATTCGCATTCGAGTGGTCGGGGAATCTTCCGCAGCATTGATGGCGGTGCGACTTGGGAGATGATGGGACTTGAAGGCACGCGAAACATTCACCGCATTATCGTGCATCCTACGGACCACCATACCGTCTGGGTCGGTGCCATTGGAACCGCCTGGGGAGATAGCCCAGACCGCGGAGTGTATAAGACTACGGATGGAGGCCAAACGTGGGAGCACCAACTCTACATCGATGAGCGCACTGGGGTAGCTGACATGATCATCGACCCATCCAACCCGGATAAATTGATCGCCGCGATGTGGTCGCATCGGCGAGAGCCTTGGTTTTTTACGAGTGGCGGCGAAGGGAGTGGTTTACACATCACCTATGATGGCGGACAGAATTGGAAGGAATTTACGGAGGAGGAAGGACTGCCTAGCGGTGAGCTGGGTCGCATCGGTTTAACGATAAGCGCAGCCAATCCAGATGTCATTTATGCATTAGTTGAATCGGCTAACACAGGACTATACCACTCAAAAGACGGAGGACTGAATTGGTCGATGATTCAAGGCAAGCAAGTAGGGAATCGACCGTTTTATTATGCGGATATCTACGCAGATCCATCGAATGAAAATCGCCTATTCAACTTGTATTCCATGGTGGATATGAGCGAGGACGGAGGCAAGACCTTCCGCACGATTTTACCCTACAGCGGGGTTCACCCGGATCACCATGCGTTTTACATCCACCCCGATGACCCCAATTACTTGATAGATGGAAACGATGGCGGACTCAACATCAGCCGAGATGGCGGCCAAACGTGGACATTCGTCAACAATTTACCGCTGGGTCAATTCTATCATATTGCGGTGGACAACGCCGTTCCGTACCGGATTTATGGCGGGATGCAGGACAACGGTTCATGGGTCGGCCCCAGCGAAGTTTGGCATGTTGGCGGCATTCGGAACGAGGATTGGCAGGAGATTTTATTCGGGGATGGCTTTGATGTGTTGCCTGCTGCGAACGATTTGAATACAGCTTATGCGATGTATCAGGGCGGTTCACTGTCTCGCGTCGATTTGCGCAATGGAGATGCCACATCGGTTCAGCCCGTGCCACCGGACTCAACGGCCCTTCGTTTCGCCTGGAACGCGGCCGTTGCGGCAGATCCATTCCATCCGGATGGCGTGTATTTCGGCAGCCAATTTTTGCATCATAGCATTGATCGAGGCAATTCTTGGGAGACGCGCAGTCCGGATTTGACCACGAATGACCCAGAAAAGCAAGACCAAGCCAATTCAGGCGGATTGACCATTGATGCGACACAAGCAGAAAACCACTGCACGATTTTATGCATTGCGCCCAATCCGCATCGGGAGGGCGAGATTTGGGTTGGTACGGACGACGGTCGCATTCAGCACACGACAGATGGGGGAGGTACTTGGACGGATCACGCGGCTTCCATCAAACGCTTTCCCACAGGTGCATGGATTCCTCAGATCCAGGTAAGTCCTCACGATCCGGATGAGGTGTACGTGGTTGTGAACGATTACCGACGAAACAATTGGCAGCCCTATCTCTACCGCACCATGGACGGCGGAGCGACGTGGGTGCGGTTGGTGCTTGAAACCGGCGAGGTGACGGGCCATGCGCTCTCCGTTGTTCAGGATCCAGAGGAAGCGTCTTTGTTGTTTTTAGGTACGGAAGAAGGGCTTTTTGTGAGCTTTGACCGCGGGGCCAACTGGAAACGCTGGACCCACGATGTGCCTTCCGTTCCAGTGCGGGATATGGTCATTCATCCCCGCGATGGAGACCTGGTGTTGGGGACCTTTGGCCGTGCAGCGTATGTGATCGATGACATTGACCCCCTCCGAGTTTTGGCGCGGGATGGCAATGGTATGTTGAGCGAAAGCCTGCACATATTTGACGTGCCGGATGCGTATCAGGTAAATTTTCGTCGCCACGTTGGTGCACGTTTCCCGGCGGATCATTACTGGAGTGGAGAAAACTACCGAGGAGGCGCACGGGTGCAATGGTACATCCATCCTGACACGGCAGACACGTATGAGGAGAATGAGTTGTTATGGGCCGTGCTCAATGCGCAAGGAGATACTCTTCGCAACGGCGCGAAGACTGCCGAAGGGGGCATCCAAGATATGAGGTGGCGTTTTGATACCAATGGCATGGACTGGCCCCGCCGTGAAATTCAAAAGAGGAAAGAACAGCCCTCAGGAGGTGGACCGGATGTTGTGCCCGGCGTGTACACCATTCAACTTGCGTTGGGGGAGCACCGAGCTGAAGCGGATGTGGTGGTGCACCCTGATCCCCGGGTGCCGTATGATCAAAAGGCACATGAGATGCGAAATCTGCACCAACGGGTGGTCATGGAGGCGGTGAAACCGATATCCAACGGAATGGATCGGATTCAACGGGCCCTCGCCACAGTAGAAGTCGTAAAGCAAGAGTTGAAGTGGATACCGGATTCACTGAAGAAGGATGCAACAACGCTGGCAGACTCGCTCAAGTCAACGCTCCAAGGAATCGAGGAGATGTATACGGAGCCGCGTGATTTTAAGGGAATCGAGAGCGTGACGGAACGGCTGAGTTCGATCATGTGGACAGCATTCTCGATTAACGGCGGAACGGATGCCCCGGGGGGTAACGCTCAACGTGCGTTGGAGCGTTTGCATGAGGGTGCATCAGAATTTGCAAAAGCGGTCGATGAGGCGATGGCCGGAGTTTGGATGGATTGGCTGGAGGCCGTGGAAGCCATAGATCGCTCACCAGCGAGGCTGTTTGAGGCTGCGGGTGAGCAAGAAGAGTAATCGGAGAGCCGACGGTTCAGCCTAATTTCCAGGTGAAAAGCCATTGAATGGCCATGTTCATCATAAAGCTGTCCCAACGCTGAACGGGTTGCGCAGGGCGTTCGCTAATGGGCAGCAGGCTTTGAGATAATCGCGCCTCAATGGCCATGTTTTGGCTCCATTGGAACCCGGCCTGAAGAATTCCTCCGAGGTCGATGGAATTGAGCTCGAGGTAGGTCAAATCAGTATATCCGTTTCCGTAAAAATCCTCTTCCCCTGCGATTAGAATACTGGGCTGGAGCCCAACACCCCACCACCATTCAGGCTCTGGATTCCAGACCTGGGTCAATGGCAGATCGATGTAAGTGAACCGATATCGCCAAGAATTGAAGTCCCCATTTTTGGTGTTCGGAACGCGACGGCTGCCTTTTTGGGTATACAAAATTCCCCATTGCATACCTTTCCTTTCCTTGCGGCGTATGTCCACGGTAGCCCCAGCAGACACCCCGAATTTATTGAAGCCAGAAATTTGATCGCCATAAACTTGGGTGGCAGAAAGTCCCATGTGAACCCGTGCAGTGAAGGCCAAAGGCTCATCTTGACTCCAAGCGACACTGGCGCAGGATGCGACCAAGCAAATGCCCATGAGCAGGGCGGGGATGGAGCGAAAGGGCTTCAATTCAAATGGATCTCGTCGACGTTGATCACGTACCCATTGGCATCGGTAACCACAGCGAGCACCGTGGAGTTTTCCAAAACCCAAGCATCTTCCCATGTAAAGGTGACAGATTGCGTGGCAACATCGCCAGCGTTGGCTCCTCCCGAAGCCGCTCCAAATCCAACACCTTCGGCGCCTTGCACGGATCCCCGTAAGACGTGATTGAATTCATAGTCTTCTACGACTTCTGGACTGGAGGCATAATCCAATTGGTAATCGAGGATGTGGGATTCAAGAATGAGCCAGGCGATTTGAATGGGCCCATCTACGGTCTCGTAAAATGTGCCGTGCAGGTGCAAATTCAAGTGGTCATTCGCAGGAACCCACTCGAACGCATGCTGCAATCCGAGGGAGGGAGTCAATGCGAGCTCTTCCGTAACCTTCTCCTCCCACTGCGCGGGAGCCCAAAAGGAGCCCACGCCGTTGATGCGATTGACCCGCCCAACAGGATTGGCTTGGAAGTCCAATTGGTCCCAATACACATCACCTTCTTCCGTCGTCCAATCGGTGTCAAAGTAGCTGTCATCCGTATTGGCAAGGTTTCCTGCGTGGATGGCCATGACGCTGACCAAGCCGTCGTAGTTTTCGGCGATGCCCTCTGCGATGATTGCTGCTGCAGGGCAATTTCCACATTGATGGGCCGTGAAGTCTTCTACCAATACCCGCTTGACCGCTTGAGTTTGCGGCAAGGCGTCAAAGACCGGTGCAGGCCCATACACCGCTTCCAGATAATTCGTGGTTACGGGAATGACGGGGTCTTCAATTTCGTCGCATCCGCAGAAGCCAAGCACGAGAAGGGGCAGCCACCATCCTCTATTCCGCTCGATTGTTTTTCGCATCAGGACCGAATGATTTTCCGGGTTTGATGGCGCTGGCCGTCGACCAAATTCATCACATAGACGCCAGGCTCTAAACCGGTTAAGTCCAGGATCCAGGTTCCATTGGTTCCTGAACGCTGCTCGGTATGGACACATTTTCCGGCCACATCAAAAATCTGTGCTATTTGCAGATCAGTGGATTGCAGACCAGTAATCGACACGTACCCATCGATGATGGGGTTGGGGAATAAGGTCACAGGCACGGCAAATGACTCGCTGATTTCTGTATTGATTTCATTGACAAGAAAGCCTTTGTTGAGGTTGCTCCAGCTTCCATTGTTATTGACGGTGAAGATGGTATTGATGTTGACGCCGTCGGCATTGAATGAACTGATGTCGCATTCAATGGATCCGCCGTTCCCAATCAAGTCATACACTTCGAACGTATAGCAGGCGATATCGTCTAAGTTGACCCACCAGTCGTACTCGGTTTGGCTCTCTGTCATATCGCCGAATTCGATGCCGGCCACTTCATCGCCTGCATCATCGGTGATGGCCCAGCGGTTGTCTCCAGGCATGTTGTCCGTTGTGAAGCGAACACGCACGAGCGAAGTGGCGATTTCCGAAGTGAGGTTCATGGTTTCTGATACGCTGTTGTTGCCTTCGTAGTCGTCTTCTGAGGTGACTTCGATGAAGAACATGGAGGTCGAAGGAAAGATTGCTTCACCCAACTCGACGACTTCCATTTCATAGGTATCGAGGTTCCCAGTCCAATCGTAGCTGAGGAGTTCAACGCCAAACAAGGTTGAAGCCGTAAGCGTGAATCCCGTGAGTGGCTCGGTGCCCTGATTCATGACTTTTACAGATAATGGTGTGGGCGTCTCGGGACACGTCCTATTCGGCCCGAGGTATTCGAGAAGGCTAATGTCGTTGGGGGTGGAAGCCGGCGCACAATCACCCGATTGGAAGTAGCCCGTATGAGCGGCGGCAGTGGCTTGACCGGTCTGTTGCAAAATTCGATTTGGGCAAACGGTAAAAATGGTGGGATAGTAACCACATTGATACAAGCTAAAGATGTCCCCTCCGTTGTCAATGATGGGATATTCAACGCCGGCGGTCCAATCTCCCCATGTGTTCGCTCCGGTTCCGTGCAAATCCTCGTCGGTCGTAGAATTGTCCGATTCTATGAAAAGGATGCGCACTTCGTTGGTGCCATCGGGTCCGTGTGCCTCATAGATTTCTTCAAAAACACCACTCGTGTGATAACTCCAGCATGGCCCACACCAAGTTGCAGAAAAGTCGATGATGACAGCATACCCCGAGTCGAGATAACTGTACAAATTGTGCTCATCACCTGCGATATCGGTCACAGTAAAATCCGGGGCTACGCTGCCATTCGGTAGTTGGCTTGCTCCAAAAAAAGGCAGGGCCAGTAGCATCAAAGTGAGGAAGTGTTTCATGGACTAAAATTTAGAATGTGAATATGCACCTTTTTAAACGAAAAATCCGCACTGCCCAGAAGGGTAGTGCGGATTCTTTATCGTTGATTCGCTTCTGGAGCGATTACTTCAAAGTCACGCGCATGGTAGTCGTCTCACCGCCAGCGTTCAATGTTACGAGGTAAACACCTGCTGTTACGCCGTTAAAGTTCAACACGTGGTTGTGCTCACCGGCAGGCAAAGTGCCCAGATTGTCGTTGATGATTTGCTCACCGACCAAGTTGTAAGCGGCGATGGTGGCCGCTCCAGCTTGAACTGTGCTGAACTGCAAGTTTGTTCGGTCAACAAATGGATTCGGGAAGACCCGCGTCACATCGCTTAACGTTTGCTCTTCAACACCCACCGTCATTGTTGAGACACTCATGCCAGCCTGCTCAGTTTCATAATTATATGAACCATCATAGTCATAAATTGTCGAAACGTAGACGATGTCATCGTTGTACGTCTTTACAGTGCAGTAACCGTCAATTGAACCCCACTGACTGCCGAAGATGCCGTCGCCGTACGCATCAGAAATTTCAAATGTGTAGCATCCTGTGGAAGGTGCACTCACCCACCATTCGAATACATCACCTTCTGCTCCATCAATGCTACCTGCTGGCACTGACTCAATCTCGTTGCCCATGTCGTCGGTGATTGACCATGAGACCTCTTCTGACCAGTTGTCGACCATGATTTCAACGTGGATCAAGGACGTTCCTTCTGTTGCAAGCGCTACTGATCCCTCAGAGCCATTGTTCACATCGTTGTCGTCTGCTGAAGTGATTTCTATGGTGAAATCGGTGTCCGCATCAAACGCGGCTGTTCCAAGTTGAACATTCGTGATTTCATAGGTCTCCAAAGCACCGTTCCAGTCATACGAAAGGATGGAGCTTCCTCCAACCATGACGTCGATGGTAGCGTACTGCAGAGTGGTTACACCCAAGTTCATCATGTCAACGGACATGTTTACGGGCTCACCTGGGCAAGCAGTTGTTCCACCGGTGTAGTTCAACAATGCAGGATCGTTGGCAAGCGTTGCGGCTGCGCAATCGTTGGCTTGAAAAATAGCTGCATGCTCTTCGACACCCGCTTGGCCCGACTCTGTAAGAATGCGGTTGGGACATACTGTGTAAATTGTTGGGTAGTATGCTCCGTTGTAATCGTCAAAAATATTCCCACCGTTGTCGATGATCGTATACTCTGTGCCTGTAACCCAGTCACCTTGCGTAGCAGTACCTGTTCCGTTGAGATCGGCATCAGTAGTAGTGTCGTCCGATTCGATGTAGAAGATGTGCAACTCATCTGTTCCTTCAGGACCATACGTGTTGTGCAATTCTTCAAAAACACCACTTGTGTGGTAGCTCCAGCAAGGTCCGCACCACGTTGCAGAAAAGTCTAAAATGACCTTCTTTCCCTCGTCAAGGAGGTCATAAAGGTTGTGCTCCACGCCATTGATGTCGGTGGCGGTGAAGTCTGGCGCGATGCTACCATCTGGCAGCTGTGCAAAGGAGGCAGTCCCCAGCATGAGGGCTGCAATCAAGGCGTAAATGTGCTTCATGTTTGTACGAATTGGTTGGTTTGATTTCTCGATATTACCCCAAAAATAAGGTATTGAACCTAAAGTGCTTAGAAACTAGAGGAGAAATTTATCTCAAACCCATTGGAGGCGGGAACTGCGCGGCAGACGCCGCCAATACAGAAGATTCCTTCTCGTCTTTTTCCGTAGCCAATAGATAGACGGTGAGGCCCATCAATGCGACCCACTGCACCGTACAAATAATGCACGCGAGCATCTGGATCGGGGTTTCCAAAATTGTACTGGTCGATCACGCTGGCAAACCAGTGTGGGCTCCACGTGTATTCGGCCAGAACAGTGCCCCAGTCGCCTTTGTCTTGGTCGGTAAACAGGGCCTGGAACTCGGTACGAAGGCTCTGACGTTTTCGGGTTTTGACTTGCGTCTCCAGAACGTGAATATCCGCGTAGACAATGCCTTTAAATGTGGTGGTCACCGGAGTGGCAAGGGTGTTAAATTCTAAATTGTAGAAGGTGTATTTCCACTTGAAATTCTTGGACTCTTTGCGGCTGATTTGGACGTTGAAGTCTCGAACAAATTTACTTGGTCCAAATCCCCAGGAATTGCGCTCATATCCATAAACCAAGCCTTCGACTCCAGCAAGTTGCGTGGTATCTAAGCCATTGGCCGCCGCGAAATTGGCGCTGAGCTTGGTTCCGTATTTGCCTCCCAGCCTCGTGCCTTTGGGAATGGAATAAAAGATTTCTGCACTGGCACTCGATTCACCGGAAATGACCGTTGCATAGGGATACAGGGTAGCTGCCAGGTTGTACGTGTGCTGTTGAGTAATGGCAGGGATGTAATTGATTGGCAAGTCAAAGAGCAAGACATCGCGGTCGGAGCGGAAACTCATGTTATCCACGGTCTTGGCCGAAAGACTGATGCCCAGTCCGCGTTGGGTATACCCGAGGTTGAATAAAAGAGCCTGACCATTGCGGTAGGTGTAGCCGTTGTCCGCATTGGGGTCGTTGATTTTCCCGGCGTATTCGATGCCCGCAGACCAACCTTTGCGCATTGCATCAATTCGGTAGGACCAGGCTCCGATGTTTTCGGGAAGCTGAAGCAATAAGGAGTCCTTGGCAATGGTTCCCCCGGATTGAAATTTGCTCACGAAACTTCCTCCCAGCATGATTTTGGTGTCCCAATCCAATCCTCCTTTGGATTCCAAAAGACTATTGAAGTCAATCGTGCCGTCCAATGCCCGCACCGTTCCGGGGCCATTGATAAGACGGCTATCAAAATCAAGCCGCTGCATTCCATACAAAGCCTTGATCTCGATTCCATTGACGGGGCGTAAAATCAACCGGACACCATCCAGGGCGTTGTCGATCCCCAAGGCCCGCTCCTCGTAGGAACGCAAAACGATGCCGCTGCCAAATTGCTCGTAGAAATTTCCGACGGTAAAATCCACCTTTCCTGTGGGGTCTGCATAGCGGGCATACCGGTATCCGATACCGCTTCCTTTGAAGCGTCCGGGAAACCCCAAGACTGCACTGAGGTATGATTCGTATCGCATGCCAGCGCTGAATCCGCCTTGGTTGTAAATGAGGTTGCCGTAAGCGTTGAACCCTGTTTTTTCAGGCGGTACAATGGCGCCAATGATGGGGTCTTCGCTATACGATTGCCAGAGCATCTGAACATTGCCCGTTACAGAGCCGCTGCTTTGGTCTTCCAGCTGTCCAAAGGCGACTGCACTGATTCCAACAATGCTTGCTGCGAAAAGAAAAAATCGGGTCATTCAGCGAGTTTCAAAAGTTCTTCGTACACCTCTTCTTCGTCCCCATCCGAGTAATTGTTGTGCTGCCAGACGACTTGGCCTTCACCGTTCACTAAAAACGTATGCGGCACATTGACAACCTGCATGGCACGGGCAAAATCCTTGTTGGGGTCTAGCAGAATCTCGTAATCCCACAGTACGCTATTCACATAAGGTGCAACGCGGCGGATGCTGCGCTGATCATCGATGCTCACAGCGACAATATTGACGCCTGTTTCATCCTGCCAATCATCGTAGAGTTCAGCGTAGTTGTTCAATTCCCGCTTGCAGGGGCTGCACCATGTTGCCCAAAAGCAAATCAGCGTTGGCTGCCCTTCGGTTACAAGTTGAGCCGTGTTAATGGATTCACCGGCTAGATTTTTGAGCTGAACACCCGGCAGGGATTGGGCAAAAGCCCCTGAGCCACATAGCGTGAGACACGCGACAATGGCAGCGTTTTTAAGTGGAACGGTCATAAGAATGGGCTTCATTTCAGGTTTGGTTGGACAAATTAAGATGAATCAGATGAAAGCTTGTCGTTTTGAGGGTACAAATTCCACGCCAATCGAGGTATCTTCGGCCTCATGAATCGGAAAAACATGCCCTACATTTTTGCTTTCCTGGGGATTGCATTGACCGCAGGAGTGGCGTTTGCTCAACCGACTTTGGTGGATCCCATCGAGGTTTTTGAAGGGTCGCTGGACGATCCAGACACCGAAGAAATCGCGCTGCACTGGGACGTTACCAACTTGACGAACGATACAATGCACCTCATGGTGACACGGTCCATTGTTCAGCTGGTCAGTCCATATAACTTGCCATATGACGAGGACAATTCGGGCGCTTATGACCGGTTTTGTTGGGGCCCTTTGTGTTACCCTTATGGCACAAACAGCTCGTTTACGACAGATGCATACCTGGTGCACTTGCCGCCCAATGAAACGGACACCACGTTCATCGTGGACTATTATCCGGCTGGGGTGGCTGGAGTTACGGCATTGGATTATTGTTTTCATCCAGTCGATGACATCGACGCTGGAACATGCCAGCAAGTGCTTTTTTGCTTGGATGCTGCGAATTGCGCATTGAATATTGATGAAACAAGGATTGAATCATCGCCGGTTTTCCCTCAACCCGTGACGGGCATTTCTTCGTTTCCGTACCACCTCAATGGTGCCTCGATGGCCACTCTGAGGATCCACAATGCTTCGGGTCAATTGATGGAGCAAGAAACGCTTAGTGCCCAACATGGTATTGTGTATCTCGACGCAGCTGAGTACGCCCCGGGCATGTACATTTTGACCGTAGCTACACCCGACGGAGCAAAGGTTTCCGAACGTTTTATAGTGCAATAACCAAGCTGCGCAAACTCAACCGCAGGTAGAAGAACGATTGCGATGAATGCATCGAGCAAAAAAGCGGCTTTGGATTACCACAGCCAAGGAAGGAAGGGGAAAATCGAAGTTGTTCCGACCAAACCCTACAGCTCTCAAAAGGACCTTGCATTGGCATACAGCCCAGGCGTAGCAGAGCCTTGCTTGCGCATTTCCGAGCACAAGGAGGACGTTTATAAGTACACGGCAAAAGGAAACCTCGTAGCCGTCATTACCAACGGCACGGCAGTGCTTGGATTGGGAGACATCGGACCCGAAGCAAGTAAGCCGGTAATGGAAGGAAAGGGGGTTTTGTTCAAAGTGTTTGCAGACATCGATGTATTCGACATTGAGGTCGATGCCAGTGACGCAGAGGCATTCATCGCGACTGTCAAGGCGATCGCGCCGACTTTTGGAGGCATCAACCTAGAGGATATCAAGGCGCCCGAGGCGTTTGAAATAGAGCGTCGCCTCAAAGCAGAGTTGGATATCCCGGTCATGCACGACGATCAGCATGGAACGGCCATTATTTCGGCTGCTGCATTGCTGAACGCGTTAGAATTGGCCCATAAATCCATCGATCAAGTTCGGATTGTGGTGAGCGGTGCAGGCGCAGCAGCCATGAGCTGCTTGGATTTGTATGAGCAGCTTGGAATGTCCGTGGCACAGGTGGATGTTTTTGATAGCAAAGGCCATGTAAATTCTGCCCGTGAAGGACTGGATGCTTCGAAGCAGAAATATGCAAGCGATCGCCGTTACGATGGACTCGCAGCGGCGATGGAAGGCGCTGATGTGTTTTTGGGATTGAGCAAGGGAGGTTTGGTAGAACCGGAGATGGTCAAGAGCATGGCAGAGAATGCCATCGTTTTTGCGCTGGCTAATCCCGACCCAGAAATTGGATACAAAGCTGCCATGGCCGTCCGCGAGGACATTATTATGGCGACCGGTCGCTCAGACCACCCCAATCAGGTCAACAATGTTTTGGGCTTTCCCTTCATCTTTCGCGGTGCGCTCGATGTTCGCGCAAGTGCAATAAATGATGCAATGAAGCTTGCTGCCGTCCGCGCCATTGCGGAGCTGGCAAAAGAAAACGTGCCCGATGAGGTGTCTGAGGCTTACGGAAATCAATCATTTGTTTTCGGTAAGGAGCTCATCATCCCAAAGCCCCTTGATCCTCGGTTAATTACCTATGTTGCTCCTGCTGTTGCGAAGGCGGCGATGGAGTCGGGAGTGGCTCAAAAGGCCATTACCGATTGGGAAGGATACAAAAAGGAGCTGTTGGACCGAATCGGTTATGACACCGGTTTTGCTCGGACCATCGCAGACCGGGCGAAAAAGTCACCCAAGCGAGTCGTTTTCGCCGAGGCGGATCACTACCGTGTATTAAAAGCTGCAGAGCAAGCGCTGGAGGAGGGCATTGCCCAGCCTATTTTATTGGGACGCCGCTCGGTTATAGAAGGATTGATCGAAGAACACAGCTTGGAGCTGGAAGGAGTGGAAGTGATCAATCCCCGTGCGGATGAGGAACATGATCGCCGGTGTCAATTCGGTGCGGAGTTCTTTCAACTCCGAATGCGCCATGGATTAACGGCAAGGGAAGGCGAACGTTTGATGCGCCAGCGAAATTATTTTGGAGCGATGTTGGTGAGAAGTGGTCAAGCAGACGCGCTCATTTCGGGTTTAACGCGCACGTACCCGAGTGTCATTCGCCCCGCGCTTCAGGTCATTGGAAAAGCAGACGGTGTCGATAAGGTGGCCGGCATGTACATCTTGGAAACCAAGCGTGGTCCGATGTTCTTTGCGGACACTACGGTGAACTTAAATCCCACAGCGGAGGAGATCGTATCCATCGCCGTGTTGACAGCCAAAGCGGTCCGCAACCTGCGGATTGTTCCTCGAATAGCGCTATTGAGCTATTCTAATTTTGGTTCTGCCGAAGGGGTCGATGCAGTAAAAATGGCAGAAGCTGCCCGAATTTTGAAAGAACGCCATCCGGACCTAATAGTCGATGGGGAAATTCAAGCTAATTTTGCCTTGAATGAAGAATTATTGGCGGAATCTTTTCCGTTCTCCAATCTCCAGAATAAAAGGGTGAACACGTTGATCTTCCCGAATCTTGCGGCGGGCAATATTTCATATAAATTACTCCAAGAACTGGCGGGAATTGAAGTCCAAGGTCCAATTCTATTGGGAATGCGCCAATCGTTCCATGTGCTACAAATGGGTTCTTCCGTCAGAGAAATTCAGGATATGGTGCGTTTGGCCGTTGTCGATGCACAAATAAAAAGCCGCGGATGATCCATCACTTGAGAGGAAGGCTGATTGAGAAGACCCCGACGTATGCGGTCATGGAGTGTGCAGGCGTAGGCTACCAGGTTCATATTAGTTTGAATACGTACGAACAGCTGGGGAGGGATGAAAATGTGCTTCTTCATACGCATCTCGTGGTGCGCGAAGACGCGCAATTGCTTTATGGATTTGCCCAACCGGACGAGCGCGAGTTGTTCTTGTTGTTGTTGGGTGTAAGTGGCGTGGGAGCGAATACCGCTCGGATGATTTTGAGTGCGATGGACGTTTCGCACGCAAGGCAAGCAATTCAGGCTGGGGATGTGGATGCAATGAAGTCGGTGAAAGGCATCGGGGCGAAGACGGCGCAGCGAATCATCATCGACCTGCAGGATAAATTGGGAGCCTTAGATGCCAGTGGAACAGTCCCTTCTGGAGGAAGTGTAATGCAGGGCAATAATTCCAGGCAAGAGGCGTTATTAGCGCTCACAACGCTCGGTTTTGATCGAGGCCGTTGCGAAAAAACATTGGACCAAATTCTCAAGGAAATACCGGGGACATCAGCGGTAGAAGACTTGATTAAACACGCATTGAAGCGACTATGAAGGGAGGCAGAAGATTGAATCCGAGTGGATTTCTCTTGATGTGCATGGGACTTTTGGCCTCTTGTACTGTTGCTGCGCAATCGAATGCTGTTGAAGATTCTATCGAAATCAATCTGCCTTTTCCGTTTGGAGGAGAGGATGCTTACAACCCGACCGAATCCCCTGCTGGTTTCGACTTTGCTTGGCCAGAGAACTTCACGTACGAGACGCTCTTCGATGAGGCCACCGGGTTGTACAGCATTCAACAGCGCATCGGAGACACTTTGTTGTACCGTCCCACTACATTTTTGACGCTGGATGAGTTTCTGAACTATGACATTACGGGAAACCTGACGGAGTACTGGAATGAGCTTCAAACAGAAGACGATGAAGCCGATCGGGCTTTTGCACCCAAATTAACCATTGACAGCGAGCTGTTTGAATCGATTTTTGGAAGCAACGAGATCGAAATCAAGCCACAGGGCTCAGCTGAACTGACGTTTGGTGTCAACATTTCGGATACGGAGAACCCTCGAATCCCGGAACGGCAGCGTCGGATTACCACGTTTGACTTTGACCAGCGTATTCAATTGAACATTGGAGGAAAAATTGGGGACAAGATTGAATTGGGGACCAATTACAACACCGAGGCGCTCTTCGACTTTGAGAACCAAATGAACATTGGCTTCCAGGGGGAGGAAGATGATATTTTAAAGAATTTTGAGGCGGGACATATTTCCATGCCATTGCCCGGAACCCTCATTACAGGAAGTCAAAGTCTTTTTGGGGTCAAGTTGGAAACCCAATGGGGCCGACTGTACAATACAACCGTTTTTTCTCAGCAAAAAGGGGAGCGCAAGGAGATTGAGGTGGAGGGAGGAGCTCAAACGCAAGAGTTTGATATTCGAGCTGACGATTATGAGGCTAACCGACACTATTTCCTTTCCCAGTATTTCTTAGATCAATATGATCAAGCCATGCGGAGCTTGCCCGTTCCAAGTTCAGGGGTCAACATCACGCGGATTGAAGTGTGGGTTGTGAACACACAAGCAAATACCCAAGACGTTCGAAACATCATTGGTTTCACGGACATGGGTGAACACCCGGATTACATATCCTCCAACTTGCCAGTGGCAGACTTGGTGGATGATCCTGATTTGACCATTACCGATGCCCGCAACCCGACAAATGGCAACAACGAACTCTTTGGGATGATGGTGAGTGACCCCAATGTTTTGGGGTTCACCGGCGCCAACGGCGCCATCGGGTCCATGAACCTGGGGTTGACCCAAGGCATCCACTATGAGCGGGTGGGGAATGCCCGTAAGCTGGCACCTACGGAGTACACGTATAATTCTCGGCTAGGATTTATCTCCTTGCGTCAAGCTCTGAATAATGCCGAAGTGCTTGCTGTCTCTTACGAATATACCTTGGGAGGGGAGACCTACCAGGTGGGAACCTTATCCCAGGATGGTTACAGCGCTCCGGACGCCTTGATGCTCAAGATGCTCAAATCGAGTATTACCCAATTGAGTTTAAGCAATGGCGATCAGTCGCCACTTTGGCGGATCATGATGAAAAACGTCTACTCGATGCAGGCGTTCGGGTTGAGCGAGGAAAATTTTCGGTTGAATATTTGGTACAATGATCCCTCAACAGGCGTAGATCTGAATTACATCCCGCGCAATCCGCTGGACGGCACACTGCTGCTGCAGTTACTGGGGATGGATCGATTGGATATCAATGGAATGAATCAACCGGACGGTGTGTTTGACTTTGTGGACAATGCGGCGATTTCTGGAGGGACGATTCACAGTCAGAATGGCCGCATTTTCTTCCCATCGACGGAACCTTTTGGCTCCAACTTAAAGAGAGAAATTGAAGCCCGCGTTGACGACCCGGATTTGGCGGCGAGCTTAATTCAGACCATTGTTTTTCAACCTCTTTACGACAGCACGAAAACAGCGGCGCAGCAGATTCCATCACTGAATCGCTTCCGAATCAAAGGAGAGTTCCAAAGTCAGACCAGCAGTGAAATTGCGTTGCAAGCCATGAACATACCGGAAGGTTCGGTGAACGTCACGGCGGGTGGAGTCCGTTTAATCGAAAACCAAGATTACACGGTCGACTACCAATTGGGGCGCGTCCGAATCATCAACGATGGATTGCTGGAATCCGGTCGCAACATTAAGGTGTCGCTGGAGAGCAATTCTCTTTTTAGCATACAGACCAAAACGATGATGGGGACGAGGTTTGACTATGCCCTCAGCGATCAGTTTAGCATGGGAGCCACCTTGTTGAATTTGCGCGAACGCCCCTTGACACAGAAGGTGAACATCGGGAATGAGCCGGTGAATAATTCCATTGTGGGAGCTGACTTCAAGTACCAAGGGGAAAGCCAATTCTTGACCGAATTAATTGACGCGCTGCCTTTTTATGAGACGAGTGCGAGTTCGAGCATTGACATTGCGGCAGAAGCCGCCTACCTCATTCCAGGGCACAGCCGGGCGATCGGACAGGACGGGAATGCATACATCGATGATTTTGAAGGCAGTCAATCGGCCATTGATATCCGCTCGGTGAACCGGTGGTTCTTGGCATCCACGCCCAAACTGCAGCCGGATTTATTTCCAGAAGGCAATTTTGAGGACAGCCTGCTCTACAACTACAACCGAGCTGCACTGAGCTGGTATACCGTCGACCCTCAATTTTTCCGAGGATCGGGATTGCAGGACGGTCAAGTGAGTGCCGAGATCAAGAGCGACCACCGAACACGCGAGGTGCTGGAAGGAGAAGTCTTCCCGAACCGGGAGTTACCGACGGGTACCCCACCGAATGTTCCTACCCTGGACCTGACCTTCCGGCCAGAGAATCGGGGGCCTTACAACTATGAGCAGCCAGAAGGTGCGAATGGAGTTTCTGCGGGTCTCACCCCGGAAGGGTCGCTCGCAGATCCTAGCAGCCGTTGGGGGGGCGTCCAACGCGCATTGACGACCACCGATTTTGAATCCGCGAACATTGAATACCTCCAGTTCTGGTTGATGGACCCGTTTAATGAGGATTCGGAAAATGTCACGGGCGGGGAATTTTACATCAATTTGGGCAATGTTTCGGAGGATGTGTTGAACGACAGCCAACTGTCCTATGAGAATGGATTGCCTTCAGCCAACAACCCAGATTTGCCCACTTTGGAGGGGGTTTGGGGTGTGTATCCGGACCCTACAACCTTCAACGTTGTCAACGCTTTCGATAATACATCGGGCAATTATGATCTGCAGGATGTGGGATTGGATGGTCTTCCCGATAACGAAGAACAAAACTTTTTTGCAGATTGGTTGAGCGCGGTCCAAGACTGGGTAACGCCAGCGGCTTATTCGGAAATTGCAAGCGACCCTTCTGGCGATAACTTTCGTTATTTCCGAAATCCAGAGGCGCAAGCAGCCGAAGAGACGATTTTGGAGCGATACCGTCGTTTTAACGGATACGAGAACAACTCGAATACCGGGTCACCAGATGGCTACCCCATCACATCCACAACGATACCCAATACCGAGGACATCAACCAAGATATCACCCTTTCCACGATTGAAAGCTACTATCAATACAAGGTGTCTTTGAAGCCACAAGATTTGGGGGAATTCAACATTGGGAGCAACTACATCACGGATACCTTCGAGCAGGTTGTAACCACGGCGGATGACCAAGACCGCACGATTCGCTGGTACCAGTTCAAAATTCCTGTTCGCGAATTTGATAAAAGAGTTGGGGGCATTACCGATTTCCGCTCGATTCGCTTCATCCGCATGTTCATGAAGGGATGGTCTGAGCCGGCTACCTTGCGTTTTGCCCGCCTGGAGTTGATCCGTGGAGAGTGGCGACGGTACCTGAATTCGTTGGCGGGTCCCCAGGAGGTCGAACCGGATGATCCATCTTCAACATCTTTTGCGATCAGTGCAGTGAACATCGAGGAAAACGGAAACCGTGAGCCGGTGCCGTATGTAACTCCTCCAGGCATCCTGCGCGAGATTGACGTGGGAACGGCGAATCAACGGCGATTGAATGAACAATCATTGGAGATGGCTGTGTGCGGTCTCAAAGACGGTGATGCGCGCGGTGCGTATCGAAACATCAATTTTGATATGCGGATGTACAAGCGATTGCGCATGTACGTTCACGCCGAAGCGGGACCAGACGGGACAACCCTCGAAGATGACGACATGACCTGTTTCATCCGATTGGGCAATGATTTCGAGAACAACTACTACGAGTATGAAATCCCAATGAAGGTGACTCCTTGGAATACGGGAGATGAGGACTTGATTTGGCCTGCACAGAACAACATTGACATTGAATTCCGCAAGTTGCAGAATCTCAAAATTGAGCGTCCATCGGGCTTTCCTCTTTTCGAGGAATACACGGGGATGGATTCTGAATACAATGCACGGCTTGCGGTGAAGGGAAATCCCAATTTGGCCAATGTGGTGATGGTGATGGTGGGCGTGCGGAATCCGGACAAGGATGACAATGTGTTTGATTCAGAAGATGATGGATTGGATAAATGCGGGATCGTTTGGGTGAATGAAATGCGCTTGGCAGATTTCAACCAAAAAGGCGGCTGGGCGGTCACGGCCCAAATGAATGCCAAGCTTGCAGACCTGGGAAATGTTTCGGTGGCAGCCAACATGTCCACTCCTGGATTCGGAGGTTTGGAGGAGCGAATTCAAGAGCGGCAGCGAGAGACCATCCAAGCGTTGGATGCCTCTGGTACCATTCAGCTCGGCAAGTTGCTCCCAAAGAAACTGGGTATTTCGTTGCCGATGTACCTCGGTTATTCTCAGCAGGTTTCGACCCCTCAGTTTGATCCTTTATCTCCCGATATTGAAATGGCTGAACAGCAGGGTTTATCTCCGGATCGACAGAAAAACGCCCAAACGGTGAATCAGCTAAAATCGGTCAACTTCTCCAACATCAAGATTAACCCGCAAATCGGATCAGGTGGTTCGCGCGACCGAAATCGTGGCCGAGGGGGAGCAGCAGCAGGTGGGCGAGGAGACTTGGGCGCTGATATGGGCGGCAAGGGCGGTAAGAATGGAGAGGACCCAAAGGCTGACATGGGAATGGGCTCCGCCCGCGGTGGTGGCTCTGCTCGAGGCGGTGGATCCGGTCGCGGTGGCGGAGGGAGCAACTTCGGATTGCTCAAGTTGCTGAATCCCGGGAATTTTTCAGCGAATTTTAGCTACATCGAAGCGCTGAATCGGGACGTAAACACTGAATTTCAGATCAACCGTGAATACCGCGCGGGGTTGAATTACAACTTCTCTCACTCGCCCAAGAATTTTAAACCGTTCAGCAAGATTGGGTTCTTGAGAAAATTGGAGTCCATGAAGTGGCTGACGGATTTTAATTTTTATTTATTCCCAAAGCAGTTCACCGTCGGGACGCAAATGAACCGAATTTATGAAACCAGCCGCGTGCGGAATAACACAGAGGCGCTTTTGGGTGTTGAGACCAATTTGCTCATTAACACGCAGGTCATGAAGACGTGGCAGTGGGCGCGGAATTATGCGTTGAAATACGATTTGACCAAAGCCTTGAAATTTGACTACACAGGCACGGCTCAAGCCCTGGTGGGTGAACCTGCGGGAGAAATCAACCGGGAAGATGCAGATCTGTATGAAGCGTACAAAGATTCGGTTCTTTTCAACCTTCAAAACGGCGGCGAGATTACAACCTATAATCACAATGTGACCGGCTCGTACAAGTTGCCGTTTGACAAGTTGCCCATTGTAAACTTTATTTCAAGCGACATTCGATACCAAGGGAGTTATCAATGGACCCGAGCGCCCTTCTCGCAGGATAGTTTGGGCCATACCATTCAAAACTCGCGAAACTTGAGTCTCAATGCCCAAGCTAACTTCACGAACCTTTACAATAAGATACCCGGTGTCAAGGACCTGTTGAATCCGCCCCGTCGCGCCCCCTCACGAAGCGACATTCGAAACGAAGACCGGGATGGCTTTGGCAACACCGATGAGGAAGAAAAAGTAAAGCTGGACTTGAATCCACTCGCCACCATCGTTCGGCTGATCATGAGTGTTCAAAATGTATCCGGGTCATTCACGCGCAATGAAGGCATTCTATTGCCGGGGTATGCCCAACGAGCTCGTTTTGTAGGAATGGATGAACAACTGCTGGCTCCTGGAGCGGCATTTGTGCTCGGTCATCAAAACACCAATTGGCAAGGAGTGAAAGTGAACGACTTCGCACTGGACGCTGCAGAAAACGGTTGGTTGGTTGCGCAGCCGTATCAAAACCAGCAATACAACGAGACGTTCCAAGAGACGTTCAATGTCCGTGCAAACATTGAACCGATTAAGCATTTAAAAGTTGAGCTTACAGCGAATCGGAACATCAGTCAGAATTACACCAGTTTTTTCCGATACGATGAGGTTCTTGGGGACTTTGTAGACGAATCACCGAATGCAACAGGCCAGTTCTCTGCAACGGTTGTGAGTTGGAAGACGGCGTTTGTCGAGGACGATTTGGATAATGAATTCAATTCGGATGTTTGGTCTGATTTCTTGCTCAATCGCTTGCAGATTTCAAATCGCCTCAACGATGAGTCGTACCAGCTTGACGAGCCGGAGAACACGGGATATTATGTGGGTTGGGGCGGAACGAGCCAGGATGTAACCATCCCAGCGTTTGTGGCAGCTTACCTCGGGATTGATGCCAAAGACGTGCCACTTGATGTATTCAATACCCCCGTGGCACCGAATTGGCGCGTTTCCTATGATGGGTTGACTAAGAATGATTTTTTCAAGCAGTATTTCAAACGGTTTAATTTGAATCACAGCTACCGCTCGACATTGACTTCGAACTATGTGACTAATTTGAACTACAGCGAAGATGCAAACGGCCTGCCTACTTCGTTGGATCAGAGCGAATTTGGTAATTACATCTCGGATCGTCAGTTCAATGTTGTTAGCCTGAGTGAGCAGTTATCTCCTTTGATTGGAGTGGACATGACCATCAAGACAGAAGGAGAAAACGAACCGCAGATCAAGGTAGAATTGAAGCGAGACCGAAACGTAGCATTTGGCCTGACCAACTTCCAAATCACAGAAACGAAGAGCCAAGGGCTGGTCGTGGGCTTTGGCTATAAGTTCAAAGATGTGCCGAATCCTTTTATCAAAACCTATGGAAAGCTGCCGGTGAAAATGCTCAAGGAGACGGACTTGGTATTGCGTGCGGATTTGAACATCCGGGACAACCGCACCATCATTCGCAAAATGGAGGAGCGTCAAAACCAAGTGACAGCGGGTCAAAACCTGGTGTCCATTAAAATGTCTGCGGATCTGGAAATTTCGGATAAGATGACCATGCGGGCATTTTACGATCACCAAATTACCAGCCCGTACATATCGACATCTTTTGCTACGTCCAATATTCGTTCTGGCGTAGCTTTACGTTTCAACTTGAATCAATAAGGCCATGAACATTCCTCAGGTCCTTCTATACACAAAAGAGCACGAGTGGGTGCGTTTGGAGGGTGATGTAGTCACCATTGGAATAACAGATTACGCCCAAGGAGAATTGGGTGACATCGTATTTATTGAGGTAGATACCATAGGGGACTCCATCGGAGTAGATGAAGTCTTTGGAACCATTGAAGCCGTGAAGACCGTAAGCGATATGTTCGCTCCAGTGGCAGGCGAGGTCCTCGAATTCAATGAAAACTTGGAGGACGAACCCGAATTGGTGAACAGCGATCCATATGGTGCGGGTTGGATCATGAAAATGCGTGTGGAGAACCCAGAAGATTCAGCTTCGTTGCTCGATCATGAGGCTTACGCCAAGTTGTTGGCTTGATCTATGCGGGGCGACCTGAACGATAGTGGGATCAGTCGGGACTATCAGTGGAGGCATTCCATTGTTCCTGCGTCATGTGCTTTGCTGATTTTTGGATTGCACGCCATTCCCGGAGAGGACCTCCCATCATCGACGATGCTCGACATGCTTAACGCTGATAAATTGATTCACCTTGTGATGTTTGGTGTTTTATCAGCCAGCGTTTTTGTTGCCCTTGGCAAGTCGGGATCAATTAGGAAATACAAATGGATTGCCGGAGGCGGCCTTCTGATGTACGGAATTGGCCTGGAATTTGCACAAGACATTTGGTTCGCAGGTCGGTTCGCGAGCATCGGCGACATGCTCGCTGATGGCTTGGGAATTTTAGCAGGACGCCTAGCTTTTCGCGGTGTTTATGGTTGCTGGAACTGACACCTGCGAAGGTTAACTTAAAGAATCATTCCTTGGATTGCATTTCGTGATGTAATTTTGAGGCCCAACAAAGCAAACTATGCTCAGTCGAAAAACCCCCGAAGCGAATCTGGAAAATAAGCGCGGTGCATGGAAAGCCATCGGCTTTGTGGCATCCTTGTCTTTGCTTCTCAGTGCACTTGCTTGGACATCGTATGATGTTGCAATCACGCGATCTCTTGATTTTGAGGCAGATCTTTTAGAAGATGAGGAGATTCCAGTCAACATCGTTCAACCCCCGCCACCGCCGCCGCCTCCTCAACAAACGACCGTCATTGAAATTGTGGACGACGAAGAGGAAATAGAGGAGGAATTGGAAATCGAAGATATCGAGTTAGACGAGGATACGGAGATTGAAATCATCGAAGACTATGAAGAAGAGGAGGACGTGCCCTTCATGATCGTTGAAAACATGCCGGCAATGGGTGATTGCAAATCACTTCGGGGAGATGAGCGCCATCAATGCACTCAGATGGAAATTATTCGCTACGTCTCAAAGAATACGAAATACCCCCCCATCGCAAAGGACGCAGGGATTCAGGGTACCGTCTTTGTTTATTTCGTGGTGGGAAAGGACGGAAAAGTGAAAGACGTGCGCGTCCTGCGAGACGTGGACTCACGACTGGATGCTGAGGCCATTCGGGTGGTGCAAAGCCTGCCGGAATTTGAGCCAGGAGAGCAGCGGGGAAAGTCCGTTAGTGTGCAGTACACCATCCCCGTAAAATTTATCATCCGCTGATTCGGTTCAGTCAAGGTGCTGCCTCATTCTGAGGTTCCTCCTGAATTGGAAGCGAAGTGTAAGAAGGCTCGTACCGCTTGGTCGAGCCTTTTTTGTGGCGTAGCGGCATCGACCAACCCCCATGGTCCGGAGGCTTCCACCTGTCGCTGATATTTCTCGTGAAGCGCCCAACGATCGGATTCCAAGGGCAGATTTCGCAGCGGGTCAGCCACCCATGGTATGGTTGGTGCGCAGAGCAAGGTAAACTGAGGCCATCGAGCGAACGCCTCCAGCCCCGCTAGTTTCTGGCCCCAGGCGTGTTCAGCCCACAAACTCAATACCGTGGCATCGGTGTCTGTAATGACATGAAAACGACCCGTCTGGCGGGCGCTAACTTCAGCTTCGAGGCACCTCTTGAATTGGATGCGTCCCAATCGCTCAAGGGTACTTATCTGCACCCGCCCTGAGATGACCTCTGCATCGAAACGTGCAGCTTCGTCAATCAAAACAGCATTCAAGGCCTCTGCAAGTCCAGCCGCGAGGGTTGACTTGCCCGTGCACTCGACGCCGGTTATGGCTATGCGATGAAGCATCCCCATCCCGTCAAATCCAATGGAACCAACCCGCCAATGCGAGCAGTGTATACAGCACAAACAAACCCGTTCCCCAATGCAGTTTCCGACTGGCGTACAGCCACACCGACGCAGCGTTAATGACAATCCAGTATAGCCAGTTGGCATGAACAAACTGCATCATCCAGTATGTTGCGATGATGCTTCCGATGGTCGTGAATGCATCCAATCCAGGCTTCCAGCTTTTGCCTCTCAGAGCCATCCAGGCTATTCCCCAAGCCGCGAGTCCTGCACCGATGGATAAGAGGTGTTCGGCAGGCGTTGCGACCGGCAAAGGACTTGGCCAGGCATCCTGCACGACGAAGGCTCCATACACCGCCATTCCGACGTAATAAACCCAGAGCAATGCTTCAGCTTTCATTTGTCGTTGCCAGCAGATCAGCAGAAAAAGGGCGGAACCGATGCCGCCCGCTCCAAAAGCCCAAGAGGCGTTTTGTTGATAGCCCACGGTGTAGAGTAGGTTGAGAACTGCTGCGAGCGGTTCGCCCCAACGATGCCAATTCCAAGTCATCGATTCCTGACCCATCTATTCGTCAAATTCGCATCGGCATGGTGCGGACATTCGCACTTCCACCCGTGCGGGCAACCACGACTTGAGCATTTCTTGCTCTTCCAACGTCATGTCATTGTATTGAACATCAAGGACTTCCAGCCTCGGTAAATCGCCCAAACTCGCAGGGTAATGCGAGATGACATTGGACCACAGGCTCAGTGCTTTTAGCTGAGAGAGGCCGTCAATGCCCAATGGAATGGAATCAATGATGTTGTCACCTAGACGCAGGTTTTCCAGTTGGCTCCAAGTCAGAGAAGAAAGTGGGAATTGACTTAAATCGTTGGACTCAGCGGAGAAAATCACCAACTCCGACCACGCGCTCAAGTCGATGTCTATGGACTTCAGTTTGTTTCGATCGAGGATGACCTCCTTCAATTCGGTCCATTGGGCCAGTTCTTCCGGAACCTCTTTCAAGCGTTTTTTGGTTAAATCCAATCGGTGGATTGGAAGCCCCTGTGAACGCGCAATGCGGGCTTCGTCTAATTCTGAATACACCGGTGACGTGCGCCAATCATCGGAGGACTGGCCAAAAGACGAGGAAGCTACAGCGCAGGCGCCTACCATCCATAGTGCAGTGAATATTCTGCCTCTCCCGCATTTGTTATTCATGCCAAGATTCGTCATCCTATCAAACTAGCTGCTTTGCTTTCCAAAATAGAACGCGCGTGGACGTCATCTTGTTGCAGTTGGTTTTGCAAGGCTTTCAAGCCAGTGAAGGTTTGTTCATCTCGGAGTCGTGCAATGAACTGAAGCGACACATTTTCATTGTAGCACTGCCGTCCTCCCTCCAGGAAATGAACTTCGAGGGATTCAGTGGTGGCTTTGTCAGCCACCGTAGGACGGGTCCCGACATTGATCATGGCAGGTTGCCAATTGGATTCTCCCTCGATGCGAGCCCATGCCGCATAAACACCTCGACCAGGAATCAACTTGAGGGTCTCGTGAGACCGTAAGTTGGCGGTTGGGTAGCCCATGCGCCTTCCGAGCTGCTCCCCTCGAATGACCGTCCCTGTGAAGGGAAATGGACGGTTGAGCCAACGCCGTGCCAGTTCGACTTCACCTGAGGTGATGGCGTCCCTTACTTTGGTAGAGCTTACGCGGGTGTTTTCAACGGTATGTGCAGGCAACTCCTCCACTTCAAAGCCAAATACTTTCCCCAGGTTGACCAAGCTTTCAAACGAGCCTTCTCGGTTTCTTCCAAACCGGTGGTCATAGCCGACGATGACGGTTGCAGGTCGGATTCCCTCGGCGAAAATTTCACGGACATATTCCAGCGGAGTCATCCGCGAAAGTTCTTCGGTAAAAGGTTGAATGACCAAGTTGTCCAGCCCAGCGTCGGCGAGCAACAGTTCTTTTTCTTCCGGCGTGTTGAGTAGCTTCAGCTGATGGTTGCCTGGGTGCAGGACGGTCCGAGGATGCGGATCAAATGTGAGAAGGACTGTTTGTCCGCCTTGTTCCTTCGCACGGGTCTTTAATAAGTCCAGCACAGCTCGGTGTCCGACATGCACGCCATCAAACGTTCCAATGGTCAATACCACCGGTGCATCAGACGAAAAACTGCGGGCATTCGAAAAGACTTTCACTTTTGCAAAGATAGGTTGGTAATCTCGCTCAATACCCTGTACTTTTGCGCGGAAATTAATACACCACAATCGCCGTATCGCTCATGTCTCAGCAAGGAACCATAGCCCAGGTCATTGGACCTGTAGTCGACGTTAGTTTTCCAGCGGGTACCCCGCTCCCTAAAATCTTGGACGCACTTCGCGTTGAAAGGGAAGGAGGGGCTCTCATTCTCGAAACCCAGAAGCACATTGGTGAGGACACCGTTCGTGCCATCTCCATGGACGCGACGGAGGGATTGTCCCGAGGTACGAAGGTTACCGCTTTGGGCAAGGGAATTACCATGCCGGTTGGAGAGCAAATCAAAGGCCGACTGTTCAATGTTGTCGGAGACGCCATTGACGGTATCGGTGAAACGGACAACTCCAGCGGTCGAGAAATCCACCAAGAAGCACCCAAGTTTGAAGACCTATCCACTGCCACGGAGGTCTTGTACACGGGCATTAAGGTCATCGATCTAATCGAACCTTACGCGAAAGGCGGTAAAATCGGTCTGTTTGGTGGAGCGGGTGTAGGAAAGACGGTTTTGATCATGGAGTTGATCAATAACATTGCGAAGGGGTACGAGGGTATTTCTGTATTCGCAGGAGTGGGAGAACGCACCCGGGAGGGGAACGATTTGTTGCGGGAGATGATCGAGTCCGGAGTTATTCGATATGGCAAAGAGTTTGAAGAATCCATGGAAGCGGGCGGATGGGATCTGTCGAAGGTGGACAAGAAGGAACTCGCAAACTCTCAAGCGACCTTGGTGTTTGGCCAAATGAATGAGCCTCCAGGAGCACGTGCACGTGTTGCGCTTTCGGGCCTCACGGTCGCCGAATACTTCCGCGACGGGGATGAAGAATCCGGCGGACGGGACATCTTGTTTTTCATCGACAACATCTTCCGATTCACCCAAGCTGGATCAGAGGTTTCAGCCTTGTTAGGTCGTATGCCATCTGCTGTAGGATACCAACCGACCCTGGCTTCGGAAATGGGGGCCATGCAGGAGCGCATTACGTCGACCAAGCGCGGTTCGATTACTTCTGTGCAAGCGGTATATGTTCCTGCGGATGACTTGACAGACCCTGCACCGGCCACGACGTTTGCTCACCTCGATGCGACGACTGTTTTGTCACGTAAGATTGCTTCCTTGGGGATTTACCCTGCAGTGGATCCATTGGATTCTACCTCTCGAATTCTGACTCCAGAAGTGGTAGGTGAAGAGCATTATAACTGCGCTCAAGATGTGAAAGAGACCCTGCAGCGATACAAAGAATTGCAGGACATCATTGCCATTTTGGGCATGGATGAATTATCGGAGGAAGACAAGCAGACGGTATACCGTGCTCGTCGAATTAGCCGATTCCTTTCCCAACCTTTCCACGTGGCGGAGCAGTTCACTGGATTGAAAGGATCTCTTGTCTCGATTGAAGATACCATCAAAGGGTTCAAGCGCATTTTGAGTGGCGAGCTGGACCAACTTCCAGAAGCGGCATTCAATTTGAAAGGAACCATTGAAGAGGTGATTGAGGCCGGTGAAAAAATGATGGCTGAAGCCTAATTTAAGTTCCATGACGGTCCACATCCTTACACCAGATGCCACATTGTTCAGCGGAGAAGCGCAGTACGTTGGTCTGCCTGGATCTGACGGAAGCATGGGCATAATGAACCGCCATGCGGCGTTGATTACGACGTTGCAAACGGGAGAGGTTCTGGTGCGAACAGCTACAGGCGAAGAGCGGTTTCCTGTCAAGGGAGGAACCGTCGAGGTCTTGAACAACGTCGTTACCGTTTTGGCGGCTTAACGAGTACGTTTTTCGGTAAGACTTTTCGGTAAAATTCTTTTTGGAAGGAATTCTTCTGAGCAACATCATGGGTTGCTGATCATCTGACTTTGGGGGATGCGTCACGCCAAAGCGGATGAGCTGAGAACGATTTCGGGTTTTTTTATTCGTGGTGGTAGGGTTCTCCCTTCAAAATCGTGTGGGCACGGTAAATTTGTTCTGCGGCGAACGGTCGGATCATCTGATGCGAAAAGGTCAGGGGACCCATGCTCCAAAACGCATCAGCCCGGTCCCGAATGGTTGCAGCAAATCCGTACGGTCCACCAATGACAAACATCGCGTGCTTCAGCCCTCGGTTTTGCCATTTCTGCAGTTGAGTAGCGAACTGCAGTGAGCTGTGGGCCTTGCCTCGCTCATCCAATAGCACGAGGAAATCAACACTTCCTAAATGTTTTTCAAGGATTTCGGCCTCCGCCTTTTGGACTGCCTCGGGGTCTTTTTTCGATTGGCGCAACTTGGCATCAGCGGTTTCAACAAAGGCAAATTTCCCATAATGCCGGAGCCGATCGACATAGACTTGGGTTCCCTGTTCGATCCATTTTGACTGCGTTTTGCCGATGGCCAATAACGTGATTTGCACGTACCAAAGGTATTCTATCTTCGCTGTATGATTTCAGAATCGATGGAACGGACCATTCGGTGGTCCCTCGAAGAGGATTTGGGTTCTGGTGACTGCACGTCTGAGTCTTCTTTGCCTTCAGGATTGCACCAAGAGGGGTGGATTATGGCGAAGGAATCTGGGGTTGTCGCTGGACTTGAGGTGGCGCAATATGTTTTTCAATTGGTGGATGAGAGCCTCACCTGCGAA
The DNA here is from genome assembly GCA_905479115.1 of uncultured Flavobacteriales bacterium. Taxonomy (GTDB): domain Bacteria; phylum Bacteroidota; class Bacteroidia; order Flavobacteriales_D; family Sanyastnellaceae; genus UA16. Next base: position 64,216 of record CAJQLF010000004.1, read on the forward strand.
TTACTGAGTGCGGATGGAGATGCCGTAGTATCTGGTCAGCGAGTCCTTCGTGTGGAGGGCCCGGCAAAGAGCATTCTAATCGGAGAACGTTTGGCTTTGAACTTCATCCAGCGCATGAGTGGAATTGCATCGCGCACTTTCGATGTAATGGCGTCTTTTAAGGGAACAAAATGTGCCGTCTTGGATACGCGAAAGACTACGCCTGGTCTAAGAGAATTTGAGAAGCAAGCGGTAAAAATAGGAGGTGGCACGAATCACCGAATGGGGTTGTATGATATGATTTTGGTGAAAGATAACCACGTCGATTATGCGGGTACCATGGAACAAGCTTTGGAAAATGTGGCCGATTACCTGCAGAAACTCGGGCGTGATTTGCCGGTCGTTGTAGAGGTTCGCAACAGCGAAGAGGCATCTGCTGCCATGCATTCGCGAAAGAAATGGAAGAAGCCATCCGGTGCTTGGCTAATAGATCGCCTGCTGCTGGACAATCATACGCCCGAGCAAACGGCAATGATGGTGGAGCAATGGGGTGGAGAGATTCCCTTGGAAGCTTCGGGCGGAATCACCCCCGAAAATGCCCGTTCATACGCTGAAGCAGGAGTGGATTTTGTGTCCATGGGTTGGCTAACGCACAGCGTGAAAGGAATGGACTTCAGTCTCAAATCAACAGCATATTTCAATGCCTGAGCTCGAGCCACCCCAAGTCCCAGACCGGCCTTTTTTCCGATGGGTTCAGCGCAATCGGGTTTTTGACCACATCCGTCGTGCACTCAGATCCCTGAAGCCTTGGAAGGACAAATCCATGAATGTGTACGATGTGGGACGGTTTTTTTTCCTGGGCCTGGTGAACGGCTCTGTTGCGACTCGATCAGCGGCCATCAGTTTCAAGTTGTTTGTGGCTTTTTTTCCGGCAATGATTCTGCTGCTCAGCATCATTCCCTACACTCCTTTAGAGACCGAGGAAGTGTTGATGAGTCTCGAACAGTTCTTCCCCAAACAAGCCATAGAGCTGTTCGAACAAACCGTAACTGACCTGATTGTGCAGCGTCAGGGAACCCTCTTATCCGTGGGTGTGATTTTGCTTCTCTTTTATGCTTCGAATAGTGTGAACGCCATCTTGGTGGGTTTTGGTGAAAGCGCGCATGTGGCGGGTCGCCCAAAAAACTGGCTGGTTTTTCGATTGATTTCCATAGGGTTGCTTCTGGTGCTTTCTATTTTGCTTGTGGTGGCGATTTTCCTCATCGGCTTTGCCGGGGATGTTCTTGCCTGGGCAGAAACTCGGGGGTGGCTCCAGGAAGTCAATCTTCCCCTGTTAACGGTGGCGCGTTGGGTGCTTTCATTCGGATTGATCTACACGGCAGTGACCATTTTGTATAATGCGGGTCGCTTTACTTCGAAACGGCTTGAATGGTGGTCCATCGGTGCAACGGGAACCACGTTGCTTTTCATTTTGATCACCTTCACGTTTTCCTGGTTCATCGACCAGTTTGCTTCGTACAATTCCCTGTATGGGTCCATCGGAACGCTTTTGATCACCCTTTTATGGTTGAATTCTAACAGTTCCATTTTATTATTGGGGTATGAACTGAATGCCGCCGTGCACCGAGCGCGGCAGGATGCTGAAAAAAAAAATGAAATCATATGAAATACGCACTCACCACCCTTGCAATGCTCGTGTTTACCTTCATGGCTGGAGCCCAAACCAATCCCGTCTTGGGGAAATGGAAAACCATCGATGATGAAACAGGTCGGATCAAGAGTGTTGTGGAAATTACCGAGCGAGACGGCAAGCTTTATGGTCAGGTAATTGAACTGTTTCGTTTGCCTGAAGAGGACCAAAACCCCATTTGCGATGAATGCGAGGACGACCGAAAGGACCAGCCGGCACTCGGCATGGAAATCGTGCGCGATATGGTTCAGGATGGTGATGACTTGGAGTGGGAAGACGGGACCATTTGCGACCCTAAAAACGGAAAAATCTACGACTGCGTCATGTGGCTGGATGAGGACAACATGGACGAACTAAAAGTCCGGGGCTACATCCTATTTTTGTTTAGGACCCAAACGTGGTTGCGCCAGAACTAAAGGCGATTGCTCAAGGCCACCAAGGCAGGCGATGCTTGATTCCGGCTCTGAGCTCAGGGAAGAAGCCCAACCCATAGCACGCGACGAAACATCCACCAGAAGCCAGTGTTCCCTGAATGCTTGCTTCCACTAATGGATGAAGACCCAGTTGACCGGCTTCCCAGTGGAATAAAGTGGCAAACACGAGACCGATGGCACCAATGACCGGCAAGGACCAGGTGAATGGGTGCACGCCAAGCTTTCGGTTTACGAGCCACAATCGCCAGGCATTGTTCCAAACGAATGTTCCCAAAGTGGCCAAGGCTGCGCCACTTAGGCCCCATTCAAAGATTACCAGAAACAGGTAATTCATAGCGATGGTTACGACCACCAGCGCGATGTTAATAGGCAACACCAACCGGTAATGTTCACTTAGCGCTAGGTGCTGGTTGTTGCTGTTGTTGAGCCCTGCAATAATGCGGGACAGCCCAATGCAGACAAACACCCATTCAAGCCCACGGTAATTTTCCGGTAAGAGTTGTTGGAATGGATCAAAAGCGGCCCATATCCCTGCCATCAAAGAGGTCATCAACAAGACGTTGATTCGAGCCGTTCTTTTATTCAAACGGTCGATCGAGCCATCATTTGCTGCATGCACTTTATCGGCCAAGACACCCTTGACGATATTCACCGTAGCTCGTCCGGGCATGCCCACGACGGAACCGATGAAAAATCCAATGGTGTACATCGGAACTTCCTCCAGTCCGAGGTATTTCGCAATCATGATAGAATCCAGTTGCATAGCGATGATGATGGAGCTTCCAGCAAAAAGACTAAAACCGCTGTATTCCAGAAACTGAGGCATGTCTTGCCGGTTCCACCCGGCGCTGACACGTTTGAACATCCGAATATTGGGGATGCCTAAAAGCACCAGCGACACCCCATAGGTTGCCACGTACATCGGAACGAAAGCATGGAGGGGAATTGCGTCAAAAAGTAACAAAACTGCGAGGCTGATATAGCTTAATTTTTGCCAGACTTCATCAATCCATGAGACGTAGCCGGTTCGCAGCGCCAAGGTGAGCAACGACCGGAATATGTGGAGAAGACTCATGATGGCCATGATGGCCAAAAACCAAGGAGCATGCGCGGTTAACAAGTCTGCATGGGTTGGGTCTAGTTTTGTCACCCAGTATTCGCCGAATGTTAAGATGGTTCCCAACGTCAGGGTCAGTCCCGCTAACGCTATGGCCAAAATTGAATTGAGGGCCTTATCTCTTTCCTTGTCGGAATATCGGTTGAGGAAGCGGACGATGGCTCCAGGAGCTCCTAAGGTTGCGAGAGCGGCACAAATCACCCCCCAAGAAGTCATGATTCGGACCAACCCCCAAATTTCTTCCTTGCCTTCGAATGCCCGTGGCAGAACTGCCATGTTATTGGCCGCGCCGAGGACCAACCCCACGCCTAACGCAATGGCTGCATAACTCGATTGTTTGGCAATGACTCCCACGATCAGTTAAAGTATGTCGTAGGAGGGTCCAAAACAGCACAATAATTGCAGTAAAGAGCGCCTTCATTGTGTTCAACGTGCGGCGTATCCGCATAATGGGTTTCCAGCTGCTGAATGAGCCACTCCAGCAACATGCGTGCATCTTCCTGCGTGATTTCCCGACGGCCATCGATGGTCAAGGACAGCAACCCTACTTTGGCATTTTTTCCCGATCGGATGCCCAGCTGCACTTCAGGGAGGCGGGAGTTGTTGTCTCCCAACGTTTCGAGAGCTATCGCTGCATAGATGAGCAATTGCAAGGCCTTTCCAGCTTTTCCTGAGGCGAGTTTTTCGGTCCAATCTCCTTTCAACGTCAATTCGCTGGACTTGACACTGCCTGTTTTGTAGTCTGTGACGACAACAGCACCATCCTCTCGGTCAATTCGGTCAGCTTCTCCGCGCAAGCGAAGAAGTGGAAACGTTGGATGGCCGGTTTCGAATGTGTGGGATAAGGACTCCTCAACAGATTGGACATGGCGGTGCCGAGAGCCATCCAACTCCTGGATTTCGACGTCGATGAGTTTATTCAGGGTGGCCTCGGCCATGGCGAAATGCAGGTAGTTCTCACCGCTTTCTGTTAGCGATAGATTAAAGGCAGACGAAACTGAATCTTCGAGCAGCTTCGATACATCTTGCTTCAATTGAATAAGATCGGATTGGCGGAGGGGATTGGCTGTTAATTTGCCCAAACCTACTTCCAGTACCTTGTGGACGACGGTTCCAAAAGTACTGGCCGTCATCTCCTCTTCGATCTCCTTTTGTTCGTGCAGTTGCAGCAGGTATTTATAGTAAAAGTCCCGTTTGCAGGCCATGAAGGTATTCCACGCTGATGGGCTGATGCCCTTTCGAGACCAACCCACTAACTTTTCTTGACTCCATGTTCCGCAATCCAGGGCTTGGATGGTTGGCCGCTTTGCTGGCACAGGTGCGTGGACTTCTTTTTTTTGGAGAGGGAGCAAGTCTTTCCCATTCGGACGGAAAGACCGTTCTAATTGAAGGAGGTACCGGCTCTTTTCTGACGCCTCATCCTGCCCGCGGTACAAGAAATGGATTTCTTGGCTGCGGTTCAATAGCCGGTACATGTAATATGCAAAGATGGCCTCGCGTTCGTGCCTGCCTGGCAGTTCCCAAGTGTTCCTCAAATCGAATGGAATAAAGCTGTCTGGCGGAGCGGACTTGGGCAGCGTGCCTTCGTTGCAGTCCATGATGAAAACGTGGTCATAATCCAGCGCCCTTGATTCAATGAGCCCCATGATCTGCAAGCCTTCCTCTGGTTCGCCGAGTAAATCAATCCGCTCGCTTTGAAGGCCATTGAACAAGAAACTCCATGCATCTTCTCTATCCTGTAGGATTCCATGGCGGGCTTCGAATTGAAGCGCTACACCCACCGCTTGGATGACTTTCTCCCATCCCGCTTCGGCCCAGGGATCGGCTGAAGTGCTTGATTCAAGGAGCGATCCGAGTTCTTGTGTCCATGCTGAAAGGGATTCCAACCATTTCCCAGTGTCCGGGGTATAGAGCGCATCCAATCCGGTGAAAAAGGCTTGTACCGGCCCATTGGACAATTCGTTCAGTTGGTTTCGCGAAATCCAAGCCCACTTCTTTTGGGCCATTCGATTCAGGACGTTGCTGGCGTCTGTGCGAAATTCTAGCTCAGAATGCGCCTGCATCAAGAGCGGTTCACTCAAGAGGTTTCGGATGTCATCGTGATGCAAACTTCCTCGATTGCGTCCAAGGACTTGCTGCAACGTCCGAAGAAAACTTCGGGCCGGCGTATCGCTCCAACTTAAGCCCATGGTGACATTGTAATGGTCTTGCAGGCCCTCAGGCAGGGATTGAAGCAGCAGCGGGAGTTGGCTGCCATCGGGTAAAATAATGGCCGTTCGCGCACGCTCCTCTTTGCTCAGCTTGGCCACGGCTTCACGAATGTATTGGCACTGAAGAACCGCGCTGCTGCAATTCACCTCTATCACGGAAGGAGGCGAGAGCGCTAGGCGATTGGGGAGCGAAGGGTAAGAAGCAGACCGGTTTTTATAATGCGCTCGAATAAACAGTCCCGCCTCGACTTCAGCATGATTGACGTAGCTCGTGTCCGCATCCCAAACCCACGTGAGTTGCTGCGATTTAGAGTAGCGCCCCAAAAATGCTGATTCGGCGCGGGTCAAAGCGCTCATGCCCGCCACAAAGACGTGGTCGTAAGGCAACTTGTTCAGTGATTCACCCGCTTTGCGTGCGAGCAGTCCAGAATATCCTTGCTGGCGCAATTCCAATTGATTTGAAAACGCCTTGTGCAGCTCGCCCAGTTGGAGGTACTGCCTCAAAAAAGCCACCTGTCCGTCTGTCAGTGTTTCGGGATCGCCAAAGCTCCAATCTTCGATGCCCTCGATGTCGCAGAGGTTTTGAAAAACTGTTTGTGCGTCTAAGAGATACTGATCAATCTCATTGAAATCACGCAGAGCGATTTGTCCCCAAGGCATGAACGCTTGAAAGGATTTTTCTCCCTTTGATTGCTTTGTAGCTTGGTCCTCTTCAGGTAAATCACGCCACGTTTTATACAGCAAAGCCAAGGACTCCATGCCAACGAGCGGAGTCCATGACGTATGAGACTGAATGGTCGCTCCTAAGGTTTCAATGCGCGGCATCCAACCAGCCGCTGACATGCGGTGAGCCAATGCGCGTTCAAATTTGCCAGCTGCCCGCTGGCTGGGCAAGATGACCAAGCACGCTTCGGGACGCGGTTGCTTCAGAACTTGTTGGGCTAGCTCATCAAGAAAGGAAGGTTTAATTTTCAATCGTCGGGTGATTCAACCGTTCAATTTAAACCCGTTGCGCAGGAAATCAAGGAATTCTTTTCGGCCCTTGACCGTGAATAAGGCGTTGGTGATCTCAGCCCAAGCAGTTCGTTCGGGAAGGGTAACCGAAGATGGAGGTTCCTTGCTTGCCGCCGGAGGGGCCTTATCGATTTGATTTTTTGTTAGTTCTTGGTCTACGGCGTCGGCCATGGAAAACCGTTCTTTGGCGGACTTGATGCGGCCGAGTTGCTCTTCTAGTAAGCCCAAGTTATTTAGGGTGATGGCATCATCGGGGTCCAACTCAATGGCTTTTTCGTAGTCGGAGATGGCGCCTTGGATGTCCTTCATGGCCTGTTTCATCCAGCCCCGCGCTGCATAGCGATATCCATAATCCGGTTGCAGTTGAATGGCCTGGTCGAGCAAGTCCAAGCTTTCTTCGGCCCGCTTATTCTGGAACAAGGCTACGGCGCGGTCGTTCAAAAAGTCGGGGTCCAGGGTCCAGGTTTTATCGGCTGTCAGCGCTTGATCATAGGCTGCTAAGGCGCTTTCCCATTGCCCCGACGAGGCAGAAGAACGGCCTTGATTGATGGCGAGTGTCCCGGGACGTCGGGACGGTGGGGTGGAAGAGTTACTCATGCGATCGACGTTGTTCAAAAATACAACGCATCCTGAGGACGTTTGTTTCCAACCGGGTGCCGAACTTGCACCTTGGAGATGAAGATGAAATTCCCCTGTTTCCGAAAATTAGCTGGAGCCGATACCCTGTATGCCATCGAGGGGCCTCGACATGTGATGGAGTGGCAGCCTATGGGTGATTCCAAGTGGCTGATTCACAAGCACTATGCGTCTGATTATCCGCGTTATCAATGGATTCAGGAGTTGTTGCACGAGGAAGGAGAGGCCAAAGCGATTTCGCAGGAGGAATGGCAAGTAAGTCTTGCGCGAAGAACGGGTTCGGAGGATGCGGAAAATATTCCCCAGGTTTTGAGTGATTGGTCGTTCAAAGCCAATACGACCTTCGGGGTGGATGCTACAGCGAAACGAGCGGTGGAAGTTGAATCGGACGCGGATGTGCGCTGGGTGCTGGAGCAGACCCGCGAGGCGGAGTTGCCACTTCTTGTGCTCGGGGGAGGTTCCAATGTTTTATTGCACAACAATTGGAATGGCTTGGTGCTCAAAATGGCCATGAAGGGTGTTCAGGTTTTGTCCGATGACGGGCGTGAATTGGATGTGGTGGTCGGAGCAGGTGAAGGCTGGCATGAGTGGGTCATGCATGCGTTGGATGAGGGCTGGAATGGGTTGGAAAACCTGGCGCTCATTCCAGGGTCTGTCGGGGCTTCACCCATGCAAAACATCGGAGCGTACGGGGTAGAGGTTAAGGATCGTTTTCTCTGGTTAGAGGCCATTCACCAGGAAACGGGAGCGTTGGAACGGTTTGATTTTGCCCGCTGTGAATTTGGGTACAGAGACAGCATATTCAAACAAGCGGAGCGCGACCAATGGGTGATTGTTCGCGTGGCGTTTCGATTGGATCGAGAGGCTCCTTTGCAAACTGAATACGGAGCCATTCAGCAAGAACTGCAGGCGTGTAATGTGGAATCGCCTTCGCATCGGGACGTGGCTGAGGCGGTCATGCGCATTCGAACATCCAAACTTCCCGATCCCTCCGTTTTGGGTAATGCTGGCAGCTTTTTTAAAAACCCCATCCTGGATTCCGTGCTGTTTGACCGCGTGAAACAGCACCATCCCCACGTGGTTCATTATCCCCTGGAAGATGGCAGATTCAAGCTGGCAGCGGGGTGGCTCATCGATCAGGCAGGCTGGAAAGGACACCGAAGAAACAGGTGCGGTGTGCATGACCGACAAGCACTCGTGCTCGTGAATTATGGCGGTGCAACGGGGCAAGAAATTTGGTCGCTGGCTCAAGACATCATTGCGGATGTTCAGACAAAATTTGGAGTTCAGCTCGAGCCGGAGGTCAATCAAATTCAAGGCTAAAAGCACATGCCCGGTCTCCGGTGCAATGCATCGAAAACCGGGCAGGCTTGTGAATTCTGATCCGCTAAACTATCAGAAAACAGGGCATGGCAAGTAACGCGGCGACTGAGGACGCTTGCGTTGTTGCGTCTGCCAAGTGTAAGAGAGCACCAGCTCATGGCTTCCACCCGTGGTGGACAAGCCCAATTTGTTCAGGGTAATGTCATAGCTGTACCCCACTTTCCAATTTTCATGACCGTAGCCTACAATTGCGCTGACCGCATCGACGTCGTTTCCACCCTCAATGGTGTGACCAAAAGGCAATCCTTGGTACCACAAGCCAAAGCTCAATGGTGAGGTGTCATAGTACACACCGAGGTCGAGTTGATCGAATTGACCTTGCGCCATGTAATTGAATGCAATGACCAAATCTCCATGGTGCTTATTGCGCATATAATCCACCAGGGGCATGCGCCATCCACCATGAACCGAGGTTTTGACATCCATTGGATCAATGTAGGTGGTGTTCAAGCTTTCATTCGGGTTATTCAAATGATCAAATGAGCAGCCCAACCAGGTGTACCTGCCCGTGAGCAAAAATCCTGTTGCAAAATCGAAATAGTGACGCGAAACGCTTGGTCGGTCTTCAATAGTCGAAATTTGAGGGCCGCGAATCAACTGATCTCCGAAGGTTAATTGTTGCATGTCAATGGAACGGTTTCCCAAAGCTGCCTGCAACGCCGGGCGCAGACGCCACCCGTTACCCAATGGGATTTCGTAAGCATATTGACCTGCAATTCGCGTGGTGCTCAACCCGCCAGCTCCGGCTTCCTCTTGACTCAACAAGATGCCAAAGCCGCTGTTCAAGTTGCGGTTGTACCAGTCAGCAGCCACATGCCATCCGACATAAGCGCCGGGCATGGCCGCCCATTGATTCCGGTAGACGCTTACCAACCTAGCCTCATCCAATGAACCTGCAAAGGCAGGATTGATGCTGGTGGGGATGGCGTTGTACTGGGTATATCGTAAATCCTGAGCCCAAGATTGTCCTGCTGACAATCCCAATGCAATGGAGAGTATATAAATCGCTTTCATAGCGTGTGGAGTATTCGAATTATACATAGAGGTTTATTTGATGAGGGTTACGTCTCCCGCTTGAGTGGTTCGGTATCCGTTGCTAAATGTGGCCATTGCTTTCCAGGCGTATACATCCTGTCGCACGATGCGGCCTTGGAAGTATCCGTCCCATCCGATATAGGGATCTGTTGATCGGAAAAGCAATTCACCCCATTTGTTGAACACAATCAACTCGTATTCTACAATGCCCATGTGGTGCGGGTGGAACACATCGTTGTCCAACGCAGCGGGGTCATAGTATCCGCCGTTCGATCCACCGGTGTTGGGGGTGAAGGCAGTCGGGAATTCCATGAATCCACCGGCAATGGCTTCCACGGCATGTTCTAACGAGTAAGTCGTGGGACAATTGAAGCTGTTATTGGCGGTCAATGTCACGTCGTAGTTTCCAGGCTCCGTGTAAAAGTGCACGGGGTTTTCTTCTGTGCTCACGTTGCCGTCGCCAAAATCCCAAAAGAACTCCGTTGCATCCATGTCAGAGAGGTTGACAAAGTCGACCGGCTGATCTGGAACGACGACCTGGGTCGGACTGTTCACGAATGCCGCAGACGCCGATGGGAACACTTCGACAGCACCGTAGTGAATGACCTGTTCCTCCTGGCCTTCGTAGCCAATAACGGTCAGAGATACGTGGAAGACTCCCGGTCGGGTGAATACATGCGAAGGCGATTCCTCCGATGTCATGACATCGTCTCCGAAGTCCCAGATATACTGAGCACCGTGGTTCGAGTGATTCTCAAAATCGACCGACAATGGGGCACAACCAGAACCGCTTCCTGTGAAACTGGCCACCGGATGGGGTGACAGGATGGTGATCTGCTCGGAATGTGCGTCGGCACAAAAGCCATTGTCCACCACAACTGTGATGTTGTAGGATCCCCACGAATTATACGTGTGGAAAACAGGCTGATCTGTTGCAATTTGATCGCCATCTCCGAAGCTCCAATTTTGCACGGCGCTATTCGATCCCAGGCTCAAGTTGTTGATGCCCACGGTCGTGTTGGGATAGGTTTGAATCGAAGGACTGACGCTAAAGTCTGCCGTTGGGGTAGGGTAAACCTCGACACCCACAGAGACCGTGTCGGCGCATCCGTATGCGCTCATTGCGATCAATTCAACCTGGTACGTCACGTCTTCGTTGGTCGTGTTGACAAACGTGTGCTGCGGTGCTTCTTCATTGGAAGGCGCGCTGCCGTCGTTGAAGTTCCAGATGAATCCGGCGGCTCCTGCAGACTGATTAATTAAGCCTGCCTCGACCGGTGTGCATCCTTGAGCGACAACATCAAATTGAGCATTCAAGTACGGTCCGACTTCGAAGGTCACGGCATCGGTCGCCTCGCAACCGTGTTCGTTCTCTGTTGTGATGGAAGCGGTGTACACGATCAATTCTTCGGTTGGATTGAAGAAAGTCTTGGTGTGCACCGAGTCTTGAATCAAACTTGTTTCTCCGTTGCCGTAGTTCCATGCAGTGATCGTATTTCCCTCACTGGCATTGTGAAAAGTAACATCGACGGGGTAGCACCCTTCGATTTCATTGATGGATAACTCCGCAGTCGGTGCACCCCAAACGGCAACCGTTTGCGCTGTTGTATCCGCACATCCAGCTGTGCTGGTGGCAATCAACGTCACGACGAAGGCTTCGTCTTCCGAGGACTGGGTGTCAAAGGTGTGGACGGGAGATTCGAGGTCGGACGTGGTGCCATCTCCGAAATTCCAGGCAAACGAACCGCTTGCGTGAACTGAGTTGTTCGTGAACGCTCCTTGCAAGGGCGTGCATGAGCTTTCCGGCGCCTCGAAGGCAGCCGTAACATCAGGGTGCACGGTGTGTTCAACAAATGCAGAAGTCGTGCATCCGAAGGAGGTATGGGCAGTCAAGAGGACGGTGGTCACTACATCTGTATCCGTCGCGTTGACCGTGTTCTGAATCAACTCCATTGTTGGATTTATCCAGGTGCCGATACCATTGATCTCTATGCTTGTGCTGTCTGCGAACTGAGCGTTGTGCAGGATACTCCATTCTTCTCCCGAGCACGTGGCATCGGAAGACATGGCCAATTCCACCACGGGTGCTGGGTGAACGGTAACCTCAAAGTCACTGCTCCCTGCGCATCCGTCTGCCGATATAGCTTCTACGCTGATCGTATACGATTGATCCTCGCCAGCGCTGCCGGGGAAGTTTTGGCTCATCGCATCGCTCACCGCTACAGTTGCCCCGTCCACACTCCAAGAGATTTGCGGAGTCGGTGTTCCGGTGTAGGTGAATTCTCCATTGAACGGAGCACAGCCTTCTGTCAATCCTGCCCAATCGGCGATGACCGCTGGAAGTACGGTTACTGTTTTTTCATGGGTATCCGTGCAGCCCAGTGCATGGGTGGCGGTCAATGAAATGCTGTAATCCGTGGCTTCATCTTCTCCAGTAAAGGTGTATACGTGTGCATCGAGGGAAGTATGATCCGCACTTGAACCGTCTCCATAGGACCACGTGAACGCATCGGCAAGGATACTGTTGTTCGTGAGCTCTACGTTTAACGGCGCGCAACCGACTTCCTCAGAAAGGTTAAAGTTGGCCGTAGGCTGCGGGTTAATGCTCACTTCCGCTGAGGCAGTGCCTTCGCATCCGAAGCTGTTGAAACCTTGAAAATCGATGGTTTGTGTAACCTGTTCGTTGGTGCCATTGGCCCAATTATGCGTGGGTGTTGCTTCGTTGGACATGGTGCCGTCACCGAATACCCAGTAGGTGCTCGTGGCGCCTTCCATTTCGGGCATGGTCAGGGTCAAAGGGGAACACCCCTCGGTGGTTTCCAAGGCCAATTCAAACGCAGGAGCAGGGCTCACTTCAACGGCAATGGTGCGTTCGTCCGAACATCCCAATTCATCAATGGCAACGAGGGTCACATCGAATGTGCTGATGGCGTCTGGAGCTCCAGCGAAGAAGGTGTGTTCAACCGTCGGCGCATTGTTTACAATGCCCGGGATCAACTCGTCGCCAAAGTTCCAAATGTAGAGGTCGCCGTTCACGCTGTTGTTTGTAAAAGCATTGTCCAATGGTTCACATCCGGCCAGTACGTCAGCCGTAAAGTCCGCCACAGGTTGTGGTTTGATATGAACGATGGCACTTGCCGAGCCAGCGCAGCCAGCAGCAGTTTCTCCGTTGAACGAGACAACGGCGCTCATCAGTGAACCGGTTTCGTTGATCCAGCTATGCGTTGGAGATTGACCTGTCGCATTGGTCCCGTCGCCGAAATCCCATGTGATGTTTTCGCCACCAGGTACGGCGGGCATGGTCAATTCGAGGGGAGAGCATACGCTGTCAGTGGTCAAGGCCAATGTGAATTCAGCTGCTGGAAATACTGTAATCTCGCGGTTTGAAGTGCTGGAGCACCCCAGTGCATGGGTCGCAGTCAATGTAATTTCAAAGACCTCCGTAGCATCCAGTGCAGTGAATGCTTGGTTTGGATTGACCTGACCTGAAGTAGCACCATTTCCGAAATTCCATGCAAAGGAATCTGATTGGGTGCTGGTGTTGTTGAATTGAACAGACAGCGGAGCGCATCCCTCGGCAATATCCACCGTAAAGTCCGCCACCGGTTGTGGTTTGATGTGCACCGCGGTGGATGCTGAGCCGATGCAACCGTTTGATGTGACTGCTTCAAAGGAAACTGTCGCAGTCATTAATTCATCGCCGGTGTTGGTCCAAACGTGACTCGCATTTTGACCGACGCCAGTAGATCCGTCTCCAAAGTTCCAAAGGATGTTTTGAGCCCCAGGAATGGTGGGCATTGAAAGCTCCAAAGGAGAACAAACAGTGTCAGTAGCCAAGGCCAAAGTAAATGCAGCGGCAGGGAACACATTGACTTCCTTCGTCGCCGTATCAGCGCATCCCAAATTGTCGTGCGCAGTCAGGGTTACCTCGAATGCAGATGTGGTTCCGTTCGTCTGGAATGCATGGGTGGGGTTCAAGGTGTGATCCGTTGTACCATCACCAAAGTCCCAGTCGTATGTGTCAGCCAATGCGCTGAGGTTGGTGAATGTGCTCACCAAGGGTTCGCAGCCTTCATCGAAATTGACCGTGAAGTCAGCGATTGGTTGAGGCTTAATGTGGACGGTCGCTTGCGATGTGCCGGCGCAGCCCATGGCGGTCTCTGCTTCCAACGAAACAGTCGCACTCATCAATTCCCCAGTGGAGTTGTTCCACGTGTGGGATGGAGTGGTTTCGGTAGAGGTCGTTCCATCTCCGAAGTTCCAAACCATGTTTTGGGCTCCATCAATCGAAGGCATCACCAACGTTAAAGGAGAGCAAACGGAGTCAGCGGTCAGTTCCAAAGTGTACTCCGCAGCGGCAAAGACCTCAACGTTCTCCGTGAAGGTGTCTGTGCATCCCAATTCATGTGTCGCGATCAATGTCACGATTTCAGTGGCGTCGACTCCCAGGGTTTCGAATACATGTGCTACGGCTTCTCCTGATGAGGTCGTGCCATCTTCAAACATCCAGGTCAGTTCCGTCGCCGATGTACTCGTGCTCAAAAAATCCGCTTCCAAAGGCTCACAGCCGCTCACAGTGCTTGCCGTGAATGAAGCTATCGGCTGTGGATTGACATGGACCAAATCAACTGCAAAACCACCGCATCCGAATTCCGTTTCAGCCGAAACGCTGACAATGAACATGTTGGATACATCAGAATCGTTGTTCCATTCATGAACGGGGTTGGTTTCGTTTGAAGTCGTTCCGTCGCCAAAGTCCCACGTGAAGTTTTGAATCCCAGGAAATTCAGGCATTGTCAATTGCAATGGAGAGCACGCGCTCTCCACGCCCAATTCAAGGGTTAAGTCCGCTGCCGGATAAACGGTAACAGTCAAGGTGTCGGAGTCTGTGCACCCCAAGTCGTCTATCGCCGTAAGCGTAATGTCAAATGTTTCAATGTCGGCACCGCTTGTGCTGAACGCGTGAGAAGCGGAAGATCCGTCATCGGTGATACCATCACCAAAGTTCCAAACATAGGAATCGGCATCACTGCTGATGTTTTCGAGGTTGGCCACCATGGGCTCGCAACCACTCGTGATGTCGGAAGAAAACTCTGCGATGGGTTGGGGACGAACATAGACGGTTTCCGTATGCGAATCCAGGCACCCAAATACAGAGATACCGGTGAATGTGATGGACGTCCCCATCAACCCGCCATTGGTATTTTCCAAAAGAAGGGTAGGTGCTTGTTCGGCGCTGGTGTTTCCACCTCCAAAATTCCATGTGAAGGAGTTCACGTCCTCCATGATCGGCATGGTTAATTCCAATGGGGAGCAGGCCGTGTCGTTGGGTAAGTCAAACGTAAAGTCGGCTTCTGGGTATACTTGAATGGTCGTCGAAGTCGTGTCATTGCATCCTTGAACGGTATGAGCGACCAGTTCGATTGTCTGGCTCTGGATGGTATTGGAGGTATTTTCCAAAACACCATCCCATACAGAGTTTGTCGTAATGAACGATCCATCCGCAAACCATTCGTAAGCAATGGCGCCTTGAGATTCGTTTTCAATGCTCACCCCATAAGGTGCACAACCGGCATTGGCAGCTGGGCTGATTTGAGCTTCAGCTGCGGCATATGCAGTGATGAGGATTTCATCCGTTGCGACACATCCGGCTGCGGATGTCACTTCAACGGATACGGAATGTGCATCGGATTGTCCGATGGCTGTTTCAATCGCTGCGTTCACGGTTTGTCCGCTCACGTTCGTTCCGTCAATGGTCCAATCAAAGGATGCAGCCAAAGATCCTTCTGCTGAAAATTCTACATCCAACGGAGAACAGCCGCTCACCACATCTGCCATGGCCGAAACCGTAGGCAGGGGGTTGACTGTCACAAACTCAGACGTTGAAGCAGAACACTGCGGTGTAGTCACAGTCAAACTCACATTGTAATCGCCAGTAAAGGCATAGTCGTGCTCGGGATTAGACTCATAGCTAATACCGCCATCGCCAAACTGCCAGTACCATCCGGTAATGTCCGTGCTAGAATGTGCAGTGGAGGCGTCCAAGAACGAAGTGGTTTCTCCAAAGCACGCATTGTCGAATGTAAAATCCGCGACAGGCTGATGGTGAACCGTCACAATTTGCTGAGCCGTGGATTGACACCCATTCACGCCTGTTACAGCCACTGAGATGGGGTGGTTTCCTGCTGTATCGAAAGTAATCGGATCCAAGTTCATACCTGATTGGAATGAAGGACTTGGGAGGAAAGACCATACGTAGAGATAGGAGTTAGCCGCTGCCACGTTGCCAGAAACCGTCAGGTTCCCGCATCCTTGTGTAGCGGAGAGGGTCATGTCGATCTCGGGCTTCGGCAGAACGGTAATCTCAATGCTCGAAGTGTCTGTACATGCACCGTTTGTTCCGGGGTAAGCGATGACGCTCTGCACCTCATAAGTTCCGGGGTTTTGAAAGGTAAAACTCACGTGCCCTGTGGAGGTGTTTAGGAAATTCGAATTAACTCCGAAATTCCACTGGTAATTCACACCGGTGGTCTCCTGGTGGAACTGAACGGATGTCCCCTCGCAAACACTTTCTGAACTGCTCCAAAAATCACTCGCCGGCGCAGAGGCATAAAATTGACCTTCCAATGAGCATGAGCCATCGGCTTCACTGAGTGTAACGGTGTACACAGATTCGCCGCTGGTATAGCTGTGTTCCACAGGAGTATCCGTGGAATTGTACTCGCCGAAGCCCTCAATGGGGCTTCCGTCTCCCCAATCGATGAGCAAGTTTGTCCAGGAAGTGGACGATTGAATACTCAGCGTTTGGGAACCGTCGTTGCAGCTGTTCCAAACCGGTGTTGTTGTTGCAAATCCCTCGTCATCAAGCACTTGAGCGCATTGTGACCAGGAGGATTGAGGCATTATCATGCCCAAAACCAAAGCAGTTGTTATGATAAATAAGCGGATCATACCCGACTTTTACGGCATTTACTCGCTTAGGTTGCAGTTATTGAAGACTTATTTATCAGTCGGTTACCTCCTGAAGTATGGATGCGACCATTGTGGCAACTGCAGGGCACAAATGGGCGTTTTGTTCGGTAATGTCCAAAATCGCATGCATGTTTTTGCGGTTGGTATGCGGGAATTCGCGGCACGCTTGAGGTCGTTCTGAGTAAACGGAACACCGATTGGATTCGCCATCCAAAAAAGGACAAGGCGCTGATTGCAGAACCCAATCACCATCCGCATCGCGCTGCAGATACCTTTTGGAAAAATCGGACACCCGCAACTTGAGGTGTTTTGCAAGACGAACGATGTCACGCTCTTTGAAAATGGGACTTGTCGTTTTACAGCAGTTGGCGCAATCTAAGCAATCGATTTGTTCAAACGCCTCCTCGTGCGCTGCATGAAATCGCGTATCCAAATCTTTTGGGCGTTGCTTTTTCCAACCTGCGAAAAGCCGCCGAATCTCCTTGCGACTCTGGGCGGATGCAAGCAACTTCCGAGTGAGATTCGCCTTCAATGGGGATCCAGGAATTCAGGATTTGAAACAAAGGCCGTGTCGGTC
Source organism: uncultured Flavobacteriales bacterium (assembly GCA_905479115.1). Lineage (GTDB taxonomy): Bacteria > Bacteroidota > Bacteroidia > Flavobacteriales_D > Sanyastnellaceae > UA16. Next base: position 81,263 of record CAJQLF010000004.1, read on the forward strand.
AACGTGTGAAGAAAAGCCAGAAGTTGATTCTTTTGCATGGAGTTCAATGCCAATCCTCCGGTCGTATACTTCATGAAAGGATCCACCGTCGTGGAGGGTACCCCCCCTGAATTGTAGTGATCAATGACGTCCTCTAAAGTGCTGAACCGCCCATCGTGCATATAGGGTGCGGTTAATGCTACATTTCGAAGTGTTGGAGTTTTGAATCGCCCAGAATCCAGGGGATTGCCCGAGACACTGGCATGTCCCGCATCGGAAACGAAGGTGCTGTCGAGTCCATTGTTTCGAAACAAGTAGTCACTGAATTGCAATCCGGCCTCTCCATGGCAATGGAAGCAATCACCACCAAATTGGCCTCCGGGCGTGGTTTCGGGATCTCCCCCTTCGCGAAGGAACATTTCGTACCCTGCAAATTCGTCGTCGGTCAGGCTCAATTCACCTCTTCGCCATTGGTCAAATTTCGAATCAGCGGAAACCATGGTACGCAGGAATTGGGCGATGGCCTTTGTAACGAGTTCTGGGCTGATGATTCGGTCGGTGAAGGCGACTTCAAATAAATCGGGGTAGTTAATGGCTGCATTGACCTCGCTTTCTGTTGCTTGCAAGCGATCGACTGCATCCGCCCACGGCAGGGCCATTTCATCGGGATGTGAAACGGGTTCCAGAATTTGCTCTTCCAGCGTCAGCGCTCGTCCGTCCCAGAAGTACGAAGGAGCCCAGCCGATGTTGATAAGCGCCATGGCGTTGCGCACACCTTGAGATCCTGTAATCCCCGTGCTATACGGATTGGGATCGGCAAAACCTGCCTCGGGGAGATGGCAGGATCCGCAGCTCATGGATCCATCTGCAGAGAGGTCTTTCTCCCAAAAAAGCAGTCGTCCCAGTTCAATTCCTTCCACGGTGAGCGGATTGTCTTGTGGAATGTCCATTGGAGGGAAAAATGGCGGAATCTCCAGCTCGTAAGGTGTCGCTGCTGGATTGCAATCGGGCGTATCACAACCGGATTCCGCGCACCGGTCGCACCCTGTGGTGACCATCACCGCTAGCGCAGCCAAAACGAATGGGAAGCGCGAACGTACCATTAGAGAATTTCGATTGACCATGCATGGACCAGAAAATCCATCATGCGCCCACCCAGGCTATCCCCTCCTGCATTGTGCGTGACGGGATCGAATTCGACATTGATGCTGTCATTTTCGCTCATCAACGCCATTGCCGCATCCAGCTTCAGACTTGCCGCTGTTACTTCATGGCTTTGAATATTGAGCAGGTTATCCAGTTCAAGAGTGACCATGCGGTAGCTTGCATCCGTGCCGCAATGATAGGAGAAGGGTTCAATCAATTGCTGGCCGCTCTCTAAGGCAAACTTGCCTTCGTACTTTACAAAGATGTATCCGGATGACCACGTCCAAAACATACCAGCGGAACCCAAAACACTAAGCGGATGGTCATTGGGGTAAGATGCGGGATCAATGTCAGTGTTGATTTCGGGGGGGATTCCCAAACCAAACCGAACGGCACTGTATGCTCCGGCGGGCAAGGGCAGAACCAAGTTTTTGCCATGCTCGCCGTAATCGATGAGGAATACGTCGTCGCTGCTCACCCACTCACCGTCTTCCGAGCGAAATTCGACCGGGGCCATGTACAATTGGAGATTATCTAAGCGAAAAGGGTGTCCAAACGCATCGGCGGTGACGTTTCCAACCGCATAGTTCTCCCCATTCCACTGCAGTGCTGTTTCGAGGCGTACCGTTCCAGGGATCGGCTCAATGTCCTCCGAACGGAACAATCCACAGGAAGCCGTCATGCCCAAAATAAGTATGGTGCAAAGGGGTGTTTGGAACTTCATGCGCGAGCGTTGTATCTCAAAAGTAAGACACCTAATTTGGGCTGACGTTGCATGAAGGCCAGAAAAACTTAAAAATGATGGAGGATAAGTTTGAAAAGCAGGGGTTTTTGATGGTTAAAGCTTCGGCTGGATCTGGGAAGACTTATCGGCTGGTTCGGGACTACCTGGCCCACTGTTTATGGGAAAACGAGCCGCGTTACTTCCGGTATATTTTGGCCATCACCTTTACCAATAAGGCGGCTCAGGAAATGAAAGACCGCATTTTGAGCGAAGTCCAGGCTGTTGCAGAAGGAAGCGGTTCGATGCATCAATCTCTGATGCAAATTGTACCGATTTCGGCAGAGGTTTTAGAAGCACGAGCTCGGGCATTGTCCGAGTCCATGATGCACCACTACGAGGACTTTAGCGTGATGACCATCGACAGTTTCGTGAATCGGCTGGTCCGAGGGTTTGCGAAGGACCTTAAATGGCAAGAGGACTTTCAAATTGAGCTCGATGAAGCGGCGTTAATCGATGAAGCCGTCTCCGGGCTGCTCAGCCGGGTAGGTCGGCCGGGAGAGGAGGCGCTGACGCGCTTGCTCAAGGGATTTGTTCGTCAGCAGGTGGATGAAGAGCGAAACACGAATTTCAGAACCCAATTGACCTCCTTTGGAAAGCAGGTGACCAAGGAAAACATGCAGAACGCGCTGGATGCGCTGGACCCGGAGGTTTGGCATCCTGATGCCCTGGAGGCCTTCCGCAAAGAGCAATACCTGCTCTTGCGAACCCGGAGAAAGGTGCCCGTTGCACGAGCCAAAGCAGCATTGGAACGAATGGAGGAGTTGGGGTTGGAGGACGGAGATTTTTGTCACGGAGATTTACCGAATTGGTTGCGCAAAGTGAGCAAAAAAAAGGGGCGAAAAGCATCCATTGGTAAACGCTTGCAAGGTCAAATGGACGAAGCCACCTTCTGGAAGTCCTCTGCCGATGATGATGTGATTGGGCGGATTACCGAATGTCTTCCAGCCATAGAAGAAGCAATTGCGGCATGGTCAGCCCTTTACACAGGCGAAGAGGGGGAGGAATTTAAGTTACGCGAGCATTTGCAAGAGCGCGTCAGTTTAATCGGAACATTGGGACTCATTCGCAATGAATTGCAAGCGGTTCAACTTGAGAAAAATGTGCGGTTGCTTTCCACGCTCAACCAGGAAATCTCAGCGATCGTTAGAGACAATCCCGCACCCTTCATCTACGAGCGCATCGGAAATCGGTACAAGAATATTTTCATCGATGAATTTCAAGATACGTCCATAACCCAATGGCATAATTTGATTCAATTGTTTGAGCATTTGATGTCGCTGGGTGACAAGGGCATGGTCGTTGGCGATGGCAAACAGGCCATCTATCGCTGGCGCAATGGAAATTATGAGCAATTGGAGGCGCTGCCGGGATTAATCGGTGATCCAGGCCCGGTGCTTTTAGGGGCCGCCGAAGCTTTGCGTCGTTCAGAAAAGCATGCGAAATTGGTGTTCAATCGGCGTTCAGGCCGCAAAATCGTGGAGTGGAATAACCGATGGTTCAAGCAGATTCAATCCCATTTGCCGGCCAATTTAAAATCGTTGTACGACGATGTGGAGCAAACCGCCGTTGCGGAGTTCGATGGCCATGTGCACCTGCAAGTTTTGGAAGAGTCGGTGAACGCAGAGCGATTGGTTGAACGAAACGATTGGGTGTTGAAGCGCATCCTTCATCATACAGGTGGAAGGATTCAAGAGAAAAACGGCGCTCGCACCTATGTCAAACCGCTTGATCGCGGCAATCATTTTGAGCTGGGCGATATTGCTGTGCTCTTAAGGAGAAATAAAGATGGCGCGACTTTAGCACAGTACCTGTTAGAATCCGGAATCACACCGTGGACATCCGAAAGCTTGCACCTAGGTCGACATCCAGCAACAAGAGGCGTGATTGCTTTGCTGCAATCGGTATTGGATCCCCAAAACCCAGTCCATTTGCTGACGTTCGTACAGTGCTACTGTGCCATCCACACGGATGTGTCTGAGGCAGACTTATTGGAAGGTCATCACCGAGTGGAAAAGTGGAAGGATAAAGAACAGAAGGACCGAGAAAAGGGGGTGCTCGATCGGAAGGCCATATTTACGCAGATCGCGCCTGAACTCCACGTTTGGGATCGTGTAACGTCGCCTTTGACCAGCATGGTTGGACATTGCTTTGAGGCGCTTGGATGGGGTGCTCAATTTCCGGCCTATGCAGAAGGAATGTTAGAATTGGCACACGAAGTGGCCACTCAGCGGAATGGGACGTTAAAGGCATTTCTGAGCCAATGGGACCGGGTCGGTTACCGCAAGAGCATTCGGGTGGTTGGAGGGGTGAATTCCGTGCAAATCATGACACCACACAAGGCAAAAGGATTGGATTTCAAGGTGGTTATAGCGCCTTTTCACCCCGAAAAGATTGATCACTTTAAGGACGAAATACCTGTAATGCTGGATGCAGAGGTATTTGGATTGCCGGCCGCTCTGCTGCGTAATTCGGACATGAAAGAGACGCCGCTTGAACCGCTGCGCCAGGAGGAAATTGATCGCACCGTCGTGGACGCCTTGAATGTCGCCTATGTTTCAATGACCCGGTCGGTGGAACGACTGGACATTGCACTGGAATTTGACAAACCACCGGAAGCGGGGATGGAAATCAAAACGCTGCCCCAGTTACTTTGGACGGGTTGGCAAGCCGAATTTGGCAATGAAATTAAAGGTGGAGATTGCTCAACTTTTGGAACAGAGGACCGGAAAGTGCAGCAAAAAAAGGACGAAGCGACTGCAGTACGAATTCATCCATCCTTGGTTTTGGGACAAGCATTCGATCAGAAGATCGCCCACCCCAAGGCGCATTGGTCTGAACCGTTGCCAACGGGCACATTGACTGCTCGCCAATATGGCACAGCCGTGCATGGGCTGCTGGGTTCAGTGCAGCGAACGTCAGATTGGCCTGCTTTAAAATCTCAGATTGCACAGACCGCTAATTGGCCTTCAGATCAGCAGTTGGAAATCGTCCGTGTTATAGAATCGGTCATTCATCATGAAGCGATCGAACGATTTTTTCATTCGGAGCCAGAAGTCGTTTTTGCGGAGCGGTCGTTGCATCTGGGTGAGGGAAAGGTTGGGCGGCCGGACCGGGTGGTCCAACTTGAAGATGGATGGCACGTGATTGATTTCAAAACAGGGGCCGTGCGCGACCGCCATGAAGCTCAAGTTCGGGGCTATGCAGAAGCCATTCATTCCATGCATCCTACAGCGCGGGTACAAGGTTGGTTGATATATACCAAAGGGCCGGAGCTGAAGAACGTTCCGCTCTTATTTGGCTAAGGGTATTTCCATAGAATTGTCCTTGGTTCATTATCTTGCTCGTCCAAGCCCGACCCATGAACTTGTTCATCCACTCCTTGTTCGCTGCACCCTGCGCCCTTTTAGCGATGACACTCTCCATGGTCTCGCCCATTTACTCCCAGCAGCAAACTGCTGGGACACCCCTTTTTCAGAAGGGCTTTCCCATTCCTCAAGTCCATGTAGATGAGGCAGTTGAGATTCGTGCAGAGGCCTGCGCACCCGCCACGGCCTTGCGGGATTTGGAATGGAATAATGTGCGTGCGCTTATCGAAAATGCGGGAGCTTTATGGTACAACCGTGCCATCGACAAAGGTGCGTTCATGGTGCCCAAGGAGGAAGGTGTTTCGGTGGTCTACGGAGGGGCCTTGTGGCTTGGCGGGATCAGCCCGGACCAACAGCTTAAACTCGCCGCGGTCCGGTACCGCAATGTGGGCAATGATTTTTGGCCGGGACCGCTGACCAACTCTGGAGCAGCGGAAGTGGACCCCGCAACGTGTGAGCAATACGACCGTTTTGCCATTTCCCAGCGTGCGGATGCCATGCGGCACCGGCAGTATTTTGATTGTGTGGCAGATCCAGAATGTGACCTGGAGGAGCAATTTCCCAATGGATACACCATCCCGTCTTACTTCTTCGACTATCCCGCTCATGGAAACGTTAGCTTGAATCAGGACTATTACCTGGCTCCATTCAAGGATTACGATGGCAATGGTTTCTACGACCCCTCCTCAGGGGACTACCCGTGGTATGATTTCCTGAAGGAGATTGATTGTGCCGAGCGCCGTCGAGAAGATCAAGTACCGCTCTATGGAGACCAGACGTACTATTGGATTTTCAATGACAAAGGCAACATTCACAGTGAATCTCAAGGCGAGCCCATCGGCATGGAAATCCGTGCTCAGGCCTTTGCTTTTTCCACGAATGATGAGGTCAACAACATGCAGTTTTACAACTACGTTTTGATCAACCAGGGCACCCAAACGCTCACAGACACGTATTTCGCGCAATGGGTCGACTGTGATTTGGGAGGCCACGTGGACGATTATGTGGGTGTGGACGTTCGACGAGGTTTGGGCTACAGCTACAACGGTGATGCCTTTGATGAAGCCACGAGTTATTCCATCGGCTACGGGTCCAACCCGCCAGCCATGGGCGTTGATTTTTTTGAGGGACCTTATCAGGATACCGACTCCATTGACAACCCGTTGACGGATGTGTTTACCGATGCCATTGATTCGTTGGGCATTCCTTACCGCGGCATTGGCATTGGTTACGGCGATGGAATCGTAGACAATGAACGATACGGAATGCGGAAGTTCATTTATTACAATTGGAATTTCGGCATCAATGGACAGCCGACTTTGGCTGCGCAGTACTACAACTACATGCGTGGATTTTGGAAAAATGGACAGCGAATGGCTTACGGCGGCGATGGATTGACCCCCACATCAGGAGCTAACTTGGAGATTCCGGCAGATTACATGTTCCCAGGCGATACGGACCCCAACCAATGGGGCACATTGGGTATTCAGGTGGATCCCTGGACAGAAGTTGGCGCTGGTAATCCACCTGGAGATCGATTATTCTTGCAATCTGCAGGCCCCTTCACCCTCGAGCCCGGTGATTACAACAACATCACGGTAGGCATGGTCTGGGCGCGTGCGACGGGCGGAGAGCCGTTTGAGAGTGTCGAATTGCTGCGGTTGGCAGACGACAAGGCACAGGCACTTTTCGACAACTGCTTTGAGATTGTTTCTGGACCGGACGCACCGGACATGACCATTCAGGAACTGGAGAATGAGTTGATTCTTTACTTGACCAATGCCAACCCGCTTTCCAACAATTACGGGGAAGAGTACATGGCGTTGGACCCCTCCATTCCGACAGAATTGGAGGATGGCACCGTCCTCACAGATGAGGAGCGCAGCTATGTTTTTGAGGGATACAAGATTTACCAATTACGGGACAATGCCGTGAGTCCGGCCGATTTGGGCGACATCAATGCCGCTCGGCTCATTGCTCAGTGTGACATCAACAACGGTATAACGCAAGTGATCAACTATGACTTTGATCCTTCGTTGGAATTGCCTGTACCCACCCTCATGGCCAATGGCCAGGACGAAGGCATTTTTCACAGTCTGCGGGTTACGACGGATGCGTTTGCGCAAGGCGATAACCGGTTGGTCAACCACAAGACCTACTACTTCATGGCGTTGGCCTATGGGTACAATGATTATCGGCCATACGACGCGGTGCTAGGGACGGGACAAGATGTTCAATTCAAAGCTTCTCGAAAGGCGGCCGTCGGTTCCATCCGGTCTTACAGCGGGATTCCTCACAACCCTGCCCCTGAGGCTGGCGGCACGATTCAGCATGCGGAATACGGCAGCGGCGTCGTGATGACCAAGCTCGAAGGCAAAGGCAACGGCATGATGGACCTCGAGCTCACATCAGCATC
>CAJQLF010000005.1 GCA_905479115.1 uncultured Flavobacteriales bacterium
GCAACGTCCCCATCGCGGGCGGCGTCTACATCATCCACATCGACGTCCCGAATGTCGGTGAGAAGACCCTCAAATGGTTCGGCATCATGCGCCCAACCGATTTGGATAATTTCTGATCAGACTCGAATTCGAAATGAAGAACATGAAACATACCATTCTCGCCTCAACTGTAGCAGCGTGCTTGATGATTTCGACGGCTGTTTTGGCCGGTAACCCCGATCGAGCGGGCTCCGCTGGAGCAGGTCAACTACTTATCAATCCATGGGCGGCTTCCAACGGAATGGCCGGCACCAACATGGCCATTACCAGCGGGCTCGAAGGAACTTTCCTCAATGCCGCTGGACTCGCTTTCATCAATAAGAACGAACTCCGTTTTGCTAACACACAGTACTTGTCCGGTTCTGGCATTTCTTTGAATGCTATTGGTTTCGGAACAACTGTCGGAGATGGTGGAGTCCTCGGATTGACGGTCATGACCATGGGTTTTGGTGACATTCCCATCACCACTGAAGATCTTCCAGAAGGCGGAATTGGAACGTTCTCTCCGGCGTTTTCGAACATCGGAGTAACGTATTCAAAAGCCTTTTCCAACTCCATCTACGGAGGCATCACCATGCGGATTGTCAGTGAAGCAATCAGCAACGTACGCTCCTCGGGCATATGCTTCGATGCCGGCATTCGGTATGTCTCTGGTGACCGATTGAATTTTGGCATTGCTCTGCGGAATGTAGGAGCTCCCATGCGTTTTGAGGGAGACGGACTCACCGTCACAGCTACTCCTCAAGGTACTGCCACCTCCCTGACCATGCTTCAACGCAGCGAGCGATACGAATTGCCCTCTCTCGTGAACATCGGCTTTGGTTACGATTTCTATCAATCAGAAATGCTCAATGCAACATTAACGGGTCAATTCATCTCAAATTCCTTCACCAAAGATCAATTTGGTGGTGGTGTGCAGTTCTCACACAAGGAGATCTTTGAAATTCGCGCCGGCTACCTCTGGGAAGACGGAATTGGCGGAGACGAGACCGTAACGACCGCCTTTACAGGTCCTGCAGCCGGCTTTACACTCAATGTTCCGGCCTCTACAGACGGAGCCATTATCGGCATCGATTACGGCTACCGTGCGACCAACCCATTCAATGGGAATCATAGCATTGGCATTCACGTGTCCATCTAATTCGAAGTCGATTTCTTGGAAGTCCTCACCTATGTGAACTGCTTCTGAGCTGAAATTCATACCTTTGTATCTCTAAGTCAGGAAGAGAAAGCCCGAAATTGATCGGGTTTTCTCTTTTTTTGACCGCATCCCTAACCGCGGTCCTTGGATCAAAAACACACGGACATGTCCAACATTTCCTACTTTACAGAAGAGGGCTTGCAGCGCCTGAAAGACGAGGTGCGCCAATTAGAAACGGTGGAGCGGCCCAAAATCTCTGCCCAAATCGCCGAGGCTCGCGACAAAGGAGACTTGAGCGAAAATGCGGAATACGATGCGGCGAAGGAAGCCCAGGGTTTGCTCGAAGCGAAAATTTCCAAGTTACGGAACACCCTAGCCTCCGCGCGCTTGGTGGATGACAGCAAAATTGACAACTCGAAAGTGTACATCTTGAGCACGGTCAAAATTCGCAACACCAAAAACAACGTTGAGGTGAGCTACACCCTCGTGGCCGAAAACGAGGCGAACCTCGCGCTGAAGAAAATCTCAGTGGATTCGCCTATCGGGAAAGGCCTACTCGGTAAGGCCGTCGGTGACATCGCGGAAGTCCAGGTTCCCGCAGGCATCATTCCGTTTGAAATTTTGGAAATCACCCGCGGCTAAAGCCTAACCGAAACATTCGATCATGGCCTCCATTTTTAGTAAAATCGTCGCCGGCGAAATCCCATGTCACCGAATCGCAGAAAACGATGAGTTTCTCGCTTTTTTGGATATTCAGCCCCTTGCCGATGGCCACACCCTCGTCATTCCCAAAACGGAAGTCGATTATTTCTTTGACCTCGATGAAGGGCTCTTGAGCCGAATTAATTTATTTGCCCGCGACGTAGCCCGTCAAATCGAAACTGCCATCCCATGTCAACGCGTCGGTGTCGCCATCATCGGCCTCGAAGTTCCTCACGCACACGTTCACCTCATTCCACTCAACGCGGTATCCGACATCAATTTCGAGCGTCCTAAGCTCGAGCGATCGCAAGAGCAACTTGCCGAAGTCGCCGAGCGGATCCGAATGGCTTAAATCGCCATCCCGCGAACGAAGGTTTTCGCCCCTACGTCTTCGCCCCAGCGAATCACTCCACGTATCCGTCGAGGATGGCTGTCCAAATGCTTTGAACGCCATCGTCGTTCCGCGTCCAAATCGGCCGCACTACACCGTCGTAAGCACTGATGTTGTTATAATCCCCAAAGAACCCTTTTGGATTAGGTCGGAACCACTCTTCACTGACTTTTAGATTTTCCCAGCTCTCCCCGCCGTCAGAGGAGGATGCCACATAGACCTCCGTATTCCACGAGCCGCGAGAGGCCGGGTTGGGGTGTTTCACCTTGGCGGCGCGGCGGTCGTAAAAGACGATGTGCACGTGCCCTGTCACATCGTCAACGTCCATCCATGTGAAGAATTGTTGAGCACCTGGCGGGTCATCATTGACCCGTGTCGGTTCCGTCCAAGTTCCACCGCCATCATCGCTCCAAACCACCCACACGTCGTTGTCTTCTTCTCCGTTGCGGTTGTCGGTCCAATTGACATATACTCTTCCACTGTGCGGACCATTGCTGCGATCGACCCGAGTGACAGGCATGCCATTCGCACGGCCAATACCGCGCACCTCCTGGTCCCAGCCTCCCGATATCGTTGTTACATGAAGGTCCTGGGGTAGCCAGCTCTCTCCGCCGTCCAAACTTCGATCCATCCAAATCGTATCGGCCTGTGCCCAGGCAACATAAATCGTGCCGTCCGCAGCAATATCTGGAACGGCTCCTTCGACCGTTAGGTCACTGTCCAAACAATCTCCTGCAATGCGGTTGATTCGCACCGGTTCTGACCATTTCTTGGCACGGCGGTTGGACGTGCTGCACAGGATGACCGTGCTATCAGCAACTTCGGGGCTTCCATACAAATCAAACTGTGTCCAGCATGTTACCAGTTGCGATCCGTCAACACTGACCGCCGCCCACTCTTTGTCCTGGTCCTTATTTCCGTTGAGTCCCATGCCCGCACCTCGGTTCCAACGCTTACCAGGCTTGCGCGAGCGCTGGATGACAATGCGGTCGAGTAAGGCATCAGACGACCATGCCTGTCCATCGGGATTGGACAAATGAAGGTAATACACGTCTTTCTTAGGTGAAGCCACAATGCATGGATCCCCGAACACACCGTACTTTGATTCGAGCTTGGAAGAGCTCCAAGTCCAGCCTCCGTCCTTCGAAATGTGCACGTTATCGAGGATGGATCCCGCGACGAGCCATTGGGGATTTTTGGGGCTAACAGCGATGGAGGGCTCACAGGGTTGGTAACCGAGGCCGTAGCCATCAAAGATGAGGACATTGTCCGGTGGGCGTTGAGCCGAGATTGGAGTTAAGCTCGCGATCGCAAGGCACAACCAAAAGACGTGCTTCATTCGTTGACAGCTTCTGGAACAGCTGAACCAATGGAATCGAAGAGCGCCTGAAGCGCTCCAAGCTCTGCCAATAGAGCTTCTTGAATCTCCAATATTTGAGCGTCCGTCATGCCCTCCAAACTCAGTTCATTCCCGTGGGCGTGGTCGTGGTCGCCGTGGTCGTGGCCTTCGTGGTCGCCGTGGTCGCCGTGGTCGTGATCGCAGGCATCTCCTGGAATTCCAACAACGGTTGCATTCCAATCGTGAAAGCGGACGTCCAACTCCCCAAGTTGGCTTTCTAATCGCGCCAATTGAATGGCCAAAGCTGAATCCCCAGCTTGCAAACTGGCCTCGATTTGGGTTTCTACCACCGCGAGCGATTCCTGCATGCCATCATGGAGCGTTACCGATAATTCGTTCAATTGAGCGTGGATAGCACGTGCCTTTTGCAAGGAGGGACTTGCGGCTGGCTCACCACAGCTCGAAAGCAAACTTGCGACCAATGTGAGTGAGAGAAGAAGATAAAAACGCATGAATCAAGGATTTAGTTGTGAAGAATTTGAAGGCGGTGGAACCGGGTCGTAACCCGGTTCAGACCATGGATGACAACGAGCAATGCGACGAAACGCCAGCCAGCCTCCACGCCAGGGACCGTGCACTTCGATGCTTTCTTTGGCATAAGAGGAACACGTGGGTTGAAACCGGCAGTTTGATCCCAGCAGTGGGCTCAGGAGCCGCTGGTAAATCTTGATCAAGAAGAGCATGCCTGCACGTACCATAATGCCAAGTTAAGAACAGGGATGGGATTCCGGGCGGCCCGCCTCGTCATCAAGTCCAAATTTTGTTAGAAGATACCATTCCATGGAAAGTCTCCTCAAAACGGTACCCGCTCAAGCGCCATCAGCACGGCCACTGTCCCCGTTACAGCACAAACAAAAACCTGCTGTTCTCTTGGCGTTACGCCCACAGCTCTGACGAGGGAGGCAATGGCCAAACCGCCCACCAAAATCAGCAGTTGCCCCACTTCCACACCCACATTAAATCGCAACAATGGCATGAGGATGCTCTCCCCCTCCTCTCGCATCATCCGAAAGAACGAACTAAAGCCCAATCCGTGGATCAAACCAAAGAATACCGTCATCGCATACGTCAGCCCCATACCCGATCGGCTTTTCCAACTTGCTGCAGCATTGCGGCGCAGATTCCACCCTGCCGTGAGTGCGATGGTCACCGGAATTAGAAACTCAATCCACATGCCATTGGGGTGCACCCAGCCCATCCCGGCCAGAAGCAAGGTCACACTATGGCCCACTGTAAAGGCGGTCGCCAGCACAATCACGCGCCAAGCATCCGCCAAGCTCGCCCACGCCACCAGCGCAAGCAAGTACAGCATGTGATCGTATCCGTTGAGGTCGGTGATGTGCTCCACCCCCATATAGACTTCATTCATCGTCGGTCTTTCGTGTACTCCACAATATGAAACGCGTATTCGTTTCGGTCGCCGGCGGCAAATTCAATGCCCAATGGTCGGACTTTCCAACCATTCTCCAAGGCGGTCACGTCAAAAAACGTGTCTCCCTCGGGCGACGCGGCGACATGAGTCAAAAGAACGCGGTCCACATCTGAACGACCAAGCGCCTCGCGGTACACCTGCCCCCCGCCAATGATGAAAGCCTCTTCAGCCCCCCCATCTCTCGCCACATCCAACGCCGCATCGAGTGAATGAACCACCCGTGCTCCGGGCGCTTCATAGGCCGCATTGCGCGTAATCACCACGTTGGATCGGTCAGGAAGAGGTCGAAACCGTTCTGGGATGGATTCGTAGTTTTTGCGGCCCGTCAATACCGCATGCCCCCGGGTTGTATCAGAAAAGAACTTCATGTCGTCCCGCAACTTCCAAACGAGGTCGTTGTCCCGTCCAATAACCCCATTTTGGGCAACCGCTGCGATAAGGGAAATGCGCATGGGTGATTCTGTCAAACCGAAACCGCAGCCTTGATGTGCGGAAGCGGGTCGTAATTCAACAACTTAAAATCATCGTAGGTGAAGGCAAATAGATCTTTCACATCGGGGTTCATCCACAGACTAGGCAACGACCGTGGCTCTCTCGTCAACTGCTCGCGCGCCTGGTCCACGTGGTTGGTGTAGAGGTGCACATCGCCAAATGTGTGGACGAATTCACCCGGCTCAAGGTCGCACACCTGCGCCATCATCATGGTCAAAAGCGCATAGGACGCAATATTGAATGGCACACCCAAAAAGGTATCGGCAGACCGCTGGTAGAGCTGGCAGTTCAAACGGCCATTTTCCACATGAAATTGAAAGAGGCAGTGGCATGGCGGCAAGGCCATGTCATCAATGAAACTGGGATTCCAAGCAGAAACCACGTGTCGCCGTGAATAAGGGTTGGTACGAATTTGCTCCACGAGCTTCGTGATCTGGTCCGTGTGACTTCCGTCCGGATTGGGCCAACTGCGCCATTGATACCCGTACACCGGGCCGAGGTCTCCCTTTTCATCCGCCCATTCATCCCAAATCCGTACGCCGTTATCTTTCAGGTATTGGATGTTGGTATCGCCTTGCAAAAACCACAGCAATTCATGGATAATGGAACGAAGGTGAAGTTTTTTGGTCGTCAACATCGGAAAGCCATCTTGCAAGTCAAACCGCATCTGGTAACCAAAACAACCAATGGTGCCGGTGCCGGTGCGATCCTCCCGCAATGAACCATGGGTCAGCAGGTGATCAAGTAATTCGTGGTATGCGCGCATGTCACGAAGGTATTTCGCGGGTTCCGCATTTCGGTGCTCCGTGGAAATAGGGTTGAAAAGAATCTCTCCCAAGGAAACGTGCGGAGTTGAACGCCTGGAGGTTGTCGGTTGAGCACAAGCTGTTGGTCAAGATGCTCACCTCTACACCCCGTACAACGGCATCAGCAAAAAGCTGCAGCCCTTCTTTCGTTGCGATGAGGCAGGGGTCGCCTTCCCATTCCACCGGCATTAATTTTCAGAAAGGCACACGACTCAGGGCCAGTAGACCCGCATCCTTATTGCTACATCATCAGAAACACGATGCTCCACCACTTCTGGATAGCGTAATTCACAATCCCCTTCGACATAATCTGGATTAATGGAAAATTGAAACTGATCTAGCACCTGTAAATTGAATAAATCGCTGACGA
>CAJQLF010000006.1 GCA_905479115.1 uncultured Flavobacteriales bacterium
TCCAAATTCCAGGAAGACTATTCGCTCTGTACTGCATATTTAATGGAGCTGAGCGGTTTCTCATTGAAAAAATTCGTGTCAATGTCGAACTGGATTGGTTCGGCTTGTCATTCACACAAGCTGAATTGATCTCGACGGCTACGTGCATTGGAGGAGTCCTTCTTTGGTTCGCATTGGGCAAGCGACGTTCAAAATGAGCACCTCATCGAATAAAATTCGATTAAACCTCCTCATGAAGGAAGCGTCCAATTGTCAGATGTCGCAATCTTCTACGTATCAACAACCTTCTTGGTTGAATGCGCTCAATTCCCGATTTTCTCTTTGAAGCGTTAACAGAGGTGCCAACGAACAATCAATTCTAATCAACGACCCCTATGAAATCAACGACTGATATACGCCGTCAATGCAGATTAGAACTGACGCTTGTGCTGACGATGACAGTGCTCCTGGCCGCTGCCTCCTCTGCCCAGAATACCGTGGGAACAACCTTAATTTCGGATGATGTTTCCAGTGGATATGTGCTTTTCAGTCCCAATTCAGCGACCCAAACTTATCTGATTGACCGCTGCGGACGCACCATGAATCAATGGGAAAGCGACGGGCGGCCCGGACTCAGCGCGTATTTACTCGAAGATGGGAGTCTGCTGCGCACACGCAAGTTGCTCACAGGAGCTTTCATAGGAGGTGGAATCGGCGGTATGCTTGAGCGGTTCAACTGGAATGGCGAATTGATTTGGAGCGACACACTCGCCACAGAATCCATTCATCAACACCATGACATCGCCCCTATGCCCAACGGAAACATTCTCGCTATTTTGTGGGAGAAGCACACGGCAGAGGAGGCCATAGCAAACGGACGCGACCCCCTTCTCACTCCAGAGGAGGTGTGGGTCACACGAATCGTAGAACTCTCTCCCATGGCCGGCGGTGGAAGTGAAATCATTTGGTCATGGAGCCCCTGGGATCATCTCATCCAGCATTTTAATGCAGCGCTTCCTCATTATGGTGAACCGGCTAATTTTCCGCATCGGTTCGACGTGAATTATGGTGCTGTAGCAGAAGTGGTTGGTCCGGGAATTGGCCAGGACGCTGCCTTTGATTGGCTTCATGTAAACAGCATTGATTACCATGCGGAACGGGATGAAATTGTGCTCAGCAGTCGAAATTGGGATGAAGTTTGGGTAATTGATCACAGCACCACAACGGCAGAAGCAGCCTCGAGTACCGGTGGGTCGAGCAACCGAGGCGGGGACATTCTGTGGCGCTGGGGCAATCCGCTTACCTACGGTGTGGGTGCTCAAGAAGATCGACAATTTTTTGGTCAACACGATGCGCAATTCATCGAGGATGGCCTTGGCATCACCGTATACAACAACGGAGCTTCCCGACCGGAAGGACCGTTCAGCACGGTGCATCTCATCGAGTTTCCACTGGACACCTCCGGCAGCTTCATCGACCCTGACGGTGGGGTTTTTGGTCCGGACGAACCCAATTGGACCTATCCCGATGAACCTGACCTCACCTTCTTCTCCAGTAAAATTTCGGGCTACCAGCGCATGGCGAATGGTCACCATTTAATTTGTCAGGGAGCGGACGGGCGGTTCTTTGAGCTGAACGAGGCCCATCAGATAGTCTGGGAATACATCAATCCCATGACCGCCAATGGACCGTTATCGCAAGGAAGCAATCCCAACCAGAACAGTGTTTTCAGAGCAACCCACATTGCCTTAGAGCATCCCGGGATACTAGAACAAGACTTATCGCCAGGCGACCCGATTGAGTTGAATCCTGATTTGGCTGACTGCTTTGTGAACAGCGTTTACGAGATCTACACCGAGCGATTCTCGCCAACAGTATGGCCCATACCGTCTCGCGATTTCCTGCACATCGAATGGCCAGAAACAATGCCTATGGCATGCGAGGTCGTCTTCTACACTCCTCAAGGCATCGAATGCGCACGTACACCCCATGGACCCTCCTTGCGTGTGGATATTCAAACTTGGCCACCAGGGTTGTATATCGGAATTTTGCAGCGTTGCGGAGATCCATTGAGCAGCCAAGCTCCTTTAACCTTCAAATTTATCATCCAATGACCCTATCCATTCACAGGGTGCTTGTTTGGGCGACAGGTATTCTGATCGCTCCAACCCTCCTAGCCCAAAGTAATACCGTCGGCACCATTCAATTCGATCCGTCGACGTTCTCAAATGGCTACACCTTGGTTTATCCACACAATCAACCTCACGCCCGATTAATTGACGCGTGCGGAGAAGTCGTGCACCTGTGGACCAATGATTCAACTCGCCGACCTGGCAACAGCGCCTATTTGAGTCCTATGGGAAATCTTCTATGGGCGCATCGGTCTGCGAACATTTCTCAGGATCCTATTTGGGCCGGTGGAGGAGGCGAAGTCATCGAGAGCCGAACATGGAACAACGAGGTGCTGTGGTCCTATGCATTGAACGATTCAAATGGGCGGTTGCATCACGATTTTGCCGTCACCAACATGGGGACAGTACTGGCCATTGCATGGGACCGTGTGGATTCACTGACGGCCGTTGAAGCCGGACGTGACCCTGCACTGCTCGAGGACGGCGAACTCTGGAGCGAGCGCATCATCGAGTTAATGCCGAACGATACCGGAGGTGCAGATGTCATTTGGGAATGGCGCGCGTGGGATCATTTGGTTCAAGACTTTGATTCGACCAAAGCCAATTTTGGCGTGATCTCCCAATCTCCGCATCTCATCGATTTGAATTTTGGTACCCCCAGCTCCGCAGCGGCTGATTGGCTGCATATGAATAGCATCGATTATAGCCCCAGTTTGAATCAGATTTTGGTCAGCATTCCCACCATGGACGAACTATGGATCATTGACAAAGCAGCGCCTGAAAACGGACTGATTTGGAGGTGGGGCAACCCAGAAGCCCATGGGCAAGGTGTGGCTGCCGATCAGGTGTTGCATTACCAGCACGCAGCCACGTGGCTGGATGCACCGTACCATCAGAATTCGCCGGATTTTGGGAAAATAGCAGTTTTCAACAACCGCAACCCAGGGGCCACAGGGCCGTATTCCAGTGCTCACCTCATCGATGCCGCTTGGGATGCCAACGACAGTGCATACGCCATGTCCAACGGCTTGTTTGACCCAGCCAATTTTGACTGGACCTGGACCGCTTCGCCACCCACCGACTTTTTCAGCAGTGGCTTATCCAATTTTGAGCGCCTGCCCAACGGCAACAACCTCATTCTAGGGGGACGTACGGGCGAAATTTTTGAATTCACGCCCTCAGGTGACATTGCGTGGCACTACCGCCTTCCCATTCAAGCTGGTCTCCCGGTTGCCCAAGGAACTGAACTAGGTGTCAACGATAACCTTCTCTTTCGAGCCGTTCGATACCCAGCTCAATTTCCCGCTTTTGCCAATGCAAACCTGGATCCTATGGGGACATGGGAACTGGAGCCTGTGCCATTGACCGCATGCCTTCCGTGTGAGCTGAACGTGGATGTCAATGCCACGGATGGTCTGGCTTATGTTGATGTAGAAGGAGCTAATGGCGATTACAGCGTCACCTGGATGATTGACGATGTGACGATTTGCACCGAAGACACGTTGAGCCTCAATGGAAGCACAGGGTGCGCCGAAAATGCAGCATTCTTGGTTTCAGGCGAAACGGTGACCATCTGGGTCACCGATGATGCGGGATGCGAAATCACGACTGAATTCAGCTGGGTTGTTTCGGATATCCTAGAGAGATCCAGCAGTTTAAGCATCTACCCCAACCCTGCCAGCGACCGAGTTCTTCTCAGTGGCCCCTATGTGAACGAGCAAGCTGACTTGTATTCAGCTGCGGGTAGCATGGTGCGCTCATTTCCTCTTACTACCGGCGCAGAAATTCAAGAATTATCCCTGCATGGCGTATCACCCGGACATTACATCTTGCTGATTGGAACGCATCACATGCCACTTATCATCGTAAACCCGAGCCATTGATCCAATTTGATAAAAATTGACCACATGTAATCTCCCAATTGCATTTCAAATCCAAATGTTTTTCAACCCATCTCACAGCATGGGTCTGAGCTATTTCAACGCTTTACTCAAGCGATCAGTAAAGCCGGCCATTCGAGTCTTTTCTTCTTTTTGTGCATGCTCTTACAAAATGGTGGGGCACTATCACAACCTCCCATGCACGATCGAGCAATTGAAGGTGATCAAATTCAAGCGTTGAGAATTGGGTTTTTTGTCCAAGAATTAGAGCTTACGGCAGAGGAAAGCATCGAATTCTGGCCCGCATGGAATGAACTCGAGGAACAAATGAAAGGCCACCGGGAATTAATCCGCGATTTAGAACGTAGAATTTCGGGTGCTTCAACAGACGATGAGGCCAGGCAACTAGCCGCTGAGATGAAAGCGATGAAAATCCAAGGCTTGGATTTACAAGATGCTGGTTTGGAGCAGATGTCAGAAGTTATCGGCTATCGACGCGCTGCCCAAATTGAACAAATCGAACGTGCCTTTCGATCGCGACTTTTGAAAAAAAGAATGAACGGAAGAAATGCAGGAGATCCTGGTCCGAAGCGCAAGTTCTGAGGAAAGGCTGAGATGAAACGTATGTACGCGCGTTAGTTCGAAACAGGAACAAGGCAAACACCATTGATGCAGTAGCGATTTCCCGTCTCCGTCGGTCCATCCGGAAATAGATGACCCAAATGGCTATCGCAATGACTGCATCGAACTTCGACGCGTACCATTCCATGAGACCGGTCCTGATGTTCCGTAACGGCCATTTCGTCTACCCCTTTGTCAAAACTTGGCCACCCGCATCCTGAATCAAATTGATTTACAGAAGCAAACAACTCAACCCCACAACCTTTGCACGCAAATTTTCCGCGGTGGCCGGTTTGATGGAATTTGGACGAAAAGGGACGCTCCGTCCCATTCTCGCGCAAAACATGGTATTCTAATTCCGTGAGTTTATCCCTCCATTCTTCTGGAGTTAAAGGAACAAATTCGTCCATGTTCAGCGAGATTGACCTCCTTTGAAAGGTTTCTTCCCCTTGCTCTGACCTCCGCCTCCACCAGATCGATTCGGCTTTCCGTGCCTTCCTGACTGGCTGCGACCTCCACCACTGTGACCACCACCACTGCGACCGCCACCTCCAGGTCTTCCTCCGCGACCTGACCTTCCCGCCTTTGGATTGTATTCTGGACCCGAGCCCAGATGCTTGGGGATTTCTAATTTGACAACGGACTTCTCGATCAACTGTTCAATGCGACCGAACCGCTGTTGATCATCCGGGTTTACGAGCGTAACACCTTCTCCATCCTTATCAGCACGAGCCGTTCGGCCAATGCGGTGAACGTAATCCTCCTCGTTTGGTGGGACATCGTAATTCACCACCAATTCAATGTTATCGATATCTATGCCTCGGCTTACGACATCTGTCGCTACCAAAATAGGGAACTTTCGCTGGCGAAAGCCCAGCATCACCTCCTCACGCTCCGACTGGTCTGCATCAGATGAAATTCGTTCACATCGGATTCCAGCCTTTTTTAGAACCCGCGTAATCTGACTAACCGTTCGCTTACGCGAGGTGAATACAATGCCTGAACTCACGTTTCGGTCTTTAAGCAATTCTATCAAGACCGCGTCCTTCTGGTGGTCAAACAAAATGTACGCACCCTGTTTGATCTTCTCTGCTGGTTTCGATAAAGCCAATTTGACCACCTGAGGATTTCGTTGCAACTCTTGAGCTAACGTTTCGATGCGGTCTGGCATGGTCGCGCTGAACAGCAACGTCTGGCGATCGGTACGGCATTTTTCTGCAATGCGCATGATGTCGCCCAAGAAGCCCATATCCAACATCCGGTCAGCCTCGTCCAATATCAAACATTGCAATTCGGATAAATCAACGTATCCCAGTGTGAGGTGGGACAAAAATCGACCTGGCGTAGCGACGATAATGTCGGCTCCGTCCGTGAGTGCTTTTTTCTCGCGCGTAAATTCAGCAGCGTTACCTCCGCCATAAATAGCTAAGCTGGTGACTTTTGCATAGTAACCGAACCCTTCAACCGCTTGGTCAATCTGCATCGCAAGTTCTCGCGTGGGAACCACAATCAGTGCTTTGGTCTTTCCGTTATCTTCCGTATCCAAGATACGATCAATCACCGGCAGCAAGAAAGCAGCGGTTTTCCCTGTTCCTGTTTGCGCTATTCCTAAAAAGTCATTTCCCTTCAGGACACTCGGGATTGCTTGTTCTTGAATGGGGGTCGCAAGTTCGAACCCCATCGCATCCAATGCATCGAGCACATCGGGATGCATAGGCATCGCATCGAAGCGCATGCGCTTATTTTCTTCTTCCACGTTGGAAAGTTACGGAGGTTGCAACCAAACAATGGTGAAAGCTGTTATATTTTTACATGAATTGATGTGGGCTCACTAATCGTCCATCACACGAATGAATTTCAGCCGTTATTTCCTGCCCCTCCTTTGCCTGGGGTCTTTTGTGCATAGCTCCCAATCGTTGGAAGCTGCGCATGCTATGGGCGGCGAAGTTTATTACAACTACTTAGGAGGAGGCGATTTTGAGGTCACTCTGGTGTTTTATCGCGAATGCGATCCAGATCAGCCGCTACCCAGTGGATGGCAGAATGGCGGGACGAATTTGGACCCCACTATCAATCTCGGAGTTTTTGAAGGAGCTAATCCATTTGGCACGTATGAAGTCCAAATTACCATGGCCTCCACGAATCCGCTGGATACCGAATTGGAAAATCCCTGTGGGAATTTACCCCCCGACCTCTGCGTTCAGCGGCTTGAGTACAAAATTACCATCAATTTACCCTCTAGTGAAATTGGTTATGACCTGGTCTTTCAACGATGTTGTCGAAACCCCGGAATTTCGAACATCCCCAATCCCGGTGACGTAGGCATCACGCTAACCACCCAGATTCCGCCATTCACAGATGATGCTGCTCCCAACAGCAGTCCTCAATTCAATAATTTCCCGCCAGAAGCCATTTGCACGGGATTTGACTTCTTCCTAGATCAAAGTGCAACAGATGCAGACGGTGATTCGCTTGTCTACTCTTTTTGCACTCCATTGAATGGTGGATCAACGGACAATCCTTCCCCCGCACCCCAGCCTGCATCGACTTTCACCACGATACCATGGGGCGGAGGTTTCAGTGCGCTCGACCCCATCCCTTCCAATCCTTCCTTTGAAATCAATCCCGAAACAGGCGAGATTACCGGCTTTCCCACCACCGCTGGAGCCTACGTTATTGGCATATGTGTCTCTGAATACCGAGATGGTGAATTACTCAGCACGGTCATGCGGGATTTTCAGTTCAACGTGGTGATGTGTGACCCCACTATTATTTCTGCGGCACAACCTCAAGCGGATGATCAATTTTGCATCGGTGAAACGATTGAATTTTCAGAAAACAGCATCGGTGCTCAGAGCTTGTTGTGGGATTTTGGTGTGCCCGGGATCACAACAGATATAAGCACGGCATCTGATCCTGTATACACCTACCCGGACACGGGTATTTTCGAGGTCATGTTGATTGCCAATCCATCCTGGCCATGCGCCGATACCTCGAGCCAAGTTTTTTACATCTATGAGCCCATAGACCTCAGCATTGAAATGATTGACTTCGAATGCCTGAGTGGAATTGAAGCTTTTGATTTGGAGGCCAGTGGTGCCTTCACTGAGAACACCACCTTGGCTTGGAGCTTTTTGGGAGGCCTGCCGAGCACCGGCGATGAAATTACCACCGATTGGATCACCTTTAATAACGCCGATGAGTGGACCGTCACATTGGATGCTGAGCATTACGGATGTCAATCGAGCACGCAGTTTACCTGGGATGCACCGGAGACACCAGTAGCCAGTATCGCAGATCAGTCATCGTTTTGCCAAGGGTTTGACTTTGATTTTGAGAATCTATCATCCAATGGGACCAACTGGAGTTGGGACTTCGGTGTTTACGGTGACAACACAGACATTTCGAACGATGAATCTCCTTCATTCACCTATCCTGGCGACGGAGTCTACACCGTTCAATTGGTGGTGTCTGCTCCATACACATGCAGCGATACCGCTTTTGCAACGATAGAAATTTTCCCGGAAATCGATCCGTCATTCGAAGCGCCTGACCCCGAGTGTTTTTCGACGAACAATTTCACCATCAACCCCTTGATTGAAAATGACCCCATCACCGAATATGAATGGGATTTTGGTGGAGCTACCGTGAGCGCGAATATCAATGGCCCGCAAGTGAGCAACCTCGTATATACGGAACCTGGAACATACACCGTGGAGGTCACAGCAACTGCCAACGGATGCGAGGTCACGGCTTCTGAAGATGTATGGGTCATTGTTGATCCAAGCATTGGTTTTCAAGGTGGCCCCCCGATAGGTTGCCCTCCCCACTCCGTTTCATTCACCAATACTAGTGAAACAGAAACCGCCACAACCTACCTGTGGGACTTTGGCGATGGAAGCACCAGCATCGCACCCAATCCAGTGCATGTGTATCAAAATTCAGGTGATTTTTCTGTCACATTGACCATGAACGCCTCCGGATACTGCAGCACCGAATTGATTCTTTCACAACCCAATTTAATCGAAGTTTATCCCATTCCAGATGCCGGGTTTGACATCACTCCTAACCAGGTTGACATTCTCAACCCTAACGTCGAATTTGAATCGTTGGCTTCAGGAAACGTGGATTGCTTTTACAACTTTGGCGATGGTGGATCATCCAGCTCGTGCAATGGTTCGTACACCTTTTCCGACGGCGGTTTGTTCAATGTCGTTCAAACCGTCGTGAATGAGGCTGGATGCACCAATACGGCGATCGGACAAGTCGCCGTTTCAGGTAGCGTTTTTTATGCTCCCAATGCCTTCACACCAAATCACGACGGACTCAACGATGTTTGGCAACCTGTCGCTCTAGGCATCACGCAATATCACTTGCAGATTTACAACCGGTGGGGAGAAATGATTTGGGAAACGTGGGAGCCCAATACACCTTGGCTGGGTCAAGTAAAGGATGGACAGCACTTCGCAATCGATGGACTTTACTTTTATGAAGCTTGGACCGAGGACCAATTGCAGTTCCCAAGAACCTACAGCGGCATCATTCAATTGACACGGTAATCAAAGGAGAAAACATAAAATAGTTTTGCTTCTTGCATCTCGTCGAATATATTAGCCATGCTAGAGAACGAACGATGAGTGATCAATACAACCGAGAGGAAATCTATTCCAGGCCAGTGCGAGCTGGAAAGCGCACGTACTTTTTTGATGTTAAAGCAACTCGAGGCCAAGATCTGTACATGACAATTACGGAGAGTAAGCGAAGATTTGACGACAATGGCAATGTCCATTACCAAAAGCATAAGATTTTCTTATACCGGGAAGATTTCGCCAATTTCGAAGAAGGATTCGTCGATGCAGTAGAAAAAATCCAAGAGCTAATGGCAACGGGTAACTACCGCGACCCCATTGCTGAGCGAGAAGCCAAAGCCGAAACAGAGGAGAATTCTGCGGATGAGACGACTCAGCGAGATACTTTGGCGGATACTCCAGAAGAGGAAACGACCGAATCTAGTTCAGACGACATCACTTTCGAAGACCTCTAAGACGCCCTCTTCCCTCGTCGTAAACTTCACAAAAGCTCGCAGATTGGTGAATAACTTTTCTAGCAGCTCTATGCCTTGCCTATTATCTTTGAGTGTACCGAAATAGTTGGAAAAGACACACGAAAAACACCTTTTTCTGCGTTGGATTCTACATCAATAACCACCGGTAACCTCAAGTAAATACCATGGGCAAAATCATCTCAGTTGCGAACCAAAAAGGAGGTGTCGGAAAAACCACGACCTCCATCAACTTGGGTGCATGTTTTGGTGTCCTTGAATACAAAACACTGCTGGTAGATGCTGACCCACAGGCCAATGCAACTTCCGGATTGGGCATTGAACCCACAACGGTGAAACGCGGAACGTATGAAGCCTTGCTTGGAGAAACCGACATTCAATCTTCCATTGTCGCCACGTCTTCGCCCAACTTGGATTTGCTCCCAGCTCGCATCGACCTGGTCGGTGCCGAAATTGAGTTGATCGGGCAAGAAGAGAGAGAGCACCAATTAAAGAGAGCCCTTGCCACAGTCAAGGATCAATATGATTTCATCATCATTGACTGCTCCCCCAGCCTTGGATTGATCACGATCAATTCACTTGTAGCATCTGATGCTGTTCTGGTACCCGTGCAATGCGAGTATTTCGCACTGGAAGGATTGGGCAAGTTGCTGAATACCATCAAAATTGTTCAATCTGGCCTGAATGAGGCGTTAGATGTAGAAGGCATTCTGCTGACGATGTACGACACCCGATTGCGGCTGGCAAATCAAGTGGTGGATGAAGTTCGCACCCATTTTCAAGAATTGGTCCTCAAAACAATCATCCATCGGAACACACGCTTGGGTGAAGCACCTAGCTTCGGCGAGTCAATTATCATGCACGACGCGTCCTCCAAAGGTTCCGTGAACTATCTGAATCTCGCTCGGGAAATTCTTCAGCGCAATCAGATGACCCAGCTATCCGAAGAAGAAAAGGTCATCCCCCTCTCACAGTAACATCGGCGGTTGATATGGCCAAAAAGCAAGCGTTGGGACGCGGATTGGGCGCCCTACTTCCGGGAGCACCATCTCCATCCACTCATTCAACTGCGGATGAACCTCAGGTCATTGGAAACATGGCAGGCCGTATTTGCCTTTTGACCGTTTCTCAAATCGACAACAATCCAGACCAGCCGCGGAGAGAGTTTCCGAAAGAAGCCCTAGAAGAATTGGCACAAAGTATTCGCGAGCTGGGCATCATTCAGCCTATTACCGTGCACAAAGTGCGGGCTGACAAATATCAAATCATAAGCGGTGAGCGACGCTTCCGAGCCTCCCAGATTGCAGGTCTCGACGAAATCCCCGCGTACATCCGAGAAGTGAACGATCAGACGCTTTTGGAAATGGCGCTGGTCGAAAACATTCAGCGTGAAGATCTGCATGCAATTGAAGTGGCCATTTCCTTTCAAAGATTAATTGAGGAATGCAAGCTCACCCATGAAGAATTGGGGCTTCGTCTGGGTAAAAACCGCTCAACCATTACCAATTACGTGAGGTTGTTGCAACTTCCGGCGGACATGCAGCTTGCGGTTCGGCACAAAGAGATATCCATGGGACATGCACGCGCCCTTATCGGCATAGATGACCCTGCATGGCAACAAACGGTTTTTGATCGAATCCAATCGGAAAATTTATCTGTTCGAGCCGTGGAAGAACTCGCTCGAAGCGTAAAGCGAAATAGCCAAGAACAGAAATCCTCAAAAACACGAAACAGACCGGTTCTTACCTTTGATGAACAGCAAGTTCAGGCCGATTTGAAATTGAAGTTTGGTCATCAAACTGTTCTAACACGAAATGGACAAGGAGGAGGTAAAGTCCTGTTGAATTTTAGCGACTCGGATGACCTTGATCGTTTATTGAAGCAGTTGGGACTGTGATCGGATTTCGCTGGATACTTTTCGTTGTAGCGACTGTTGGAACATGCCTTCAGGCCCCATCCTGTTTTGCAGGACAAGATCCGCTCCCTGAAATCTTCTCCCAAGCCACTTTACCAGATAGCACTCGTTCCAAGCGAACGACACGCATGGCCGCTTTCATTCCCGGTGCGGGTCAAATCATGAACCGAAAATATTGGAAGGCGCCCCTTGTTTGGGGTGGCATCGCTTGGTGCATCAGCTTGATTGACTACAATACTAGCGCTCTTATACAAGCAAGGGCGGAACTCATTCTATTGGAGCAGAACCAGGCGAATGCATACGATCTTCAGCAAGCGAGAAATGAAGAAACATTTTATCGCCAGCAGCGCGACGTTTCTTGGTTTGCATTAACCGGGGTGCATCTGCTGAGCATTTTGGACGCCCACGTTGATGCAAATTTGCTTGCTTTCGATGTGTCTGAGGATTTGTCAATGGAGTTTGCGCCTTTGATTCCCGCCGGGCAGGGTCCACAAGCCGCGGCATTGGGAATTGTACTTTCTTGGGAATTGAATCGTTCAAAACACCCGAAATTCACCCGGTAAACAACAAGTTATGGACTTAATTCCCTGGATTTTACTTGCTATTCTTCTGTTGGAGCACCTCTTTTTCCTTCCCCGATTATTTAGCCGGGCGGGTCAGAAAGCTTGGCATGGATATGTCCCTCTCTTGAATTATTACACGTGGCTCAAGGTCATTGGAAGACCTTGGTATTGGATTTTCTTGCTCATTGTTCCTGGCATCAATTTGATGATGCTGGTCATTATGCAAGTTGAATTGGGCATCTCCTTCGGACAGAGATCTACTGTAGATCAATGGAAAAGTGGCGCCGCTGCGTGGGTCGCCTTGCCGATGCTAGCCTTAGGACAGTCTGAGTATGTAGGTCCAAGAGATTGGCACAATAAAAAGAAATCGACAGGACGAGAATGGGGTGAATCGATTCTTTGGGCGCTCGTCGTAGCCAGCATTGTTCGGACGTTTCTATTTGAAGCGTTCATGATTCCAACAGGATCTATGGAGGGAAGCATGTTGGTAGGTGATTACCTCTACGTGAGCAAGACGGCGTACGGTCCCAAAGTTCCTCAGACACCTGTTTCAGTTCCTTTGATCCATAATGCCTTACCGGGCAGCATGATTCCCAGCTATACCGAGTGGTTTTCCCTGCCATTTTATCGGTTGCCTGGCATGAAAAAGGTCGAACGATACGATGCAGTTGTTTTCAATTTTCCCCATGGTGATACGATCATTGTCGATCCCCAGTGGGCTGGACATGACTACTACGGAATTTTACGAATGGAAGCCATTAAGCGAGCAAACGGAGATATCCCAGCTTATGTAAGCGACCCTGGGCGATACCAAGGTGAAGCTCGAAGTCTCTTGGAACGGCAATTTGGAATTCGTCCACGTCCATTGGACAAAACAGAAAATTACGTGAAGCGATGCGTAGCGCTGCCCGGTGAGACGTTGTCAGCTGTGGACGGCACCCTCAACATCAATGGCAGTCCGCTCGAACCTCCTGCAGGGGTGCAATTCGAATACCGCATCACCTTCGAATCTCCTATGGAGAAGCGAAGAGCGCATCAAGGCTTGGGGCTCACCAACATTGACGGCACGTACAACGACCGCTCGCTGCAAGTCGCATGGGTTCTCACAGAAGATGAACGAGCACAATTGGAGTCCAGCGGAATGGCGGTTACCATTGAACGCGTCGATCTGAGTTTCCGCAGAGGCAGGCTGGAGATGTTTCCCAATGCGTATTTACCTGAATTCAATCAATGGGACCCCGATAACTTTGGCCCCATCACACTTCCCAATCGCGGAATGACCATTGAATTGAATCAACGCAATTTAGCCCTCTATCGCAGGGCCATTTCTACGTATGAAGGGCACACGTTGGAAGAAGCAGAAGACAAAGTCTTCATAGATGGAGTCGAATCCACGAGTTATACATTTGAATTGGATTATTACTGGATGATGGGAGATAACCGCCATCGCTCTGCTGATTCAAGGATGTGGGGCTTTGTGCCTGAAACGCATATTGTAGGTCGAGCATCATTTGTTTGGTTCTCAAAGCAGAATAAAGAGCAACACGGCGAAAGTAAAATTCGGTGGAACCGCATGTTCAAGTCCGTGAAATGACGGCCGTTTTGCCGCTTTGTCCTTTTCCATCGTTGCATTGGTGGGCATTGGCACGGCGCGGAGCTGCCATTGACCCTCACGAATCCTATCAAAAGCAAACCATGCGCAATCGGATTCGGATCGCCGGACCTCAGGGTCTTCAGATCATCACGTTTGCCGTCCAACACTCTCCTGATTCCAAATCATGGCCCCAGCTCTCCAGCCACATTTCGCCTAAAAACAGTTGGAAGGCCATTCGCACTGCCTACGGCAACAGTCCATTTTTTGAGCATTTTGAGGAGGAACTGGAAGCCTTATGGGAACAAGGGTTGCCCCATTCTGAGTCAGATGAAAAGCACCTTCAGGCTTGGGCTTGGAAAACCATCCAATGGACCCAAAAAACCTGTGGATGGACCTTCGAAAATCAAGTTTGCTCGGAATCACCCTCCTTTGGTTCGTGCTCGATTGATTTGAGGGAAAAAGCCCAACTCGAAGGTGTGGGCTGGAATTTTGTTCGCTATCCCCAGTTGTTTGAATCCCAGTTCAGCTTTATTCCAGGGTGTTCCATTTTGGATGGCCTTTTCATCATCGGACCGAGCGAACTCAACAGGCAACTTGACCAACTGACTGGGCTCCACCCATCCTAACTTAAATTCGCAGCCTTATGGAAAGCACAGGATTGACCCGAACCTCATTATTTGAAGCGCATCGCGCTGCAGGCGGCAAGATGGTTCCTTACGCGGGGTATGAAATGCCGGTATCCTACGCCGGGTTGGTTGAAGAACACCACGCAGTCCGAAATGACTGTGGAATGTTCGACGTTTCACACATGGGAGAGTTCAGGGTCACAGGTCGCGAAGCCTTGAATTTAATTCAGTGGATATCGAGCAACGACGCGAGTACTTTGGTCCCCGGAAAAGTCCAATACAGCTGCATGCCCAATGGGCAAGGAGGAATCGTAGACGACCTACTCGTCTACTGTATTTCAAGTGAAGAATTCATGCTCGTGGTCAATGCCTCTAACCGTCAAAAGGATTGGGATTGGATTCAAGCGAATAACCAATGGGATGCCCAGGTAACAGATGAATCTGATTCATGGTCATTGATTGCTTTGCAAGGACCGAATGCAGCGGCCTACCTCCGCCCTCTCACTCCGGATACGCCAGTTGACACGATGGGATACTATACGTTCAACCAAGGTCGTGTGGGGGGCAAAGCATGCCTCATCAGTGCTACAGGCTACACCGGCGCAGGAGGCTTTGAATTGTATCTAAAAAACGAGGATGCTCCAGCGATTTGGGCGGCACTTTTCGAGGCAGGAGTTCCCCCATGTGGACTCGGAGCGCGTGATACCTTAAGGCTTGAAGCGGGTTTTTGCCTCTACGGGAATGATATCAGCGACGAGACCTCTCCTCTATCAGCTGGACTTGGTTGGATTACTAAATTCACCAAGGATTTTGTCGATTCCAAGCGGCTTGCATTGGAAAAAGAAGCGGGTTCGGAAAAGATTCTCCGGGGACTCTCCGTCACTGAGCGGGGAATTCCTCGCAAAGATTATCTCATCGAAAATGCTGCAGAAGAAGTCATTGGCATCGTAACGAGCGGTACGTCATCTCCCACATTAGGCCATGGAATCGCGCTGGGTTACATCGACAAATCTCATGCGAAAATTGGAGAGACTGTTTTTATCCGAATCCGGAAAAACGCAATTCCAGCAGAGGTGATGCGCCCAGGCTTTTTAAAGAAATAATCAATTCGAGTGGAATTTGTATCTTCAGAAAGATTTCAAACCGAGGCGACTTATTTTCATTTCATAACCACAGAGAACCTTGAATTACGTAGAAGTTTGTTTTTCTCCTGCCGAATATCCGCTGTATCGAGAGCACTTTGAATTGGTCGTCGTGATTGATGTGCTCCGCGCGACCTCAGCGATATGCACAGCCTTGGAAAATGGAATCTCCAAAATTAAGCCCGTTGCTTCGGTGGAAGATGCCAAATATTGGCAGGATAAGGGCTTCATTGGTGCCGCTGAGCGCAATGGTGAAATCGTTGAAGGATTCGATTTGGGCAACAGCCCGATCGCTTACATAGAACGCGCTCAAGAACTTGCTGGAAAAACCGTCGTATTGACTACCACCAACGGCACCAAAGCAATCGACATTGCGAGCGAGAAAGAAACGGTGGTCATAGGAGCATTGAACAACCTTGATGCCCTGTGCGACTGGCTCAAGTTACAGGATGAAAATATTCTGATCCTCGGCTCTGGCTGGAAGGATAAGTTCAACCTAGAGGACACCATATGTGCGGGTGCCATCGCTGACCGCTTAATTGATACCGGACTCTTTAAAGCCGACGAGGACAGCACTGTGGCGGCAAAATTCATCTATCGTTCTGCCCGGGACAACATGTTTGCATTCCTGCGCGCTTCCTCCCATCGAAGACGACTTCGCAAACTCAATTTGAGTGAAGATGTCAAGTACTGCCTGACGCCTAACAATTCAACGACCATTCCGATCCTAGAAGATGGATTTTTGGTGCGTCTTGAAGATTCAAAGAGATCATCCTCACCAACGGCTGCCAAGCAAAATTTGCCAGTTTCTTAAGGAGACATCGCTCGGCCTGCGATCTTGTTGGCTCCTGATGGCAAGCCTCATTTTTCCAGTAACCTCATCAAGTTGGGGGTTCACTGCGCACCGTCATATCGTCGATGTAGCCATTGCTTGGCTGCCCTTGCAGCTCCAACCATTCTTTAAATACCACCGTTCTTGGCTGATTGAGCATGCGCTTGATGCAGACTTACGCAAGCATACCATTTCCGATGAGAAACCAAGACATTACATTGACCTTGACCGGTATGGCCCACCCGATTCTCTAGGCTGTGTATTTCCAGTGTCTTGGTCCGTCGCAGTTGATCATTGGAGCGAGGATAGCTTGATGGCCCACGGCATTGGCCCATGGCATGCACAACAAGTATATAAGCGGCTAATACACGCATTTGAACTGCGTGATTCACTCGCAATACTGAGGCATGCCGTGGATTTGGCTCATTACATCGCTGATTTAAATGTCCCCTTGCACACGACATCCAATTACAACGGCCAAGAAACCGGCCAAAAAGGCATCCACTCGCTGTGGGAAACTCAAATCCCAGAGCAACATCAGCAATCGTTTCACCTGGTTCCCATGCGCGACTCACTCCAATGCGTTTATCTCGTCGACATG
This sequence comes from uncultured Flavobacteriales bacterium, assembly GCA_905479115.1. GTDB lineage: Bacteria > Bacteroidota > Bacteroidia > Flavobacteriales_D > Sanyastnellaceae > UA16. Next base: position 16,948 of record CAJQLF010000006.1, read on the forward strand.
GAACGGCAGATATGGTCTACGGTATTGAACAGCCACAGTCAATTGCCATCTGTTTTTCAATGTGAAAATGAGGTGCGAAAACAACTAGAAGGACAAGCCATTGATCAATACATCGTTCGAGGACGAGCTCGCCAATTGATGCGTTCACCGGAATTTGTAGACGCCTACCATGAACTCCTCGATGGACAAGTTCAAAACCAAATGCAGCAGAGCATTCAGGTCATAAGCTCAGCTTGGTACAGCGCTTGGATCGATGCTGGGCAACCTCCTCTTCCGACAATCAACCGCTCCAATTCAACCCATTGGAAAAAGGCCTTAGATTGGTTGTTAAGATGAATATTTTGCTAATCAACCCCTTTCATACTGGATCACATGCCAATTGGGTGAATGGACTCGTGAAGTACCTGCCAGAGATCCAAAACGATCATCTTACCTGCTGGACTCTTACCGGTAAACATTGGAAGTGGCGGATGCACGGCGCTGGAGGGCACTTCGCAGACCGAGCTCGAAGTGTAGATTGGGTGCCTGACCTTGTCATCACTACCGACATGATGGATGTGGCTAGCTTTCGAGGACTGCTTCCAGCGCACTGGAGAAAAATCCCAATCGTTCAATATTTTCATGAGAATCAACTGACCTTTCCGTGGAGTCCAAATGACCCAGAGCTCAAGACGGGACGCAATCGGACGTATGAGTTCATGAACATTCAGTCTGCGGCTGCGGCCGATTCAATTTGGTTTAACTCAGCATACCATCGAGATGTATTTATCGCCGCTGCATCATCGTTTCTCAAAGGCATGCCTGATCATACAGCAGCATATAGCCCAAAGAAAATTCATGCTAAATCTCGTATCGTGCCTCTGGGAATTCGGGATAAGCCAAGCCCTGAACAACGGAGGACCATGAATAGGCCTCCTGTCATTTTATGGAATCATCGCTGGGAATACGACAAGGGGCCTGATGCATTTTTTGATAAGTTAAATCTACTTATTCAGTCAGGCGAGAATTTTCAATTAATTCTATGTGGCGAGCAATTCAATGCCATCCCGGAAGCCTTTCAGAGAATACAAGATTCACATGGTGCCCGAGTCATTCATTCAGGTTTCGCGGAGAGTCAAGCCCAATACGGAGAACTGTTGCAGCAAAGTGATTTATTGATCCATTTACCTCTGCAAGAATATTTTGGTCTTAGTGTAGCGGAAGCCATGTCAAGCGGAGTCATTCCTTTGCTACAACGTGACCAAGCCTATCCTGAGTGGGTTCCAGATGAGTTTTTATTCGATAGTGACGAAGAGTTCTTGGCCAAATGGAGAGCTGCCTTAAAACGCCCTTCAGCCTTGCGTCTGCGAGCCCATGCCGCAGTTGAGCCCTTCTTCTGGTCCAATGTTGCCATCCAATTTATCGACGAGTGCAGAATGGTTACACCTCATGCTCATTGACTACACAGCCCAGGAGGCAGACGTTTTGGTCGCCAAGAATCACGATCTAGGCAGGCCAATTCTACCTCAGCTTCAACAATTTTACGATCGTCTATGTAAATGGTACTCTCGAAGGCGACGCGCACCTCACTGCGCGTATGTATGATTGTCTCAATTCGGATCACATCATCATACTCTGCTCCACCGAGGTAACGCACTTGCAGGTGAATCACGGGAAGAATGTAACCGTCCTTCTCCATTTCAGCGTATGAAAAACCTCGTGAACGCAACATCTCAATTCGCGCTACTTCCAAGTATTCCGCATACGCAGCATGGTGCATTCGTTTCATTTGATCGGTATCGGAATACCGCACTCTCATTTCACACTTATGAACCATCATTTCGGGATAAGTGTCAAAGGTCTTGTAAAAAGAATTGGATACAAGGAATTCGCTTTCTGCACCAACCATGATGATATAAAAAATGCTGTAAATCAGTATTTTATCATTGTATAAATTTACTAAACCAATATAGTTGACGACTAAAATTGGCTAGAACTTATATTCGTCACTTCCGGAATTGAAAAATTCAAAAAGTCAATAGCCATTTCATTTTTTTTTACGGGAGTTTATCAGAACCTTGCACCGGAAAATGAACAGGTGTTAATAACACATTAATCCCCGTTTTTTTTCACCTTCGTATTCAACATTCAACTTGACCTCCAGATAACCTAGAAGCATGAGCCAGGATCACTTGACCATTTGGAAGAATTGCCTTTGCATCATAAAAGACAACATAAGCAGCCAAGCATTCAAAACATGGTTCGAGCCTATTAAGGCGCTGAAAATCGAAAATAATGTTTTGACGATTCAAGTGCCTTCTCAATTTTTCTACGAATGGTTAGAAGAACACTACATTCAGCTGTTAAGCAAAACCATTCACAAGGAATTAGGTCCTGACGCTCGATTAGAGTACAGTATTATCATGGAAAACTCGCGGACCAATAGCTCCGGTTCGAGCAACCCATATGCGGTCAAGGTTCCGATGACCAATCGGCAAGCAACACAAAATCCATCTGTCCCTCTTTCAACTGGAATCCACAACACACCGATAAAGAATCCTTTTGTGATTCCCGGTTTGCGAAAGCTCAATATCGATTCCAACCTGAATCCCAATTACCACTTTGGTCAATTCATTGAAGGAGAATGCAACAGGTTAGCGCGCTCGGCAGGTTTTGCCGTTGCCAACAAGCCTGGCGGAACATCCTTCAACCCGTTGTTAATTTATGGATCCACCGGTTTAGGGAAAACGCACCTCGCTCATGCCATTGGACTTGAGATCAAGGAGCGCAATCCGGAGTTGACCGTGCTATATGTGAGTTCAGAGAAGTTCACCCATCAATTCATTGATGCCGTTCGTAATAACTCGGTGAATGACTTCAGTCACTTCTATCAGATGGTCGATGTTTTGTTGATCGATGATGTACAGTTCTTCAGTGGAAAGGAGAAAACACAGGATGTATTCTTTCACATCTTCAATCACCTGCATCAAACAGGGAAGCAAATCGTCTTGACCAGTGACAAGCCACCTGTAGAAATGCAAGGCATGGAACAGCGATTACTCAGCCGTTTCAAATGGGGCTTGAGTGCAGATTTACAGGTACCCTCCCTGGAAACGCGCATGGCCATACTCGAGAAGATGATGTACGCCGATGGCATCGAATTGCCACGTGAGGTAGTCGAATATTTGGCCTACAGCATCACATCGAATGTTCGGGAACTCGAGGGCGCTCTCATTTCTTTAATTGCTCAGAGCAGCCTTAACAAAAAGGCAATCACCCTGGACTTGGCCAAACAAATGATAGACAAGTTCGTTAAGAACACGGCCCGCGAAGTCAGCATTGACTACATCCAAAAAGTAGTGTGCGATTATTTTGACTTGCCGCTAGAGCTACTCAAGTCCAAGACACGGAAACGTGAAATAGTACAAGCGCGTCAAATTGCCATGTATTTCTCGAAAAAAATGACGAAAAGTTCATTGGCCAACATTGGCTTGCACTGCGGAGGAAAGGATCACGCAACTGTATTGCATGCTTGCAGAACGGTAAATAACTTGCAAGAAACAGACAAGCACTTCCGCAAGTACTTGGACGATTTGGAAAAGAAGCTAGCGATTCACTAAACCAGGATGCGCGCTTTGGTTGTCTGCTTGGGGAATATTTGCCGATCCCCGATTGGAGAAGGCCTTTTGAAACATCATGCCGCGTTGACTGGCTTGCCCCTAACCGTTGATTCAGCGGGGACATCAGGTTGGCATCAAGGCGATTTGCCCGATGAACGAAGCATCGCAGTCATGAAGCACCATGGCCACGACATTCGTGATCAAAGGTCTCGAGCCCTTACCCAAGAGGACCTCTATCTATTTGATTTCATTCTGGTGATGGATGAACAAAACGAGCAGGATGTTATGGCCCTAGGACACGGAACCGCGCGTGTTGCTCGATTTGTCCCGGGCCAAGATGTGCCCGACCCCTACTTCGGAGGCACCAATGGATTTGAAACCGTTTACACAATGGTCGACCAAGCGGCTCAAAATTGGATCAAAGAATGGCACACCACAAAACTGTAAACGACATGCCCACCCTTCACCTGATTCCAAATACATTGGGTTGCCGTTATCCCCACGCCGTTTTGGCCCCTTCCGCCATTCAAGCATTGCAATCGTGCGAAAGGATGATTGTAGAAAGTGATCGGTTTGCCCGTCGATTGCTCAAAGATGCATTTCCCGAAGAAAGCCCACAAAGGAAGCTAAGCTTCCCCTTAAATGAGCACACGACGCCAGAAGACTTAGTTGATTTAATTCAATGGTTCAAGGGAGACTCAGACATTGCTTTAGTCTCTGATGCAGGCGCACCCGCAGTAGCAGACCCCGGTGCCGCTGCCGTCCGAATGGCACACAATGCGGGCTGGAACGTCCAACCCCATGTAGGGCCTAGCTCCATCTTATTAGCCCTAATGGCTTCTGGACTGAATGGACAGCAATTTGCATTCAAAGGTTATCTACCTCGGGATCGAAGCATACGGGATCGGCTTTGGAGAGAAATGAAAGAAGGCTTGCAGCGAAGGCGAGAAACCCAAATTTTTATGGAGCCTCCCTACCGCAACATGCAAGCATTCTCAGAATGCCTTGATCGTCTAGACCTAGATCAGCAAATGTGTATAGCAGTGGACTTAACCTTGGAAACGGAATGGATTAGATCACAGACTGTTGAGGAATGGAAAAAAGGACAGCAACCCGATCTAGACAAGCGCCCATGCCTCTTTCTTATCGGCCAATAAGCGCCGCAGTCTTCAGCGGTTCTACCTCAGTCAAGGCCCACTGAAAACCAACAACCTCGGACGGACTCATGCCAGCTTCCGGCACACCTTCTTGTCCGAACGCTAAATCCACTGGACACCAGCACTCCCATTTTTTTTGTTTGGGGTACATCTGCAATAGCTCTTGGAGCACTGGCAACAACTGCCCCTCGTCTTGTCGACTGAATTCCCATGCTGTCAAGCCCAAACTCAGCGGCGCCAATTCCCTTCCCTGCCATTTAAATGTGCGCAGCTCAATGTTCAATGCCGACGGCACCGTATCAAAAGAATCTGCCGCATCGAACCATGCAAGACACGGCGATCCTGCCAACTGACGGTGAGAAATCCAATCGGAGCCGCCTGGCCAATGTCCAAGCTCAAACGCATTGAGCATCTCGTTCCATTGCAGGCGGCCAGAATATGGAGCCAAGGATACCGATGCGTTGTTCGATGCATTTTGACTGATATTCAGCCAAAGCACAGCTTCTTGCGGAATCAATGGAGGCCAGCCGGACAGACCCCAGCCTAAATGCGACGGAATTAAGCACTCCCCTTCCCCTACTTCTCCTAGCAAATTCGCAAACTCATGAAATCCCCGAGGCCAATCCGATCGATTCCAGATAAATTGAAAAGGTGCTTCATCCGTCCACTCCATAACGAGGGTCGAATCAATCAGCCGCATTTCTCCAATCCAGGATACCGTGTCTCCAACCTCCAATTCACGCAACCGGCTTTCCCACGGCTGTTCAGACCATGCACGCAAGCCAGCGGGTGTAATTGTATCATGCGTCATTTTGTGCATGACAGACCATTGCAAGGATATGGAGTCCAGCATCGCCTCCTCAACCACCAATTTATTGCGGTTAAATTGAATCAAATCTTCTTGCGATACTCCTGCCGCTGGTTGAGACTCATTCGGCGCTTGACATCCCAATCCTCCAATTCCGATGGCGAAAAGCAGTGCAACATGGGATGAAAATGACCAGCGACTCATGGGCGAGGAAACCAATGCAGCAATTGAGACTCAATGTGGCTCACTAGGGATAGCGCAGTTGATCCGTGGTAAATACCACCTGCTGCGTTGCGATGACCTCCTCCCTCGAAGTGCTCAGCTGCGATATCGCGAACGCTCAAATCTCCAGTTGATCGGAAACTCATTTTAAACAAGCCTCCCTTGGACTCTTTTGCAAATATCGCCACGTGAATGCCCTCTAGTGCTAGGGCCCGATTCACCACTCCTTCTGTATCGCCAGGTTGGTAATTAAAACGCTCTAACGTCTCTAAATCCAAAACGATTAAAGCAACCCCAAAATCCATCCATGTGTATAATTTATCGCTCAAGGCATGTCCTTCAAGCTGCACTTGGTTGAGAGATCGCTGATCAAATGTCTGCTCGTGAATTCGAGCGTGATCAATTCCGAGCCCTACCAAATGGGACAGAACGAGGTGCGTGTGAGCAGAGACCGATGAAAATCTAAAAGACCCCGTATCCGTCATGATTCCTGTATACATGCAGATAGCTGAAGCCTGCGACAAGGACTCCAATCTCCTCCAACTTGCTATCAAATCAAAAACCAGTTCACAAGTCGATCCGCAAGCAGGGTCGGAGAATAAATGATCCGCAAAATCTTCGGGAAGTTGGTGGTGATCGACCACCCATTTTTTGGCAGGGGATGTTCGCAAGGCTTCTTCCATGCTTCCCGTACGCCCTGGACCGTTGAAATCAAGGCACCAAATGAGCTCAGCCCTCCCTAATAACTCCCCAGTCGCTTCTGGATTTTCCTCAAAAAAATGAATGGAATCTGAACCGGGCAACCACGCTAAGTTCCTTGGAAATCGATCGGGTAAAACTGCTTCGACGTTGAGCCCCGCTTCTTTTAGATGATGCGTTAAAGCAAGCACGGAACCCACAGCATCACCATCGGGAGACCGATGAGCCGTTACCACGATCAAATCGAGCGCAGCCAACTCAACCCAGGTCGACTGGGCCGCTTCAGAACGCATAACATTTGACGCTGTGTCCAATAAGTTTGTAGCCAGATTCATGCGTAGCAAGTTACCACGTCCTACTTTTGTTCCATGCGCAACGCTGCTATCATTCTTACGATGTTTTTCACAGCCCTCGTGAATGAAACGACGAGCAGCCTGCCCCATGATGCTTCAGCTGATGCAATCATTCATCATGACTTTCATTACAGCAGACTGGTCATTGACTGGAATCATCAGACACAGACTTGGCAAGGCATACTGAGAGTTTTTACAGACGATATAGAAGTGGCGTTGAATCGAATGAAAGGAACTGAGACCGCATGGCGGCTGGGCGACAACCGCGAGCACCCTTCAGCGGATGAAGCCCTTTTCGCATACGCCAGCGGCCACTGGCATCTCATTTCACCGCACTCAGAAACTGTGAGTTGGACGTTCATTGGCAAGGAAGTAGATTATGATTTGACTTTCATCTACCTCGAAAGTGCCCGTGCGCATCCCGATTCGTTGGCGACTATGGAGAGCGATGGGTTGTTTGAATTGTTTGAGGACCAGGTCAATGAGGTTACCATTCAGCGGGGTGATTCATCCAGCCGATTCTGGTTAACGGCGGAAGATCCATCCAAACCTGTTCAATTCATTGATCCATGAAAAAGGCAGATAAAGTGGCGCTCATCTTGGAAACTCTCCAAGCCTATTATCCCAATCCTCCGGTGCCATTGGACCACAGGGATCCATATACACTTTTGATTGCCGTTCTGCTTTCTGCGCAGTGCACTGACCAGCGGGTGAATACCGTCACGCCAGCCTTATTCGAAGCCGCCAACACGCCAGCACAAATGGTTCAGATGCAAGTCGAAGACATCCAAGCCATCATCCGGCCATGCGGTCTTTCACCGGCCAAATCCAAAAATATCCATCGGCTTTCTGAACTATTGATACGAGATCATCAAGGCGAGGTACCTCAAGATTTGGAAGCGCTGGAAGCCCTTCCTGGAGTGGGTCACAAAACAGCTTCCGTCGTTATGGCGCAGTCATTCGGCGTTCCCTCGTTTCCCGTGGACACCCACATCCATCGATTGATGTACCGTTGGGGCTTGACGAACGGCAAAAACGTCGAACAAACTGAGCGTGATGCAAAGCGGCTCTTCCCGAAGGAGCGATGGAATGATCTCCACCTTCAAATCATTTTTTACGGCCGTGAATTTAGTCCAGCCCGGGGCTTGAAATGGGAACATGATTTCTTGCTCCAACAGTGTGGCCGACCGTCTGAACAACGAAAATGGCAGCCGAGCACCGCATAAAAATGGAGAACTCAGGCGTCCGACTCCCTGCCGACATGCCGTGGTTCGAGCAACAAATCAAGCAGATTCGTCATCGAGCTTGGCTCTTAAGACAATGCCTTAGGAAGGGCAAACGGCCTCCCGTGTTGTATGTATGGCCAGAGTTTCCCTCAAAAAGAGCAGCTCTTTACAAAATGGCACGATCCCTCGGCTGGGAATTAACAAATGTGCCCCGTGGTGCAGCGTTGGGTGGTATTCGATTTGAAGACACCACAGAACAATTTACACAGAACAGCACATGGCCAGCGAATATGCAATCGTCTCGTGTTTGGAATGACCAGTGTTCAGACATCCGAAAAACCACTCTTGAAAGAGCACATGTCAAGGCCTTTGGGTATGGCATGGCTGTCAATCCCATTACGCATGATGGATTGATGGTGGTCAAAAGCGACGAAAACGCGAAGCACGATGGTCAATTGGTACAAGGACCTCTCGATTCTGAGAACGTTTGCAGCGATGTGGTATATCAATTGAACATCAACAACCGAGATGACTCTGGTCGATACTACGACTACCGAATCGTCTGGATAGGAGGCCAGATTCCTTTGATTTATCAAAAGTTCAAAGTTCCCGATGCACGATTCACGAATGCGACGGTAGATGCAAAAATATTACCGGATGTTTCGCAAGTACTATCCAATTCAGAGCTTGAGGCCATCAGGCATCTTACAAGCATAATGTGCGTAGACTATGCTGAATTGGATGCACTCCGAGATCGGCAATCAGGTCGACTCTTCGTTGTGGATGTCAACCCAACGCCCTGGGGGCCACCTGCTGGGCTGAATCGTGCGAGTGCTGAAGAGGCCATTCATCGCATGGCCCAATGCCTCAAAGATCAACTGCTTCCATCCAGCAAGTAATGACGGAATTCAGCGTATTCAGCGCTCATTTCAATACTCACTTTCTTCTTCAATAAACAGCCTTGCAGGCGCTCAGGAATGGTTGGCTCCTTCCCTATCGCTGAGGTAACGACGTCTCCAAATTTTGCTGGATCGGCAGTAGATAAAACTGCACGTGGCCCATTCACTTTTAACAGCTGCGCCGCTCGAACTCCAACGGCCGTATGCGGGCATACCTCCCGTTGATGTTCCTCCCACGTATTTCGCATACTTTCCTTTGTCAACTCGTCATCAACGGATATGACACGAAACGACTTTTGAAGCTTAGCTATGTCATGACCGCAAAGCCACTCCAGCCTCGGTCTGTTACTGGGATCCCCAACATCCATCGCGTTCGAAATTGTTTGAATCGAAGGCCTTGGTTCAAAATGCCCCACTTCCATGAACTCCTTCATGCCTTCGTTGGCGTTAACCGCAGCACAAAATGAAAGAGCCGGCATCCCCATGTGATTCGCGAGCATACCTGCGGCAATGTTTCCAAAGTTTCCACTTGGAACAATAAAGTTTAACGGCTCTTGTGCCTGTGCAGTTGCCCACGCATAGTAGATGCCTTGTGGCATCCAGCGCCCGATGTTGATCGAATTGGCGCTTGTGAGCGGTCGAGCTTTTTGGACTGCCTGATCCAAGAACGCCTCCTTGACCATGGCTTGACAATCATCAAATGAGCCCTGCACTTCGATGGCCGCGACATTGCCCCCGACCGTGGTTAGTTGCTGCTCTTGAATGTGGCTTATGCGCCCACTTGGATACAGGATTACCACGTCAATATTCGGAACTTGATAAAAACCTTGTGCGACTGCTGAACCCGTATCTCCTGAAGTTGCCACCAGGACCGTCAGCCGTTCATTGGATGTAGCTCCGAGTAATCGGGACATGATTCGCGCACCAACATCCTTGAAGGCTGCTGTTGGACCATGAAACAATTCCAAATATTGCAGATTCCCCTCCTTTTCCGTCAGCGGTATATCAAAATCTAACGCATCGTCAATTAATCGCTCTAAATCACTAAATTTCAAATCATTACCAACGAGCGGCTCAAGGAATTTCGCTCCCATTTCAGGGAGACTCATGCCCTTCATTTCAGACCAATTCAATGCCGGCACGGACTCCGGAACGTAGAGACCCCGATCCGGTGCCAAGCCCTCCCTGAGCGCCTCTGCGAATGATCGGCGAATGCTATTGTTTGTCAAACTATGATACATCATGGCATCAAGTGCGCCCCTTGGGTCGCAATACGCGTAGAATAAAGTTTAAAATCCATCGACTTCGAGCGCATGAATAGCTCGATAGCATCCCGGATCGATTGCGCGTCTTCGGTGTTAAGAGAAATCCAAAATGTCGAAGGTCCACTGCCAGAAATCCCGCCTGCACGGGCTCCGCCCCCCCGAGCTATTTCGCGAATTTCATCAAAGAAAGGAATCAGCTTCGCTCGATGCGGTCCCACCATGACATCTTCAAGCCCGAGAGCCGCCCGGCTCCCATCACCTTCATAGCATGCCGACACAAAAGAGGCAAACCAAGCTGCTTGTTGCGCAGCCACATTCAAATCAACCTGCGCCGGCAACACGCCTCTGGCATCCGATGTCCGAATTTCAATTTGAGGATGAAGAACCGTAACGTGCCAATCGGTAGGAATAGGAATCGACTGAACTTGACCTTCGGGGGTACTTAGGATGATTCCACCTAACAATGCTGGTGCCACATTATCCGCATGACGAGCGCCGCTTGCAAATGCTTCTCCATCCAGTGCATACGGAATAAGCTCAACAGGACGCAAGCCTGCATTAAGCAACTCGTTCACCCCCACAACAGCTGCTGCTGCACTTGCTGCACTGGATCCAATTCCACTGCCCGGTTGAATGGACTTATGAATCTCCAACTCCAAACCGCATGGATTTCCCAGAGATTCGAGCAAGCTCTTTGCAGCAATTGAAGCCACATTGCGGTCAGCACGAAGGTCGAGGGACGCTCCATGAATTCGGGCGATGCGCACCACACCGTTGTCTTCTGTCCGGCGCACAATCATCTCTTCTCCGGGTGCCTCCAATGCACATCCCAAAGCGTCAAAACCCACGTTCAGGTTCGCAATGGTAGCGGGCGACCAAATTTTGACTTGATTCTTCATGCGATGCCTCGTGTTTTCCCCGCTCGTTGCCCAGCTAGATCATATAGATCAGAGAGCACGCCGCTTGCCGTTAGCTCCGCTCCCGCGCCGGCTCCTTGTATTACCAATGGATTGCCCTGGTACCGGTCACTTTCGATGGACACGGCATTATCCGTTCCGTCCAATCCAAAGAATGGATGATCCGGTTCTAATTCACGCAAGGAACAGACGCATCCTGCTTTGGCCGACCAAGAAGCTACAAATCGAAGTCGGTTTCCTCGGTTTGCTGCGGCAGCCACTAAATCATCCATTGCAGAGGACCACGATACCATGCCTTTCATGAAATCTTCTGCAGTTCCCTCCAATGTCTCCTTGGGCAAGAAACCTTCGACAGCGACATCCTGTAATTCCATCTTCGCACCAGAAAGTCGAGCTAGAATGAGCAACTTTCGCGCAACGTCGGTGCCGCTCAGATCCAAACGGGGATCCGGCTCGGTGTAACCCTCTGATTGAGCGCGTTCAACCATTGTTGAGAAGCTGTTTCCTTGGTCGCAACCGCTAAAAATAAAATTCAACGACCCACTCAGCACTGCTTCAATGCGATGCATCCGATCGCCTGTCTCGGCCATTCCTTTCAAGGTTCGAATAATCGGTAAAGCCGCTCCAACATTGGTCTCATTCCTGAACTGGCGCTGACCAATTTCTCCTTTCGTGAGAAAATCCCAATCCTCCATCTTGCCCGTTGCAGCAATTTTATTTGAACAAATGTAGGCCCAGCCTCGTTCTATTGCGGCCCTTGCTGTGCTCGCAACGTCGAATGATGCAGTATTATCAATCCAAACCCGTTCCGAACTAGGAAGAGCGGAAAAGGCATCAAACGCTTCGTTGATGGAGTCCATTTTCGTTCCGTTTTGTATTTCGGAAAGCGCTTCAACCGTCAAGCCTTGCTTGTTTATTTTGTAGTGCCGACTATTGGCGATTCCGATCAGCCTTATGTCCATCGACAATCTCGTTTCAACTTCGTGCTTTGTATTCAGGAATTGCCTTACAAACGCAGATCCTACTTGGCCAATCCCTGCACAAAAGACCTGGATCACAGGCCGTTGAGACTGAAAGAACTCACCATGCAAAGCTCGGAGCGCTCTTGTCACCTCGGAAGAAGCTACTACGATGCTGATGTTTCTCTCGGTGCTCCCTTGCGCAATGGCACGAATGTTCACGCCGGCATCACCCAGCGCCTTGAAAGCGGCGCCGCTCACTCCGGCCTCGCTCACCATTCCTCCGCCTACCAGAGCGATGATGCTCAATTCCCGGTCCACTTGAATGGGTTCCAAACGCCCTAATGCAACATCTGGCATCAAATCCGATTTCAAGGAATCCAGACCTGCCTCTAGGTCACTTTCAGCAATACCAATGGTCAAACTATTTTCGGAGGAGCTTTGGGTAATAAAGGTGGCATTTACAGACGCCTGGGCTAAAGCGGAGAAAATCCGACTAGCAAAACCCGGACGACCTATCAAAGAACCGCCCTCCATGGTTAACAAGGCAATACCATCAAGGCTAGAGAGTCCTCGCACAATGGCCTTCGAAGCAGGGTTAGAAACGATCCGGGTACCCGGTGAATCGGAGTCAAACGTGCTGCGAACCACCAGTGGAATACCTTTGCCGCGCAAAGGTGCAATGGTTGGATGGTAGATGACCTTGGCACCAAAGTGGCACAATTCCATGGCCTCTTCGTAGCTCATTTCTTCAATGACCTGAGCGTCCTCCACAATGCGCGGATCCGCGGTCATCATCCCAGTCACATCCGTTGATTTCTCCATGCAAACCGCATTGATTGCGCTGGCAATCAACGAAGCCGAATAATCGCTTCCCCCTCGGCCCAAAGTCGTCGTTTCCCCTGCTGAATTGCTCCCAATGAACCCTTCGGTTATGAGGATCTCGAAATCCAAGTTATCCTCTACATCCTGTTTAATGCGGAGTTCAGAAGCTGGCACATCAACTTCCGCAGCTCCAAAGCGATCGTTCGTCGTAATCCAATTTCGCGCATCGACCCGTCGCATTTTCAGCCCAGACTCGACCAGCCAAGCATGCACCATGGAAACCGCGAATCGTTCGCCGTGAGAAACCAATTGATCCATGCTCTTGGCACTCAACTCGCTGATCAAACTAATTCCGTCACACAGGGATCTTAATCCTGCAAATCCTTCATTCAACTCCACTACGAGTGCCGAATCTTTTGAAAATCCCAAGGCGGTCATGGTAGATTGGTGACGATTTTCAAGCTCATCTAGCATGGGCAGAAAAGAACGGTCACCTCGAGATGCGCGTAATCCGATCCGAATCAATTCGTTCGTAACTCCCCCCATCGCAGAGCACACAACAATGCGCTGCTGATCTCGCCTTGCCAATAAGACGTCTCTCACACGAATCATTGCTTCGGCCGAAACCAAAGATGACCCCCCAAATTTCAGAACTTCCATGCCCATTTATCTTGAGTACACCTCGATTCCAACTGAGCATTACAGCGCGAAGTGTCCCCCACTGTTACGGCTTGAACACACAAAAAGTTGCGGAAAACCAGCTAATTCTTAGGCTTCTTCGGGCCCGAATTTTCCGATGACTTCTTGGCTCACTCCCGTATTCGAGAAACCACCGTCGTGGAACAAGTTTTGCATCGTTACAAAGCGGGTCAGATCACTGAAAAGTGAAACGCAATAATCGGCGCACGCTTGGCCGTCCGCATTGCCGAGCGGACTCATGGATTCACTGTAGGCGATGAACTCATCAAATCCTTTCACACCGCTGCCGGCTGTCGTGATGGTAGGACTCTGACTAACGGTATTAATTCGAACCTTCTTTGCTACACCGTAGTGATAACCAAAGCTCCGCGTGATGCTCTCCAACAGGCTCTTCGCATCTGCCATATCTCCATAATCCGGAAAAATGCGTTGGGCAGCGATATAGGTCAAGGCCACAACGCTACCCCATTCGCTGATCGCGTCCATCTTCTTGGCCACAGCCAACGTCTTATGCAGGCTGATTGCGGAAACATCCAAAGTCGTTGAGAGCCAATTGTAGTTGATGTCCGTGTAATGCTTGCCTTTGCGGACGTTAGGACTCATTCCGATGGAATGCAGCACAAAATCCACCTGCCCTCCGAAATGTTCCATGGCCTGTTCAAACAAATTGGTTAGATCTTCTACACTCGTCGCGTCCGCTGGAACTACGGGTGCATCACCGACTTGTTTAGCCAATTCATGGATCTCCCCCATTCTCATGGCCACAGGCGCATTTGTCAATACCAACTCCGCGCCTTGAGAGTGCGCCTGAAGCGCTGTTTTCCAGGCAATTGACTGGTCATTCAACGCTCCGAATATGATGCCTTTTTTTCCTTTTAAGAGATTCTCTGCCATGGTCATGAATTGAAGGACAAACCTACTTCAGATTTTTGAATCCACCGAAGGCCAAATCTTCAAAGGGTTCAGTAAATTTTTTGGATCAAAGACCGACTTGATGTTGAGCTGCAATTGGATGCTCTCTTTGGAAAAAGCCAAATCCATGTAGGGCTTCTGAACCCATCCTATTCCATGTTCCCCGCTCAGCGTTCCTCCTAAAGCCCTTACCACCTTAAAAATTTCACGAACCGCAACGGACAATTCTGTTTCCCAAAATTCATCTGTGACGCCGTCTTTCAAAATATTGACATGCAGGTTTCCATCGCCTGCGTGACCATAGCAGATACTCTCAAACCCGAATTCAGTTCCAATCCGCTTAACTGCTTCCAAAAGTTCAGGCAACCTCCCCCTTGGAACGACGGTGTCCTCTTCCTTGTATGGACATTTCGATTTGACCGCCTCACCCACAATCCGTCGCAATCGCCAGAGCTTCTCTTTCGCTGCATCATCCTCTGCCATGAGGGGATCACCTGAGCCAATTCTACTCAAAACAGCATAGATACGCTCTAGTTGCGGCATGAGCGAATCCGGTTCAAACCCGTCGACTTCAATGAGCAAATGTGCTGCAACCTGAGGATCCAATTCTGTCGCATCCAATCCTTCATGTTCCATGGCCAACGTGATCGCCGAACGCTCCATGAATTCCAATGCGGACGGTTGGGCACCCGCAATGAAAATCTCCGAGACTGCCCGGCATGCAAGAGACGCACTTGAAAATGGCACCAGCATCAAGGCGTTGTGCCGCGGCCATGGAAGTAATTTTAGTGTGGCTTGGGTGATGTAGCCCAATGTTCCTTCGCTTCCGACCATCAGAGAAGTCAGGTTATAGCCGGTGCTGTTCTTCAATGTGTTCGCTCCCGTCTCGATCACTGTTCCATCCATCAAGACGACCTGAAGGTTTAACACCCAATCCTTGGTCACACCGTATTTTACAGCACGCGGGCCCCCGCTGTTCTCCGCTAGGTTTCCCCCAATCGTGCAGCTTCCGCGTGAAGCAGGGTCCACCGCATAGAAAAGCGACTTCTCTTGGACCGCTTCCTGCAATTCTTGGACAATAACACCGGGTTCCACAATCACTTGATGATTGAGTTCATCGATAGCCACAATGCGGTTCATTCGACAAGAGGAAAGTGAAATTCCTCCTTGGACCGGAAGTGCCCCTCCACTTAAACCCGTCATCGCTCCCGCTGGGGTAACCGGGACATCGTGGGCATGAGCCCACTTCAAGACCTGCTGTACTTCAATCGTTGACTGAGGCTCAACTACCACGTCAGGCATGAACACCAAATCCTCTGTGTAATCTGAAGCCATTCGCCTTAAAGCCGCTTCTCCGGTGCTCCAGTGAAGGAACCCGTCAAATTCTTCTTGGAATGATTTTATCCACATTTCTCCCATGTGACCAAACATAATTCATGGCTGCGAAGAATTCATTCGGACCTAGGACTTCTTATCTTTCTCATTCCAAAAGAAATCAACGTAAAACTCGATGCAGTTTCTAAAGCAACCACTCCATCTGCTCGGACTCTATGTCCTGGCTATCGGCCTGTCTTCAGCGAACGCTCAAGACTTTCCCTTTGAGATTTTAAGCAACGACCTGATCTGGTACAGCAACGAGTTCCGCGAAGAGCGCGTCGGTGGTATCCGCTCCATGAACGACGGGGACCATTACACAAGCCTGGAGCGAGACACCAACGGCAGTTCCATTGTCAAATATGAATACCGAACTGGAATCGCCGTGGATACGTTGGCGACGAGTATGTCGGTGTTTGGCAATGCAGCACAAGGATTTAGCGGCTACTCCTTTTCAGCAGACGAGCGACACATTTTGGTTCATAATGACGTGGAGTCCATTTACCGGCATTCGTTTGCCGCCAATTTCTATGTCCACGATTTGAGCGATGGAACAACAAAAGAACTAACCAACTTTGATCTCGGACGGCAGCGACTCGCTTCCTTTTCTCCCAACGCCCAGCATGTTGCGTACATGCGAGACAACAATGTCTTTATCGTTGAGATCGCCACGATGCGTGAGACTCAAGTAACATTTGATGGTGAGGTGAATCGCATCATCAACGGCGCCACCGATTGGGTGTATGAAGAAGAATTTGGGGATGACAATGGAATGTTTTGGTCTCCGGATGGTCAATTTTTGGCATTCATGCGCTTTGACGAGTCCAACGTTCGCGAATTTGGAATGCCCATGTACGGTGAGCTCTACCCTGATCCATACGTTTTCAAGTACCCCAAAGCTGGAGAGGCCAATGCGACTGTAGAAGTCAAGGTTTTCGATGTGAAAACCAATAAAACGGTTCCTGTGATGCATCCAAAAACAGAATACATACCCCGTGTAAAGTGGGGAGCAAACAATGAGCAATTGCTCGTTTTCACGATGAATCGACATCAGAATATCCTCAGCATTCACATGGGCAACTGCAGCCAAAGTGCGACCCAAATCATCACCCGCAAAATTTGGAGAGAACAATGCATGACCTACCTCGATATCACAGATGACATCATATTTCTTCCCAATGGCAACTCATTCTTGATGACCAGTAAACGTGATGGATACAATCACATTTATCAATTCTCATTGGACGCTGATGAGGACCCCATTCAATTGACTTCCGGTTCATGGGATGTGCTTTCCATGCAAGGGTTTGACAAAAAGAGAACCGAGGTGTATTACACATCCTCAGAACAAGGAGCTACACAAACCCATCTCGGAAGAGTTGACTTGAAGGGCCGGGCAGAACTGCTTCATTTAGAAGCCGGAACCCACCGTGCTGCTTATTCCAATTCATTCAACTACTACATCCATACACACCACACCGCGGATACACCACCGGTCTACACCCTGAGGAACAAAGCGGGAAAGGTCGTTCGAGAATTGAAGAACAACGCGCCATTGAAAGAAACGATTGGCAAATACAACATGCAGCCCAAGGAGTTCTTCACCTTCACCAACGACGCTGGGACGGAATTGAACGCCTGGATGATCAAACCTCCGGGCTTCAGTCCAGAGTTGACCTACCCTGTTTACGTGGCCATTTATGGAGGCCCTGGAGTAAACACCGTTACGGATAGTTGGGGAGGATCCAATTACTACTGGCATCAATTGCTTGCACAACAAGGCTACATCGTGGCCAGCTGCGATCCACGAGGCACGCCGAAGCGCGGACGTGAATTTGAACACAGCACCTACAAGGAATTAGGAAAACTTGAAACCGAAGATTTCATTGACTTTGGTGAACATCTCGGCGGGTTGAAGTATGTGAATTCTGACCGGATTGGCATCCAAGGATGGTCTTACGGCGGTTTCATGACGTTGCTGTGCATGACCAAAGGTGCCGACGTGTTCAAAGCTGGGATTTCTGTCGCTCCCGTAACGAATTGGCGGTATTACGACACCATTTATACCGAACGGTTTATGCAGACACCCGCCGAAAACGAAAGCGGATACGATGACAACAGCCCTGTGAATCATGCAAAGAAGTTGAAAGGTTCGTTGCTATTGGTGCACGGCTCTGCGGATGACAATGTTCATTTCCAGAACTCCATGGAAATGGTAAATGCGCTCGTGGCAGTTGGAAAGGACTTTGACTTCTTTGCTTATCCGGACCGCAATCACGGAATCTACGGTGGGAACACCCGCTTGCATCTGTTCGATATGATGCTCGATTTCGTCCGTGAAAACCTCTAAGGCAGAGTTTGTATCATTTGAAGTAGATTACCGCAAAAATTATTACCCCCATGACTGACTCCAATACTTTGAATTCTGGCCATCCAAAAGGCCTATACACCCTCTTCTTTTCGGAGATGTGGGAAAGGTTCTGCTATTATGGTATGCGCGTTTTGCTCACCTTGTTCTTGGTCAAGTCGCTGATGAATGGAGACAAAGAAGCAAGTCTCATTTACGGAGCGTATACCGCACTCATCTATGCGGCACCCGTGCTCGGTGGTCGCATGGCAGATAAATACTTGGGATACCGGTACGCTATTCTGCTGGGTGCGGTTATGATGGCCATTGGAGAATTCTTCATGGTCGGTGCTGGAGTCTGGAAAAGCGATACGGTAATGCTGTTCGGAATGGGTGCGCTGATTGTAGGCAACGGATACTTCAAGGCGAACATCTCCACCATTGTAGGAAAACTATATGAGGACGGAGATCCACGCCGAGACTCAGGCTTCACCATCTTTTACATTGGCATCAACATTGGCGCATTGCTGGCTACGACAGTGGTAGCGTATGTTGGAGAGACTTATGGTTTTGAATACGGATTTGGCTTGGCAGGCATCGGCATGTTGGCCGGGCTCCTGATTTTTTGGACGGGCCGCGACAACTATGCTGCAGCACCCGGTCTGGAAATCACCGAAGAAGGCCACAAAGCAATAGGTCCATTGAAAATGTATCAAGCCATCTCCATCGGTTCACTGGCGCTGATTCCTTTGTGCTATTTTTTGATCTCTCAGAATGACTGGATGACCTATCTGTTAACTGGATTGTTCATCCTGGTCGCAGCATCGCTCGTTCGAGCGGGTATCCAAGAAGGAAAAATATGGCGAGATCGAATGATTGCTCTTGTCATATTCATGATTATCAACATTGTTTTCTGGGCCTGCTTTGAACAAGCTGGTACGTCATTGACCTTGTTTGCAGACCGCAACGTGAGCCGTGACATTCTCGGCTGGACCATGCCCGCGTCCATGACGCAGTTCTTCAACCCCGCCTTCATCATCATATTTGGATCCATTTTCTCTGTAATGTGGGTCAAGCTCGACAAAATCGGGAAAAACCCAAGCATACCGATGAAGTTTGCCCTTGGTATACTGCAATTGGGGCTGGGATTCTTGATCACGCTTATTGGATTGAAGTTTGCGGATGACCAAGCACTGGTTCCATTGCTGACATTGGTGTTCTTATACATGCTCCACACCACCGGCGAATTATTTTTGTCCCCCATTGGTTTGTCGATGGTTACCAAACTTTCTCCAAAAAACATGGCGGGCACTGCCATGGGCGGATGGTTTCTCAGCTTCGCTATAGCCAATTACGCTGGTGGCATCATTGCTTCATTGACCGGGGGCCACGGGGATTCCGGGGAAACGTTAACGGCTGCGGAAGGCCTCGTGAAATACACAGATGTATTCTCCACGATCGGTTTGGTATTGGTCGCGTTTGCTGTCCTCATTACGCTGTTCAATAAACCCTTGAACAAACTAATGCACGGAGTGCGTTAACCGTCCACTGCAACGACAAGATCTTCCTCGTTTCATAACCTTTCAGAAAAGCGCCGTCCGGCGCTTTTCTTTTGCGATATTGCGAAAAATTCTATGCCATGCCCTTTAGAGTATTTTACCTCCCGTTTATCCTGCTTTTTGGTTCGTTAGGAACTGGTCTTGCACAATATTCAGGCATCAATTGGATGTCGCTGGAGGAAGCCATCGCTGCCCAGAAAGAAGAGCCGCGCAAAATTGTGATGGACGTTTATACCCAATGGTGCGGGCCGTGTAAGATGATGATGAGAAACACCTTCACATCAGAGGACGTCATTGCTTATATGAATGCCAATTACTATGCCGTCAAGTTTGATGCAGAATCTCCTGACCCTGTCACATACCAAGGCAAGACGTTTACTAACCCGGGGTGGAATCCCAACGCACGCGGACGGAATAGCACCCATGAGCTATCAAGAGCGCTTGGCGTAAACGCCTACCCTACGTTGGTTTACTTCGACGAAAAAGCGACGATTATCGCTCCCATTCCCGGTTACAAAACACCGCCGCAGCTGGAAATGTATCTCAAATTCTTTGTGAACCAATTTGAGCCCAACGTTCAACAAGCAGAATGGGAAGCCTACCGCAATTCCTTTGTGCCAAGCTTCCAATGAGGTTGTTTTCTGACGTTCAAGCTGAACAGCAGCAGTCAAGCGCAATCCCCTATATTTGCAAGCGCATCCGGCCGAAAAGGCTCCGTAAGAAATCGTTTAACCATCACCTCGTCACAAAATGAGTGAGACAGTCCAAATTATCATAGAAGGAAAGGAGTATGAATTTCCTGTTGTCGAAGGTTCCGAGCAGGAAAAAGCCATCGATATTTCCAAGTTACGGGCCCAAACAGGATACATCACCCTGGATTATGGTTTCAAGAATACGGGCTCTACGAAAAGCGCGATCACCTATTTAGACGGCGAAAATGGCATCCTGCGGTACAGAGGTTACTCCATTGAAGAATTAGCAGAAAAAGCTTCCTTTCTCGAAGTCGCATTTTTGTTGATTTATGGGGAATTACCGAACAAGAAACAGCTGGACTATTTCCAAGAAAGCATAACCCAGCACACCCTCGTCCATGAGAATATGAAGCGCTTTTTTGAAGCGTTTCCGCAAGGAGCACATCCCATGGGCATGCTCAGTTCGATGATCTCCAGTTTGAGTACGTTTTATCCTGAGTCTCAGAACCCAAACAGATCGGTGGTGGATATTGAAAAAACGATTCACCGTTTGATCGCCAAGCTACCTACCCTTGCATCACAGGCCTACAAGCACAACATGGGCCATCCAACGGTGTATCCTTCGAATGACCTCAGCTATTGTGGGAATTTCCTGAAAATGATGTTCTCGCTGCCAACGGAACCATACGAAGTCGATTCTGTGGTGGAGCGTGCTTTGAATAAATTGTTGATTCTGCATGCTGATCATGAGCAGAATTGCTCAACCTCAACTGTTCGTGTTGTTGGGTCATCTCAAGCCAACTTATACAGCTCCGTTTCAGCTGGGATCGCTGCACTTTGGGGACCTTTGCATGGAGGAGCCAATCAGGCCGTAATTGAAATGCTCGAGTCAATTCGAGAGGACGGCGGTGACTTGCAGAAATGGATCGACAAAGCCAAGGACAAAAATGACTCATTCCGATTGATGGGCTTTGGCCATCGGGTTTACAAGAATTTTGACCCCAGGGCTCGTATCATCAAAAAAGCCGCAGATGAAGTGCTGGAGCAACTTGGCGTCGACGATCCTGTTTTGGACATCGCGAAGCAACTCGAACAAGTCGCATTGAATGACTCCTACTTTGTTGAACGCGGCCTTTATCCAAATGTTGATTTTTACTCTGGGATTATCTACCGAGCATTGAACATTCCTACCGACATGTTTACGGTGATGTTTGCGCTTGGACGTCTTCCCGGTTGGATCGCCCAATGGAAAGAAATGGTTGAAAACCGCGAGCCCATTGGACGACCACGCCAAGTGTTCACCGGATCGAAGGAAAGGTCATTTGTTGTGTTGGCAGACCGCGACTAATCTCATATGACCAAGGCAACTGGAATCGGAAGAGTTGAATGCAATTTGGACCAACAGGGAGTCCTGACCATTCAGTTTGATCACCCTGCTAGTAACTCGCTGCCTGGATCTCTTCTTTCCGCGTTAGCAGATTCGATAGATCAAGCCGGTAAGGAGGCTGGATGTCGGGTGATTTTATTAAAATCAGGTGGAAGCCGGGCGTTTTGCGCTGGTGCCAGTTTTGATGAATTAATTGACATACAGGACGAGAAACAGGGCTTAGCATTTTTCAGTGGGTTCAGCAAGGTCATTTTGGCCATACGACGAAGTTCAAAATTCGTCGTCTGTCGCGTTCAAGGGAAAGCAGTTGGCGGAGGTGTCGGTATCGCTGCAGCTGCCGATATCACCTATGGGACGCACCATGCAGCCGTGAAGCTATCCGAGCTGGCCATTGGCATCGGTCCATTTGTTGTTGGACCTGCCGTCGAGAGAAAGGTTGGCAAAGCAGCCTTTACCGCTATGGCCATTGATGCTACCTCGTGGTATTCAGCTGAGTGGGCAAAATCACAAGGACTTTATGCTGAGGTTTTCCAAACCACCGATGAACTGGATCAAGCGATCAACGACCTCACTCGTCAATTGGCTTCTTCCAGTCCAGAGGCCATGGAGGAGCTTAAAAACGTTTTTTGGGAAGGCACCGACCACTGGGAAAAACTTCTGCCAGAGCGCGCTGCAATTTCAGGGAAATTAGTACTCAGTGAATTCACGCGCAGTGCCATTTCACGTTTCAAATCCAAGGCATAATCAAGGGAAGCGCTTTATAATCTTGCTGCCGACACAATAAGTTGAAAGCAAAAAAGGGCACCGAAGAGTGCCCTTTTTTTTGTACTAATGAATGGTTCAGTGAACCAAAAGTCGTGACGTCCCCACCTGGTTAGAATTGCGCAACACCACCAAGTAGTATCCAGTTTCAACTCCTCCCAAATCTAACTGCATTGGAGCATCATTAAAGTAAAGTTCTTTGCTGGTAACCAACCGACCTGAAGCATCCATGACTTCTACAGTAGCCAACCCTGAAAGGGCTGTGCCTCCTTGAATCCAAAATGTCCCGTTCGAGGGATTCGGATAAACATCGAATACCAAGGCATGAATCTCTGCAACGTTCACAACATTTTCAATAATCACATCAATAGAAGCTGTGCATCCATTCGCATCTGTAATCGTCAAAACATAGGTTCCAGCAGACAAATTAGAGAGAGTCGGTTCTGAACTGGTAAACGAATCAGGACCTGTCCAGCTGAACTCATAAGGGAAGGATCCTCCAGAAACAATCAAGCTGATGGAACCCGAACCATCCCCATCGGTTTCATTGGATGAATCCGCGATGACATCAATGTCACAGTAGTAGCAGCTTCCATCGTCTTCGGTCGCATCGGCATTGTAGTTCTCCGCTTCTGGGTCCGTGCAGCCCTCGACTTCTAACTCGTCGCAAACGCCGTCACCATCAACGTCGTTCAAGCAGTTGCCGTCGCAGTCATAGAATTCTTCGGCGTAGGTGCACGATTCATCATCGTCCGTGGCTGTCGCATCGTAGTTACAGGCCATCTCGTCTGTACAGCCCTCGATTTCCAACTCGTCACAAATACCGTCACCGTCCATGTCGTTCAAGCAGTTGCCGTCGCAGTCGTAGAGTGCTTCGGCATATTCACACATCCCGTCATCATCCGTTGCGGAAGGATCATAGTTGCAAGCTAACTCGTCCATGCACCCTGCAATTTCGAATACATCACAGATACCATCCATATCGGCGTCATTGAGGCAGTTGCCGTCGCAATCGTACGCTTCGGCAGCATACTCACACGATTCGTCATCGTCCGTTGCTGTCGCATCGTAGTTGCAAGCCGACTCGTCCATACAGCCTGCAATCTCGAATACATCACATACGCCATCCATATCGGCATCATTGAGGCAATTGCCGCTACAGTCGTAGAATTCTTCCGCGTATTCACACATGCCACCTTCGTCTGTTGCAGCCATATCATAATTACATGCCATCATATCCATGCATCCCACGACTTCCAATTCATCACAAACACCATCCATGTCAGCGTCATTGAGGCAGTTGCCATCGCAGTCATAATATGTCACTGCAAATTCACACGAACCATCATTGTTGGTCGCATTCGAGTCATAGTTACACGCCATCATATCCGTGCAGCCTGCGACTTCCAATTCATCGCATACGCCATCTCCATCCATATCCATCACGCAGTTTCCATCGCAATCGTAATATTCCACAGCATATTCGCATGATCCATTGTCCTGGGTAAAGATTGGATCATAGTTGCATGCACTTTCATCCGTGCAGCCTACGCAAGATGTGTATTCGCACGATCCATCCTCTGCATCCGCTTCAGGATTATAATTGCACGCATTGGAGTTTGTGCATCCCGGGGTACCGCAACTCGTGTAGTCACATGAACCATCATTGTAGACCGCCTCAGGATCGTAATTGCACGCATCAACATCGGTGCAACCTAAGCAAGAGGAATATTCACACGACCCATTTTCATCCGTTGCTGCAGCGTCATAGTTGCAGGCAAATACATCTGTACAGCCTGGAATTTCGAATTCATCGCAAATTCCATCACCGTCCACATCCGAAAGGCAGTTGCCATCGCAGTCATAACCCGTCTGAGCAAATTCACATGATCCGTCGTCTGCCGCAGCATCCGGATCATAATTGCATGCTGCTGCATCGGTGCATCCATCGCCCTCAACCTCTGGCGCGTACGTTCCAACACCACAGAAGGTGTAAGTGAGTCGCAGGTCACCGTCTTGACCATCTCCGTTCACGAAGATTTGAAAATTCATGGTTCCGCAAATTTCTCCGTCCGTCGTCATTTGCATCACCAACACACGCAGGTTTTCATCGGGCAACCCATTGGGTGCTCCGTTCAGTATGTACCATGCTCCTCCCGTCTCGTCATCGATGAACACATCTTGGCCATCCATCGCAGAGCCAGAAGCGAAGCAATCCGTCCAAGGCTGTTCGGTGCTCTGCAGAGTTGAAGGTGGAACTTGATCACCTGAAGATTGCCCATCAATCCCGATGGTGACCCAGCTGTCTGCAGCCATTTCAGGGAAAAATGCCAAAAATGCAGGATTAATTCCGTCGGCCGTTACGGCGCCAAAAGGGTCGTTGTAAAATCCCGTCGTCGTCGTAATTGAAAGAGGATCCGTATCGCCTCCATAAACGGAAGACAAAAAGTCATCCGCATTGATCATGTCGAAGTACAAGCGGTAAGTTGTTTGTTCCGGGACGATGTCTGTTGCGTGCTCTTCAAGCGTGATGGTGTATTCCTGAGCCTGTCCAAGGGAAAATACAAATGCCAAGGACAAAAAAAGAGAAGTGAATCGATACATGGTTTTGATTGGGAGAATTCGTTGCGCAGCCAAGTTAGGTCGAATCCGCTAAATCATTAAACGCAAAGGACAAAAAAAAAGCCAGATGTTCTCACCTGGCTTTTTGTCTTATTTCTTGCACCAAATTCACCTCACAACTTTTATTTTCTTTTGAATGATACGATTGGTGGCTTTAATCCTCATCACATACAAACCATTCGACCAATCGCTGACGTCCAATTTAAACACGTTCTCGTGCGGCACGATAACCCTAGAGGCCATCAGCTTTCCCTGCATATCATACCAATCGAGTTGAGAAAACTCCTGATTCATCGGCAACGTCACCTGCACGAAATCATGGGCAGGGTTTGGAAAGACCCGAATGTCCGAGTCCAAAAGCTCGGCCACGGATACGATGGATTCAACCACAATTTCGAATGATGTTGTCGAGCAGCCATTGCTATCTGTCACCACCAACTGGTAGGTACCTGGATTGAGATTCGTGATGTCTTCTTCATCGCTTATGAATGCTCCGTCCAGCTGAATCCAACTGAACACATAAGGTCCCACTCCGCCCGTGATAGAGACTGAGATACTGCCTTCTTCGGCATCGGGAACGGATCCTGTCACATCGTCCAAGAGAGCCAATAATGGATCTGGCTCCTCTACAACTAATTCGAGAACTGCCTCACAACCGGATTCATCCGCAACGATGATTACATAGGCCCCACCTGAAAGCCCTGCGAACATTGAATCGGTTTGTATGAGATCTTGCGGCAACAATTGATACGTGATTTCGCTGCTATCTGGATACGCCCCTTGAACCGAAATCTCCAACGAACCATCAGCTTCCCCTGCGCATGAAACATCAGAAACACTTGCCGCTGCCGTTATTGTGCAATAAACACAGGAACCATCATCGTCGGTTGCTAGCCCATCGAAGTTAATAGCAGAAGTGTCCGTGCATCCAGGCACCTCAAACTCATCACAAATTCCATCAGAATCGGCATCTAATAGGCAATCACCGGCGCAGTCCAAAGCTGGCTCGGGGTAGGTGCAAGAACCGTCGTCATCGGTTGCGATTTCGTCGTAATTGCACGCTGCGGTATCCGTGCAGCCCAATACAGGGTATGCACACGAATCATTGTCGTACTCAGCCTCAGAATCGTAATTCAACGCTTCGCTATCCAAGCATCCACATGCATTGGGAAAAACGGGGGGATTCGTCCATGTCGTGCCATCGAATTGAAATTGGTGCAGCGAAGAAGCCGTGTTGTCCCCTCCATTAAACACCTGCACATTCAATTGACCATGCATACCTCCCAACGTCGTTACTTGGGCTATCAACACCCGCAGATCATCCCCGGCGACGCCGTTCGAACCTCCATTCAATATGAACCAAGAGCCACCCACCTCGTCATCCATGACCAGATCATTTCCGGATTCGAATTGAGAGACCCATCCCTCCGGTCCTGAAGAGCCAACAGCGTTAACAGAGTTTTCTGTATCTGCCGCAGGTCCATCAACTCCAATCGTCACCCAACTATCATATGCTAGTTGAGGGAAAGAACCAATCAGATCTAGATTTATTCCTTGGGCCAAGTGGGATCCCATCTCGTCCTGGTGCCATCCGGACTCAGCGGCCAGCAGCAAGGTATCTTCGTCGTTGCCATATACAGCGGATACGAAATCCGTCTCAAGAATAGTCGTAACAAACATTCTGTACGTAATCATCCCTGCCATTGAACCCGTATCGTGGACCGCTATGGTGTCAATCTCCAAGCCGAAGCTCAAAATTTCATCCTCTTCACAAGAGCAGAAGTCACAGGTACCGTCATCATCCGTAAAGGCTTCGTCATAATTGCAAGCCGTCGGAGCCGTGCACCCCCCTAACTCTAGCTCGTCGCACACGCCATCACCATCCGAATCATATAAACAGAGTCCATCACAATCCACAAATTCCCCCGCATACGTGCACGAACCATCCTCGTTCGTCGCGGCAGGGTTAAAATTACAAGCCGCAGCATCGGTGCACCCCTCAATCGCAATGATCACATGGATGGTTTGCGTCCAATCCGCCTCGTTTCCGCAAGCATCAAATGTGGTGTAGGTGCGATGGTAGGTCACCGTATCTCCGGACTGAACTACCGTTTCATCTGCAGAAGACCATTGCGCATTTCCATCGCATGCATCTTGCACGGCAATGAAGGGTGTCGGAATTTCTTCTCCTTCTTGTTCATTTATCCAAATTTCTGCTGCAGGCAAATTCAAAATTTCCGGTGCCAATGTATCTGCCACACTGATCATTTGGATCGCTTGTGCCTGATTCCCTGCATCATCAGTCGCAAAAAATGTTCGTGTGCACAAATAATTGTACGGAGGACAGTCGTAAACGAACTCGATAGGACCATCGACGAACATGACTTGAACCGTTTCATCACATTCGTCTTCCGCTGTAGCCATTGTGGTTGGCATCGCCTGGTCGCATTGAACAGTCGAATCAGCGGGAACAAACGTAAAGACCGGTGGAATGATATCATCTAAGCAGGGATCAACAAAATAGTCGCATGAGCCATCCTCATCCGTTGCATCAGCCACATAATTCGTCGCTTCAGGATCCGTGCATCCCTCAATTTCCAGTTCGTTGCAAACGCCATCTCCATCGTCATCCGCCACGCAGACTCCATCGCAATCGTATGCGACCTCAGGATATTCACAGCCCGCAAATGACGGCAAACCACAAGCATCTTGCAGACCGATCATTTTGTTGAATCCACCATCCATTCCATCGCCATTTTCGAAAAACTGGACATAGAGCTGGCCGTCGAGATTTCCATCGGTGGTAAACTGTCCGAGTAAAACCTTTAAATCCTCACCAGCCACACCGTTCGAAGCCCCATTCAAAATATACCAAACACCACCTAGGTCGTCTGACATTTCCAAAGAGCCACCCAATTCAAATGGTTCAACCCAAGGATCGAGACCTTCCAAAATACTTATTCCAGATTCTCCTGCATCCCCTTCGGCTGCAGATTCCAAACCAATGGTAACCCACGAATCATACGCCGCATCCGGTATGAAAGGAAAAACCAGCGGATTCACACTCTGGCCTAATACGCCTCCCGCCTCATGTTGAAAGAAAGAAGTGGTCGTATGAACGAAAGAGGGATTCACATCATCACCTGCAACGGCGCTGACAAAATCATCTTGATTCTCGCACAAAGCATAGATTCGATAGGTAACGAATCCTGTCAAATCACTTTCCCCTACAAAACCATCATGCACAACAAATGGCTCTACCTCAATGCAATAGCCCTCATATGCCTCATAATTGCATGCCGCTGAATCATGGCATGAAGCGGGATATTCACACGATCCATCATTGTCTGTCGCATTAGCATCAAAATTCAATGCCATCGCATCCGTGCATCCTATAACTTCCAATTCATTGCAAATTCCATCGCCGTCGTTGTCTCCGATGCAATCCCCTGAACAATCGTAAAACTCTTCGGCAAACAGGCACGAAGCATTATCAGCCGTTGTATACGCCGCGTCATAATTGCACGCTTCAACCTCCATGCAACCTATGCAACTTGTGAAGTCACAACTGCCGTCGGACGAGGTAGCGTCTGGATTGAAATTGCATGCCAGTGGATTGGTGCAGCCGCTAAGAGCATACACGCAGCTTCCATCATCCTCTGTAGCCAAGGAATTAAAATTCTCGGCCTCCCCATCTGTGCAACCTAGCACTTCAAATTCGTCGCATACCAGATCACCATCTGCATCGAAAAGACACCCCCCTGCGCAATCATATCCTTCTTCCGCGAATTGACAATCGGCGGGATCTGAGATGGTATAGGTGGAATCAAAATTGCAAGCCGTGGAATCCATGCAGCCAATGCAACTGGTATACTCACAGCTACCATCCGAGGTATTTGCTGTTGGATCGTAATTGCATGCCAATGGATTAAGGCAACCATTGAAAGCACAACTTCCATCATCTAGTGTAGCAGTAGGGTCGTAATTATCTGCATCCATGTCGGTGCAACCAGCGCATGAACTGTACTCGCATGAACCGTCATTAACGGTTGCCTCAGGATCGTAGTTACACGCATTGGAAAAGGTACACCCTAGATTTTCGCAGCTTGCATACTCACAACTGCCATCATTGTAAATTGCTTCGGGATCATAGTTGCACGCGGCGGCATCCGTGCAGCCCGCGCAGGCTAAATAATCGCACGACCCATCTTCTTCCGTAGCATTCGGATCGAAATTACATGCCCAAACATCGGTACATCCTGCGCATGTGCCATATTCGCAACTTCCGTCATCCTCGGTAGCGCTTTCATCAAAATTACAGGCTGCAGGATCCGTACAGCCAGGGTAAGCTGCAGAAGGCATCAAATCCCAAACATCTGTCCCGTTAAATCCTTGTTGCACTTGTTCCGCATCCAATGCCGGATCAGCTGGAATGATTTGCGCATTCAAAGTTCCTGATGGAACACCTGAAGTCGTCACCTGCATAACCAATACCTTCAAATCTTCACCCGCATAACCGTTGGGGGTTCCGCTGAGTAAAAACCATGCGCCACCCAATTCATCATCCACAACAAAACCATCTCCATCCGTTGGCGAACCTGCGACGAAATTTTGCAAAAAAGGCTGTTCCTCACTTTGCAAAGCAGAAACATCAGCCTCTCCACCTCCGCTTGGAGAACTCTCCAAACCAATGGTTACCCAACTATCGTAGGCCACTTCGGGAAAATAGTTTACCACAATGGGTAATATTCCTCCGGCCGTAGAGCCCGTCGCAAACGGACTGTTGAACATGGGCGCGTCCAAGGACAGCGTCATTGGCGCTGTATCTCCTCCATAAACGGCTGAAACAAAATCATCCGGATCATTCAATTCGAGATAAAAACGATAAGTCGTTTGGCCTGCCAATTCCGCCACGCCTTGCTGACCATCGTGAACCATGTACTCTTCGACTACGAACGTACTTCCTTGTGACCAAGCGAAGGACATGCCGGCGAGTAAATAAATCAATGCTGCGTGAATCACGCCTAAAAGTCGGAAAGAATAGCCCATAATCAAATCAAGAGGTTGAGAGATACGCTTTGTTCTACGCATATCTCGCACCTACGGTTTCGATTTTTGGGCATTAAAAAAGGGCCCGGAGGCCCTTTTTAAAAAGATGGATGCGGAATCTATTGCTTCAACAATTGAAGCGTATGCCGAGCTTCATTAGAGGACAACTCCAATTGATAAGCTCCTGCTGCCATTCCAGTTAAGTCAATCGCCGCCTGCATTGAACCCCACGCCTGATTAATCGTTTGAGACCAAACAACACGCGCCTGAGCGTCATAAACATTCAAAACAATTGCCTCGCCGTTCGCACTGAAAATAGCCAGGTTGTACATACCGAAACTTGGATTTGGACTCACTACAACGTCCTGCAGAAACGAATACTCATCCACACCAAGAGGTAATCCGAAAACTTCAGTTATGGAGCAACCATTCGCATCGGTCACTGTAACTGAATACTCTCCAGCAAAAAGACCGGTCAAGTCTTCATCGGCACTGGTGAAGTTATCCGGACCTTCCCAAGCGAATGTATTGCCACCGTTTCCGCCCGCTACCGTGATATCAAGTTCACCGTCACCTGCACCCGAATCATTGGTAAGGACGCCTGTAACAGAGAGTGCCTCTGGCTCTTCCACTGTAACCTCTGCAGATGCCTGACATCCATTAGAGTCCTGCACATAGAACGTGTAAGACCCAGGAGCGATTTCAGTGAACATCGGTGAAGAGCCAAAATCACTACCGTCAGAACTGTACTCGAACAAGCTCGTTCCACCTGACGCTCCAACCTCAACCAATCCATCAGTATCACCGTTGCACGAAACCGCTGTAGAGGTTGCAGTAGCTTCTACCGCACTAATATCATCCACAGTGAATGTGGTTTCGGCGGTGCACCCTTCCATGTCCGTTACCAGCACTACGTAGTCGCCTGGCAACAAATCCCCAACTGAATTCGATCCATCTGTATCTTCTCCATTGAATGAAAACATAAGGCCTCCATTCCCACCTGTTGCATCGAAAGAGACCGCTCCGTTTTGGTCTCCGTTGCATGAAATACCGCTGGCATTGCCGGTTATGACAATCGCATCTGGTGCTTCTACTGTGTATTCATTCGCAGAAGATGCAATGCACCCGTTCACATCCATTGCATAAAAGGTATACGTACCACCAGCTATATTGAGAATATTACCGGGCGAAAAGTTGATTCCATCCGCACTGTACTGCATACCAGCTGAAGTTCCAGATCCACCAATGGTAATCAAAGAAACTACACCATCCTCACTATCAGAACATGTCGCTGGTGCAATACCAGATTGTCCATTTGCTACTGAGACCGTCAACGCCTGGGGATTCGCGATGGAAATGCCTCCGCTTTCCGCAACACAACCGTTGGCGTCCATTGCATAAACCGTATAAAGTCCGGAACCCAGGTTATCAAAGTAAAGCTCACTTGAGCTGTCTTCAAACGTCGAAGACAAACTATAGTTCATTGCACCAGAACCTCCTGAAGATGACCCAGAGATCACGGCATCAGAACCACCATTGCAACTAACGGACTCCGTCATTGCCGCAGAAATCACAACGGCCTCTGGAGCGACAATTTCCACTTCGATCGATGTCTCACACCCTGCACCATCAATCGCAGAAATAGTGTAAACACCTCCCGATAGATCATCAAAACTTCCCACTGCCGAAGCTGGTGTCTCACCGTCAATTCCAAACAGAACCCCTAACTGCGCTCCTTCTGCATCGACTGAAATCTCTCCATCCGCCACGCCAGGGCATGTGTTTTGAACAATCTCTGCAACCGACAAATTCAATGAACAAGGAAAGATACATACCTCTCCGGCCT
Source organism: uncultured Flavobacteriales bacterium (assembly GCA_905479115.1). Classification (GTDB taxonomy): domain Bacteria; phylum Bacteroidota; class Bacteroidia; order Flavobacteriales_D; family Sanyastnellaceae; genus UA16. The sequence continues at coordinate 49,126 of CAJQLF010000006.1, forward strand.
CTGTGGCATCTGGATTGTAGTTGATCGCTTCTGGATCCATGCAACCAAAGACTGCGCCTTCTGAAGAACTAAATGGAATACTTTCATAAAGTACAGATTCCGACTGCTCGCCATTCACGAAAATCTGGATATTGAAGTTACCTGTAATAACAGCATCATTTTCAACCGTCAGCTGAGCTATGAGGACTTTCAAATCATCTCCTGCTTGTGCAACGGGATCTCCAAATAACGTAAACCAAGACCCCCCGTTATCAGAGTTCACAATAAAGTCGCCTCCTGCAGAGAATGAATTGAATGCATCCGTTAAACCAACGGTGTTGTTGGAACCAGATGCTTCGTTTACATTCATGGCACCAATGGTGATCCAAGAATCGTATTCAATTGCTGGAAATGCACCAAAAAAAGCAGGGTTCACTTGCCATCCTTCGTTATTGCCAAGAGAGTTTTGATAGAAACCCAAGGTAGAAGTCAGTGATAAAGGTGCTGTCGCATCACCATACACTGCCGAAATTTCGTCCGCAGGGTTCGTGCACATGGCGAAGACATGGTATGTCGTCATTCCGTCTAGCTCTCCAATACTCCCGTCGTGTATGACGTAAGGCTCGACACTAATCTCGACTAGTTGTGCAAAGCTGCTTCCAAACAGTAAAAAGCTCGCAGCAAGAAGTAAAACGTGTTTCATGGGTTTTTTTTGGTTGTGATTTTCTCTCTCAAATATAGATGTATCCTACTCTGCAGAATATGGGAATACAGAAAATTATTCATGAGTTTTCACCCAACTTATCGACAAGGAGAATCACGCTTACGAGCTAAAATAAAGGCAAAAAAAATGGGAGGTCTCCCTCCCATTTCCAAGTTGCTAAAAAGGTGAATAATGCCTAATCATTCATATTTAATGAACATCCTTCCTTGAGACACCCCCTTCCGAGTGACTTGGACGACGTACGAACCCGCAGGAAGGCTTGACGTTTCGAAAACAACCACGCCCGTTCCAGGCGCAATCTGTTCTTGGATCACTTCACGGCCCGAAAGGTCAGTAACGGTCAACTGCGCTGCCATTGGATTGGATTGAAAGTTAACCGTCAACGAACCATAAAATGGATTCGGATATGCTTCGAAGGCATGCTGCTCGAGCTCATCCACAGAGACCACACATGTCGTGCACTTATTAAAGCAAACGGCTTCTAAAATTTCGGCTTCGCCACTGCGCTCATGGATTCGGTTGTAGGCTCCGAAGCCGTTGGCCAATCCACAGCCTCCCAGTTCGAAATTGGTCAATTCATTCCCCTCCTCATCCAATAGAATTCCTGATTCCTCCACATAATCTACACCGTTGTCACCAGTGGATGGATCACCATTGACAAATTTATAGAGCACCGTCGAAGCTCCGCTAACTGTTGCCGTTACTTCATACACACCATCCGCATCCGCATCTGTCAATTGCATGGCGCCCGCTTGCCAATTAGGTGCGGTGAAATTTCCAATGACCCAGACACCGCTTGCGCTCACTTCTTCTTCCGACATTTCTACTCGGAACGTAATATCTGCAGGATCTGGATTTTCGATGCAACCCGCTTCACACGAATTGTAGCAAACTTCATAAACAAGGTCCTCTGCGCCAACGGTTAATAACCGGTTATCACTGCCTTCTGCCGCGCAATCTCCTACAATGAGTTCATTGTCCACATTTCCGTCACCGTTGCCACTCCAATCGTTGCCATTGACAAACTTAAATTGGATGTCACCGGCGGCAATGCCAATGGTTGCCTCCCAAATCCCGTCTCCATCGTCATCCGCCAACGGGTTCGCAGAAGGAGTCCAACCTTGAAAACTTCCAGCGATGTGCACTCCATTCACAGAGACCGTTTCTTGCGTCGTCATGTCCACTCGAAATGTCACTTGCGTTGGAGAAAGACAGGTTCCACAAGCATTATAACAGGGAGCAGCATTTGTCGCCGCATCACCCACCATCACCATATTCAGATCCGTGAATTCAAGGATTCGGTTTCCGAAGTCATCTGCACAGTCTTCCCCTGTCAAATTTTCGTTCGGATTGGTCCAGCTGTTGCCATTGATAAACTTGAAGACCAAGTTGCCTTCATCCAATGAATCCGCGTAAAATGAAGCCCAGTATTCCCAAACTCCATCGCCATCAGCGTCGGTCATAGCGCTTCCAGCCGGATCCCAGCCTTGAAAGTTACCTGCAACGTGAACCCCATTAGGTGAGACAGCAGCTTCAACACTCATGTCCACACGCATGCGCACTGTAGTCATACCGCATGCCGCACAACTCGCATAGCAGACATGATAGGTCACATCGGTATCGTCAGCCCCAACATGAATAAAACGATTGTCATTTCCTGCAACTTCGACTTGGCACGTGGGCGGCACATCTTCAACGAAATCCCATGATGCTCCATTGATGAACTTAAATTCGTAGGTGCTATCCGATGGTAGTTCGATGGTCACTTCATAGACGCCATCCATATCGTCGTCCGTGAGCGCAGTGGCTGCAGGATCCCATCCCTGAAAATTCCCGGCTATATGCACGCCTTCTGCAGCCACCACTTCATTCGTCATATCCACCTGGAACATGACGTTTGACTGAGCGATGCTCAAGGACGAAAAGAGCGAGGTCACAAATAAGAGAGAACTGAATGCGCAAAAATCTTTCATGAATTCGGTGTTTTTGATTGTTGAGTGTCGAAAGTACACGAACCAAATTAATGGAAAGTTTTCTCCCGACCCTATTCGGGAAACAAAAACTTTTCAACTGACGCAGATTTTACTCCAGACTTAAAAACTTGGCCGACCCGTGCCAAACTGTGCTATAGGCTCGGACATTTGCAATGGCCACGCAATCGATTTCCCAGAAACATGGTTAAAGGATACCATTACGGTTTTCGCTGTGGCCAGATTCACCCACTTCCCTTCAACAGCCTTCAAGACTTCATAAGCAGCGGTCATGCTCTTTTCACCCACTCGCTCAATCCAAGTCACAATTCTAATATCGTCATTGAACAAAATGGGCATCCGGTAGTCAATTTCATGCCGTGCAACGACCATACCTGCCTCATGCCAATTCCATTTTCTGCCAACGAGCCCTTCAAAGAAATGAATTCTACTTTGCTCAAAATAATTAAAGTAGGTGGCATTGTTTACGATTCCTGCAGCGTCAATGTCGACAAATCGAATCTCTGGCTGGTACACCTGGCATGCAGGTAAATTAAATGAATTCATGAAGCAAAGGTACCTGCTCGTAATTTTGAACCATGAAAAAAGGTTTGGTCTTTTCTAGGGGGATTTGGTGTGCGCTCTCCATTGCAGGTGTTTGGGGATTTTCGGCCCATTTGGATTCTATCGCGTGGCTTATGGCTTTCCTTGCCTCTGCCGTGCCTCTTTTTGTGAGCCTGATCAGTTCGAACAAGGCATGGGACCGCGCCTTTCTGTCGATTTTGGTCGTATCCCTGCAGAGTGTAGCCGTTGCTGTGAGTTGGGCTCAATGGTTCATTCTTGATGCCAGCTCTCTGCATGTCGTATGGATTCCGGCCCTCTCCTTGCTGTTTTGGGGCATCCACGAGCGGGTCACCCGAGTGAAAACAAGCTGAAATCCGCTGTTGACCTTGGATTTTGACTGAAATCCCTGCCTGAATCTCATGCTTATCAACAAAAAGCACTGCTTTATTCACGAAATAACCGGAACCCCTTGCCAGCCTTGAATTCTCACCTATATATTTGAACTCGTTGAACAAATTTATTTAATCTCTATACCATGAACAAAGCAGAATTGGTAGATGCTATGGCCGAAGGAGCCGGTATCTCAAAAGCAGACGCAAAGCGTGCATTGGACGCATTCGTTGACTCTACAGCAAGTGCATTGGGCAAAGGTGACCGTGTTTCCCTCGTAGGATTCGGATCATTCTCTGTCTCTCACCGAGCAGAGCGTCAAGGCCGAAACCCACAAACGGGCAAGGCAATCACCATCAAGGCAAAGAACGTAATCAAGTTCAAGGCCGGTGCTGAATTGAGCTCAAAGGTTTAATTCCAACCTTCTTTATTGAAAAGGCTCCGGGACGTGTTCTCGGAGCCTTTTTTAATTTTACCCCATGCAGGATGCTCGGTTAGAAGCGCTAGCTCCATTTTTGAGCGAAGAACGCAAGAAGAAATTTGACGAGGCTATTGCTCAAAGAACTCGCCAACTATGCCTTGTTCTAGAGAATGTATACCAGAGCAGGAATGCGAGCGCGGTCATGCGCACATGCGATGGGCTCGGTGTACAAGATGTGCACCTCATAGAAGACATCAATCCTTGGGTCTACAACCGAGTCGTATCAAAGGGCACACCGTCATGGCTAACCATTCACCGATATCAAGCTGCAGAACAACCGATATCAGCGTGCATTGATCGGCTGAAAAAATTGGGCTTCAAAATTGCGGTTACCTCACCACATGTCGATGGGTTTGAGCCTCATGAACTCCCCACAGATCATCCAGTCGCCTTGGTGATGGGCACTGAATTCAAAGGCGTTTCGGATGAAATGATGGAGGCGGCAGATTATTGTGTTCACATACCCATGCTCGGCTTTAGTGAATCTCTTAACATCAGTGTGGCAGCTGGAGTCATCATGCATCGAATCCTCGAGAATATTCGGGAAAAGCCACGCTCCGAATGGGAGATTCCCGAGGAAGAAGCCCATCAGTTGCGCATCAATTGGGCACTAAAATCTGTGCGAAAGTCAGCCAAATTATTAGCGCATCTTGGCATCCATCCAGAAACAGGCGAGGCGCTCGAAAATAAATAGCCGTTGCCCAAGTAAAAGCCTGTGATTTCCGTTGGATTTTTGCCGTCATGAAAACGCAGGGATCACTTCAGTTGGGCTACCGTCACTTACTGCGGATGGCGGTCCCCATTTCCATGGGCACCTTGTTGCAATTCATCGTCCTACTCACGGACAACTTCTTTCTCGCGCGCTTGAGTGAAAATGCAATCAACGGTGCCGGAAATGCAGGATTGGTTTATCTCACGTTAGAAATGATTGTTGTGGGCAGCGGAGCAGCCTTGCAAATCGTTATTGCACGGCAGATTGGAGAAGGCCACCAAGAAAAGGCATACCGAACCTTTCGAAGCGGCTTGGCTTTGCATCTCCTTATGGGCGTTGGCTTAACATCCATAGCCCTTGGCTTGAATTCAGGCATTTTACTCAACACCATTGCAGATCCAGGAATTCGTGATGTATTCCATACCTTCTTCACGATTCGGCTGTTGGGCTTTGTACCGTTTTCCATGCTGCTTGCCTTCAACGCTTTATACACTGGAACGACCCACACCTGGCCTATCCTCGTAGTAGGCGGGATCAGTGCCATCACCAATGTTATTTTCGACGCCGCCTGGGTTGAAGGCATGTGGGGATTTGAGCCCATCGGGGCTGCTGGCGCGGCTTGGGCTTCCTTGTTGGCGGAAAGCGTTGGATTTCTTGCGGCCCTTGCATTGACCCTTCGTATCCTTCCGAATGCCATCTCTCCCTGGACTTGGCTTCCGCAAGATGAACTCAAAGCGTGGTGGAAGCTCGCCTATCCCATGATGGGTCAATTTCTCCTGACGATTTCTACTTGGACGGCCTTTTTCTTTTTTGTGGAAAAAGTGGGCGGAATGGAGCTCAAGGTTTCGCACCTCGCCCGCAATTTCTTCATGCTGGCCTTCATCGTCGCTCAAGGCATGCAGCAGACCACCAGAACCTACGTGAGCGGATTATTGGGAGAAGGACGCAAGCATGATCTCAAGCCCGTGCTGCAAAAAATAGTGCTCATCAATGTTTTGGGGATTGTTGTTCTTTGTCACGGCTACCTTTTTTATCCGGAGCTTCTTGTAGGCATTTTCTTCGAAGATGCGACCGGCCAATTCGCTATGGTCCAGACACTTTATGTTATTTTCTCAGCCGTTTGTATCTATTCCTTTACGGGCATCATGTTGGCGACTATCCAAGGAAGCGGTGCCACCAAAGCAGCATTTCGCATTGAACTATTCGCGGTTACTCTTTATATCATCGCGGCAGCTTCCATGACATTAATTTGGCCACAACCCGTATGGATCATTTGGCGAGTAGAATGGATCTATTTCAGCAGCATTGGACTCGGAAGTTGGTATTACCTTCGAAGTGGGCATTGGAAGTTGCCCGCACCCACTATGACAGCATAAATCCACGATGTTCCCGACCCAACCTCTTCAACGTCCTCTTCGCGTGGTTTTTTTTGGAACCCCTGAATTTGCAGTGCGCTGCATGGAAGAAGTGTTGATGAGCCAGCACATTCTGGTCGGGGTGGTTACCGCACCCGACCGAAAGGCCGGCCGAGGGCAGCAACTGCAACAATCGGCGGTCAAATCCATTGCAATCAAAGCAGGATTACCTGTTTTGCAGCCCCTGAATTTGAAGGATGATGCATTCAATGATGCTCTTGCTCAATGGAATGCAGACCTCTTTCTTGTCGTAGCCTTTCGAATGCTGCCCGAACGAGTATGGAGCGCCCCACCCTTTGGCACCATCAATTTGCATGCATCTCTTCTGCCCCAATTGCGCGGAGCGGCGCCCATCCAATGGGCCATTCGCTACGGATTCAAAACTACAGGCGTCACAACATTTTCCCTGCAACATCAGATTGATACCGGCGACATCCTGAAGCAAGCATCTGTCCATCTAGACCCCGATGAAAATGGGTCAACGCTTCACGATAAATTGCTGGAACGAGGTAAAGTCTTGCTCGTAGAAACCCTTGAAGATTTGGCCAAAGGCGTCTTAAAATCGACCCCACAGTCCCAGCAAGATATAGATGGTCCTTCGCTCCATGCGCCGAAATTAAATCGGCAAAACACACGAATCGAATGGTCTCAAGGAGTTGAAAATGTGAAGAATACGATTAACGGACTCTCACCGTTCCCAAAAGCCTGGACACCTACTCCGTTCGGAGACATTAAGCTTATCAAAGCCTCCATTCCGCAAACGCTCGTTCATTATGAGCACACCGTTGAACTTGGCCTCGCCGTCCCTCACCACAACCACCTCTGCATTTGGTGCGGTGATGGCTGGGTGCAGATCGATGAACTTACACCGCCAGGTAAACGATCCATGACGGGAGGAGAATGGCTCAATGGACTCAATGAACAAGCGGGCATTTGGGGTATAGACCCTTAATTTCCGTAAGCCTCGAGTAAAATTTGAAGGATTTGACTAGCTGATTCCGTGATAGGTGTTCCAGGTCCGAAGACCCCCACCGCTCCCAAATCGTAGAGCACATCGTGGTCACGAGGGGGAATCACTCCCCCAACAACCACCAAAATATCACCGCGACTTCTGACTTTCAAGGCGCTAATCAATGCTGGAACAAGCGCTTTATGCCCAGCAGCGAGCGTACTTACACCAATGACATGGACGTCATTGTCAACGGCCTGCTGCGCCACCTCATCCGGCGTTTGAAACAAAGGACCTAAGTCTACGTCAAACCCCATATCCGCGAACGAAGAGGCTACCACTTTAGCTCCACGATCATGTCCGTCTTGTCCCATTTTAGCAATCAAAATTCGCGGTTGACGACCTGCCAAAGCATTAAATTGCCTCGTCAACCCAACGACTTCTTCGTATGCCTTTTGGCCTTCCATTGCGCGTGAAAAGATACCACTCACTTTTTGGACAGTCGGTTGATAGCGCCCAAAAACAGCTTCCAAGGCTGCACTAATTTCACCCAATGTTGCTCTTGCACGGGCAGCCACCACACACTGCAAGAGCAAATTATCTTCCCCATTTGCTGCCATCTTAACCTGTTCGAGCGCTGAAGCAACAGCAAGCTGATCGCGTTGAGCCCGAACCGCCTCTAATTTTTTAACCTGGTTTGCGAGTACAGCCTCCTGATCAATTTCCAAAATATCGAGTTCAGACTCATCCTCAATTGGAAAGAGATTTACGCCGATGATGCGGTCGTCCCCTCGATCAATGCGCGCTTGTTTTTCAGCCGCCGCCGCCTCAATGCGCAATTTGGGAATTCCTTGTTCGATTGCACGGGCCATCCCACCGGCCTCTTCAATCTCGCTCATTAACTCTTCAGCTTCTGCGACCATTGTTTCGGTCAATTGCTCCATCATTCGCGATCCGTGCCACGGATCAATGGCATCTGTAAACCCCGCACTTTCCTGCAGAAATTTTTGAGTGTTTCGAGCAATGCGCGCCGAGGCTTCCGTCGGCAGGGCGATGGCTTCGTCCATGGAATTTGTGTGCAAGGATTGCGTCCCACCAAAAGCCGCGGCCATGGCCTCCAGTGCCGTGCGAGCCACATTGTTCCAAGGATCTTGTGCCGTAAGCGACCAGCCGCTGGTCTGCGTATGGGTTCGGAGCATCAATGATTTGGGATTTTGAGCACCCATTGCACTCATCCGACTCGCCCAGATCATTCGAGCCGCTCTCATTTTAGCAATTTCTTCAAAATGTTGCATGCCACTGGCCCAGAAAAAGCTTAATCGTGGGGCAAATGCATCAATGTCCAATCCCGCGGCAACCCCAGTTTTTACATATTCTATCCCATCCGCCAGGGTATATGCCAACTCCAAAGCCGGCGTAGCACCAGCTTCTTGCATGTGGTATCCCGAAATTGATATTGAATTGAACTTGGGCATGCACTCGGAGCTGTAGCGGAAAATATCGGAGACAATCCGCATGGATGGTGCGGGTGGATAGATGTACGTATTCCGAACCATGAACTCCTTTAAAATATCATTCTGGATGGTTCCAGACAATGCGGACTGGGCGACACCTTGTTCTTCAGCTGCGACGATATAGAATGCCAAAATGGGCAGAACAGCGCCGTTCATCGTCATACTGACCGACATCTTATCCAAAGGGATTCCTTCAAACAACCGCTTCATGTCTTCTACCGTGTCAATCGCTACACCAGCCATTCCCACATCCCCTGATACCCGGGAGTGATCGCTGTCGTATCCTCGGTGGGTGGCTAAGTCAAATGCAACGCTCAGTCCCTTTTGACCTGCAGCAAGATTGGCCCGATAAAATGCATTGGAAGCTTCTGCCGTGGAAAAGCCCGCGTATTGGCGGATGGTCCAAGGCCGGGCGGCATACATAGATGGGTAAGGACCTCCCAAAAACGGCGCTTGTCCGGGACCAAATCGTTCATGTTCCCTGGCCGAATTTTCAGCAGGAGGATAATGCGACGAGTTTCGGTTCATGGGGCTGTTGCATTTGAACGTGAATAGGCAGCCCAAATGGCATCAACGATGGAATGAGTCCAGGCTTCAATGACCCGACTGCCTCCCATGGGGTCGAAGGTCGCATGCAAGTGAGATTCCTCTCGCATCAGGTGCTGGATGTTACGAGCCCAGCGTAATCCGTCCTCAGAAGGAGATGCAGCAAGGAGATCATGGGGCAAAGTCTCGATGGAATCTGCTCCACCCATTGCCGCCGCATAGGTGGCAGAAGTCAACCCAACGAAGTGATCCGTTGGCTGGGATTCTATCATGAAATCCTCCGATGTTCGTGCATCAATCCAGATGGGAACAGAATCCAAGCTATTCTCTTCCAGCCACCGTTCCCAAACGAATCGTATGGCCCTTAAAAATGCTACCTCTTCCAAGGCATGAACGCCGGACTCCCACCTCCATTGAAAGGCGCTCCATTCTGCCGATGCATCCAGATCCAAGCTGCGGTATACGTCTCGCGCCCGATCAAGCTGGCGCAATGCATTTACCGCACGGTTTACCCGGTTGACATCCCTTCCTCCATCTACCGTCCATCGGCGTAACTCCTTTTGTTCAGCCCACAGCGTCAAATGCTCAGCAACATCAGCTGCTGTCATTGATTCACAGAACAGTCCACACGTTCCCTTCCATGAGGCAGATTTCCAATGGGTCAATTCGAACGATTTGCGCTTTATTTCATTCGCATCCAATTCCAAACGAATCATATCCAGATGGACGCCTTCGAGCCAGCTATCATTGGCCAAGCCTTTTGCAAAACGAAGTCCTTCCACTCCACCCTGCAAAGCAGGAATCACACTGCTTTTGCGAGATATGGTTTGGGTCAATATCCAAGGGTTACCTGCTGATCTGGGAGCAACACTCCGTTCAGGAAGTTCCTTTGACGCGCTATGTGGTGTCCAGAGCGGCTTCTTCCATCCCTCTAAACCGTGCACAGCGTCCGCCGATTGAGGCACATCCTGCTCCCAAGCTTTTACATCAAAATCCGAAAAAAAAGACCAGCCCTTCGTCGTCATACTCCAAATTTACAAAACCTCCCCCCTCCCTTTTCCACTTACATTTGGTTCATGGATTTTGTACTTACATGGGAAGAGTTTGAAAAAACCCACATGCGTGTTGGACGCGTGGTCGAGGTCAAGCCATTTCCCGAAGCGCGCAATCCCGCGTATATCATCCAGGTTGACTTTGGAGAGCACTATGGAATAAAGAAAACTTCGGCTCAGCTCACGCAACGGTATACCCCTGATGAATTGCTGGGCAAGCACATCATTGGAGTCGTCAACTTCGCCCCGAAACAAATTGGCCCCATCCAATCGGAATTTTTAATCCTGGGTGCGGTGAATGGTACCCTTGGTACCGCCGTTCTGGAAGTTCCTTCCGATGTTCCCATTGGGAGCCCTGTGGCATAAAGATTGGGCAGTGAACCCGCTTTTGTTTAGCTTCGAACTTCCAGGTGAAATCCATGAAGAATTCAAATCTTAAGCGAAAGGCCATTTTTCTTGACCGGGATGGAGTAATCAATCACGATCCAGGGGATTACACCCGCTCTCTTGCTGAATTCAACGTCTTGCCCACCGTCTACGAGGCCCTGAAAGCCCTGCAAGAAAGTGGCTATTTACTCATCCTCATCACCAACCAAGGGGGCATCGCAAAAGGCCAATACACCCATCAAGCCGTCGATCAAATCCACGGCGCATTTCGACAGGAATGCCGATCACGGGACATTGAAATTACCGATGTTTTTTACAGTCCTCATCACCCTGATTATGGCGAAAGCTTGAGCAGAAAGCCGGGTAGTCTGATGATTGAACGAGCCTGCGCTAAGCATCAGATTGATCCGTCCCTTTCTTGGATGGTTGGAGATAAACCGCGCGACATTGAAGCAGGAAATTCAGCCGGAGTTGCTGGAATATTGATTCCAGTTAATGGTGACCTTCTACAGCTCGTTCCAGCGCTTGCCAAGGCTCCAAGTGGAGAGAACCAACAAATGCCACGGTCCAATGGAACGATTTAAATGGACACCTGAACCCCGACCGAAATTCCTTGTTAACGGTCAAGTCACCGGAACAGCGGACCTCCCTCATGCCATACAGAATCGAGCCTTTCTGTACGGCGACGGGTTCTTTGAATCCGTGCGTATCTGTTACGGAAAGCCGCAGTTGGTTCCCTTTCATTGGAACCGTATTCAATCCAGTTTGAGGGCTCACAAAATGGATGCCAGTGGTTGGAATCTCTTCCATTTTGAATTGGCCCTCCATGAATTATGCGATGCCAATGGCATCGATGAGGGTGGACGAATCAGGTTGACATTTTTTCGAGACGGAGGTGGGCGATACACGCCGAATACCGATAAACTTTGCTGGATTGGCGAGGCCGAAAAACTGCCCCACTGCGAATTTGTCTTGAATGAGCAAGGACTTGCCGTGGATGTCTTCCCTGAGATGAAAAAGCTTCAAGATTCCTTGGCAAATTTCAAAAATATCAGCGCCTCTATTTATGTCCAAGCTGGACTCTGGGCGAAGGAACAAGCCCTGGAAGATGCCCTGTTGAAGAATACTGGAAATCACATCATTGAGTCAACCACATCCAACTTGTTTTTGGTGAGCAACGGTGTGCTGTATACACCCGGTTTAGACGGAGGACCTGTAGGAGGTGTAATGCGCGCTGCGATCATCAACTTGGCGTTGAAAGAAGGGTACAAAGTCTACGAATGCAACATCTCACCACAGGAGATGCTCCGTGCCGATGAATTGTTCTTAACCAATGCCATTCGCGGCATACAGTGGGTGGCTCGCTATCGATCCAAGCGATATTTCAATGCTACCTCCAAGGAATTAATTGGCCTACTCAATGCAGGCATCACGCGTTAATTCGCGTGCGAGGATCCAACCAACCATAGAGCACATCAACCAATCCATTGATGACCACAAAGGTCGTGGCTACAACGGTCACACATCCCAAAATGATGGGCAAGTCACTCTGTTCTAATGCACGAAACATCAGCAACCCCATTCCTTGCCAACCGAAAACGAATTCAACAAACACGGCGCCGGCGAGCATACTCGCAAACCATCCAGAAGCAGCCGTCAGCACGGGATTGAGTGAATTCCGCATGACGTGTTTGACCATAAGTCTTCCCGTGCTCAAACCTTTGGACCGTGCGGTACGCACGTAAGACTGCTTCAGCACTTCAGAAGCGCTGTTGCGCGTGAGCTGAATGACGACTGATAATGGCCGTACGCCCAATGTACAGGCTGGTAAAAGCAAATGCTGCCAAGCAACGCGCGGCCCCTCAAAGGGATGTACCTCCCACAACCCACCGGTCATCGGCAGCCCAGTCCATTGATGCCATACAGAGCCAAAAAGCCACGAGACTCCTATGGCCATTACGAAGGAAGGCGCGCTCATGCCAAGCGCTGCAAACCCTAGCACCAAGCGATCCAACCAAGACCCGGTAATCAGCGACAGCCCAAAGCCAATGGCCAGCCCCATGCAGAGTGCCATGGCCATGGCCAAGCACGCGAGTACCAGCGTGGCAGGAAGAGCACCTGCAATCGCTTCCATCACAGATCGGTCCGTGATAAACGAACGGCCAAGGTTTACGCCAGACCATTGCAGCTGTCCAGAATGCATCTCCATCGGGATGAAGCCGCGCAAAAATTGTCCATAACGCACATGTGCTGGTTGATCCAATCCGTATTTCACCCGAATGGCTTCAACAACGGCTTCTTGCTCATTCTGACCCGCCAATTGACGAGCAGGGTCAGGAACCAACGTAAACAAGAAGAAAACGACCGTTAACGTTCCCCACAAAACTCCTAGACCGTGGAGCAGGCGCCTGATCATCAACGGTTCAATAGTTCACTGGCTTCTGGCACATCCTTCCACGCCCACTTTTCCTGAACCACCCCTTCCCTAATCCATACCAGTCCTGGATTGGAGCGGACGATGATTTTCAATTCAGTCTGATCGCAGGTGAACATGGAATAGGTCACATCATTTTCGTCCTGAAATGCCTTGTTCTGATCGGCAGGCGCATTGGTCAGCCCCATGTTCATCCATCCTGCTGCAGATAGTTCCGTGGCTAGAGCATTCATCTCTTGCTGGTTCGCTGTCTCAGCCTCATCCAGATTCTTGGATACATACAACATGATGTTTCCCTTTGCATTTAGAAATTCATCCGTCCGATCTTCGCCCTTCTCATCTAAAATCTGAAAGTCCATGATGCGAGGCTCATAGCCATCTGACACTTTGACTTCCTTTCCATCAAACGATACCGTTTCATACGTGTTTTTAAACCAAGCCTCATTGTAAATCTTCAGCCATTCGGAACTCAACACAACGGTATCAGCACCTGTGTTCAAATTTCGGAAGGTATACTCCGTCGCATACACAGGTCCCGGAACACCTAAGTCCTCCGCCGTCTTTCGGTTTTCGATGATGCTCTCGCCGACAGCATAAGCTCGGTAATCCTTCAACGGAAGGTGATTCAGCGTATGAAATTGAAAGACCAAGCAAGCCGCTGTAACGGACAATGCCATTATCCATTCTTTGGCTGCTCCGCTCCATCGCATTTTTACCGCTTCCGCCACCGCATACGCTATAGCAGCGAAGAGTACAGGGAAATTCCATTCCAACATCAATTCACCAAACAAGTAGATCATCATCAAACTCCCTGCAATCATGACCATCCCCAATTGCTTTGAATTCAATGCAATCCGGTTCGTGAAGGCACCCCAAACGATTGGAATCGTCAAAACGGAGAGGACGATATCCTTCAAAAAACTCTCATAAGGAGTCAGCGGTATAGCATTGCCAAAGCACCCGCATGCGAGCACACACTGATTGTCTATTTCAACTAGACTGCCCACAGCATCCACAATCATTTTGGTTCCGAAGGGATCGCAATTCGCGGTGTACCATGTTAACCAGGTAAAGAAGGCCATGAGCACACCCGTAAACGAAGCCGTCAAACGCGGAAGTGCCCCGAGTACCATGGCGACACCAAGCAAAATTTCACCGACGCAAATGAAGACGGCCAAAGGCAACGCCCACTCTGTCAGCCCCGGCAAGTTCAATGCACCAGGCTCAAAGTACTCTTCCAATTTGTACATGAACCCAAGGGCATCATTGGACTTGATGAGTCCGGAGACGATAAAAAGGGAACCAACGACCAATCGACAGGCGTGTACTATGGTATTCAAAATGGACGATTCTTTCATGGGTTGAAACATGTATCGAAAATAAACAACACGGCAAATTAAGTCCCGGAAACGTCCGTTAAATCAAGTAAAATCAAAGCAAATAGCGCATAATTGGCCATGTCTTGATAGTTCGCTTCCACACCTTCAGAAACGTTCGTTTGGCCGTCATTGTTCTCGATTTGTTTGACACGCAAAACTTTCATCAGAATCAAATCGGTCAATGAGCTGACCCGCATATCCCGCCATGCCTCTCCGTAATCATGGTTTTTTGCAATCATAAGTGAGCGAGTCGCTTCAAATGCACTTCGGTACCGAACACGTGCTTCCTCCAATGGCAATTCCATGGGGTGATCAGCTGGCAATCCGCATTGGATCATAGCCATCAGGCTGTAATTCACAATGCCAATAAATTCTGAATCAATGCCCTCATCCACCATCGCTTCGTCCGATTGCTGCAACGTTCGAATGCGGTTGGCTTTGATGAAAAGTTGATCCGTGAGGGACGACGGCCTCAAGATGCGCCAAGCCGTTCCATAATCGGCAGTTTTTGCTTCAAATAGCTCCGCACACCGTGAAAACACACGGTCATACTGCTCTAACGTTTCTTCAATCGTATGCGCGTCCATCAATCTTGATATCTTTCGGCAAGATACAACTCGGTAACCAGCAACTTTTGGCCCATTCACGAATGTCTTCACCATTTTATCAACTCCAAAACGGAGCAAAATCACTGGATTTCTCTTCCCCTCGCATTATGGGGATTGTGAATTGCACCGCCGATTCGTTCTACAGCGGCAGCCGCTTTATGGAAAACGAAGCGGTCTCGGCAGGAATCAAAATGCTCGAATCTGGCGCGGATCTCTTGGACATCGGCGGACAATCCTCTAGGCCTGGAGCAATCGAAGTTGGAGCGCATGAAGAATGGCGTAGCATTGAGACTCCACTCAAAGGCATCTTAGATGCTGCCCCTGAAGCGTTGATTTCAATCGATACGTTTCATGCAGAGGTCGCTCATAAGGCGCTCGAGGCCGGCGCCTTTCTCATCAATGACATATACGGTGGAACACGAGATGACAAAATGATAGAGGTCATTAAAGCAATGGGGTGCCCCTATGCCATCATGCACATGCAAGGCACACCTCAAACCATGCAAACCGACCCCACTTATTTGGATCCGGTAACCGATGTCATTCAGTGGCTCCAGTCGAGGCTGGATCATCTGCGAAAAGAAGGAATCGATCAATGCATGATTGATCCAGGATTTGGATTTGGAAAGAACCTCCGGCACAATTTTGATTTGCTCAACCGACTGGATTCGATGCACGTCCTGGACTGCCCCATTTTGGTCGGTGTGAGCCGGAAGTCCATGATTTGGAAATCCCTTCAATGCACTCCCGAGGAAGCACTCAATGGAAGCACAGCTTTGCATGCGTGGGCACTCCAACGAGGAGCCCATTTACTCCGAGTTCACGATGTGAGGGCTGCGCGCGAAGTGGTGACCCTGCACCACCAGCTGATTTCAGCTTCTACCGCTGGATAACGAATCGAGCAGATTCACCCGACTCGGTTCCTTTCAACACGTACACACCGTCCCTCAAGTCCTGAACCATCAAGTACAATTGGTCTTGCACAGGCAAGGCTGACCAGCTCTTGACCAACCGACCATTGAGGTCGTAGACCTCCAAGTTAGCATTCCCCTCGAAACCGACGATTTGAATGGCATCGCTTGCAGGGTTTGGAAATACAGCCGCTGGATTTGGCGCCACAAGAGTCTCCACTGAGACAGCGTTTGGAGCTATATCATCAGACGGGCGAACCATGAAGAAATGTGTGAACGTGCTGACCGCCACATTTCCACTGGGGTAATAAGGGAAGTTGCTCCATGTTCCATTGAAAGAAGGAGCATCGGATTCCGGATTTGTATCAAAATAGCCGACCAGCTCCAGTTCTCCATTCGCTGCGTCACTCACGTCCAAGATTCTCAAGCCGCTCAAGTAATTGGACTGATACATCTTGTCCCCAATGATGTACAAATTGTGGTCGATGGCTTCCACCGGAGCTTCGAAATACCCTGTAATCTGAGGAGCATCCAAATCGCTCATGTCCATGATGTACGTTCGGGTATTGTTGCCGAAATTCATCTCATCCAGCTCGTCGTTGAAAAAGCAGTACCGGTGATTCTCTCCCACCCAGCCTTGGTGTGTGTATCCAGATTGAGCGTAAGAGAGTTGCGAGATTAACTGCGTATCCGATTTGTCCTCAACATCGACAATTGAAATTCCAGCGTTCCCATTGAAACACACAACAATCTCGCGGCCCGCATAATCGCTGTCAGGTCCTTGGTAGAGAATGGGATGAATATCGTGAGAATACGCTCCTTCGTAGGCGCCCACCAAAGTAGGATTCAATGGATCCTGAATATCCAAAATATGCATGCCACCGTTGAACGTATTGGTCCCGATGGCATAGGCAAATCCCGTTTCCTCGTTGATCATGATGTTATGAGCATTGCCGAAGCCACTGTATGTTGCATCCGGTTGAATGGATGCTACCTCATCGGTAGGCAGTTCCATCAATGCATTTAAATCGACGACCTGAAGGCCGTGGCCTCCCGCCTCAGAGACGATGAACGCGTGGCCATCGTAGACTTTGATGTCACGCCACAGACTCGCGTCTGTTGCCGTTGGCAAACTGGCGAAAAATTTGATGTCCGTTGCGTCCGTGACATCGATGAACGAGGTCCCTGACGAACGACCATAAATCGCGATTTCACGGCCTGTTTCATGATCCACCCATCCCCAACAATCGTTGCCATTCGCTCCTCCACCGAGATCCTCCAAGGACTCTACATCCATCAATTCTACGTTTGAACAGGGGTAACCGCCTGAATTGACTGTCGGTCCTTGTGGAGCCAGCGTTACGTCGTAGCAGAAATAGTAGTAATTGAATTCGTTTTCTCCCTGAATACTCGTGCCGGTAATTGCACCATATTCACCGATCGCATAGGGGTAGTTGATGTCGCTGTTTAAATCGTCGCGCCAAAGCTGCGGATTGTCCGAGAGGCAACCTAAACCCACTACTCCGGGGCCCATTGGCCAATCGAATTCCACTATACTTTCTCCATTAGGCACTTCAAACACCTCTGCCTCCAGCACATCTCCATCTAACGAAAACAACGCGAACGTACGCGGGCCTGCTCCGTTCGCAAACACCTTCGCTGAAACCAGCGTGACCGGCTCATACAATTCGATGATATTAAAGAAATTGCTGTTGTCGTGGTATTGCCCTTGCTGCATATCAGACAAACCACCCGTTGCAGGATCACCGTCCCCTCCTGAAAGTTCGCACGGAAAAGGAGATTGGGCCAACATAGAAAGGCTGATGAACAGAACTCCAAAGAACAATGAGAATCTTTTAGACATGGGAAAAAGTAGTTTCAATTACAGGGTGGACCTCTCCAGCGCAAAAAAGGTTGCTTTCACGAGGGCCTATTGGAATAACTCAAGGTTGGTAGTCGTTGTTCAATGGCAAGAACCCGTAGTTTTTGCTGTATCCAAGCATTTGAGTGGCAAAATCATCGGGATAAATCAGGGCGATGTCTCCAATCATTCCATCTTCGACGAAGACCGGCTGCATTTCTGGATTGATGAAACCACCGTAGGGAGCAATGCCCAATAATGCGGACCGATCCAGCACTTCTTGATGAATGGATTGATCCACCTTGACACCATACCCTTCCACCAATGCTTTCGCCGCATCGTAATCGCCTTGAGATTTGATGCGCTGCACTTCCTGCAACAATTCGCCAAACAAACCCCTTAATCCCTCATAATCTTTGACGTCCAAATACGTCTTGCCTTCGCGCACGACCTGTTCGATGATGCCAGCTTCTTGGCCCTTTTCAAAGCACCAGTGGCTGATCCATGCGCGGTTTCGCATGTGGGCTTCTTCGATATCGGCTCCCAATTCCAGCCTGCGCAATTGCAACATCATTCCGTTGCGAATGTAACTGTCGTATTCGGCCTTTCCTGTTTCGAGGGTCTTCATCAAACCTAGTTCTACCATTTTCTCATCCAGCATGAAGTACAAGGCCACTAAATCGGCCCGGCCTTCCTCCAAGGTTGAGCTATACTCTTTGATGGTCTGCTTGGGTTCTCCTACTCCCTCTTCCAATTTACCCGATGCATGCCCAATGACTTCGTGCATCGCCGTGTGCAATTTTCCAGCGAGTGAGCTGTGGCTCTCTGTTCGTGCCATCTCCACCTCGTCATGCGCAAATTCAGCAAGCAAGCCTCCACCGCTTGCTTGATCGTAAGCGCTGACAATGTTTCCAAGGCTGACGGATTTAGATCCGTGAACAACTCGAATCCAATTGGAATTGGGCAAGTTCACGCCAATGGGAGTGCTGGGAGATGCATCACCTGCCTCACCCGCAACGTTCACAACATTGTAGGTGATGCCCACCACTTCCTTCTTTTTGTGCTCATCCATGAATGGCATGTTGTCCTCGAACCACTGCGCATTTTCCATCAAAACCTTCATTCGCTCACTTGCGTCAAAATCTTTGATTTGGACAATCGTCTCGTAACTACCTGTATAACCAAGGGGATCATTGTATACCTCGACAAAGCCATTGATATAATCAACATCGCCTTCCGTATCCTGCACCCAATTGATGTTGTACAATTGCCACTTTTCGAGATCTCCTGTTTCGTAATACGCGATGAGGTTTCTCAAAGCAGCTGCTTGCTTATCATTTTCAGCATATTGACCTGCTTGATTAAGCCAAAAGACCACTTGCTCCAATGCTTCACCGTACAGTCCACCCACACGATAAGGCTGCTCTTCGATCTGGCCGTCTGCGTTCTTTACTAAGCGCGAGTTGAGACTGTACTCAACGGGTGTGCGAGTCCCTTCAACCACAATGCTCTCGAGGTAGGCCTGGGCCTCTTCAGTGCTCACGTCCGGGGCATAAAAATTGACGGCTGAAGCCTCGACCAATCCTTTCGATGCATCTTGTTCAACTTTCTTTGCCTCTACCGTCGGATCGAAGATTACCGCAAGCAACTCCTCGCTGATCTCACGTCCTACGTTTTCGAGTAGCTCGTTAAAATAGTCCTTTGAGAACTCAGGTAAAATCTTGGTATTGGCATAGTGGTGATGAATTCCATTTGAAAACCATATGCGTTTCAGGTAAGTTTCAAATCTATTCCAGCCTATGGTGCCTTTGTCTCCAGCGTACCCTGTGTAAATCGCCTCACAAAGGTCTCGCACGCGCAAATTGAATCGGTTGTTTTGATCGTACATCATGTCTCGTCCGCTGAGGCCTGCTTGATTGAGGCAATAAACGAGGGCTTTTTGACGTGCGGTAAGCTTTTCCCAGCCAGGCACCTGATACCGAACAATTTTCAAATCAGCGAATTGCTCCGTTTGCCATGTGAACCCGCTGGCATCCGGTTCACTTGCGCCGGATGCTTGTTCAACATAGACTGACCAGTCATTCACGACTGCGTCGCTAGAACTTGAATTTTCAGACTCACTGCAGGCCGTGAGCAATAAAAAAGCCACAACGGATGCAGCTGAAGCTAAGTGTAATAATTTTGAGGCCATAGAATACGTTGTTCATTGGTTAACGACGGCAAGTTACTGCATCCTATCTTTGAATCGTGCGACGTTTTTCCCGCCTCCTCCTGCGTTCGTTCATGGCTCCATTTGCAGTGACCATGCCCGTTGCATTATTCATATTGGACATGCAGTTCCTCTGGGTGTATGCGGATGATCTAATTGGCAAGGGGCTCGCTCCTTGGGTCATCGCCGAATTGATGATGTATGCTTCGGCGCGTTTAGTAAACCTCGCTCTTCCACTGGCCATTTTAGTCGCGTCGATCATGGCGTTTGGATCACTTTCTGAACGCAATGAATTAACCGCATTGAAATCGGCTGGACTCTCCATTTTCAGGATCTTTCGACCGCTGGTGGTCACCATGCTGCTCATCTCCTTTGGCGCCTTCTGGTTTTCAAATGCCGCATGGCCTGTTGCAAATCTGAAATTTCGGGCACTACTCTTTTCAGTAACGCAAAAAAAACCAACCCTCAATTTGGTGCCCGGTGCATTTTACAATGGGATAGAAGGCTTTGCTATTCGAGTAGATTCGAAGGAAGAAAACGGCGTGTTGAATGACTTATTCATCCACGATCACCGAGAAGGTGAAACAGGCGTCTCGCGCGTCATTCGAGCTGAAAGAGGACAAATGGAGCAACAAGGGGACCGATTGATTATGACCCTCCACAACGGGGTGTCATATGAGGAAGACTTGGAACAATCCAAACGTCGGAAAGAAAGGTTGCAGCCCCACATATCTTCTTCGTTTGAACGGCAACTTTTTGAAATCGATTTGGCCTCCTTGGATTTCAGCAAAGTAGATGAGGGCCTATTTAAACGAGCGCATGAAATGATGACCATTGCGCAGCTTCAACTAGCCATCGATTCAATCGAAGGCATGGCGAACGATCGCTTGCATGAAATCCAGTTGTACGGAGCGCGTCAAACCGCTCTGTTTCGAGATTCTATCGAAACCGCGGGTGCACCATTCGCAGCAGGCGGCATTTGGAACGCGCTCAGTCCTACGCAACGAAGAATGGCCTTTGATGGCGCTAGAAGCCTTGCTCGAAACGGGCAGCAGGGCATTGCAAATGGTTTAGAAGATGCACGTGGACGACGAAAAGCGATGGATCGGCATGCCATCGAGTGGCACCGAAAGTTCTTTCTCGCACTGAGTTGTATCCTGTTATTCTTCATCGGTGCTCCGTTAGGAGCGATCATCCGAAAAGGAGGCTTGGGTATGCCCACTGTGCTGGCGATTGGCATTTTCTTGGCGTTTTACGTTCTCTCCATGCTAGGAGAGCAAATGGTAAAGTCCGGTCAAGTTTCTCCTGTTATTGGAATGTGGATGAGCTCCCTCATTTTACTTCCTTTGGCAGTCTTTCTGACCCGACAGGCCATGCGAGATGCCAGTGCTTTTCAAATCAAGTGGCCCAGCATCCTGAAGGGTGTATTTCGAATGAAACCAACCCCGACAACCTGACACATGCGCATACTCCAAATTTGCCATAAACCTCCACAACCAAGCAGAGACGGGGGATGCAGAGCCATGGATGCCATGACACGTGGACTGATTGCCGACAGTAACACAGTCAAGGTACTCACCATCGCAACAGAGAAGCACCCTTGGCTCCCTGAAGAGCTTTCAGAGGAATACATGGCTCAAACACGCATTGAAGCGTTAATGGTGGATACAGAGTTAAACCGCGTTGATGCACTTTCGAACATACTCACCGGTGACAGCTACAACATCAGCCGATTTTTTTCCTCTGATTTTGATCGATTACTCACTGATGTGCTTCGGAAAGAGGTCTTTGACTTGATCATTTTCGAGAGCCTGTTCACTGCTCCCTATCTCAAAACGGTTCGGCACTTAAGTGACGGACTTGCAATTTTGAGAACGCACAATGTAGAACATAGGATTTGGGAGCAAATGGCCCAGGAGACAGAGGCCCTGACCAAGCGGCTGTATCTCAAGCATCTCGCGGAGCGTCTCAGAGGATACGAGGTGAACGCGCTCAAAGATTTTGACGCCTTGGCTTCCATTTCGGAAGACGACACCCGCCATTTTAAATCATTGGGATGCGACTCTCCAATTTTCCTTGTTCCCTTTGGATTGGATGAAAAAGAACTTCCTCCACCTTGTATTGGTCCAGCGCAGTTCGCCTTTCACTTGGGCTCCATGGATTGGACTCCCAATGTACAAGGCGTCCAGTGGTTCGTTGACGAGGTTTGGCCTTTGGTTCGGCGCGAACTACCGGAAGCTGAATTGCAGCTGGCAGGACGCAATTTCCCGAAAGAACATGCCTTTTCTACTCCCGGAATTCGCGTGCTTGGCGAAGTCGAAAATGCATGGACCATGATGCGTTCACCAGCCGCCATGGTTATTCCCCTTCGCTCAGGGAGTGGCATGCGCATCAAGGCCATTGAAGCCATGGCAGCAGGGAGGCCTATTGTCTCGACATCCTTGGGTATGGAGGGCATTCCTGGAACCGACGGCGAACACTTTTTTGTAGCCGATGATGCCTTTTCATTTGCGCGACGTTTGGTGGAATTACTGAAAAACGGCCAGAAAGCGGAAGAAATGGGTGCAGCAGCAAGGTCCTTTGTCTGGGACAACTTTGAAAACAATGGATTGGTGAGTCAATTTCTCGCCAAGCTTCAACAGACCCTTGACTTGTGAAAATTCTCATCATCACATCAAGGCTGCCCTGGCCTTTGGACAAAGGCGACAAACTCCGCGCCTATCATCAAATTCGGCATCTAAACCAAGAACATGATGTGTATGTTTTTAGTCTTGCAGAAGCCTCGCCTACCGATGAGTCGTATACAGAAATGGGGGCTGTTTCGGCGGGTGTAAAGGTGCACGTCTTAAAAGCTTGGAGGCGATGGATGCGCATGGCATGGGCTTTGTTTAGTTCACGCCCTTTGCAAGTCCATTGGTTTTACCAGTGGCCGGCACAAACTGCACTCGACGAATGGATGACCGAAATTCAACCTGAGGTCGTGCTCTGCCAGTTGGTGCGTATGGCGGAATATGTGAAAGACAAGCACGATGTACCCCGTGTGATGGATTACATGGATGCTCTGAGTGCGGGCATCGCGAGGCAAACCAAATTAGCGAAGCCCTATTTACGATGGCTCCACCGACTGGAATATCAGCGCCTGCGATCATATGAATCGAAAATTTTTGACTACTTCGATGGTAAAACCATCATCAGCCATGCTGACCGCATGCTCATAGCGCACCCCGAGCGGAACCAGATAAGCGTCGTTCCCAATGGCATTGATACCGTGTTCTTTCGTCGTCAAAAGCCAGTTGCCTCCTCCTCCTCCTCCTCCTCGGCATCTCCTACCCTGTTGTTCTCTGGCAACATGAGCTATCCTCCCAATGTAGATGCCGCCGTGCAACTGGTCAAGCACATCCTGCCACTGGTTCAAACGCCCAACGTTCGGGTACTCATCGCGGGAACCCAGCCCGTGCCGGCTGTTCTGCGATTAGCAAGCGAACAGGTCGAAATCACAGGATGGATTCCGGACATTCGCCAAGCCTATGGGCAAGCCGATGTATTCGTTGCGCCAC
>CAJQLF010000007.1 GCA_905479115.1 uncultured Flavobacteriales bacterium
TGGACCACTTCCAAGTGGATGTGTTACAAATCATTCTAGTACGTGTGAATCTTCTTATTCGAGCAAAACTAATGAATCTCAGCAGATACTCAGCTATTTACTACCCCCATCGCTGAGAACTTTCTAATTCGCTGATCAATTCGCTTGTCTGAGTCCATGGGAACAAGTTTATTTAGATGCTTCTTAATTTCCTTTTTGAGCTGCTTGTACATCGCATCCGGTTGCGCATGTGCCCCACCCAAAGGCTCAGGAATGATACCATCCACAAGACCCAGCGACTGCATATCTGTACCCGTCAATTTCAAGGCCTCTGCAGCTTCCTTTTTGTGCTCCCAATTTCTCCAAAGGATGGATGAGCACGATTCAGGGCTAATGACGGAATACCAAGTATTCTCAAGCATCAAGACTCGATCTCCAATGCCAATGCCCAGCGCACCGCCTGAGGCTCCTTCACCAATAACGATGCATATTACAGGGACACGCAACTGACACATCTCAATCAGGTTGCGGGCAATAGCTTCACCTTGGCCCCGTTCTTCCGCTTCCAATCCTGGATATGCACCGGGGGTATCAATCAGGGTGACAATGGGCCGATTGAATTTCTCAGCCAAGCGCATCAAGCGCAAAGCCTTTCGGTATCCCTCAGGGTTGGCCATTCCGAAATTTCGGTATTGACGCATTTTGGTGTTGATTCCCTTTTGTTGACCAATGAACATAACGCATTGATCATCCATGAAACCAAATCCCCCCACCATGGCTTTGTCGTCTTTGACCGTCCGATCACCATGAAGTTCCATGAAGTTTCCGTCGGTCAGTGCATCAATATAATTGAGCGTATACGGTCGATCGGGATGTCGGCTCACTTGCACGCGCTGCCAAGGGGTCAAGTTGGAATAGATGCTTTCCGTGACTTCCCGAATCTTTGATTCAAGGTCCTGAGCCAAAGTTTCCATATCAACGTCACTTTGCTCCTGCAACTCCTTGGCTTGGGCAAGCTGTTCACGGAGCTGGCGGATAGGCTCTTCGAATTCCAAATAGTTCATGCGGCTTCGCTTTTGCGGATCAAAGATGCAACATCTTTTTCAGGTGATTGCCGGAGTGGGCATTAGCTTTCCAACAAGGTGTTCACCATGAAACGAACGGCTTTACCGCGATGACTCACCGCATTTTTAGCCTCCGTTGTCATTTCAGCAAACGTGCAATCCATCCCCTCCGGAATGAATACGGGGTCGTATCCAAAGCCGTCTACCCCTGATTTTTCATGAGCAATGTGGCCCCTGCAAACACCTTCAACGAACGCTTCTTTCCCCGCACGCACAATGCAAAAGACGGTTCTGAACTGGGCAACGCGGTCTTCTGCATCAGTCAACGCATTGAGCAGCTTGGCCATGTTATCTGATGCTGAGGCCTGCGGACCGGCATACCGTGCGGTGTGAACACCCGGCCGGCCCTCCAGCGCTTGGACCTCCAATCCCGTATCGTCCGCGAAGCAGTCTAGCCCATAGTTATCCACCACATGCTGGGCTTTAATTCGCGCATTTCCCTCCAGCGTATTTGCTGTTTCTGGAATGTCTTCATCGCACCCGATGTCGTTCAGCGTTTTCACTTCAAACGTTGGGCCCAGCATTTGCTGCACCTCCTTTGCTTTATTCGCATTATGGGTCGCGAAGACCAAGACGCGTTTTTTTTCTGATTTCATGCGTGTGGCATTTTCCATTTTCCAGTCCATGTTCGCTCCAGCGGCGCCCACTCCACCATCTTGGGGGCGTGATGCTTCGGTAAATGATCATCCGCCCAAGCAAGAATCCGATCTCGCATGGCCTCGGCATCGGGCGGGGTAGTCTCCGAGTCAATGCGCATAATTAGGATTTCACCCCAGCGGGCGTCGGGCTTTCCATAGCACTTGAAGGGTTCCGTCAAAAAGCCAGACAAGATCCACTCCACCCGCTCCGGATGGATTTTAATCCCGCCAGAGTTGATCACTCCATCCAAACGACCGAGCCACTTAAACGAACGGGACGAAAGCACTTGCGCCGCATCTCTTGTCTCCCATCGGGTCCCATCAGGCCCGTCAATCACCAGGGCCTCTTGCTCACCTGAAGACACCTCAAAACCAGGCAGGCAATGAAAGTCCTCTTCTCGATTGGGATGCACCTCGCGCAAAGCAAAATGACTAATTGTCTCTGTCATGCCGAAGGATTCAACAATCCTTGGACCACCATCGAGCGTGCCGAGCCAAGCCCGATTTACCGGCCCACCCCCCAATAATAGACATTGAATTCGGGCCCAGCTGCTGGAATCCGAAGCGTGAAAGGCCTGCGCCTGAGAGGGCGTTAGCGGCAAAAAGTCCAGAGAGGAACAGGGCAACGCTCCAAAATCTGGACAGGCCTGCGGTTGCACCGCGACCAAATCCAACTTTCCCACAACAGCGCGCACCAACATCATCATACCGCCAATGAACTTGACGGGCATGGCCAGACCAGCCGTTGCACCCTCCATCAATCCAAAATGGTGCAGGGTCCTTTTTGCACTCTCCTCCATCGCAGCCTTCGCGTGCTGAATTGGTCGCGGATTTCCAGTCGACCCGGAGGTTGATGTGATCACCACTTCAGCGTCGTTCCACCAAGAACGCAACGCTTCAACCACATCCTCCTCCCAGGGAGAGGCGACGGCAGCTTGCAGCGCTGGAATACTCTCCGGCTGCAATGGCCACCATTGACCCTGTAGGAAAATCCGACCTTCGCTCATCCTTCGTTAAATAAGGCTGTCCAATGCGTCCCACGCCGTTCCGGAGTGAGCCTGGTTCGTCAGTTCCCCCAGTCCAATTTGCATGCTGCCGGGAACATTGTTTTCAAATAAACCACCCGTTCCGAGCCCTTGAGGCAACAACGGCCATTGCGTCTTCACGCCGTCACACACCCATTGGGCAATCGCGTACAACCCCAGGTTCGATTCCAAGGCGGATGTGGCCCACCAGTTTATTCCTCGCTCTTCTGCCAAGTCAACCCAATTTTGAGACCGACCGAACCCACCGAGTAGGCTCGGCTTCAATATCAAAAACTGAGGTTTGATGTCGTTCAGCAAGGTCACCTTGTCTTCACCATTCACCCCAATTAAGGACTCATCCAATCCGATGGGTAAAGGACTTTCGGCACACAAATAGGCCAATTGAGAACGCTCTGATGGGCGCAGAGGCTGTTCGATGGAATGGAACCCCAAGTCTGCTAGCACCTCCAGTTTTTTCATCACAGGCCACCCATTTTCCTCCTCGGAAAACGCTCCATTGGCGTCGCACCTCAGGGTCGTCGAAGCCCCCGTTTCTTCGCGGAGTTCGCGAAGCCATCCGTATTCCTGATCAAATGGCAACGCACCGACTTTCATTTTGAGCGTTTCAAATCCCGCATCCACTAGCCGCTTAGCTTGCCTTAACATTCCGTCTGGCTCCTCCATCCAAATCAGGCCATTCATCGGGATTCGAGCCGTTCCTTGACGGAAGGCCCCTGGAAAATAAGTCAAGTCCTCTTCGGATGCCAAACTCCGCAGAGCAGATTCAATTGCAAAACGCACCGCGGGCAGATCGTCCGGGACTTTCGCCAAATCCAAACTTCGAGTGGCGACACATCGATCGAAAAATGCATCAATTCCTGATGCTTGGTCAAGGCTCAATCCGGGAATGATGCTGCACTCTCCCCACCCTTCTCGTCCCGCTTGGTCTCTGACACGAATGAACCAGCTCGGCTTCTCATGAAGGGTGTCCCGCGAGGTACGCGCGGGCGCACGAAAACGCAGGTCTCGCCGACCGTAATCGACAATGCAATCATTCAATGAGTCCATCATGCCGCACCTGTTTGAGCCAATAACATAAAGAGGGCCGCGACGGCTGTCGAGAACGCCACTTTTTTTAATTCACCGTCGAGTGACTTGGGATCTTCATTTTTCCAAACACGCAGCACGTGAGCGGCATGCACCGCATTGATGAGCGCCATCCAACCCAAACCTCGCCACAATCCAGCTTCAATGACCAGCGCAAATACCCACCAACTCAACCAGCCAATAGCAAAGCAAGCTGTGTGATATAGTTTGGCCCGTCGCCATCCCATCTGCACCACAAGGGTTCGTTTTCCGGTGCGCTCATCATTGACATGGTCCCGCATGTTGTTCAGATTGAGCACGGCCGTGCTGAGTGCGCCGCACCAAGTTGCTGGCAACATCCACGCCCAGTTCCAATCGTGCGCCAGTAAAAACCCTGTTCCTCCGACCCCAATCCAACCAAAGAATAGAAGCACCATGGCATCACCATATCCTTTGTAGCCATAAGGGTTCGCTCCCGCCGTGTACCGAAAGGCTGCCGCGATGGAAAGTATGCCCAAAACCAGCACACCCATCGCGGCCAAAATCAATTCCGTTCCCCAAAGCGCCACGGTAATCGCTGTAATTCCCGAAGCAAAGGCCACCGCGGACAGGCGCTTTACGGCTCGTTTCATGACAACTGGCGCAATCAGTCCCGATGCAACAGCTCGATCCGTGCGCGTGGCATCGTCCGCTCCATTTTCAAAGTCTCCCCAATCATTGGCCCAATTGGACAAGATTTGCAACAGAATGACCGTGATGAGGATGATCGCAAAAACGACCCCAAACCGCTGCTCCGTGAGGGGATGACTGCTGGCCAACCGAAACGAGACGCCTCCTCCCACCATAACACAGGCTGTTGCCAGCGGCAACGTGCGCAATCTAGAAGCTTGAATCCAGGGTTTCATTTTCACCGTTCTTTACGCATCCCTCAGCAACGCGCCCATGGCGGCGCAATGATCGCCGATATGGTTTGCCGATGCCTCACCGGGTGTTTGGATTTCTAACAAACATGGGCCTGAGTTGTTGGCCCAAGATTGAAAACCTTCTTCCATAGAATCCCATCCATTCGCCACAAAGTAAGGCAGTGCGAGCTGTTCAGCAGTCCCGCGCATATTCTCTGCGAAACCCGTTTCAAAAAATCGCTCCAGTAGCCCGGACTCTTCCGGGCCTTTGAGCCATCGAAAGATGTTGCCCCCTCCGTTGTTGATCACAATGATTTTCAAGTTTTCTGGCCGGGGATGCACATGCAGTCCATTCGCATCATACAGCCATGCCGCATCGCCCGAAATGGCTACAACAGGGACTTCAGGATTCATTAACGCATCCCCAACAGCTGTGCTCAAGCAACCATCAATTCCAGCCACTCCTCGGTTCGCACGCAAATTCGTTGCATTCCATTGAAACCATTGTGCATACCGCGCAGAAGTGGAATTCGCGAAATGAATGCGATCCGCTTTGGTCAAGTGCTCGGCCAACCAGCGGTAAACATTAAAATCCACCCAGTCCTGATTCCGAGAGCGCGAGTCAGCAGCCTCCAATTGGATACGACGGACTTCCCAACGCTGGGCGTATCCATTAAAAGCTGGAAGCGCAGCGGCCAATTCCTGCAAACCGGTCGCAGCATCAATTCGCCACTCACCCGCCTTCGTCCCAAACATATTCCATTCGTTTTCATCCCATCCTAGGTGCCAATGCGGAATATTCCAATCTACAATGAGCGAACGAAAACGCTTATCCATGGGCGGCAGCCCAACGGTAATTACGGCGTCAGGCATCCACTGATTGGACGCTTGTTCATTCCAACCGCACATCCAACGCATCGTACTCGACTCAGCTCCAGATCCATTCGCTCCAAACACGTCAGCAATCACGCCGCAGCGGTCAATTAACTGATCAATCTCCTTAGCAAGGGATGGACCGAGTGCGACCGATCCCAAGTGCACGAGAATCCGCGGATCATGTTGGCATACAATATCTTGCAATCCTTCAGGCATCTGCTCTGCCTGCGTCACGTGTGGAACTGAAGGCGCAGAAGCAAGCACAGGGACCTCAATTTTGCTTTTTCCGTAGAGCGGTTCGTCGAGCGAAAGGTTGATGTGCACCGGACCCCGTTGGCTTTTTCTCCAAGCCGTGCGGGCAATTTCATCCAACGTATTCACATCATTCTGATGCTCTGGTACTTCGCACGACCAGCGGGTATGGGCTTCGAACAGGCCATTTTGCATTGCACTTTGGCCCAGCCCCCAGTCCCGCTTTTCTGAGGGACGATCAGCGGTCACACTGATCAAAGGAACTTCTTGGTAAAAGGCCTCCGCAATCGCTGGACCATGATTTACAGCTGCTGTACCTGAAGTGGACACCACCACGGCCGGGCGTCCCGATTGCAGACCCATGCCCAAGGCCACGTGTGCCGCTGAACGTTCGTCCAAGGCGACAACAATTTCCAAGGAAGGATGAGAGGCCAAGGCCAGAACCAATGGGGCATTCCGTGAGCCTGGGGATACCACCGCATGCGTGAGTCCGCATGCGACCCACGTGCGAATGAGTCGGTCTGCACTGATGTGATCCGTCGTGGACATGTCACAAAGGTAGTCGCTCACCGCGTCCTCAGGAAGTCAATTTTGTTCGAATGGAATCAATTTTGATCTGCGTTTCCTGCCACTCATCCTGCGGATTGGATCCCTGAACAATGCCGCCGCCTGCAAATACACGGTACCCATTGGCATGACACTGCATGCATCGGAGGTTCACATAAAATTCAGCCGAATCCTCACCAATCAGTCCCAAATATCCTGCGTAGTATCCGCGCGGAGCGGCCTCATTCGTCTCGATGAAACGCAGCGCAGCGTCTCGGGGGTTTCCACCCACGGCAGGAGTTGGATGCAAAACGTTCAACAAGTGCTCTGGCCTCGAAGAAGAATGAAAAGCAATGTCGGTTTCGAGATGGCGCAAATGCCCATATACCCGATCGTGAACTTCACCTACCTGGATTTTTGTCGCATCGTTTGAGCGCAATATTTCCTGAATAAAATCCGTCACCAGGTGCTGTTCGTGGCGCTCTTTTTCTGTCCAAGGCTCTCCTGATTGCACCTTGGTGCCTGCCAAGGACACCGTTCGGTATGCATCGATGGATTGGTGCAAGAGCAATTCAGGAGTCGCTCCTAGCCAAACCCCTGCATCCGGATGGGAAAACAAATAGACAAATGCATGAGGATAGGCCAAACACTTAGAGCGAAACAACGCTTCTGGCGAGCGCGAGGTGTGCCAAAATTCCGATCGACTCAGAACAACCTTTTCAAAAGTACCCGCCTCAATCTCCTTCAGTGCTTGCTCAATGCCCGCTATATGTTGGTCTTTGTCGATGTCTTCCACTTTGCCATCCTCCAAGCCTCGTACAGATCCCTCTTCAGGAAAATCACTCGCTTGGGCTTTTCCGCGCATCTCAACAATGGGGAATTCTTCTGCCGCCTGAAACGGCGCATAGCGAAAAATCACATCCCCCTCTGGATCGCTTTGAAACCTTTGAACCACCGATTCACCGGGTAGTCTCCACCAAACTTGAGCTGAAGATGTATTCACGTCAGTTTCCGGATGGTTTCGAAATGATCATTACTGTCAGGCGGCTGGTGCACACCAATCGATCTTCTTCATCTTTGATCTCAATTGACCATACGTGCATCTTGCCACCTTTGTGCACCAGATTTGCCTGACCATAGACCCAACCACTGCGAACGCTCCGGACGTGGTTGGCATTGACTTCCACACCAACGGCCGCCTTGCCCTGGTCCTTCACTATGAAATGAGAGCCAACAGAACCGAGCGTTTCTGCCAGTACGACACTCGCTCCACCGTGCAGAAGACCATAGGGTTGATGGGTTCGATGGTCAACGGGCAAACGGCCTGTAACGCAATCAGGCTCCACACTCAACACCTCCAAACCAATCGCATCTGCGATGGTCGGCACCCCCGATAAATCATTCATTTCGTTCGACTCCATTTTCGTCCGAAATTTACACCATGGAAGCTACCCCTCCACCCCAGCCTCGAATCCTTCTAGCCGAGGACGATCCGGCCTTGCGCAAAACTGTCAAATTGAATTTCATCAAAGAAGGATGGTTTGTCGTAGAGGCAGAGAACGGCGAAGAAGCATTGCACTTAGCGCGACAACATCGCCTCGACGCCGCCATCTTAGATGTGATGATGCCCAAATTAGACGGAATCGCCGTCTGCAAATCACTTCGGTCTGAAGGCTCCGATCTGCCCATCCTTTTTTTAACGGCGAAAAACGATGGAGAAGACCGCATTGAAGGCCTGAAAGCCGGGGGAGATGATTATTTAGGGAAACCTTTTCACCTCGAAGAACTTCTCCTGCGCGTGCAGCGGTTGATTCGTTTACGGTCAGATGAGCCGACCGAGGTCCTTTCATCCTACACCTTCGAAAATGGAGGTCACATTGACTTTGGCGCTTTCGAAATCACAACCCACGGAGGAAAGAATCAGAGCATCTCGAAACGCGAGTCCATGTTGTTGCGGCTTTTGATTTCCAAAATCGGGCAAGTGGTCAGCCGTGAAGAAATCTTAGAAGTGGTCTGGGGATACCATGCTTTTCCAACTACACGTACCATTGACAACCACATTGTTGCATTCCGCAAATACTTCGAATTGGACCCTAGAGCCCCAAAGCATTTCATTAGTGTCCGAGGAGTTGGCTATCGCTTTCAATAGTACAAAGCGCTGATTCAATGTGACTTAGCACACACTCGAGGATTTCACAAAAAAAAGTGCAAAAAAAAAGCAACCCCTCTCTTTTCGTTACGTCTTAGTATCAAATACAGTCTGAGAATACTGTGTTGGTTTCAATTTCTTGCAGGTTATAGAAGAGGGACTCGAAGGAGTTCCTCTTCTTTGTTTTTAGACCAAGTTGTTTTCAGACCAAACTCACTGCAACTTGACATAGACCACCTCTTTGGTCTGAAAAAATGGCTCTTTGAACCACTGGGAGATGGGGATGCGCTCCGTCGATTGAGCAACTTCTAACAACTCCTCCCTCAGATCTCCGCCCTTCAATGCCAGAATTCCATTCGGCCAAGGGTTCCTCGAATTCGGTGAAATCTTGTGTTCAACCCATGGGATGAATCGGCTCATTCGGGTCACAGCTCGACTGACCACGAAATCAAATGAACCCGGTGCGTCCTCAGCTCGTCCATGGAACACCGTCACGTTCTCCAGTTTTAGGGCGTCCACCACAGCACGGACAACTTTCATTTTCTTTCCAATGCTGTCACATAAGATGAATTCGACTTCTGGAAAGACGATGGCGAGTGGAATACCGGGGAATCCTCCGCCTGTTCCGACGTCCAAAACTCGGCTTTTCGCTGCGAAACGCATCGCGCGTGCAATGGCCAAACTGTGCAACACGTGCCGTTCGTCAAACGCATCCATGTCCTTCCGAGAAATTACATTGATCGCCGCATTCCACTCTTCGTAAAGAGGCTTCAACTGGCTCAACTTTGCTGCAGACGCCTCCGATAAGTCGGGTACGCAAGACCTAAAGTCCACCATCAAATGGTTTCACGGACTTGGCTCAAAACGGACTCCAGTGCTTCGCGTGCGCGATGCAGCTGGGCTTTGACAGTCCCCAGCGATCTATCCAACTCGACCGAAATCTCATCGTAGCTTTTCTCTTCGAAATAACGAAGCTCAACGAGCTCTTTATACTTCGGCTTCATCTTGCTCACGACGTCCCGAAGCAACTCGATTCGCTCCTTTTTTTCAAGGGCCTGAATGGGATCTAATTTGCCGTCTGCAATGTGGATTTCCATGGAATCCCCGTCTTCATTTCGAAACCCTTGATCCAGCGAAAGTGCATTCAATCGCTTCTTTCGAATAAAATCAATGGTGTGATTTGATCCAATTTTAAAGAGCCACGTCGAAAAGGCAAAGGCCGGCGTGTACTGACTTAATTTCTCAAAGGCCTTGGTAAACGTCTCCATCGTCAAGTCGTCGGCGTCATCCGAACTGAAGACCATCTTATTGATCATGTGAAAAATCGAATCCCGGTAGCGCTCCATGAGTTCGCCGTATGCACGCTGATCATTTTCCTTGGTCGCACGCAGCACGAGCGCATAGTCGTAACGCGCTTTGTCCGAGAGATTGGGGTTCACTTCCATGGGTTCAACAGGCAGTCAATGGTTTTGGCAACATCCCTCTACTTACCAGTCCGCCCGATTGGTGCGACTCAGCATTGCGGTCCAAGCAGTGCAAGCTGCCCAAAAGGACCACATCGGCAAAACCCATCCACAATTCCACCAGGAAACGGGAGCTTGGCAAGCTTTGGTGATGAATCGAAAGTTACGCACCTCAACCAACCATGAACACCCAAATGCACAACCTATAATCCATAGCGCATTGTGTAAAACCCCGCTCTGAATTCCATGAATCAAAACAACCAGAGAAAGGACCACCATCGCCACATTGATCAGCTTGGGCTGGAGCAAGCGCCATTGATCTCCTCGAGCGTAGTGCGGTGCCGTGGTCCAATGCCGGCGCTTTTGTCGGGCCCAACCCGACCAAGTCGCGGGGAGGCGCGTGTCTGCTTGCCCTGCGCGTTCGATGACGGTTGCGAAATGTGATTCACCGGAACGGACCAAGGCTTGGACCGCCAAGTCATCGTCTCCCGACGCCAAGTCATCCGGACCGGCTCCTTTGGGAAAGCGTTCTTTTTTGATCGACCAATTCCGACCAACTCCCATGTAGGGATATCCTTTGTGCGTCCAACCGATGTACGATCGCGCAACCATGATGGCATCCAAAATTTGAAGGCGGCTCAGCATGTTGGAAGGATTCTCCGCTCGGGGCCAACTGATGCCCAGCACCGCCCCAGCGCCTTTCACAGCCGGAGCGGTCATGAGCTCAATCCACCTGGGACTGGCTGGTATGCAATCAACGTCGGTGAACAACAACCAATCGCCATGCGCCGCCTCGACCCCGCATGCCAGCGCATCTTTCTTTCCCGGTGAGCTGCCTTCCAATCGAATGACCTGCAACTGAATTGTGGACTCGAGGGCCAACGCTTCGGCGAGCAACCTCGGCGTTTCATCGGTTGAACCGTCATCCACAACCACCACTTCAAAAGGGGAGTCATACGTTTGACCGCAGAGCGCACTCCAGAGGTGCGGCCAGTCTTGGGCACCGTTCCGAATGCAGACCACCACACTTACGAGTTGGGGCAGCGGGTCGTCAGAGCCTCCCTTTGACCCTTCGCCCGCACCATGGATAAATAGGCTCGTCATTCTCGTCGTCCAAGCGATTTTAAGCGCTGCGAGCAACCCGAGGAGCAACCCGAGAAACAACCCGGCTTCACTCATACGTATATGTCAGTTCCCATTCGTCGAGTCGGAGCAACACCACACCGCGAGGACTCGCCCGAAAAGACGACAAATCAAACGAATGATTTTCCTGAATCAGGGCCCGGCAGGGATCGGCATTGGCTCGGTGCTCGATGCGCAATAATTGCTGAGGCGGCATGCTTCGGAGGGCAGGACCATTGGAATGCAAACTAAAGTCGTGCGGAGCACAGCCTCCCCCGTAACGCACCGTTACCCGAAGGGAATCGCCATCGATCGACGCCTCTAGCAAGTCAAACGGCTTGCTCAAGTCAGGGGAATTTGTTCCTTTCTTCGATTCTGCAGAAGGCATGGAATCGGAAGTCAAGACCTCATCCGGCATGCGGCCGATCCGCTGGCATCCCACAACGGTGAACGTCAGCATCAAAGCCGTGAATACCTTCACCCATCGACCATGTTGCCCGTTGCCTGCCATGCGATGAAGTTACTGAATCTCGATGAAGTAGGGAAGCCGCGCTTGGATTCGGTCCTTCGAGCTCAACATCTTTCGTACAGTTAACCAATGGTTCAATTGCTTCTGGGAAATTCCAGCACTCAAAACGGATTCCATGAGCAAATCCGCTCCCGCTAGCTCCTCCACAAACTGCTCAATTGGGTCTTTCAACTCAGGTAAAAACACCAAGTCCTCTTCGATCAAGGAATCCAACCCAGCCATGGAAGCCGCTGCATCGATGGCATCTTGCAGGTCTCCCAGCTCATCCACTAAACCAATTTTTTGGGCATCCTGTCCGGTCCATACCCGGCCTCGGGCAATGGCGTCCACGTCGTCATAGCTCATCCCACGGCCATTGGCAACGATTTGAACAAAGTCCTGATAAATATCCGTGACGGATTCGTTCATGGCCGCCATTTGCACCTCATCAAGCTGAGCTTCCAAGCCAATCCCCGCATGGGAATGCGTTCGGACGTCATCATAAGCCAAGCCCATTTTGTCCTCCAATAATTCAGTCGCATACGGGAGCATGCCAAAAACACCGATGGAACCGGTAATCGTATTGGGACTGGCAAAAATACGTTCGGCTCCTGCGCTGATGTAGTATCCACCGGACGCAGCATAATCGCCCATGCTGACGACAAAGGTTTTTCCTGCTTCTTTCAACAACTCCGTCTCTCGCCAGATGACATCACTCGCCAAGGCGGATCCCCCTGGGCTGCTCACGCGCAAAACAACCGCCTCAACATCCGGTGCAAGTCGTGCAGCTCGAATCGCCTCAGCCAAGGTTTCGGACCCAATGGTTTGGCTGTCGCCTTGCCCCATATTGATGCTGCCCGTTGCGTAAATCACTGCGAGAGGCCCGCCCAACGGCTCAACCTCTTCGGTCTCTCCATATTCACCCTGATTGAACATCTCCATCAAGCTGAATTCGAATTCCTCCGCAAAACCTTCCATGGGGTCGGGATTCATATACTCATCAATGGAAACAAAGACAGGCTCCTCTCCTTCTAACTTTTCCTTGAGTCGCTCCTTGAGTTCGTCTTCGTAGAGTAAACCATCCAACAGCTCCCACTCCACTCCATCTTCTGCCGTTCGCCAAGCAAGGTTTTCGGAGATTTCGTCTAACCTCTGGGCATCCACTCCACGGCCTTCGGCAATGCCTCCGCGAACTTCCCCCCAAATGTCCTCGAGCAGTGCTGTCAACTGTTCTTTGTTGGAGGCACTCATGCTCTGGCGTGTAAATGGCTCTACCGCACTTTTGTACTCATTATCTGGTCCCCGCAGCACCGTCATCCCTACACCGAGCTTCTCGAGCATGCCTTTGTAGTAAGTCGTTTGCAATCGCATTCCACTGACATCGGAATACCCGTTGGGGTGCAAATACAACTCATCTGCGACGGAATTGAGGTACAACCCGCCCAAGGTCATGCCTTCGCTCCAACCAATGATCCACTTGCCAGAGGACTTAAACGCTTTGAGTGCGTTGCGCAAATCAGTCAAGGTAGAAGGCGCTGCAGGCGCGCTTTCCATGTTGAGATAGAGCCCCTCTACGTCATCGTCCTCTGCAGCTTGTTGAATCGCGCGTTGGAAATCGCGCAGTCCCATGGCAGAATTAGCCTCAAAACCACTCAACGAAAAATTTGCCTCATTACTCGACCGCTCAGCGATTGGAGTGGACATGTCAATTCGAATTACGGTGTTGGCTTTACTCACCTCCACCTGTTCGCCTTCCTCTATACCCCCCACAGCCTCAGCAATACCTCCGACTAGGGCGCCGACAAAAATGAAAATCAGAATGGAACCGGCAATCAAGATCGCAACTGAAGCTCCTAGACAGGAGGAAGCGATGTTTTTCAGAAAAGACATGATGTGTGATTTTTCGTTTGGGTAAAAGTAAGGGTATCTATGTGGTGTGCGCGGGCTTTTTAACCAATTTTGCCGCATGCCTCGAGCGCACTACATCGGATTGGGAAGCAACCTCGGGAACCGACATCGGTTTTTGGATGATGCGCTACAAAAGATGGAGGTTCGTTGGGGAGTTCAGGCCGAGGTCTCTAGCCGATATGCCACCCCTCCTTGGGGCATGGAGCAGGGACATTCGGATTTCATCAATCAAGTTGCTTGCTACTACCTTCAGAAAGCACCGCTCGAGGTGATCCAAGATTTACTGGAAATAGAACACGCCCTCGGCAGGGTTCGCGACCCGCTTTCAAGCGGTTATCAATCGCGCACCATTGACTTGGATATCTTGGTAGTGGAGGGAGTGACCTTGGATGACCCACAATTGACCTTGCCACATCCGCGAATTGAACTGCGGCGATTTGTGTTGGAGCCCCTCTTTGAATTGGCTCCGGCCTTGCGCTTGCGACCGGATGGCCCCACAGTTGATGAATTGTTGCGAACTTGCCCCGACCATTCACCGTTGGAAAAATTAAATCCAGTCCGTTGAAATCACCCTATGCATACATCGCCATCGAAGGCAACATCGGCGCCGGCAAGACCACCTTTGCAACGTGGTTAGCAGAAGCCGTGAACGGCCAACTCTTGTTAGAACAATTCCAAGAAAACCCCTTTCTCGAAAAATTTTATGCTGATCCCGAGCGCTTTGCATTGAGCGTGGAATTGGCTTTTGTCAGTGACCGCTACCGCCAGCTCCGAGAGTGTCTGGGCTCCCGTAATTTATTTCGGCAGTTGCTCATCGCGGACTACAGTTTTGTGAAGAGTTTGATTTTTGCCAAAGCGAATTTACCCGCGGACGAATTCAAGCTTTTTCAAACGATGTTCAAGCTGATGGATGCTCAAATCGCAAAGCCCGAGGTGGTGGCTATTCTGGACCCCAATGCGGAGAAAATCCGAGCCCAAATTGAACAGCGTGGCCGC
Source organism: uncultured Flavobacteriales bacterium (assembly GCA_905479115.1). Taxonomy (GTDB): domain Bacteria; phylum Bacteroidota; class Bacteroidia; order Flavobacteriales_D; family Sanyastnellaceae; genus UA16. The sequence goes on from CAJQLF010000007.1 coordinate 14,575, forward strand.
TCCTATGAGCAGGACATGCCCCAGGAATACTTGGATAAAATCGCCTTTCACTACCAACGGCATTACCGGTATGCCCGGGGATCTCGCATCCTCTGGATCGATACGTCTGGGCTGGATTTCGCCAAGCGCAGCGACGATGCAGCCAAGCTGGCAGCGCTGGTGTTGGCTCCACGAAAACCCGGCGTTTATACCCTGAAGGTCTAACACGAGGACTTTCCTATCTTGCGTTCCATGCGCAGAAAAGACTTCCTTCGGATGAGTGGCCTGTTGGGAATTGGCGGAGCCCTCAGTTCATTTTCCAAGCCCCAGACTCCTCCGACTCCTTCGGAAGAACTGAATTCAAAAATTCGAACAGCCGGCCTCACGGGTGGCGCTTTTGATTTAAAATCCGCACCTCTCGAAAAGGTGCGAATCGCCCTTTTTGGGTTGGGAAATCGGGGCCAGAGCCTGATCGAAATGCTCAATTGGCTGGTCCAAGAAGGCCATGCAGAAATCACAGCCATTTCCGACATCAACCCCGACAAAGTGCGCAAGGCTCAGGCTCAAATTGGGGCATTCCAATCGGCTACTCCGGCCATTTTTACCGGGTCGGACGATGCTTGGCAAGAGGCGATGCGAGCGGACGTAGCCGATTTAGCGTTGATCTGCACACCGTGGGAGCTGCATACCCCTATGGCGCTGCATGCGATGAACAATGGATTGCACGCGGCATCTGAAGTACCCATCGCTTACACACCCGAGGACACGGTTCAACTGGTCCGCACGGCAGAGGCGACGGGCCAGCATTGCATCATGCTCGAAAATTGCTGCTACAACCGGGAAGAATTGTGGATTTTAAAAATGATCGAGGACGGCGTGTTTGGCACGTTGACGCATGCAGAATGTGCCTATCTGCACGACCTGCGCCAATTGATGATCGACCCGACGTATTACGAGGACCGGTGGCGACTCAAGCACCACCTGCAGCGAAACGGAAACCTCTACACCACACACGGCCTAGGTCCCGTCTGCATGTACTTCGACATTCTGCGTGGAGACACCCTCACCCATTTGACTTCCATGAGCTCCGGAGAAGCCGCTTTGTCAGAGGCATTGGCCAACTCGGACGATCGGAAATTGCGAAAAATGGCCTCTGAAGTCGTCTGCGGCGATGTAAACACCACGTTGATTGGCACAGCCAAAGGCCGCTCCATTATGTTGCAATTTGATGTCCACAGCGGTCGGCCCTACAATCGATTGAATAAAGTCGTCGGGTCAAAAGCCTCGCACTACGGTTATCCTTCAAGGCTGTACGTCGATCACGGACCCGATTGGGGTGGTCACCGCTGGTTGGAAGATGCAGAAAAAGCGGAGTACCAAGACCGCTATGAGCACCCGTTGTGGACTCGCCTACAAAAGCTGGTAGAAGACCATCCACAGGGCCACGGAGGCATGGATTTTGTGATGATGTATAGACTGATTCGCTGCTTGAACCTGGGCGAGTCATTGGACCTCAATGTTTACGACGGCGCACTGTGGTCGCTCGTCGGAGCCCTTTCTGAAGCCTCCGTTGCAGCCGGTTCGGCGCGCATGGACATCCCCGACTTGACCAACGGGCGTTGGAAGCAAGCCGCATCCCATCCAGTCAATCGAATGCTCTAATTAGGCTTGGACGCCGAGCACCTCGGCCATCTTCTCTCCGATGTCTGCCGGGCTATCGACGACGTGCACACCGCATTCGCGGAGCACGCGCTTTTTCGCTTCGGCGCTTTCTTCCTCGCCGCTGACAATCGCTCCAGCGTGGCCCATGGTCCGGCCTTTGGGGGCCGTAACTCCAGCGATGAAACCGACCACCGGCTTGGTGCCGTGCGCTTGAATCCAACGTGCCGCCTTAATTTCCAAGTCGCCGCCAATTTCTCCGATCATAATGATTCCGTCGGTTTCGTCATCCGCCATGAGCAGCTGAACAGCCTCGAGCGTCGTCGTGCCAATGATGGGGTCGCCGCCGATTCCAATGGCCGTTGATTGGCCCATTCCCGCCTTGGTCACTTGGTCAACCGCCTCGTAAGTCAGCGTACCCGACTTCGAAACGATGCCGATGCGGCCAGGATTGAAGATAAATCCCGGCATGATGCCCACCTTGGCTTCTCCGGCCGTGATGATTCCTGGACAATTGGGGCCGATTAAGGTGCAATCTCGTTGGTCGATGTAGGCCTTGACTTTCGTCATGTCCGCAACCGGAATCCCTTCTGTGATGGCTACGATTACGCGAATGCCAGCATCTGCCGCCTCCATGATCGCATCGCCCGCGAATGCCGGCGGAACAAAAATGATGCTCGTATCGGCGTCGGTCTCCTTGACGGCTTCGCTTACGGTATTGAAGACCGGCTTGCCTAAGTGCTCTTGCCCGCCTTTGCCTGGAGTCACTCCGCCCACCACCTGCGTGCCGTAATCAATCATTTGGCCGGCATGGAAGGTTCCTTCTCCGCCGGTAAATCCTTGGACAATGATTTTCGAGTTTTTGTTGACGAGTACGCTCATGAGATAGGGATGTTGTTCGCGCCGCGAATTTAGTCGAATTTCGCGCCATGAACCGAGGAATTGTTGGAGCAATTGACGGAAAAACGATTTGTGCCTTATCCACGGCTGCAGGAATGGGTGGGATTGCTGTTGTTCGCGTGTCCGGTCCGGACGCGCTGCGCATTGCATCGGCTGTTTTTTCCAAGGACTTGACAGAGGTCGCGTCGCATCGTGCCGTATTCGGAAAATTCCAACGCGACGGCGAAACACTGGACGAATGCCTCGCTACCGTTTTTCGGGCCCCCGGCACCTTCACCGGGGAGGACACCGTTGAATTCGGCTTGCACGGTTCCCCTTTTATTCAATCCGAATCGGTTCGCTGGCTCATCGACGCCGGTTGCCGGCACGCCGGTCCAGGCGAATTCACTTCCCGGGCATTTCTGAACGGCAAACTGGACTTGACCCAGGCCGAGGCCGTGGGGGATTTGATCGCTGCAGAACACGAAGGTGCCCACCGGTTGGCCATGACCCAATTGCGCGGAGACTTCGCCAAGGAAATCCAAGCATTAAGAGCTCAGCTCATTGAATTTGCAGGGTTGCTGGAATTGGAATTGGATTTCGCCGAAGAAGATGTCGAGTTCGCGGACCGGAAGCGGTTTGATGATCTACTCAGTGCGTTACTGCACCGAATCGGTGGGCTCGCCTTGTCCTTCAAGCATGGCAATGCCATTCGAGATGGCATCCCTGTCGCCATTGTTGGAGCGCCTAATCGGGGGAAATCCACCCTGCTCAACGCCCTGCTTGGCGACGAGCGAGCGATTGTAAGCGCCACGGCGGGAACCACACGAGATACCGTCGAGGATACTTGCATCGCTGGTGGATACAAATTCCGGTTCATCGATACGGCGGGCCTCAGAGATGCAACAGATGAAATCGAATCCGAGGGCATTCGCCGTGCATTGCAAAAAGCCCGGAGTGCAGCCATTGTCTTGTACGTTTTTGACGCCTCATGCGACACCGTTCAGGATGTCGAACTGGCCTTGACATCCTTGGAAGCGCTGCCGGATACGGAAGTCGTCGTGGTCTGGAATAAAGTCGATGTGGCTGAGGCTCCAACGCAAGGAAGCAAAAAGCAATTCCATTTATCTGCCGCACAGGGCATCGGCATTGATCAATTGAATGCTTGGTTTATTGAATGGGCAAAAGGCCGACAGGACACCGACGCTTTGATGGTCACGAATCTGCGCCATTATGAAGCGCTTCGCCTGGCCGAGGAAGCCCTGAATGCAGCCCGAACAGGCTTGGCAAATGACGTACCCGGAGACCTCATCGCTTCCGATGTGCGGCAAGCGTTGCATCACTTGGGCAACATCACAGGAGAGGTGGACCCCGAAGACATCTTGGATCACATCTTCAGCAATTTCTGCATCGGGAAGTAACCGATGCAAAGCAAGCAAGGGTTAAACGCTCACTTAAGCCACGAATAGCGCTGATTTCAACCAAATAGAAACGCTGCTCATCTAAGTAGAGGTTTGCGCTATTATGTGATTTTTCAGTACGAATTTGTACCTCAATTGTACCTCGTCATTTTTTGGCACATCAATTTGTACCTCAAAAATATCAGGCGTAAAAAACGTTTTGTTTTATCGTGCACAGCTTTCACGACTTTCACTCTAGTGGGTTGCCCAATGACCTCAAGTCAGTGAAAAACGTGAAAGAAGTGAAGCGTTTAAAACAACTTTTATTTCTCGGTCAGCCCCACCATCGAAACGGGATATTGTCAACCCATTTACAAGTGAGTGTGCTAGTCAAGAACAACCTGAAAATTGGAACAATGAAATTACTGAACTTGAAAAGTTCTTCGATAAAACCCCACTCCCAGCCCAAGCAATAAAGCTAGGAAATGGTACGACGATAACAGACTGTCCAATGTTCATCAGAAACCACCTAGGCACAGTAAGAGCGAATAACGGCAGGCGTATTTATTTGCCATACCTCCAACGCTTGCAGACGCTGAAACAGGTCCTCACAGACAATTCATTTGAAAGCCGCCGAACCGATTTTAACGATGATGAAATAAATAAGAAAAAGGGAATTGAATGGTTGATAGGTCGAGCTACAGTTGGATTCGCCAAATAGTTGCATGCAGAAACGTCTGTACACGCATCTGCACTATCAAAAATTCCATCCAGATCGGAATCCGAATCCCCGAAATAACTCAGCAGGTTCATTAAGTCAAGGACCGTAATGAATCCATTCTGGTCGGAATCGAGTAACTCTCCGCACTCGCTTTGAGCAAGCCCTGAAAAGGCGAAGAATATCACAAGGGTGCTGAGGAGTAATCTTTTCATCATATTTATTCGATATAGAGTGGGTTCAGAATTTTCCCTGCACAAATACATCCTCGATTTGACATGATTGTCACACTTCCTGAGGCAGATATTCCAACACCTGTATTAAATGTATATCCCTCGCATGCAATTGCTGATGTCCATCCGCTACTCCAATAGAAAATACCTAGTGGGTCAGACTGATTCAAATGTATTTCTCCCAGCTCTGCTGTTACTGTACTGCCATCATTACACGAAAACTCAAAACTTCCGTTATATGCTGGTGCCATCACATCAATAAACAGACTATCAGCGAAGCACGCCATTTCCTTCAAATACATCACATGACCTCCCACCTTGTAGCAAGCACCCTCACATTTCCAGTAAGGCATGGCTCCCATGTTTGCTAAGGCTAAAGTGTATTGTTCATTTTCAGGAACTGGCAGGACAAATTCGGAATTGAAAACTGTGAGAAGATCGAGCAAATCAATTGTTCCAATCAAACCGTCATTGTCTGAATCAGGGTTCCATGGCCAGTCTGTCTGAGCACTCAAAGAGAGCACCAAGCAACAGCTTATGATGGTGAGTAAGTGTTTCATTGGTTTAGTTATTCAGCCCAGCGCCAGAATGCTTGGATTTTTTTCAAACCATTGTAACTAATTGTATTAATTCCACCAAGTGGATACCAGCCATCCTGAACCTTCGCCTCAGCACAAACTTCAATGTCCACAGCCTCACAATAGCTATACTCCACGTTCGGACGTTCGTGAGTGGCGCAAAAGCATTCACAAGCATCGTTTAACGCAAGACTAGTGAGCTCCCCCTTACCCCAACCGTCCAAAACTCCACGACTTACGGCAGGCAATGGAAAAGCCATATTATCTATAATCGAGTATTCTAAATTTCCTAGCCAAGCAAATCCGTTGGTGGATTCTGTGGATTCAACTTCATTGTGGAAATGCGCCCAATCATCCATGTCCATCATGACCCACCTACCAGGCAAATCAGCGCAGGTTGCCTTGCACATCCCGAAATTCTGAATTCCGGTCCAATACAATGCTGAAGTTTCGTTCTCATTGACATAAAGCCCCTCCTCACTAAACTCAGAGCCATAAAGACTCAGAAGTCCCAAGAGGTCTTCCGTTCCAATCATATCGTCATTGTCTGAATCAGGGTTGTAAGGGAATTCAACGAATCCCGTTTGCGCGCTTAATGACACAGCCAAAAGGCACGCGAAGGCGGTTAGTAAGTGCTTCATTTCAGTCAATTTGGTCTAACCAAGATAAGCAATACCACTTAACTGCCTTAATCACATAGGTTATAGCGATAACTTCCAGCTCTGCCTTATTGTGCCGCCTATCCATGGATTTCCAATCAACCACCTCAGCAAATCCATTGAAAAGAACAATGAAATACAATGGGATTGACCATTGGTAGCCCTGAACAGGCAAGCGAAATCGGTTAAAAAAGTGCGTTTATTACAGAAATACCCTACTAAAGCTCTTTCATTTTTAAAAGAAAAGTGAGATCTCCTCGCTGGATAGGTTCACTTCTATTCAAGTAACTATCTTTTTTTCGCATCAATAACATCCCTTTTCCAGTAGTTCTCCAACTCTCATATTGATTGGCTCCCACAGGGGCGCGAATGAATACACCACCATACCCATACCCATCACCATCATACCCGTAACCATCAGGACACCCGGTACAGATGGCCGGTACTCTTTCTGCAGATATATATATTTTTAAACGTTCTAACTGGCCAGTTGTTATCGCCAGATAACACTCATTATTAATTGCAACCACTTGCCAAATAATATCATTAGCTGTGTTACTCTCAAACCCCTCATTCGCCAGATTAATTTGAAGTCCTTTTCTTCCATTGTTAGGGACTGATTCCTTCACATTAAAAAGAAAAGACTCTTCCGTGTTGTCATTATATCTAATTGTAAAAAGTTTGTTTTTTAAAATTTCTATTTGGGGTAAGTTTGAGTCAAAATAACTCTTGTCCTTCCTGATGAGAACGTCGTCTATCTTAGTGCCGTAAGGTAAAGCCACGTCAGGTGCAATCCCCCAAAAGCTAAATGCATTGCAATCAAGGGTCTCAGGAATAGAACCGACTCCATCCCCCCTATGAATGCATTTTCCACCAAGAATTATTTTACTTAAAACCAGCTGGAAAGAATTATTTGACAATGGGATTTGGTCAAAGTAGTATTTGTTTAAAAAATCATCGCTCGTAGTTGTCGAGGATTGATTGCTTGTCATAGAGTTTTGGGGAAGATCTTCCTGAAGTCGTGAAATTGAGTCTTGGCGATCTAAAAATGAGACCTGAGATTCTAAAGGAACCTTCTGGAGTCGTAAAATCGAGTCTTGAAGATCTGCAAGTGAGGCCTGATTATCAAAAATAGTCTCATTAAGGGAAGCAATTTGAATGACATGATCAGATTGTAAGCGAGCGATCTCCTGTTTGTTTTTTAAAGCTACATTATTCAGCTTTGCAAGCTCGATCTCATTCATGTCGTTGGCCGATTCCAAGAATGATACATTCAGCAACAGTGAATCTTTGGACTCTTCTAATGTGAAAATGACATTCTTTAAGGAGTCTATTTGAGTTGACAAACCACGCGAAATTTCATATTGGAAGAGCACATTTTCCCTCAGGTCGGATTTGCTCATCTTATTGATGTCCTGCGCATTAAGGACTGAAATAGATAAGAAACAAATGATGATGGTGATGAGGCCGAGTACATGATTCATAGCCGTAAATATCGGTGCTTTTCAGACATACCCTAACCTCCACTATCTCATGTAAGGCGTCAGCGGAAGTTGGACTAAAGTTAGTATTTATTAATGGAGCCTTTAAGAGTGATCAAAGAGTCTCCCAACGCTTTAGTCAAAATAAAAAGAGGGTCAGTTCAAAACCACTCAAAACATCCGTTTGGAGGCAGTCCTGTACCCCATTTGTACCTCAAAATCTCAAGTATCTGACAATCAATGTCAATCACTTTCTGTATCGAAATTTATCGCACTGCTGGAGCTCCTGATTATTGATTTGCTGATAATTCCAGCCCCGCATCCCGGATGATGCGAGCAGTACCCATCCGATGTTCTTCAATAACTGGGCGGTTCATTCGTTGCTTTCGAAATTGAACCGAAATCCTCATTACTCGACTTCCTCTCCATCGATGTCGATGTCGAATTCTGAATCGGTAGCTTCTTCCAAGATTTCAACCATCTCTTCATCAATTTTGAACAGATATACGGTATCTAACGTTCTTACCTCCAGGCACCTGAGAAATTTCCCATTGGGCATGGAGAAGGCTTTTAGATCTTCGTCACTAAATCCCTCCGGATATGCTTTCGTGATTAAATCTACGCTAGTCAGTAAATTTTTTGTTCGCAAAATTCAGGCCCACTTTGACGTACCTATGTCCAAGCGGCCAAGGCGGAATCTATCCGCCATCATAAGATCAACTTATTTGTCTGCTTCGA
>CAJQLF010000008.1 GCA_905479115.1 uncultured Flavobacteriales bacterium
TCAAAGAAACGGGTCACTCCAGCGGAGATTTGAAGGGTACGCAGCTGTCCATTCCATGGCGCCAGCGAAGGATTTGTCAGTTCTTCACTCTGCAAACTTCCCATCCGTTGGAAGCCCGCAGCCAACGTGTTTGTACATTTTTATTACTTACTCGTCGTTCCCCAAATTTGTGACCTCAAAGCGGGTTTTTTCCAAAAAAGAGGCCAACCACTCATCCTTGCCTGAAAGAGTTGAAGATAACGATTGAACAAGAGGATAAAGGTCTTTGTTTTGCACTCATGTCAAACGCCAATTCTTCAGACGTCCTGGTCATCGGTGCAGGATTTGCCGGGATCGCCGCAGCTACGCAGCTTGCCCATCTCGGATACCAGGTCGACTTACTCGAGCGGCATGACCATGCAGGGGGACGCGCCCGGGTATTCGAAGCAGCGGGATTCACCTTTGACATGGGGCCGAGTTGGTATTGGATGCCGGACGTATTTGAAGCGTATTTCAAAAAGTTCGGAAGCGACGTACAAAAGGAATTGAACCTGGTCCGTTTGGATCCCTCCTACACGGTTTGGTTTGAAGACGGGCCTGTCGACATAGCGGCGGACCTCGAAACATTGAAAGCGACCTTCGACTCCATGGAAGCTGGCGCAGGAGCTCGGCTTCAAGCTTTTTTGGACGAAGCCGAAATTAAATACGAGATTGGCATGAACAATTTCGTCCGCAAACCCGCTCATAGCGTGCTGGAGTTTGCGACATGGGAGACCCTTCAGCAATCCACTAAACTCTCCCTTCTCAAGAGCTTTAGTGCACACGCCCGATCGTATTTCACAGACAAACGCTTGCTGCAAATCATCGAATTTCCTGTTTTGTTTCTCGGAGCCAAACCGGAGAAAACTCCTGCGCTTTATAGCCTCATGAATTATGCGGATACGGTGCTTGGCACGTGGTACCCCATGGGCGGCATGCACGAAATTGTGCGGGCCATGGTACGGATTGCTGAAAAGAAAGGCGTGCGGTTTCACTACAACGCCGATGTCAAATGCATCACAGATGACGGGCAAAAAGCGACGGGCGTGGAACTGCAGGATGGCACCCAATGGTCGGCTCGGACCGTGGTAGCCGGGGCCGATTACCACCATGTAGAACAGCACTTACTGCCTGCACAATGGCGGCGCTACGACCAGCATTACTGGGACAGCCGGGTGATGTCGCCGAGTTCATTGCTTTTTTATGTGGGAGTCGACACACGGGTGCCCAAGCTCCAGCACCACAACTTATTTTTTGACACGCCTTTTGGACCGCATGCCGAAACAATCTACGACACCCAAACATGGCCAGATGATCCGCTTTTCTATATCAGCGCTCCTTCCAAGACGGACAGCGGTATCGCTCCCGAAGGCCATGAAAATATGTTTTTTCTCATTCCATTGGCTCCCGGCTTGAAGGATGAGCCTGGCTTGCGCGACCGCTATTTCGAGGAAATGTGCGACCGCCTCGCCAAGCACGTTGGGATGGACATTCGTCCTCACATTGTGTACAAACGATCCTTCGCTCACGAGGAGTTTGAAGAGGATTACCGCGCCTTCAAAGGCAACGCATACGGCCTCGCCAACACCCTGCGGCAGACGGCATTCTGGAAACCCAAGATGAAAAGTAAGCTGCCGGGCATGTTCTTCACCGGCCAACTCACCACGCCCGGCCCCGGTGTACCGCCAAGCCTGATCAGCGGGGAAGTCGTCGGAAATGAGGCCCATCGATGGCTGTTAAAATTATCAGATGGACGAGATTGAACCTAAGCAACCCGTAACTTGTTCTCCCTCTATGGATGCCATGAATTTATATGACAATGTGTGCAAAGCGTGCAGCGTTTTGGCCACCAAATCATATAGCACATCTTTTTCAATGGGCATCCGCTTTCTCAGTCCTGCGCTGCGTCAGCCCATCTACTCCATCTATGGCTTTGTTCGGTTTGCGGATGAAATCGTGGACAGTTTTCATCATGCAGACAAGGCGGTCCTATTCGAACGCTTCAAACAAGACACCGAAAATGCTCTCAACGAGCGCATCAGCCTCAATCCGATTTTGCACGCTTTCCAAGATGTCTATCACACGTACAACCTGGACAAAAAGCATGTCGACTTGTTCCTGCGCAGCATGGAGTGGGATCTGCATAAGTCCGACTACGACCGCATGGGCTTTGAAGAATACATTGTAGGCTCCGCAGAAGTTGTGGGCCTGATGTGCCTAAAAGTCTTTGTCGATGGTGATCAAGCAGAAAATGACCGGCTGATGCCGTTCGCGGAACGACTAGGTGCAGCTTTCCAGAAGATTAACTTCCTTCGGGATTTGAAGGCCGATTACCAAGAAATGGGCCGCACGTACTTCCCAAACCTGGACTTATCCAACTTCAACGAGGAAACCAAAAAGCGCATCGAAGATGAAATCGATGCGGACTTTCAAGAAGCGTACCGCGGCATTGTTCAACTTCCTCGCTCCAGCCGCCTAGGAGTTTACATCGCCTACATTTATTACCAACGGTTGTTCCAAAAAATCCGCTCCCTCCCTAGCCACCGTATCATGGAAGAGCGAATTCGCATTGCCAATGCGCACAAAGTGACCTTGGCGTTTAGTTCTTATTTGCGGCACAGCCTCAACTTGCTCTAATGGTACCGACGGCTTCATCGCATCTCGTCATGAAGGCGGCTATGACTTGCGGGCTGCTTGCCTTCTGCTTATCGAGTTGGGCGCAGACGCCTCCTTCCATGTCAGAGGCCCGTGAAGCCTATCGCAATGCATGCTCATCTCCTGAGGAAAAGGCCGTGGTCCTTTCGTTCATCTCAACCGCAGAAAAGCTCAAAGCCGAGACGGATAATCCATGGACCCTGCAAGGCATGGAAGCTACCGCGCAAATGATGTTGGCAGAATCGATGATGAACCCCTTCGAAAAGTTGCAGCAATTCAACACGTGGAAAGGTCCACTTGAAGATGCCATCGACCAAGCACCAAACAATCCCGATTTGAGGTTATTTCGATTATCCATCCAATGGACCGTCCCGCCTCTCTTGGGTTATTCGGACGACATGGAGACCGACATGGCCTTGATTGAAGAGTCCATTGCATCGGGGCAGTGGTCAGAAGATTCCGCTCATTTGGCTTTCGTCTCTGCCTTTATCCAACACATCCGCGATGACCATTCCCACTGAGAACTTGTCACCTTTGAGCGGGACCGACATGGTGGTCCTGGTGGATCCCCAGGACCGAGAACTTGGCTTAATGGAAAAGATGGAGGCCCATCAAAAAGGCGTGTTGCACCGGGCTTTTTCGTTTTTCATTTTCAACAGCAAAGGTGAATGGCTTCTGCAACAACGCGCATGGGATAAGTACCACAGTCCGGGGCTTTGGACGAATGCTTGTTGCAGTCATCCCCGCCAAGGCGAGACCCCAGCAGCTGCAGCCACCCGACGGCTCCAAGAAGAAATGGGATTGTATTGCCAGGCTTCACCGGCCTTTAAGTTTTTGTACCGCAGTGAGTTTTCGAACGCCCTCATTGAACATGAATTGGATCACGTCCTCATCGGATATTCTGATACTCCACCAGCACCTTGCCCCGATGAAGTGGCGAGCTACCGGTACGTGAGCCTCTCGGATTTGGAAGTTGAGATGAAACAAAATCCAGCCCACTTCACGGTGTGGTTCCGCATTTGTTTTGGGGAAATCAAAGCCAAACTCGCAGCCCATCCATTTGTCACATAATGCCTGCATCTAAGCCACAGGTTGCGATCATTGGAGCCGGTGTAGCAGGGCTTGCCGCCGCCATTCGTGCCGCCGCCGCCGGAAGGGAAGTCACAGTGATTGAGCAGGCGTCTGAGCCCGGAGGAAAGCTCCGAGAAGAGCAGCACGGTGCATACCGGTTTGATGTGGGGCCTTCGCTGTTCACTTGGCCCGAACTCGTGCTGGAACTCGATGAGCTTGCGCGCGGAGCCGTCCCCAACAGCCCGGCCTTGCCACCGCCCTTCGCCTACCGGCAACTCGACCGTTCCACACACTACTTCTGGGAGGATGGGACGCGCCTGACGGCATGGAGTGATTCCGAACGCTTTGCCCAAGAATGCGCCGACAAACTGGAGGTAAACGCTTCAATTGTAGCCAACCACCTTGCTCATAGCACCCAATCTTTCCACGCTACCCGGCGTATTTTTCTGGAGCAAAGCCTGCACGAGTGGAATGGCAATTCAAATGGGAAATGGTCTGCCGCAGCGCGGTTTGCTCACCGGCTGCCTTGGCTCGGGACGTTGCATTCGTGGAACCGCAAGCGACTGAAAGAACCGCATTTGGTGCAGCTTTTTGACCGCTACGCGACGTACAATGGCTCGGACCCGCACCGCGCCCCATCGATGATGCATGTCATTCCTCATCTGGAACACGGACACGGCACATTTTTTCCAGAAAATGGCATGATCGGAATCACCCGGCACCTGCACGCCCTTGCCTCTGCGCTCGGGGTTGAATTCGTATTTGATCACACCGCAACGAGCATTCAACACCAATCCGGGCACGTTGAAGGAGTTCGAGCAATGGACTCGGCAGGTCATCCTGTCTTTTTTCCGGCCCAGTGCGTCGTATCGAATGCGGATATCTGGCCAACCTACCGTCATCTGCTCCCCACCCTAAAAGCCCCGGAGCGCATCCTCTCGCAAGAACGTTCAACCAGCGGTGTCATCTTCTATTGGGGTGTCCGCGGCATTCGGCCTGAACTGCACCTGCACAACATCTTATTTAGCAAGGACTACCGGACAGAATTTGAGGCCATTCAACAATTCGGCCATCCCGGCGAAGACCCGACTGTTTACATTCATATCAGTTCGAAGCTCAAACCGGATGATGCACCGGCTGATGCCGAGAACTGGTTCGTCATGGTCAACGTGGCCGCAGATCCGGATCACGTGGAATCCCTGGTGCCAGCTATTCGCCGAGCCGTGCTGGCTAAAATAAATCGCACCCTTGGCGCAGATATTGAACCGCTGATCGAAACCGAAACCCATTTTACGCCGCGCACCATTGCGCAGCGGACCAGCTCTCATTTGGGAGCCCTTTACGGAGCCAGTTCCAACAGCACCCTCTCAGCCTTCTTTCGGCACCGCAACCGAAGTACAAAACTGAAAGGTTTGTACTTTTGCGGAGGAAGCGTGCATCCGGGTGGCGGTATTCCTCTGTGTCTTTTGAGCGCCCGCATCACTTCTGAATTGATTGAGCAACACGCATGAAGACCTCCAGTTTTGAACTCCATTGGATTCCCAGGATCATGCTTTTGTTGCACGCGGTCGGCGTGGTGGGCATCTTGGCGGGTTATGGTCAGTACTTTCTGGACTTCACAGCAGCTAATCTCTTCATCAACGGTTTGCTCGCGGCATGGGCGGATTGGGAGCAGCGGCATGGGTCTTGGATTGTTGCTGTTGTCGGAGGAATCGGAGTCGAAATCATCGGGGTGCAAACGGGATGGTTGTTTGGGAATTATGGATACGGCGAAGTACTTGGCCCCATGTTGGCGGGTGTTCCGCTGATTTTGGGTGTCCTGTGGTGGGTGTCTTTGATGGGATGTGGCCATTGGACAAACCGGCTAATGGAATGGCGCAATTGGTCTTCGGAAGGGAAGCGTGGCGCCGTCCTGAGGGCTTCAATCGCGGCCACCATGATGACCGCATTTGATGGGATAATTGAACCGGTAGCCATCCAAGCTGGATGGTGGCAATGGGATGGATTCGCGGTGCCGTGGTCCAATTACGGTTCTTGGTGGGTCCTCTCCTTTTTGTTTTATCTGATGCCGAGAAAGGCCGGGAAAAACATCGGCACTGGATTACTTGTTGCCATCTTTGTATGCTTCTTTCTCTTTCTGAATTGGTTCCCATGGACACGTTGACAGCCCTCTTTCCTGCACTCATTGTCATTGCTACGTTTGTAACGATGGAAGGCGTCGCGTGGTTTGCCCACAAGTACTTGATGCACGGGTTGATGTGGTATTTTCACGAAGATCACCACGTCCATAAGCCTGGATTCTTTGAAAAAAACGATTCCTTTTTCTTGATTTTCGCAGTACCCAGTGCGTGGTGTTTTATCTCGGGATCCATGGCAGGCGGTGATTTTCGGGTATGGATTGGGACGGGCATTGCCGCGTATGGGCTCGCTTATTTCCTGGTACACGATATCTTTATCCATCAGCGATTCAAGATTTTTACCCGCACAGAAAACACCTACTTGATGGCCATCCGCAAAGCTCATAAAGTCCACCACAAGCACCTGAGCAAAGAGGAGGGCGAGTGCTTCGGTATGCTGTGGGTTCCATGGCATTACTTCGTTGATGCCCGCCGGGCCATGCGTGCGAGACGACAAACAACTGCGGGCTGATGGAGTGGTATCAATTCAAAGGGCTGTACCTCGCTGTGGATTTGGCTGTGCTCGCCTTGCCCTTGATCCTGAGTTTTGATAAAAACGTCCAGTTCTATAAGCACTGGAAGCACTTTTTCCTGACCAACTTGGGGGTCGGTGGCTTTTTCATCCTTTGGGATGCCCTCTTCTCGGAGATGGGAGTTTGGGCATTCAACCCCGACTATTTGCTGGGGCCTGAGCTGTTGGGGTTGCCACTGGAAGAGTGGCTCTTTTTCTTTTGCATTCCCTATGCGAGCGTATTCACGTACTTCTCTTTGAAACATTACGTCAAGCGCAACCCGCTCATCCATGCTGACACCACACTGAACTTCGCCGCTATTCTGACGTGCGCAGGGCTCATCATCGCTTATTTCCCGAGATACTACATCGCGCTGACCTCGTTTTATGCGCTGGTATGGCTGGTATGGGCCACACGCAATTCAAAGTCCTTCATGGCCGATTTGTGGCTGGCCTACTTCGTATTGCTCCCACCGTTCATCATCTCCAATGGTGTACTGACTGGATTGTCATTTTGGGAATTTCCTCTGCTGCACCATTCTGCTGAGAATATTTTGGACCAAATTGTCTGGTATCATCCCGGTCACAACACAGGATGGCGCATATTTACCATGCCTGTGGATGATTTAGTCTATGGCTTTTTGCTCATCGCCATGCACGTGGCCGGCATGGAGCGATTAATAACACGGGATCAGCGCAAGGCCGCCTTATCCCAAGCAAAAACAGCTTGAACGGGACGGTGATCCGACAATTCCACTGCGCCCGTCTCGTAAGAAAGTACCTCCAGCTCAGGACTCGCCCACATCTGATCAATCCGTAAAAACGGGAGTTGACCTGTGTACGTGGCTCCCAAGAAGGAGCCTCCCTGAGGCCGGCAACTTCCGTACGCATCCTTCAAGGTACCGCTCAAGCGTTCCGCGGCATAGGAAACGGGTGCATCGTTGAAGTCGCCAGCAAGTACCACTGGAAACGGACTGCCTTCGACGCTCGATTGAACCTGCAGCGCCTGCTGAGCACGTTTGGACCAAGCGTTTGACAACCGTGCAAACAAGCGGCTGCGGTTTTGCTCATCGCCCACGTTGCGCGCTGCTTCGTAATCCTCTTTTTCGAAACCGATGCTACTCAAATGCACATTGTACACCCTGACGGTGTCCCCTTCAACAAGGAGATCCACCGACATCGCACTGTTGTTCTTGTCGTTCTCAAAGCGAATGGCCTCCTTTGCTGCAATGGGATATCGCGAGAGTACGGCCAAACCAAACAGCTTATCCTGCCCTCTGCCCAATTTGAACTCCTCCTCCCAATGAGTCATTCCCGTCGCTTGCTTGAGCCGCTCAGAAGACATCCAAGGCTGGCGCCGGTCTTCCAAGAAGCACTCTTGCAAACAAATCACATCGGCCTCTTGTCGAGACAAGTAGGCTAGAATGGAATCCCGCACATGCGGCTTCTCAATCCAGGCGTAGCGATTAAATTGGCGCACATTCCAAGTCAGCACCCGGAGAGTTTGTACCTCTGCTTCTTGTGCCTGACCCCTTCCCCAACCGCCCCATGTGGAGGTGTAATGGGAACTCAACACCGAAATGACCAAGAGCCCTATCAAGCCGAGTCTCCAACGCCGGACTGCCCAAGCGCCAAGTGTGCCGACCAAAAACACTGCCGAACTCAGTGGATAGGCCAAGCCAAAGAGCGCCAACCACGGCAGTTGCTCTGGTCTAAGCATTACCGCAAGTTCCCCCAATAGAAGCATCGTCAAGCCACCATACCAGAACAAAACCGGCCAAAATGAACGTGGCCTAGATGGCGTGGTAAGTGCACTCATTGGTTGGACTGACGGAACAAAAAAGCCTTTTCTGCTTCCGTTAAATTGTCATAGCCGTGCTTGGAAATCTTGTCCAAGATGAGATCCATTTGCTCACTTCGCTTCTTCTTCTCCAAGTTGAATTCCTCATCGGACTTTACCCTCGAAGAACGCGTGTCTTTTACCTTGCGGAACTTTGTTTTTCGGCGCAAGTTGGGCACGCCTCCTCCCTTCCAAAGGGTCACCACTCCATCGATGAGTCGCTCAAACCACCTCACCCAATCCCTGCCAGCCGAGGCCTGCTTGATCATCGCATACCCAAAAGCTGCTCCGCCGAGGTGTGCTAAATTCCCACCCGGATTGGCCCCTTGGCCCAAGGCGAAATAATCCAAAAGCACCCAGCCAATGGCCAAGTACTTCAGCGGAATGGAACCCAATAGGAAGAGACGTACCATATAATTCGGTTGGGCGGTGGCCGTGGCGGACATGATGGCCATCACTGCGGCGCTCGCACCATAAGCAAACGTGCCCTGCTGCAACCCGGGAAACACATTGCTCGCCAACGCATAGACAAGAAAACCTGCGAGACCTCCAACGAAATAGGTACTCAACAATCTGCGCTCTCCAAACTGCCCCATGTACAACCGCCCCATCCAATACAGCCAGAGCATATTCATCACCAAGTGCCAAACATCTACATGCACAAACAAGTGCGTCAACACCGACCAAGGACGCATCAAAAGCAATTCAGCTTTCCAAGTCGTTGCAAGCCCAAACACCCCTGAATCCGATTCAAAATCGAACGCCCCCAATTTCTTGAGTAGACGGAGAGTCATGACAAGCGTGAACATGGCCACATTGACAAAAACCAGCCGGGTCAACATGTTGCCCGAGCTCCATTGTCGTTTTAAGTCATCCCACATGCGTTCGATTCCCTTTCATCAATAAAACGTTCCTCTGTCCTTTTGCCAGCGTTTCAAGAGCAAATAGCCAAAAAGCATTCCGCCCAAATGCGCAAAGTGCGCTACGTTATCGCCGGAAGCATTGTCCAATGCCAGGCTCAATTCCAACACGCCGTAACCAATAACAAAGTATTTCGCCTTGATGGGAATGGGCGGAAAGAGTAGCATCAACCGTGTATCAGGGAAGAGCATTCCGAAAGCAAGCAAGATTCCAAATACCGCCCCAGAAGCACCCACAACCCGACCAAATTGCATGTCCAGACTCATCACCCAACGATCATCGGAAACCGATAAAGGCTGCTCGAATACCGGAAAAAATGAACCGTATGCATTATACAATTCCACCCCGAGCACGAACTCGTGGAGGAAGAACCCTCCCAAACCACAAATGATGTAATAATTAAGAAACCGCTGCCCTCCCCACAATCGCTCAAGCTGGCCACCAAACATATACAAGGCGAACATATTGAAAAACAGGTGACTAATGCCCCCGTGCATGAACATGTGGGTGATGACTTGCCAGGGATAAAAATTCGGAGATCCTGGATAGGTTCCAGAAAAATAATACAGCATTTCACTTTCTCCCAAAGCAACGGTCGCCAGGTAAAATAGCACGTTGATGATGATCAAGTTTTTGACGACAGGGGGGACGTTGTTCAGCATTAGCGGAATCGTTGCTCTAATTCATTTGACTCAAAAGTAACAATCACGGTGCGGCCAAATGGATCCAAGACGGGCGTCGAGCAACCAAAAAGGCGGTCCACCAAATCCACCATTTCTTCAGGCTTCAGCGACTTACCGACACGAACGGCCATCGTCTCCGCCAACCGCGCAGCGACCCGCTCTTCACGGCTCACTCCAGCGACTTCCTCTTCTCGTTCTTCCAAAACGGCCAATATCATGGATTCTGGGGTATTCTCTCCTTCCACCGGCATGCCTTGTACTTCGATGCCGTCCTCACTTTCGGCGACGAGCAATCCAAACTTTGCGAGCCAAGTGCTCGACTCAAGGACGAATAGCTGGTCCGCAGCATTCAAATCAACCTGAGTCGGAAACAACAATTGTTGGGTAGCAGATTGATTGACGTCGCTCTCCAGCTGACGCACCAGTGTCTCGTACAAGATCCGCTGATGAGCGCGGTGCTGATCTACCAAAATCAAGCCGGACTTGGTGGATGTGACGATGTAGCGATTCTGCAATTGGAACAGCGGTCGTGCAGAAGAAGATTCCGCCTCCGTGAATGGCATTTCTGGAAAACCCGCACCCACGGCCGACCGATGAGTCGTGCCCTGCGCTTCGGTGACACCTTGTCCTGTGTCCGCATTCCACGTCTTCTCATACAAGGATTTCCAAGCATCCAATTGACCCCGTCCGGGACGGAGACCTCCTCCGGCATGTTGAGGCGCAAACGGATTATAATCCGGGTTGACCTGCACCGATGGTTCCGAGACCACACGGCCTTCTTCAAGTGGTTGAATATTCAACCCCGTTTCTTGCTCAAAATCCAAGGATGGTGCAACCGCATATTTTCCCAATCCTCGGCGAATGGCTGGAAGAAGGAGGGATTGAATGTGTCGGTCCTCATCGAATTTCACTTCTGTTTTGGTGGGATGAATATTGACATCCAAACGAGCCGGGTCAATCGTCAAAAACAGCACGTAGAGCGGGAATTGATCGCGCGGCAACAAACCTTCGTACGCGTCCATGATGGTCCGATGCAATACGTGGTGCCGAACAAAGCGCTGGTTGACAAACAGGAACTGTTCACCGCGTGTTCGTCGGGCAAAATCAGGTTTTCCGACAAAACCCTTAACACCCACGACATCGGTTGACTCTTCCACCGGCACCAATCGCTCATCGTACTTGCTCCCAAACACGCCGACAATGCGCTTCCGCAGCATCGCTTCTCGCAGGTTAAATAATTCTTTGTCATTGTGCACCAAGACAAAATGAATCGATTCGTGCGCCAGAGCTACGCGATGAAATTCATCAATGACATGGCGCATTTCAACCGCATCTGATTTGAGGAAATTCCGGCGGGCCGGTACATTGTAAAACAAGTGACGAACCGAAATTTGTGTACCAACCTCCATCGCGCATGGCAGGCTCTCCATGGTGGTTCCGCCCTCGAGGTTCATTTGAAAACCATGCGCTGAATCGGCATGGCAAGTCTTGAGCTCAACATGTGCGATGCTCGCGATCGATGCAAGCGCTTCTCCGCGGAATCCCTTCGATACAATACTATACAAATCGTCCGCTGAACTGATCTTAGAAGTCGCGTGGCGACTGAAACATCGCCGTGCATCCGCTTCCACCATGCCCGAGCCGTTGTCTTCGACTTGAATTAACGTTCTTCCTGCATCCACGACGCGCACTTCCACCCGAGTCGATCCGGCATCGACAGCGTTTTCCATTAACTCCTTCACCGCCGAGGCTGGACGCTGAATCACCTCCCCTGCAGCGATTTGATTCGCTACTTGTTCTGGCAGTTGTTTGATCACTTCAGGCATTCTCCATCCATTTTAATACACCCGAAAAATCACTCGTTTCGATCCACTGGATTCCTTTCCAGGCTAGCCAGACTAATGCAGAGGCAATCAACGCTGCTCTCAAAATTGCGTACCGTGCGCCCGAAATTTGAGTGCGACGGCGGTGTCTCCAAGCTGAACTCGACGGCCGATTCGCCGATTGGAATCGGATGGGACGGTTATTCGCCGTTTCTGGCGCAGGCTGTTCGGCAAGTTCCGCTTCTATTTGCTCTTTACGCTCCGACCACTTAGCGTCCAATTCTGGCAAATGCCGCGACCGAAACACAAACCTCCGGGGTTCCGTTCGGACGTTTCTAAACATGGAGCGAAGTTTGGGGGCCTGCATAGGCTACTAAATTAAGCAAGCGTCACTCACTGTGCGGCCTGATCGGCTAATCGTTGTTCAAATTTGATTAACACGTCTTCCACATTGTACAAACCAGCATACCGACTCAACACAAAGTGCATGACGCGGTCGACGGTGGCGTCTGGGCAGGAAGCACCACTGGTGATTAAAATAGTCGGCGCCGTGCCCGCCGCACCAGCCGCTCTCACGGGCCAGGGGTCCTCCGTTTCTTGGTGCACACTGGCCCTCCAATCAAAGTGCTTTATCCGGCCGTCATCGCTAAATTCTTGCTCATTTTTAACAAAGAACGTTGGAGCCGTTGCTTCGCACAACTCCACAAGATGGGAGGTATTCGAGCTGTTATAGCCTCCCACGACCAACGCCATGTCCAGAGGCTGAGCCTCCAAAGCCGCCTTGGTCGCTTGCTGGTTGTCGTTGGTTGCATAGCACAGCGTATCGCGGGTATTGGCAAAAGCGTCTTCAGGATGCTCTTTTGATTCCACAGCGCGGCGGATTCGATCACTGATGGCTTGGGTATCCGAAGCCAACATAGTCGTTTGATTGACAACGCCCAATCGCTTCAAATGCTTAGCAGGATCAAACCCATTCGAACACCGGTCTTTGAAGAAATCCCAAAATTGGGATAAGGGTCGATCGCCGGTGATGAAATCCGACAAAATCTCCGCCTCTTGCATGTTCTTCACAACCACTGCATGTCCCGCGTTGCGAGCATGACTGAAGGTAGCTCGCGTCTCCTCATGCTGCGGCTTGCCGTGGATTACAATGGTATAATCCGAAGACGCCAGCTTCGCCGCACGGTTCCAAACTTTTTCAACGAAAGGACACGTCGTATTGTATTGTTCGATATCCACGCCAATTTCCCTCAATTTCTCCTCCAACTCCAACGTGGTTCCAAAAGCTGGAATCAGCACGACATCGTCAGCTCCAAGCTCCGAAAGCGGGGTGATGGACCTGCCTTCTGTGTCCTGCAAAAACCGGATACCTTGATCCTTCAAGTCTTGATTGACCTCTGGATTGTGAATCATTTGGCTCAGCAAGAAAATTCTTTTACCCTCATTCTCTTGCATGGCCTTGTAGGCGATTTCGATGGCATTTTCAACGCCAAAACAAAATCCAAAATGCCTCGCCAAAACAATGCGTACACTGCCAAAATCCAGCACACTCGGTTGAAAGTCCTGTTTTCGCGGATCCCTCGACTTGCGCCGTTGCTTCACGCGGGAAATAATAGGGGAATGATAAAAGTCGGGAACTTCGAACGAGCGCATGAAATTCAGAATCTGAATGTAAACCTAACCTCAAGGTGTGAAAGAAACGGGAGTCAAATGCTAAAATACCCTTCGAAACCGAAACTTCTCGAAGCCATGACCCGTAAATGGGGATATGAAAGCACTGCCTTTAAAATATTGGGCGTTGGTCATTTTGATGTTCGTGGCTTCTGTCACGACGTTTGTGGTAGCCTGTCCCTGAGGTAGGGGCGAACGCGACGGTACGACCAATTGCTGGAGCGTCTCACGACCCGACGCATGGTTCGGAGCACATCACCACGGGCGGTTTCTCCCTGTTGCATTTGAACCAAAGCAAGCGCTTGGATCAACGGCGTTTTCAATCCTGAATAGAACTTAAGAAAAGGCCACTCTTGGGTCTGAATGCGCACTACAATTTTAGGGGATTCGGATATCCACTCCAACGTGAGGGCGTCCACTGCTTTTGCAGTTTCTTCACACCGCCCTGTTGCCGCATGCAACCGCCACTCCAAAGCTTGCTCCACCCAAACGGCGTCAGCTTTGCCGTCCGCTGGCCAATCTGGGACACCGGCACATCCACACCAGAGCGTGAGCAGCGATGTTAGGAGCATATCCGATGGGTTTCTTCGAATTTCACACCCTTCTCTTCCAATGCCGGTAAAATGACTTCGTAATAATCCCGGTGCAACGGCACATGGACACCGCGGTCTTTAAACTGGCCATTCAAAAAGGCCTCCGCAGCCAAAGCAACCGGCCAACCAACAGTATTTGACATGCCCGTGTAAGTCGCATCCTGGCCTTCCAATCGCAATGCACTTGTGATTTCGTGAATTTCATTTCCTTTTCGGTAGTTGAATCGATGCCACATGACAATCATGTCGAGGTCATGTGGTCGCAGCTTCCACTTCTCTTCAAGCAGCGACTGAATCACTTCCGCCGGCGTGCCTGAAACCAATTCAGGTCCCACTTCCTCAGAAAACAACCCGAGCCATTCTAAGCGGTCCAACGTCGCTTCCGTGGCGCCACATGATGCTTTCACCGCCGACCTAGTATCCAGAGATTCCAGAGATGCCGGCAGAAATGTGCGCATCCAATCTGCCCAAGTGATCCCGGTATTCCACGTCATTGAGGTATCATCTCGCACACATCCCAATTGCACCAACGCATCCCATCCAGCGCAAAATCCTTCACCTCGAAGGGTGCCTCGGATTAACGTCTGGATCCCCTCCAAACCATAAATTTCCTCGTACGCAATGGAGTCGCGGTTCGGATACCCTTCAAATACCTCGCCTCCGACCTCGACCGTTCGGGCATTTTGGAAGGTGCGATGGGGTGGAACCAGGCGCGCATTGCCTCCGGAGAGGAAGGTCGCTGATCCTCCCTGCCCCGCTAAAACCACGTTGCGTGGATTCCAGCTGAACTTATAATGCCAGGGATTATCATCGGATTCCGGCGCAATCAACCCGCCACAATAAGACTCAAACTCCAACATCTCCCCTCCTTCTGCGGCAATGCGATCCAGTACAGCTTTCGCGCTGAGGTGGTCAATCCCTGGATCTAGACCGATTTCATTCAAAATCAACACATCGGCTTCAACGGCACGGTCGTGCAAGGCCTTCATTTGAGGACTGACATAGCTCGGAGTGATAACTGAAACCCCTGCAGAGATGGCAACTTCTGCAATCTCTGGGTGCATGAACGCCGGAACCATGGAAATGACTAAGTCAGATGAAGCAATGTGTGCATTGCGACGCTGCGAGTCATTCGGGTCAATTTCAAACGGATGCGCAGCGGGATGTCCAGCACATTTATTGGTCGCATTTTGAACGTCTAAGTCACCCACGTACACCTCCCATTCATTCGACCCAGCGCGCGCCAACAATTCCGCAATCAAAGAGGAACTGGACCTGCCCGCACCCAAAACACATATCTTATTCATTTCATTCAGATTCTCTCCCAAAGATAAGGATGCAGAATAGCCTGGCATAAATTTGGTATAAGACACTGATGATGACGTTAACTTGCACGTGCAAAACCCTTCCATGCTCGCAGCTCGCTTTATTCAATTTTCCTGGGTCCTCGTAATTGCAATCGCATGGACCGGATGTTCTGGCTCCAAGGCGTACGTCAAAAGAGGCCTTAAAATGGAGGAACTGGGCATGATGGATCAGGCTGCGCGCTTTTACCAGACAGCCGTAAGCAAAAACTCCTACAACCCCGATGCGCTAGCGGGCCTGCAGCGTGCAGGGCAATGGGTCCTGAATGATTACTTACGCCAATTTGATGAATTCCGGATGGCGCACAACCGTGCCCGCGCGGTTGTCGTATTTGAAGAAGCTGAAGCCTATGCGTCCAAGATCGAAAAATTAGGTGTCCGACTGGTGTTTTTGGAAAGTGCTCGAACCGCGTTTGAACAAGTCAAGAATGCTCATTTGGATGAGCTTTACGCCGACGGAGTAGAAGCGTTGGAAACCGAAGATTTCGGGACCGCGCTCGAACAATTCTCAGAGATATTGCGGCTTCAGGAAGATTATGAAGATACCGCTGCGTTGGCCCGCATCGCCTACTGTGAACCGCTGTACCGAGAGGGAGTCCAAGCCTTGGACATAGAACATTGGCGAACCGCCTTCACCAACTTAGAACGTTTGATGGAGCGCGACGACTTGTACAAAGATGCCGCAGAACTCCGTGCATTAGCTCTCGAAAACGGCCGTTTTGCCATGGCGTTGGTAGCCTTTGAAAACGGTTCCAATCGAATGGGCATGGAAACCAAATTGCGGTCTTTTGTTCAACAAGCCATTGCCAAAAGTAGCGATCCCTTTTTGATGCTCGTGGACCGAGAAAACCAGGCCTTGATTCTGCAAGAACATCAACTCGCTCTTAGCGGCGTGTTGGATGGAAGCACCAGTGTGCAAGTAGGCAGCATGATGGGAGCGAAGGCTATCCTCAAGGGCACCGTCGTTTCATGCGACGTCAATACCTCCCGGCTCCAGAAATTTGACCAAGCTGGATTCGAAAGCTACCGGGTAGAGCGCGTCAATGAAGACGGGAAAAAGGTGTACGACACAAAATACCGGTCGGTTCGGTACCAGGAGTATACACGCAGTCGATCAGTAAATTTGACAATTCAAATTCAACTAATTTCATTGGAAACGGGCAAAACCGAAATGTCAGAAATCCTGACCCGAAGTCTTCGCGACGAAGTCGATTACGTGCGATACAGCGGCAATGCCAAGTACTTATATCCCGCCACATCCAGCGGAACGGTAAGTCGTTCAGGTCGCTCAGCCCTCATGCGAAAGATGCAAAACCGGACGGAACTCAATTCCGAATCCAAGATGGTGGATGACCTCATTATAGACTGCGCTAGTAGCGTCAATCGTCTTGTGGAAAATGAACTCAAAAGGTTGGTGCCATGAAGGTTCATCATCCTCTCAACCTGAGCATTTGGATCGTTTGGATCTTTGTGTTGGTCGGCTGTTCTGGCACTCAAAAGTGGGCCGAACCACCCGCTTGGGTCAATCAGAGGCCGACTGTTCCAGCTCATTACATTGGCATTTCGAGCGCGAATAAGGCGCAGTATGGCAGCGATGCATCGGCAACCGCCCGGAAGCGCGCACTGGCTGAATTGTCTGGTCAAATTCGAGTGGTGATTGAATCAACCTCCATTTTGCACACTACCCAATTTCAAGGAATTGCCGGTCAAAACTTTTCGGAGCGTATCCAAAGCGCGAGCACAGAA
Organism: uncultured Flavobacteriales bacterium; assembly: GCA_905479115.1. GTDB lineage: Bacteria > Bacteroidota > Bacteroidia > Flavobacteriales_D > Sanyastnellaceae > UA16. The sequence goes on from CAJQLF010000008.1 coordinate 17,074, forward strand.
GATTTGGAGGGCTATGAATTGGTTGGGGAATACGAAAATGACTCCGAAATCTGGGCTTATTACAGGCTCAACATGGCGACGTATGAGCGCATTCGAAATGAGCGCAAATTAGCCACCTTGAACATCGCTGGGGGCTATTGGCGGTCCGGCTTGGATGCGCGGGCGGGAGGTCGAGTTGCCGCAGCCCTCGACTTTTATATCCGCGCCTTAGAAACCATGGAACCGTATTGGGGAGAGTTCAATGAGTGGACAACTTCTGAGGGTACAGTATCATTGGACCGCGCATGCCTCGAGGGCATTACCCGAATCCTCGCTTCGCTCAAGCTTTCCTTAAACGCTGAAGAAGTCACGCTGACTTTTGCTGATCGTTATGCAGGGCGGGTGGGCTGCACTGTTAAATTGGATGGGCAACCCGTCGGGCAAATCCCCGTCTGGTCTCGTTATAATCGAGGGACCTTACCCAAAACTTCAACACAAACGACCAACGCGCAAGGCGCATGCTCATTTGAACTGGGTCAGTTCGAACCCCGTACGCAATCGTCGGAACTGAGGCTGGAAATTCGAATGGAAGATTTGGTTCCTCGGCTGCAAGAATCACCGGTTGCCAAGCTGATTCAAACGTTACCGACTCCCACAGCGTCGATTCCCATTCTCTTAGAATCACCAACCGTTTACCTAGCGTGCATAGAACGAACCAACGGTAAGCTTAATGGCAAAACAGTGCTCAACAACGCAATCGCTCAGGGGCTCAATGACCGGGGCATTCAATGGGTAAAAAAGGAGGCAGAAGCGGATTTGATATTGGAGCTCACGGCAGACACCCGTGAGGCAGGATCAGCTGCTGGATTCTTCACGGTCCTCCTGAACGCTTCGGCCGTTCTTCACACACCGGACGGCCGTCCCGTATTGCAACAAAATCTCACAGATATCAAGGGCGTTCAACTCAACTGGGAAGCGGCTCACGACGCGGCTTACCGGAATGCGCAAATGGAAATTCAAGGAACATTCTTGAAGAAAATGATTCAGGCTTTGTATCAATAAAGCCATTAAAAACCATCTTTGAAGTGAAATTGGCACGCTAATTGAAACGATTGAAATGAAAAGATTAATCCATGACCATGAATAAACACCTCTCCTCCTTCTTGCTCATAGCCGCCGGAGCTGCCATCACCCTGACGGGGTGCAAGGGAAAAAAAGAAACTTCATCGACACCGGACTCACGCGGTGAAGTGCGCATTGTGGAATACTGCTCTGGGCCTGATTTCTTGACCAACGGCGAGTATTTCCGAGCTTCCGCTACGGGCACAAGTCCACAGCGTGAAATTGCCAAGAAAATTGCACGCCAAAATGCAGAAGCCACCCTGGCAAGGGCGGTAGAGGCTACCGTCGAAATCGTGGCCGAAAACCAAGCTACACAGCTCGGTTTTGGCACGACCGAAGAAGCTACGAGCAAGTTCAATGAATTGTCTCGGACCATCGTCAACAAAAAATTAACGGGTGCTATCACCATTTGCCAAGAATTGACCATGACCGACGACAAAAAGTACATTGCGTACTTGGCCGTTGAACTCAGTGGTGGCGAATTAGCTGACGCCTACGTGGAAGGCTTGAAAAAAGAAGAGCGTATTCGCGCGGAATACAATTACGATCAATTCAAAGACACCTTTGAAGAAGTGATGTCCACCTACCGAGATCAATAAACGAAAGCAAAACTTTTAAAGCCCCCACGCCACCCGGTGCTGGGGGTTTTTTTATTCTTTAAAACTGGCATTACCCTATCTCATCTGGCTCGGTCAACCAAATCGGAATGGCAGAGCGCTCAATGGGGTGAGCCTGCCGAAAGGTCGCCACCCCGTCCAGCCAATTTCTCATCATCTTCTTCCCCATGGGTGTCAAGACTGATTCAGGATGAAATTGCACGGCCTCCAAGGGGAGGTTTCTGTGCGCCAGCGCCATAGGCAAGCCCGTTGTGTTGCGCGCCGTTATCTCCAGATTCGCTGGAAATTCGACGTCCTCAATGACCCAGCTGTGATAGTGGCCTATTTGCACGGGTGGAATTAAATCCGACAAAATTCCCGTAGCCGTTAATTCTGTTAAGGCTGTCGCTTGACCATGGAGCACAGCATCCAAGTTTTTCAGCGTTCCACCAAAATGCTGGGCAATGGCCTGCATGCCCAAACAAATTCCAAGGGTCGGAACTCTGTGCGCCGCAGCAATGGGAATAATGCGCATCAATTGACCTGCCTCATCTGGTAATCCGGGACCCGGTGACAAAACCAATCCATCAAATTGCACGACAGCATGCGGATTGATGGCATCATTGCGCACCACATCGACTTGCGCACCCGCGCTCACAAGCATGTGTTGGATATTCCAGGTAAAGGAATCGTAGTTATCTACCAGTAGAATGCGCATCTGCGGACATTGAGGTGCAAAGGTGGGAAATCCATCCGTAGTTTCGCACCATGTCTGATCGCATTTCATCCTCCGACGCTGCAGCGCCAGTCGCCGCATACAGTCAAGCCGTTACCGCAGGTGACTTGGTCTTTGTGAGTGGCCAAATTCCATTGAACCCGGAAAGCGGAGAACTCATAGCTGCATCCATTGAAGCAGCGACTCGTCAAAGCCTGCATAATGTGGAACACATACTCCATGCCGCCAAATTGTCCCTCGATCACGTGGTGAAAGCCTCCGTGTTCTTAATTAATACAGAGGACTACGCAGGCATGGATAGCACGTACAGAGAAATCATGCCCGAGCCATTCCCAGCACGCGAGGCCGTATTCGTCGCAGGCCTACCGAAGGGGGCTCGGGTAGAAATTTCTGTCATCGCCCACCAAAACCGATAATTCTAGGCCATGTTCTTCAAGAAAATCCTGTATTACATCAACCCCGCGAACCTCTTTCACCGCGATCCAGAAGCTGGAGTCAGTTTACGGATGATGCACGGAGTCAATAAGATTAGCTTTTTGATGTTCCTCGTATGCCTCGTTGTGATGCTCGTTCGTTGGTATACACGCTGAATCAAACCCCAGAACACTCGTTTCTGGTTAGAACGGCAAATCACTGTCCCTGAACTCCAGTTTCAAATCTTTGAGCATGGAAGCCTTGATATTCAGGCGAACATAGAAGCTTTTCCGAATGCCGATCGGCACCCAATTGAAGGAGAGTTCCCAGCAATGTAAATCCCAGTACACATCCAATTGAGTGGGCGTCAATTCCCGCTGTATGAAGTCATAGCCTCCATTCACATCCACGCGCCAGCGTTCAGCCAAACTCACCGAACCGCGAATGCGCGCGGATTGGGACATGATCAACGTATCCCGCTGGCTCCCTGCGAGCCAATTCTTGCGCACATCGAGGTTATAGTCTACTCGGCAATTCCATGGAAATTGCGTGTCCTCTCCCCCTTTGAAATTGCTGCCGAATGCTGCATTTGCGCGCGTCATGCGGAGAAACCCTTCACCTCGATCCCATAGAAATTCATCGACCCGCATCCCGGACGAATCTCTCGCATAAGCGCTGTGCGTGACACCCACATTAATGCGCATGCGATTGAATAAATCGGTGTTGGCCCGTGTCGTAATGTCACTTAACCCCAACGAATCAGCAATCAGGTTGTAATTGGCCGATGTAACGACGTTGTCGATCAGTCGAACCTTTTTGACTTCTCCCGTCTCTCGGTCGCGCACTTTGGCCTCCAGGTTCTGCGAGATCCCCACATTGACAGCTCCCGAAGCTCGGATATCTTGTGGGGTAAATCGGTTGAGGCTGTAGGGGTTAAATTCCCACGATTCGTCGTTGAGGCTCACCTCTTGTGTTCGCTGACGTTCCGGTGTGTAACTCAATCCCACCGAAGGGCTGATTACGTGGCGAAGGGCTTGGACGCGCTTGTCCTTCCCCCGTTCAAATATCCCATAAAAACGCGTAGAGGCATTGGCTGACAAACGCCAATCCCGCGTGGATTGGAATCCGGCCAACGTATCCCGAACCTGCATCACTCCTTCGTCAGTCTCCTCCAAGAATCCATCCAAGGATTCAAACGCCCAAAATTCATTGTAATTGAATGAAGGCGTCAAACTGACAAATCCCAACCGCATCTGTGTGGATGCTGATGCCGTGTGCTTGAGGCCATTTCTAAATGAAACTTGATCCCAATCACCCGAGCTAAAAACACTATCTGGCGCCTGCATGGTTTGCTCAAATCGGGTCGAACCTGTGATGGCAATCTCATCGAGCAGTCGGTTGCCCACGGTTTGCAAGCCCATCAATTTGGCCAAACTCGATCGCTGCAAGTTGAAGGTCAATGAAGGAAGGGTGAGGTCAACATTCCCTGTTTGGGAGTTTTGGGCATGCCGCGCGCTCATGGCCACATTAAATGGCTTTCCGGGAAACGACCTGGAATACTGCACACTCGATTGAAACGTATTGGTCAGAAAGTCCTGCTGTGTGGCTCCTAGGTTGGACTGAAAGTGGTCACTTGAGCCAAAGTTGACACTCGTATTGAAGCGACTGTTGGGCTTAGCCCGGTTGTCTTGGTTGTGCGTCCACCGCACAAAGAATTGGCTCTTCTTCGTCAGACTGGGCAACCCACTGAAGCCAAATCGCTGTCGCTGGTAACTGAGGTTGAGGTTGCCACTGGCCCAATACCGCGCCTTATAATTCGTACTGCTTCGAATTGCCCAAGAACCTCCCGTATAAATATCCCCCGTGAGTCGAGTGTCCGCGTACTCACCTAGCGGCATGTAATACCCCAAATCTTTGAGGAAAAAACCGAGGCTCCCTCCATTTCCATAGCCCGGCATAAGTAACCCGTGGCTGCGCTTTTCTGGGGCGGTGGGAAACCAGCCAAATGGCAAGGCGAGGGGAGTCGGTATTTTTCGAAACTTTAAATAAAACGGGCCCGAAATCACCTTTTCACCCGGAATCATAATGGCGCGCTTCAGGTGAAAATGAAAATGGGGATTCTCAGCTGTGCACGTGGTAAACTTGGCGTCGGATACGTGGATTTTTTCATTCGACTGGCGCTTGGCAATTTCCGCGTGAAACACCGCCTCTCCTTGCACTGTAACAGCCTGCCTGCTCAATCCTCTGCGGGATTTTAGGTCAAAACACAGCTCATCCTGGTCGAAGGTTTGACCACCCTGAGTCAATACAGGTCGACCGATCCAGGCCCCCGCAGAATCCCGGCGTCCATACGCGCAAGCTTGATTGGTCGAAGCCGTGTAAATAATTCGATCGGCCTCGAGGCGAATGTCATCAAGAGCAACAAATGCCTTCCCATACAGCTCTACTTGAGACGAATCCACATTCAAACGGGTGGAGTCCGAAGCTCCCCACGTCACCTCAAACGAAGCTTCCACTGGCGCGGCGATGGAGTCCTGCACCCCTGCTTCGATTGGGGATTGGCCCAACGCAAAAAGGGGGGCGATTATCCACATTCCAACACGGAAAATCCCCTGCAAACAGACGATGCAAAGACCCGACGACGTTTTAGATTTGATGTTACCCATGAACCGGCAGCCAAAACTAACGAAACGGGCGGTGCTATGCGCCATGACAGCAATGATAATGCTGTCCGTTTCTTTTGCGCCCCTTCCTCCTAGCATGGTTTTGGTCATCGATGCCGGGCACGGCGGTTCGGACCCGGGCAACCTCGGGACTGGACGGTATGGCGAAACTGAAAAAGCCGTCACCTTGGATGTGGCGTTGCTTTTGCGCAAGTACATCACTGAACGCTTCCCCGACGTGAAAATTGTCATGACGCGAACGGGGGATTCTTACCCATCGCTTAAGAAACGGGTAGCGATCGCAAACGATGTCCAGGCCGACCTCTTTATGAGCATCCATTGCGACGCTTTCACCAACGCAAACGCGAGCGGCTCGAGCACATTTGTCATGGGAATGCATAAATCCGAAGAAAGCCTCCGAGTGGCTATGCAGGAGAATGCTTCGATGTTCAGGGAGGATGACTACAAAACACGGTATGCAGGTTTCGACCCAGACGATCCGGACACCTACATCGCCCTTGCATTGAAGCAATCGGTCTTTGTCAACAAAAGTCTGGAACTGGGGAGCCTCATTCAAGATCAATTCCAAAGCCGGGTAGGCAGAAAAGATCGCGGGGTTCGCCAAGCTGGTTATTACGTAATCAGCTTCACACAAATGCCTTCTGTCCTCGTAGAGTTGGGGTTCTTGACCAATCCATCCGAAGAGGACTTTTTGAATTCCACAAATGGAAAGGAACTCATGGCTTCGGCCTTGCTTCGCGCATTCAGAACCTATAAAGAGAAGCACCATCCCGGTCCCGAAGAACGCCTTCCACAGGCCACGGAAGACGTATCACCCGAACCCTCTGCCCTTTTAGAAATGAGCCCAGCATCTGCTGAACCATCCGACGAATCCTCCTCTGCCCTTGTGTCGCCAAGCTTTCGTGTGCAGATATTGGCATCGCAGGACCCCTTATCCACAGATGATTCACGGCTTGAAGGGCTCACGCCTGTGGTGGAGTATCTTCGCAATGGTCTTTATAAATACGCGGTGGGTTCATTTTCCACTTCTGTCCAAGCCAGCGTCTACAAATCCCAACTGCAACAGATGGGGTATCCGGACGCCTTCGTTGTGAAGTTCGAAGGAACAAATTGGGCAGAACAAGGTGTGAAACCCCTCCGTAAAAATTAATTCACGTGGCACAAGTTTCGAAAGAATTTCGCATTGGAGCATTGGTCCTAGTCGGACTCATCCTCCTTGTGCTGGGTGTGAATTACATGAAAGGCTTCAATCCTTTTGCTGCGTCGAACACCTACTACGCTCATTACGAGGAAATCGATGGCTTAGCCGTTTCCAACCCCGTGCTGGTAAATGGCTTCAAAGTTGGTCAAGTAACCCAAGTGAAGTTTTCGGAATCAGGTAATGGGTCGCTCATTGTCAGCTTTGATATTGAAGAGTCCGCTCTGCAATTGAACCGAGACACCAAAGCCAAAATCACCTCCAATGACTTATTCGGCACCAAGGCCATTGACCTGATCTACGGAACAAGCGAAGAGTTGGCTCAACCAGGCGACACGCTCTTAAGTGAACTCGAAGTAGGCATTGCGGAGGCCGTAAGAATTGAACTGATGCCGCTCAAAACCAAAACGGATCAACTCATTGACGGGGTCGACGACATCCTCGAGAACCTTAAAGCGGTCTTTGAAGCGGATGCCACCTTGGGGTTGCCTACTGCCTTCGAAAGCATCCAGCGCACGGTCGAGAGCTTGGAGCAAACATCCTTGAAGCTGGACGCGATGGTTGCTGAAAACCGATCAACCTTGCAAAATATTTTTAAAAATGTCGATGGCATCACGTCCAACTTGAAAAATCACAACGACGATTTGTCCAATGTCATGGAGAATTTCTCTGAAATCTCGGATTCGCTCGCTGCCTCCAATTTCGCCCAAACCATTCACCGCGCAAACTCCGCGTTGACCCAAGTGGATGAAATCACCCGTAAAATAAATAACGGGGAGGGTTCACTCGGGCAATTAGTCAACAGCGATTCACTGCACAACGGATTGGTCGCTACCAACCTCGAACTGCAGTACTTGATTAATGACCTCTACTTGAATCCTTGGCGGTACGTCCGAGTCTCGGTTTTTGGTAAGAAACAAGAAAAGTCATTGTCCAACAAAGAGCTCAAGAAATTGCGCGACATCATTGACGAAGAACTCGATAAGCGTTCTTCTGACGATTTATGAACCTCGCCTCTATGACCAGTCAACTCCTGTTCCTTCTGCTTCTCAGCACTGGTATTTTCTTCTTTGCCAAGCGCATCGGAGTGATCCGTCGAAACATTCGGTCAGGTCGCGACTGGGACGGGTCTGATCGCAAAGCAGAACGCTGGGCGACCATGGCGCGGGTGGCACTGGGGCAAGGTAAAATGACCGCTCGACCGGTGGCAGGGGTCATGCATATATTGATCTATGTTGGATTCGTTATCATCAACATCGAGATCCTGGAAATCCTCATCGACGGCCTGTTTGGAACACACCGCGTCTTTGCATTCCTCGGTCCGGTGTACGACTTTTTAATCGCATCATTTGAATGGCTCGCGGCAGGGGTGATTTTGGCTTGTATAGTCTTCTTCGTTCGCCGAAATGGCATCGCACTGGCTCGATTCAAATCCAACGAGCTAAAGGGATGGCCATCGCTCGACGCCAACATCATCTTGGTGGTGGAGGTACTCCTCATGTTCGCATTCTTGAGTATGAATGCGGCGGATGCCATTGCACAGAGCCGTGGACTCGATCATTACGTGCCTGCCGGCTCATTTCCAGTCAGTTCGTTGTTGACTCCACTGTATGCGGGATTGACTAATGCTGGTTTGATTGCTGTCGAGCGCGGCATGTGGTGGTTCCATATTGCGGGAGTGCTGGCCTTCTTGGTCTATGTGCCCTATTCCAAGCACTTCCACATCATTTTGGCCTTTCCCAACACCTATTTCTCCAACTTGAACCCCAAAGGCCAGATGGACAACATGGCAGCGGTCAAAAAAGAAGTGGACCTCATGATGGACCCTCAGGCCGACCCGTATGCCGCAGCACCAGCCAGCGAAGGCCCTCCCGAACGGTTTGGCGTGAAAGACGCCTCCGACTTGACGTGGAAACAACTGCTCGAAGCATACACTTGCACAGAATGTGGCCGTTGTACGTCAGAATGCCCCGCCAACCAAACCGGAAAACTCCTGAGTCCTCGCAAAATCATGATGTCCACACGAGATCGGGTGGAAGAGATTGGTAAGCAACGCGAAGCCCAAGGAGGCGAATGGAAACCAGACGGCAAGTCTTTGCTAGGCGATTGGATCACCGAGGAGGAATTATGGGCATGTACGAGCTGTCAGGCTTGCATCACAGCGTGTCCCATCAACATTTCCCCGATGGGCATTATTCTGGACATGCGGCGCAGCCTGATCATGGAAGACAGCAAATCGCCTGAATCCATCACATCCATGTTCAATAACATTGAAAACAATGGCGCACCGTGGGCGTTCCCAGCAGGGAGCCGCGGCGATTGGACCCAAGAAGTATAACCACACCATGAGCTCAATTCACATTCCAACTATGGCCGAAATGACGGCCTCCGGACAAGCCCCCGAGGTGTTGTTTTGGGTCGGTTGTGCCGGCAGCTTCGACGACCGAGCCAAGCGAATTACCAAAGCCATTGCCCGAATCCTGCACGCATCTGAAACGTCCTTTGCCGTGCTCGGACAAGAAGAATCTTGCACAGGCGACCCCGCAAAACGAGCGGGAAACGAGTTTTTGTACCAAATGCAAGCTGCCCAAAACATTGCGACGTTGAATGGATACGGTATCAAACGCATTATCACGGGGTGTCCGCACTGTTTTAATATGCTCAAAAATGAGTACCCTGAACTGGGCGGACAATACGAGGTATTGCACCATACCCAGTTCATTCGAGAGTTAATCGAAACGGGCAAATTGCGCATGTCAGGCGATCAGCCATTCAAAGGTCGCCGGATCACCTTCCATGATCCCTGCTACCTCGGACGGGCCAATGGTGAATACCTAGCCCCCCGAGAAGTAATCACAAAACTCGATGCAGAGCTCCTTGAGATGCGGCGATGCAAGCAAAACGCCATGTGTTGTGGAGCCGGTGGAGCACAAATGTTCAAAGAAGCAGAGCCTGGTGAGCGCGAAGTCAATCACGCCCGAACAGATGAAGCCCTTGAAACCCAACCGGAAGTCATTGCTACGGGCTGTCCCTTTTGCAATACCATGATGACCGATGGCGTGAAAAATGCCAACCAAGAGTCCAACGTAGAAGTCAAAGACATTGCTGAATTAATTGCTGAGGCGGCCGATCTGCTGGAAGCACCTGCACCATAACTATCCCCATGCTATTAGAAGGAAAAGTCGCCATCATCACGGGCGCATCCCGCGGAATTGGCAAAGCCATCGCACACGAGTTTGTACAACAAGGAGCTACCGTCGCTTTCACCTATCATTCGTCCGAAGAAAAAGCGCGCGCCTTGGAAAAAGAATTAGCGCAAACCGGCGGCAACGTGAAAGGATTTAAGTCCGATGCTGCGCAAATGGATCAGGCTGAGGTTCTTGTCAAAGACGTCGTAGAAGCCTTTGGCACGGTCGACATTGTGGTCAATAACGCCGGCATTACAGACGATACCTTGTTGATGCGCATGAACGAAGAACAATGGGACCGCGTGATCAACGTCAACCTTAAATCATGCTTTGCATTGACGAAGGCGGTGATGCGAACCATGCTGAAGGCACGCGCGGGAAGCATCATCAATGTTAGCTCTGTTGTGGGCGTGCAGGGCAATGCAGGTCAAGCGAATTACGCCGCTTCAAAAGCAGGCATCTTGGGATTCACCAAATCTGTCGCCCTGGAACTGGGCTCCCGCAACATTCGATGCAACGCCATCGCACCGGGATTCATTGAGACGGAAATGACTGCAGCATTGGACGAAAACACGGTTCAAGGCTGGCGCGATGCCATTCCGCTGAAGCGAGGCGGCCAACCAAAAGATGTGGCCCAATTGTGCACCTTCCTTGCCAGCGAGATGAGCTCGTACATCACCGGTCAAACAATCTGCATCGACGGCGGAATGATCACAGCATGAGGCGCTCCACCACCTGAAGATGCTGCTTCAAATTGACATACCCCGCGACTGGATCGTGGAGGTCGAAGCCTGGCACTGGGCGGTCGTTCTAGGTGCCGCTGCACTGATGGCGTTTTGGTTGTATGGTTGGGGGGCTGGTATTGGACGTAAAAGCACCGGGAGCGGCCTATCGCCTGCTGGGCGAATGCTGCTGGGCACCATGCGTTTCATTACTCTAGCGGGCTTGGGATTTTTGCTGCTGGAACCTCTGATTCGAAGTCAACTCTTTGACGAGGAACAGCCCGTTGCCGTGGTTTTGATGGACGAAAGCACCTCAATCTTTTCACGTGGAGACTCCGCTGCCGAATCCAAGCAAATCCTCGCTTGGACTGATGGACTGCGAACCGCGATTGAAGGAGCTGGAATGACTGCAGAATGGTATGGCTTCGACAAACAATTGCGCCCGTTACCAAGCACCTCCGATTCCACATGGAACTGGGCTGGAGCCCAAACCAATCTCGATGCTGCTATGCGAGAGCTTACCGTCCGCATCGAAAACCGCAACATCGCTGGAATTATTCTCGCGAGTGATGGCCTAGTCAACCGCGGAGCAACACCTGATTTTGGAATAGACTGGCCAAATATTCCAGTTTGGACACTGGGACTAGGCGATACAACGACGGTCAAGGACCGGTGGATTAGCAGAATCAATCACAACCCCATTGCCTACTTGGGCAATACCTTCCCGATAGAGGTTTTTGTGGAATCTCAGGGACTTGTTGGGGAACTCGCCCAAATTCAGGTGTACCATGGCGGAGAGCTTTTGAAGTCTCAACAATGGACCACATCCGGGGATAGGGAGGTTCAAAAATGCGCTTTTCAATTGCCTACAGCTGATGTTGGAATGCAACGGTATGAAGTACGCATAGCCGCCACTAGCGGGGAGATTGACCCGAGCAATAACCAGCGCACTTTTTATGTTGAGGTGTTGGAAAGCCGTCGCATCATCACATGCATTGCGGCTTCACCTCATCCTGATTTGGGCGCCATTCGCATGGCACTTTCTGAATTGGAACCTTATGAAATCCGTTCATTTCAATTAGCCAATCTGCAAGATGCTCAGGCGCTAACCGATGCCTTGGCAGCATCTGATGTCGTCATTGCGCACGATTTGATTGGAACATCGTGGGGCGGTATGCCTTGGACTAAGCTAGTCGGCATGAACGACACACCGGTGTGGTGGTTGGCTGCTTCCCAAGATACCTGGACATACTTGCAACAGCCCAATGCATTGGGCGTCGAAATGACGCGCTCAGGTGACCTGACTCAAACCCACCGTGCACGGCTCAACCCCTCTTTCAGCGCCCTGGAATTCCCCAATGGAATCGAAGAGGCCATTCGAGCGTGGCCGCCGATGATGGGGCCTTTTGAGCAAACGACATGGTCCCCCGCTTGGTCCCCCATGGTGTATCGGCAGTTTGGAGACATCGAAACCAACGAGGCCTTTTGGGGAATTCGGGGAGGATCAGCCGGAACATCAGGTGCGCGACAAATCCTATCGATTGGTAAAGGCCTGTGGCGCTGGCGTATGCGGAATTACATTCAAAATGGAGATCATTCGGCGTTTAACCAATTCATCCAACAGCAAGTGCAATTCCTTGCGGCCAAGGATGTTCGCAAGCGGCTGATTGTTCAAACAGAAAAGCGCATTGCTGTCGATGAACGAATCAACTTCCGCGCCCAAGTATATGATGCGTCCTGGAGCGCCACGCGAGAAGCCACCGTCATAGTTTATTTAACAGACGAAGTCGGTCAAGTCTATAACCGCACCTTGCTGCTTACAGAAGATGGCTACGCAGCAGATTTTGGACGAATGGCGGATGGGAATTACCGATGGAAAGCGACTTGTGAAGTTGATGAACAGACATTCGAAGCTTCCGGGAACCTGGTTGTCGAGGACACCCAGCTTGAACGCACCAATTTGGCTGCAGACCATGATATTTTGATGAGAATCTCCCGTAGAACTGGAGGAACCTTCCTAGGTGACATGGCCAATATCACACCTGAATCCGTCGTCCAAGAAATGGATCAAATGGGAATCCCCGCCCCCATTTTGCACGAGCAAACCACCTTGCGCGATGCAGTAGAATGGATCGCTCTGCTTCTGGCAATTCTCGGGTTATTGACTGCAGAATGGATCGTCCGACGCCGGACCATCGGGTACTGAATTACCTTCGATTGGGAAAAATTCCCAAATGAATTCGTCGGCGTGATTTATGCCTCGCATCCTGCCTTAATTTTGAGGCATGTCACAACAGCCCAACCCAGCCAACATGCGACGATTACTAATCGTCACACTGATACTTGGCCCCATTCTTCTGCTATGGGGTTCACTCACCGTTAACATCCCCTCAGGCCATGCTGGCCTCTTGTTTCACACCTTTGGTGAGGGAATTAATCCCGATGATGAACCGCTCAACTCTGGTTTTCACTTCAAAGCACCATGGAACAAAGTCTACGATTATGAAATCCGACAAAAGGATCGAATGGAGCGTTTGGAAGTCCTCAGTTCCAATTTGCTCAAAATCGAAATGGACTTGACCGTTTTCTACCAACCCGAATTCGCATCCCTGGGCTTATTGGAAATTGAACGAGGAAGGAATTACGAAGAAAAAGTCGTTGTTCCTGCCATGCGATCCGTGGCTCGAGAAGTCATCGCAAAGTACTTGCCCGAGGAGTTTAACACCACTCGACGCGATGAGATTCAAACTGAAATCGACGAACGGATGCGCGAAAAGCTCTCCGAAAATTACCTTCAGTTGAATGACGTGTTAATCCGCAATATCAGCTTGCCCAAGAAGCTGGAAGAAGCCATTGAACGCAAGCTTCAGCAAGAACAAGAATCATTGGAGTACGAGTTCCGCCTCGAAAAAGCATCAAAGGAAGCTCAACGTATGCGGATCGAAGCTGAGGGAATTCGAGATTATCAGGCAATTGTTTCGAAGGGCATCAGCCAAGAGTTGCTCAAGTGGAAGGGGATTGAAGCCACGTCGGCCTTGGCGAATAGTCCGAACACGAAAGTGGTGGTCATCGGCTCAGCCAAAGACGGTCTGCCTCTCATCCTCGGAAACAACTAAATCGACGAACGAGCTCAACGAGCTAGCGCAACGAACTAGCGCGACCAAACATAAAAAACCCCACCAATTGGTGGGGTTTTTTCTTATGCGGTCCCTGAGGACCTTGAGTAATTCTAATGAGAGACTAAGCCTCGACGTAAGTTCCTTTGGCTTTGGCTTGCGCAATAGCGGTCTTCAAACCCAATTTACCAATTGTTCGGATCGCCGAAGTCGAAACACGCAACGTAATGAACGAACCGCTCTCGACATCGAAGAAACGTTTCTTCTGCAGATTGGGGTAAAACGTGCGCTTGGTGCGGCGCTTCGAGTGGGAAACGTTGTTTCCTACCATTACTTTCTTACCTGTAAGTTGACAAATACGGCTCATAGCTATGCTTTTTCGGACGGCAAAGAAACGAAATAAATCACTGCAATCCAACAGAGAATGCAACTTCTCATCGTTTATGCAGCTCCTACGCCGACCTCAATTCACGCAGTAACCATCCCATGCATTCCAATGCAGTGCGCGCAACGTTCCGACCGCGATGATTTCCGAGTTGAAGGCATCGAGAAGACGTCCCATTGGACGAAGCCAGCGCAATCCAAATCGTTCCAACCGGTTTAGACGCTGTACCTCCCCCTGGCCCGGCAATTCCAGACGTCGCCAGCGCGTATGTCGTGCCCAAACGCGTTCTTGCACCCTCAGCCATGGCCCGAACCACCTCTTCACTCACTGCCCCATGCGATTTGATCAGTTGAGCATCGACTCCCAAGGAATTTATTTTCACTGCATTGGCATATGCAACAATCGAGCCTTCAAAAACAGCACTGGATCCAGGTATGGCCGTCAAACGAGCAGCGATCGATCCGCCTGTGCATGATTCTGCGGTAGACAAATTCGCCCCTGCCCGACCCAAGGCTGCGACCAATGCCTCCTCCAATGTCATCCCCTCATCGGCAACAACGTGCTCACCGGCTTGATTTAAAAACTCATTCATCGCGTCATCCACAAGGGACCTCGCATGCTCACCCGTTGCACTCAGCCGCAGGCGCACTTGACCCGGTGCTGGCAAATAGGCGATGCCAATTCCTCGCGATTCCAACCGCTCCTCCCACTCATGTACAATGGAACTCAAAAAACTCTCCCCAATTCCTTGCGTCAAGACCGTCCTTTGATACCGAATCGGCAAGGACCATTTCGACTGCATGCGCGGCAACACCTCCTCCACCATCAGCCCCTTCATTTCATACGGCACTCCAGGCATACTGACGACAACTTTCTCCCGCCCGCCGCGTTGCGTGTCAAACCACATGCCCATCGCTGTCCCACGTGGATTAGGTAAGACCAAGCAAGCCTCCGGTAAGAGGGCCTGATCTCGATTGGATGGCAACATTTTCAACCCTCGACCCTCGAACCATGCCGTAATCCGATCCAAAACAGGTTGATTCAAAACCAATTCCGTGTCAAAGTAGTCTGCCAAGGTGTGCTTGGTCACGTCATCTCGCGTGGGGCCCAAGCCTCCGGTTACCAGCACAAAATCCACGCGCGAAAGGGCTTCATCCAGAGCAGACTTGATTTCCGAAGGCCGGTCAGATATCGAAACAACCCGGTTTACTGCAACGCCCTTTTGCCTCAATTCATCGCCCATCCATGCCGAATTTGTGTCTACCGTCTGACCCAGCAACAACTCGTCTCCAATGGTAATAATTTCAGCTTGCATGCCGCGAAAATACGGCGAGAATTCAGGGCAAAAAAAGCCCCTTGCCGCAATGGCAAAGGGCTTTCATCAAGATGCATTTAAATTATTGAATCGCCAAGCGAATAACCGCCTGATGATCGCCTTGAGCAATGTTCACGAGGTAAATCCCCGGTGCCCAATCCGATGTTTCGATTCGTTCCACCAAGGCTGAAGTTTGCATGGACAACACCTGCTGTCCTGTCATGCTCCACACAACGATTTGGTGTGCTCCTGGTCGGTTGATCACCAATTCAACTTGGTCATCCGCAGGGTTTGGATACAATGAGATATCGTTCAAATCAATGGGCTCAGCAATGCCTACCCAATCTTCGTATTCCAACGACGCACAATCACCCAAGTCATCTGCAGGCACGCGCAAGTGGACAATATCATTGATGTCCGCAGGATCCTCGTCGCCTCGCACGTGCAATCCTGGCTCAAAGTCGCGTTGGTAAATGATTTCCAATTGTCCATTCACCACATCTGGAGCAATGGATCCAAATACTGCTTCGTACCCGTCATAATCCTCATCGGGAGTTAGGTCACAGGCCTCATCGGCATTCCATGACAATCCGCCATCCATGGAGTGAACTAAAAACTGGTGGCGGTAATTCTGAGCTCCCGTGGAGAAATTCTCCATGATGGCAGAATACGTCACATAAAGGTTGCCCGCGGCATCCGAAGCAATGCTCGGGAATCCAGCGCATCCGACATAGTAGGCAGCAATTTCATCAAAATCCAACGTACCGCTTTCATCGTAATCGAATGAATAGCCAATGATTTGAGCGCTGTCCGCACCCATGGATTCATTCCAATAAGCCAACCCATTGGTACCTGGGAAGTAGCTCGTGGTTCCGTCAATGGTATCGGCATCCATATAGTACATGCTTCCATAGGAGACGTGCACCTGTCCATAGGTGTCAATGTGGACATCACCTGCACCATCCGTATTGAAATACTCTTGGAACAATCCATCATCATTGTAGTCTTCTGCAAACTCCTCGCCTTCTGGCAAGCCCATATCCGCTACATACAAATCAACAGGGAAATCGACGAGCAATTGCTTGGCCCATGTTTCGCCGTTGTCTTGAGAAATCATCACAAATGAATCGCTAAAATCATTGAATGACGCAAAGGCCACGGTATTGCCTCGCGCATGGATGGCATACGTATCTCCGCTGAAGTTTGCGAAATTCGAGCTATCCAAATCAGCAAAGGAATGATCAATGATGTCCCAGGAGTCACCGCCATCTTGTGATCGGTAGTACAACAAAGAACCGTCTTGACCATTGTGTACCACACCTCCGTTGCCCGTGGGTGTGGTGATGCAAATCACGTGAAGGCTGTTTCCATCCTCTCCACCAGCGGCCATCCGAGGCCACAGTTTACCGACTTCAAGGTCACTCGGTACGGAAGCTTCACTCCAAGCTCCGGTGCCCGCATCGCGCCATGCCATGTGCAAGGGCGTGTCAATTCCTGGGTGGCTCACCACCACCTCTCGACCACTCGCCGTATGAACAATCGAGGGCCAGCCAATGCGTACCGATTCGATTCGCTCGTACGAGATTTCGCCCCAGGTATTTCCATCAAAATAATTGTATCCCGTTCCTCGATCGCTAAATGGAGTCAATTCCAAACTCATGGTCCAAGCTGCAGAAACAGCCTCTGCTCCACCAGCCATTCGATCATCGATGGCCGCGTTGGATTGTAAGTCATACTGCGTATAGCCAATCACTTGGCGTTGTACCACAAGCTCCCGATTTTGAATGTGCTCGATGTCCATGTCAGATTGACCTTCTAAAGGCTGCTGAGGACGGTCGCTGAAATCTGCTATTGCCACGGTAGGCATGGGAGCAGCAATCCGCAGTGCTGGAGCAAGTTGCGGAACATCTTGGAGAATGGTTTGGCCAGTAGATTGAACCGATTGGGCCCATCCTGCACCGGCGATAGTCGCCCACATCAGAACGACAAGGGTAAAGTGCTTCATGTTGTTTTGGGTTTGAGTTGAAAAAGTAGCGCAAAGAACCCAAAAATTTTAATTCTCGGGGCGATACTTATTCAGAATGAGCCAATCTGGCCAAAATACTTTCCCGTCCAACCACTTTTTGGTCGAGTTCCACGCAGACTTCAGCATCCAATGGTAAAAAAACATCAATGCGCGATCCAAACTTGATGAAACCGACCTCATCCCCCGCATTTAATTCTTGTCCCTCCTTCATGTACCAGCAAATTCTCCGAGCAACAGCACCGGCAATTTGCCGAAACATCACCGTTCCAAACTTTCCTTCAATGACGTGGGTCGTGCGTTCATTCTCTGTGCTGGATTTTGGATGCCAAGCCACCAAGTACTTTCCAGGATGATAGCGAGAAGCCAGCACCTTTCCGGCAAGTGGCGCCCATTGCGCATGGACATTCAAAGGGCTCATAAAAATACTCACCTGAATGCGCTCATCGTTGAACCATTCGGTCTCTTTAACTCGCTCAATGACCACTACTTTTCCATCACTTGGGCACAGAACATCCGACGCCTCCTTCTGGCCAATTTTCCGCGATGGCATGCGGAAAAAATTTATTACTAGCCCCAACAAAACACTCCACAGCAAAACCCCTAACGCGGTTCCTACCCATCCGGGAATTAACCAATGCAGTGCAGCTGCGAGCGCTCCGCCTGTGAGAAAAACCAAGATCAGGGTTGCTTTTCCCTCCGGATGAAACGTCATGGTAGAATGGTTTTCAGCGTGAATTCGAATGGCAACAAAGATAGCAGAACGAAGTAAATTGGACCGGTTAGCATGAAACCATCGAATCGATCCAAAACGCCTCCATGACCCGGCATCAATGCGCCTGAATCTTTGATTCCATTTCGGCGCTTCCATGCACTTTCAATGAGATCGCCCGAAGTCGCGAACACGGCCACAAAGGGTCCCATCCACACAAAAGACCATCCCCAGAGCCACACCGCTAACAGCGATGCCAATGCGGCACCACCCAGTAGACCTTCCCAGGATTTTCCCGGTGAAATGCTCGGCATCAATTTATGCTTCCCGAGCGGTTTACCTACGAAATATGCTCCAGAATCATTGGTCCAAATCATCAGAATGAGGCTCAAAAGGGCCGAAGGTTCGTACGCTCCAGAATTTTGCCATGGAATACCGATAACCATGCTCATCCATAGCGCTACAAATGCGGAAAACCCCCAGACTGTGTTCGTTGATATTTTCTTGGAACCTTGAATGAATTCACGAACAGCCAGCGAGGAAACCGAAATCCAGAGCAAGGCGTTGCTCCATGGACCCATTGAAACCGAAGCAATGACGATAATGCCAAACACCAATCCCGTCCCCATTCTGGTGAGGGTCTCCTTCATGATGGGTCATCAATGCTCAGCTCCTCCTTGTTCGCGCCAAGGATGGCTTTCGCACGTTCGGCGTCCGCCTCTTGCACCAGCAATTCAACAAAACCGAATAGGTAGCTGCTATCTCGCTTATTCAATACAACCGCCGGAATTTGATGCTCATCTAATACGGCCCTTCTCAGCTCTACCGCCGGGGGAAATGCATCCGTGTATATGACGGTCCAACCGTTCATTCTGGAGCATTCACGTTCTCCTCGTGCGCTGATGTTTCATCGGTATCACCATCTTTTGAGTGAGATGCACTCTTCGAGTCAACCTCTGACGCAGGCTCCGGCGAATTGGAAATTTCAGGCTCAGCCTCAGAGGCTTTGACAGGAGGCACATAGGGAACGGGTTGCTCTCGATTTTTGAACGGTCGTTCACCTAAAATGCGTTCCACATCTTCTCGGAAGATGACCTCATTTTTCAGGAGTGAATCCGCCAAGGCACTCAACTTATCCGAATTCTTTTGCAGGATTTCCTTTGCACGGATATAGGCCCCTTCGATGAGTTTACCCACCTCCTCATCAATGATGCGCGAAGTCTCTTCAGAATACGGCTTCGTGAACATTTGGTCGCCCTGACTATCATAATAGCTGCGGTTCCCTATGCGTTTATTCAGGCCATAAACAGAAACCATTGCATAGGCTTGCTTTGTCACCTTTTCCAGATCACTTAAAGCGCCGGTAGAAATTCTATCGAACACTAGGTCCTCAGCTGCTCTGCCACCTAATGCCGCGCACATCTCATCCAACATTTGCTCTGTGGTGGTGATCTGTCGCTCCTCCGGCAGGTACCAAGCTGCTCCCAAGGACTGTCCACGAGGCACAATACTCACTTTAACAAGCGGAGAAGCAAACTCAACCAACCAACTCACAACTGCATGCCCCGCCTCGTGGAAAGCAATCGTGCGCTTCTCCTCTTCCGAAATAATTTTGGTGCGCTTTTCAAGCCCTCCGATGATGCGATCTACGGCATCGAGGAAATCTTGATGTATCACCTTTTCCCTTCCTTTCCTCGCAGCGAACAAAGCCGCTTCATTGCATACATTGGCAATATCAGCTCCGCTGAAACCCGGTGTTTGACGTGATAAAAACTCCACGTCAATGGACTCATCCACCTTGATTGGACGCAGGTGAACTTCAAAAATGGCTCGTCGCTCCGTCAAATCTGGCATGTCCACATAAATCTGACGGTCAAATCGGCCTGCCCGCATAAGGGCTTTATCAAGAATGTCAGCCCGGTTGGTTGCAGCCAAAATGATGACGCCGCTGTTCGTCCCGAAACCATCCATTTCGGTCAGCAATTGATTCAATGTGTTCTCACGCTCGTCATTGGATCCCATACTCGCGTTTTTGCCGCGGGCACGACCGATGGCATCAATCTCATCGATGAAAATAATGGCCGGCGCTTTCTCTTTGGCCTGCTTGAATAAGTCCCGGACCCGCGAAGCTCCCACTCCCACGAACATCTCAACAAAGTCCGAACCGCTGAGTGAAAAGAAAGGAACCTGTGCTTCACCTGCAACTGCTTTTGCTAGCAAGGTCTTACCTGTTCCAGGAGGCCCCACCAGCAAGGCTCCTTTCGGAATTTTGGCCCCTAAGTTGGTATACTTCTCAGGGGCTTTCAAAAACTCTACAATTTCCTCTAGTTCCTCTTTCGCACCATCCAGCCCTGCAACGTCACCAAAATCCGCGTCCGTTCCTTTGCCCTTCTCGAACAGCTGAGCTTTTGATTTTCCAATATTGAAAATTTGTCCACCACCTGCTCCTCCGCCACCAAGACGCCTCATGATCAGAATCCACACCCCAATCATCAATGCGAAAAATACCACGTAGGTAAGCATTTGCTGACCCCACTCATTGACTGGCTCATACACGTAATCTAAGTCAGTGGACTCCGACAACGTTTTTAAGTCTTGCCCGTACGCATCTCCTGCAGGCACATTCAACCAGAAATCCGCTCCCTGATAGACCGACTTTAGGAACCCTGGCTCCTCAGCATCTTTCCGCAGTGATTCCCTCGCTGCGTCCTTGAGGTATACGCTGGCGCGCTGGCCATCAAAAACAACGCGTTTGATCTTCCCGTCTTCGATGTACGTTTTGAATTCAGACCATTGAATTTCTCGGCCATCTTGGCTGCTATTCATCATCAGCATCCCGAGGAGCAGGACACCAATGATGGCATAAATCCAATAAAAATTCATGGAAGGCTTCCCCTCTCCTTTGCTGCCCGCAGGCTGATTCTGCTTGTCTTCCATAGATTATTTAAACTTCTTCGAGGGTCTCAATGTTCGCATCACCCCACAATTCCTCTAAGGCATACCGACTTCGCGCTTCCTCGTGGAACACATGGACAACAATATCACAGTAGTCCAAAATCGCCCATTCTCCATTTCTCAGTCCTTGCTTCCCCCAGGGCTTTTCATCGGCCTCCTTTGCCGTTAATTTCTCCACCGACTCTGCTAAAGCCTCAACCTGGGTGCGGCTCGTCCCATGTGCCACGACAAACCAACCTGCAACCGCATGGGGGATTTGACGAAGGTCCAAAATGGTAATTTGCTTGCCTTTCACTTCTTGCAAGCCGTTGATGACGGCTCCGAGCAATGGCGTCTCGTGTAACGATGCGGGGCTTTTCATTCACTTTCGATCTGCTCGAAAGATACGATGCTTCCGTGGTAAAGCGACCGCGACGTATGCGAAAACATGCCAACTTTCCCCCTATTTTCACGGGCAACGATGAAGGTATTTTTTCAACACCTGAAGCAGACCACCAGCTCGAATGACATCGCCAGCACCTGGTTGAAACAAGCCGATCCCGGAAGTGCCTGCGTGGTAACGACCGAAGAGCAAACAGGCGGCCGAGGACAACGTGGCCGGACATGGGATCAACAGGCCGCATTGGACTTGGCGTGGTCAATGGCCATCAAGTGGCCCGTGGATGGGCGTGGTGAATCCAAGATTCCGGAGCCGATTTTATTCAACAAAGCAATTGCGGTGGCCATCTGGACCATGGTTGACTCCTTGATTCCTGCCCCAGGATTGACCGGAATCAAATGGCCGAATGACATTTTAATTCGACAAGACGGAAATCAAATAGCGTGGCAAAAATGCGCGGGAATGCTCATCGAGAACGTCTGGAAAGGCGAGCGCTGGGACGGAACGGTCATTGGCGTGGGCATCAACATCAATTCCGACCGCTCGGAAGAAACTGGACGCACGTCGCTTCGTTCGGAGACTCAAACATGGTCGGATATTTCGCGCTTCGCCGTAAACCTTCAAGAAGAGGTCATGCGCCAAATGCACTCCCTTGAACAGGATGCGGGTGCAATAGAAGCGGCGTATCAGCGTGCACTTATTGGAACGGACCAGTGGCATCCGTATACGCTGCTTAATGAAAAGGGCTGGGGGAAAATCAATGCCGTCGGTCAGGATGGAGAATTACAGATGCACTGGCGGGTCTCCGACGCTTCGAGCGCAAAAAAAACCTCTGTAAACCAGTCGAATCAACTTCGCTGGGATTGGCTGGACTTGAATGCTTAAAACTTGACTTCGAACGACGACCTCGTGCGCAAGGACTAGCCAGCGGGAAACGCTTTTTCCACCGCTTCTGCCATGCTGCTAAAAATGGACTGCAATGGTTTTTCTGCCATCATCTTCATGAAGGGATTCAACTCGGCGTCGCATTTCACTTGCAATGTGCTCGTCGTTTCAGAACCCAACTGATCTGCTTCAATCCAAATGTCGAGCACAAAGCGAATCGGCGTTCCTTTTTGAGACGCATACCGCACCTGACGAGGTGGTTCTCCACCTGATTGCTTGATTACCACCGAAAAACCCCCAACCACCTTGAACGAGCATTGATCACCTTCAGATTCGAAGTCCTGAACATACTCCGCAGGCAACAAGGGCTCGAGGTTCGCCGGATTGCTTAAGTGCTCATGGAGCTCACGCTGCGCCAGGCCGACGCGGATTACGGGACTTTCAATGATCATTTACTTGCTTGATTGCCTTTCTTCAAAAGCCTCACTCCACCCTTTTGGATCCTGGTTCCAATCATCCAGCATAATGCGCTGCTTGTTGTTCAAGTATCCCTCTTGCAGAGCCTGATCCAGCATGGTTGGGTAATCCGTCAGCGTCAACCAAGGGCAGTTTGCAGTCTCAAAGGCCGCTTTCGCAACTTCAAAGCCGTAGGTAAAAATAGCGATGAGCCCTTTGACCTCGATTCCTGCTTCCCGCAATTCATGAACAGCTTTCAGGCTGCTCTGTCCTGTTGAAATTAAATCTTCAATCACCACCACATTAGACAATACCGTCAGGTCTCCTTCGATGGCGTTGCCCATCCCATGATCTTTCGCCTTTGAACGAACATAAATAAACGGCAGACCAAGCTCTTGAGCGACTAACGCCCCAAGCGCGATTCCACCCGTCGCCACACCGGCTATGGCATCCACCTTGCCGTATTGATTTTCGATCGCTTCGACAGCCAGTTGTCGAACAAATGTTCGAACCGTTGGGTGACTTAAGGCTTTCCGGTTATCACAATAAATCGGCGACTTGCGGCCGCTGGCCCACGTAAAGGGCTCATTTGGACGAAGTTGAATTGCTTTAATTCGCAAAAGGAATTCCGCAACTTTTCGCCTACTTTCAACGGACAAAATCATAGCGCGAATGTATGAAGTTTATATAATGAATCGGCCGGTATTTTTTCAAGAAAATGTCCCGACGAACGAGCGCTCAATGGTGATCCGTGAGCCCGAAAAATCCAGCTTGAACGAACTCCCCAATCTAATCCGTCAACACCCAGATATTCAATCGTTTGTGTTGTTGAGCGACCACCCTGAAAAACTATGGATGCAATTTTGTTACGGATACAAAGAAGTCCTCGCAGCTGGATGTGTAGTCAAAAACAACGAAGGAGCCTATCTGTGGATTGAACGGAATGGAAAGTGGGACTTGGCTAAAGGAAAAGTCGAAGCCGATGAAAGCATCGAGAACGCCGCGGTGCGCGAAGTACAAGAAGAAACAGGAATTGGGAAATTAAAATTGAAACAAGAACTGGGGAAAACATACCACACGTACGACGACGCTGGAACTCCTGTTCTGAAAACTACTTTTTGGTTTCTCGCAGAACATGCGGGTGCAGCGACAAAAGGCTCCCCGCAAGCTGCAGAGGGCATTACGGGCGTTCACTGGATAAAGCGCCCTTTTGACTCCGTGATCAGAACAAACACCTACCCCAGTATTCTCGGCCTCATGGATCGAATCGACTCTCCAGAAGCCTAAGTCCGACGCATTACTTCTTGGGAAGCAACTCCAGCAGATGGGCACCCAATCCTTGACTTGGTAACGGCGTGTTATCGACCGCTACCCGCCCATCTTGATCGAGCACAAGGACTTGTGGAATGACTGACAAGCCCAGTCGCTCCATGATTTGAGGAGAATTTCCCACCCATCCAATTGTTTCATCAAGTGTGCGACGTGCTGACAAGGTTTCTCGCCAAAGCTCCTCGTTTTCATCCAAGGAAAGCACAACCCAGCAGACATCCCTTCGATCTAGGTTTTCTGCCACCTGATTGAACATTTCCCGCTCTCGTCGCGCAGCACCTGATCCACTTTTCAATGCTAAGATCACCTTCCAAGGCTGACGGCATTGGTCTTCAATGGATCCCAACTCTCCATTGGGCAGCGTCCACGGTACGGACCCCACAGTTGACCCCGACTGGCCTTCGGCTCTCTGAACTGTGAGACGCTCGTACGCAACTAAGAATGGCTTTGGAAATCGGAATGTACTCCAGACCAATTCGGTCAGTTCGCTTGGCGATGAAATCGCCTTATCCAGCCACGCGGCAGCAACTTCCGACCATGGTTCGTCTCGCCAGCGCGGACCCATAGCAGCCGCTAAGGAGTCTCCATCAGCTAAGAAAATGGCCTCATTAATTTTCTCCCAATCCGCATCTGTACCCTTCCACCAGCCGCCGTGCGCAAGCCGCCAGCAAGAAAAGTTACCCGGTGACATGAGCCATTCTGTCCAATTGGCTCCTTCCAAAGCCATCTCGCTTTGATGCCAAAGCGAATCCATCGCTCTCTGTCCCTTGCCGCTGTTCAAAGCGCCCGCCATTCGAATTTGCCAGAGCAATTGACGTTCCACCGGCTCGGAGGCATGCGTCTCCATGTCCTTCCAGAGGGAGTCAAATTGCCATTCCAGTCGATCCGTCAAGTCCTGCAATGAATCTCGGGACGCCATCGCGACGCCAGACATTCGAAGGACCAAGCTCTCTGACAACAGGCTGTTCGCCCGGTTTTGAAACGCCATCAATGAGTCCATTCGCGAACTCGGATGCGCGCCATCCCAGCGCGCCAAACCTGGACTGCCCAGCAACCGAGTGGCCGTCAAGCTGCCCGGACGGATTTCCAATGTCGCCTGTTCCTGGGGGCGGACAAGGACCATCCAAGACCACGGAGGAGCAAGCAATTCAAATATCGTAGGAGTTTCCAGTATTCCGATATTCCAATCGAAAGAGCCGTCTTCTGCGACCAATATCTCAGGGGTCCAATCTGCGACTTGAAGGGCCGGATAGACCACCTTCTTCACATGGATAATGCTGGGTGTAATCTCCATTTGAATCACCCTACCGGAGACCACCGTTTCTTGAGAAAGCATGGGGCTCACTCCAAACAAGGCAAGTGCGAGGACAATCCGCAACATGCTATTGAGGCGATGGGAATTCCAATCCTTCGGGCACAAAAGCAGATACGTCTCCTCCATTCTTGAGGATCTCCCGTACTACATTCGAATGGATGTGAGCGAACTCAGGGTCCGTGAACAATATCACCGTTTCAAGCATCGGGTGGAGCACCTTCGTCATTTGCGCAATCGTTCGCTCATACTCAAAATCGCCTCCATTGCGCACCCCACGAATCAACCACTGAGCGCCGAGCGATTTGCAAAAATCTGCTGTCAAGCCTTGGAAAGATTCCACCCGAACGGACGGAAATTCTTGGCAAACCGACTTCAACCATTCCGTTCGTTGATCGAGCGAATACATGGAATGCTTGGAAGAATTCACCCCAACTCCGAGGATAATCTCGTCAAATAGCGGCAGCGACCGCTCAAGAATGTTCAGGTGTCCGCGGGTGATGGGATCAAAGGAACCAGGAAAAACTGCGCGTTTCATAGGGACGATGGTTTGGGCGTTTGGAACAAGCTAAAATGCACGTGGCCATACTTTCGTGTCTCAATGTAGTGAGAAGCTTCGGATACGTCTGTTCGCTCCCCGTGCTCCAAGATAAACCACCCGCCCGGGACCAGCAATGATCCGCTCAGCACAGCTTCAGGAAGCTTCGTAAGCTGAGGCAAGTCAAAGGGGGGATCAGCGAAAACCAAATCAAATTGAGTCAAGGATTTCCTCGCAAATTGCACCGCATCACCCCGCACGATGTGCCACTGATCCAATTCCCATTCCCGGGCCAGTTGCGAGAGGCCTTTTGTTGCCCGTGCATCCAGTTCCACCGAAGTAACTGATTCTGCTCCGCGGCTCATAAACTCCAGGCCAACCATTCCTGTTCCTGCGAACAAATCCAAGACCACGGCCTCTGCAATCTCAGCCCTGGATCTCAATAAATTAAAGAGGCCCTCACGTCCGAAGTCCGTTGTTGGACGTCCGCGAAACCCCTTCGCAATCTTGGGGCGCCGGCCCTTCCATTGTCCTCCTGTAATTCTCATCGCAACGCGTGAGATAGAAGATTCCATTCACCAACTTGAGCAGGCGCCTCCGTTTTCCATTGCAGCCCCCCCTCATCCACTTCGACATGCGGGAAAAATCTTTCAAACTGTTGAATCATCTGACGGTTGTTTTCAATTGCACCCGAAAAGACAACCCATGTTCGGTGCAGTCCATTCTCCAGCCCTTCTTCAAAATCATTGCGCATCAAAGAATTAACAGCATGGTACAAGATGCCGTCTCCATCTACGTCCTCGGCTACAATGCACCAGGCCAATCGCCCCTCATCAAAACGAGACATCAAGGCTTTTGAGGTTCCCACATCGATGCTCAACAAGGAAGTGAATTCAGCAGAAATCGAACGTCTTTTTTGATGTTCTAACCATCCCAACGTCGCCGAAGTCCAGCGCACTTGAGGCCACGATTTTAAAAAGGCATCACCCTGTTCCCACTTTCCGCTTTCGATGAGTGTGATTTCTTCCCCAAAGCGTTCTGAGTGAAAAGAGCGACGAAACGGATTGGACGGGCCGTGGTGCACTTGCAGCACCTCCTTCTCAATGCCGCTTGCCACTGCAGAAGGCATTAAACTGAAGACAGGACGCAAAAAAGACACGCAAACGGAGCGAACATCAGCATGCAGATCGATCAGTGGCTGAAATCCTGCAACCTCCTTTTCCTCGCCAAAATCAAGCACCTCATTCCCATCAATGAGCATCCAACGCAAGACGATTCCGTCCCACCCCAAGAGGAGGTCGGATTTCAATGCAGTCAAATCAATTTCGCCAGTTTCCATCGGTGTGCGCATCGGTCAGAGAGCCGAAGCGTAAGGTATCCTTTTTTACTTTCTCCCGGCCGAAAGGCGTCGGATCCTTGACCAGTACTGTCGAAAGCAATAGACCACCGGTCTCGATGCTATCTGTAGCTAACAGAAAGCGTTCTCCGCTCAACGGATTAAACCATAAACTATCCACAGAAACTCGAGGCAGTCGCTTCGAGTCTCGGATCTCGGGCGTGAAATTCTCCGCATAAAACGAGGTGTAAATCACGTCGCGAACCTTGTAAGTCAGGGAATCCATGGAAATTAAATCGATAAACGCCGATTCTGTTAAACCCAGCTCTTCCGCCTTCAATGGAAGGTCTTCACGGGTCAAGACGTATCCCAACTCTCGGCTCTTCTCCTCAGGAAGGGTATCGTTGAACGACCCCATATTAAAACTCACCGGTATCACGTCCTCGAAGAGAAAGGCCTGCAGGGTATCATAATCGTTGCAATAAATCCCATGAATGTCGTGGTAAGCATCCTGGGCATCCCGGATGTCCTTCAAGGCTTGGATTGTCTCGGAGTCCACTTGTGCTTTGAGGGTTCGGAATTCAATCTCTTCGTCTACACTGTAAAACACTTCATACCCCAGCAACAACGCTGAAACCGTTCCAGCAATCATCAGCGCTCGGTAATGCGTCGAATTCATCTTGGAGAGGATCACAGGAGTAGCCAAGATGGCCACTGCAATTAAGGCAAGGGATGCAATCAGCATAGCCGTCGGTTGGCTTTCGAGTTCATCCCCACTCAAGTACTTTACCAAAAAACTCGCTCCCGCAAAGAAGAGGAAGATTGAAATGACGTACTTGTTGATTTCTTTGAAAAACTTATCCATTTGAATAGAATCAATCGGCCCGGAGTGTAACCGAGTGCGAATCTACAACACATCCGGAAGTCGGCAAATAATGCAAGCCATGAAGTTGCTTTCAGTCCGTGCCTCACCACCTACCTTCGCTTGGATGTTGAAGACCTCTGATCAAATAGAAACATTCATCGACCGAATGGCGGGGCATTTTCCGCATGAACCAACGGAAGGCCAAGGCCGTTTGATTCATGCGTTGGCTCGGTTTTATTTCAGCACACAAGCTCGGTGTACGATCATGATTCGAGGGTACGCTGGAACCGGGAAGACCACGAGTGTCGGAGCGCTGGTAGGCGCATTGCGCATGTATGGCCAGCGGCCTGTCCTGCTCGCTCCGACAGGACGAGCCGCCAAAGTGATGCAGTCGTATTCAAGGATGCAAGCATCAACGATTCACAGGCACATATACCGCAGCCAAAAAAGCACGGATGGCAATCCGGCATTTGGCTTGGCACCCAATACACGAGAAAACACCGTCTTTATCGTCGATGAGGCCTCCATGATCGGAGAAGGAGGGCAACGCAGTAATGAAAAAAGCCTGAACTACAGGAGCTTACTGGATGACTTGATGGAGTTCGTGTTCAGCGGGACGGGATGCCGTTTGGTCCTGGTTGGAGACGATGCCCAGCTACCTCCCGTCGGCGAATCCGAAAGTCCCGCTTTAAACGAAACACAAATGCGGCGCGATTTTGCATTGACCGTTGCCACGATGCGGCTCACCGATGTAGTTCGCCAAGAAATGGACAGCGGCATCCTGTCGAATGCGCATCGTTTGCGCCTTCAAATCGATGAGCAAAATATCGGTTGGCCGCGCTTTTCGTTAGAGGGTATGGCCGATTTACATCGGATCAATGGGCATGAACTGCAGGAGTACATCGAAGACGCTTTTGCCCAACACGGCGAAGATCATGTCGCTATCATCACCCGTTCCAATAAGCGGGCACAAGCGTTCAACCAGCAGATTCGTCACCGCATTCTTTGGAGGGAGGAATCCCTCGAAGCGGGAGATCGCCTGATGGTCGTCAAAAACAATTACCACTGGCTTGCATCCGTGGATAACATTCCCACTTCACTGCTCGCCAATGGGGATGTCGTGGTCGTTACCAAGGTGTTAAAGCGTTTTGAACGGTATGAAATCGAATTTGCCCAAGTGGAAGTCGAGCTGGCTGATGCAAAAGACTGGGGACCTTTTGAAGTATGCATCAACCTCAGCGTTCTTGAATCTGATTTACCCTCGATCCCTTTCGCTCAAGTTCAAGCACTGCAAGATGCCATTGCCAAAGACTACCTGCACTTGGGAAGTAAATCAGCCATTATTAAGGCCGTCAAACGAGACGAATGCTATCAAGCTCTGCAAGTAAAATTTGCTTGGTCTATGACATGCCATAAGGCGCAAGGAGGTCAATGGACCTCCGTCATAGTCGACCCCGGATTTGTCACAGAGGACACCCTGAGCACCGATTGGCTGCGCTGGCTCTACACCGCCTTTACCCGAGCGCAAAGCGAACTCGCTTTGCTCAATTTTTCGGATGATTTTTTTGATTAACCGGCGAGATGGAGTAAAAAAAAGCCCCTGCTTTTCAGCGGAGGCTTTTGAAATTTTTCTCGTTCAGAATCAGGCCATCTCACGCGCGCTGAAATAGAACGCTCCTTCGATAGCGGCGTTCTCATCGCTGTCCGAACCATGCACGGCATTCGCCGCGATGCTCTCGGCAAAATCTGCGCGAATCGTCCCCGGTGCTGCTTCAGCAGGATTAGTCGCTCCGATCAACTCCCGAAAATCTGCCATGGCATTGTCCTTTTCCAGAATAGCCGCAACAATGGGACCGCTTGACATGTATTCCGTCAATTCACCAAAAAATGGCCGCTCTGCATGCACAGCATAAAACGCTTGAGCGTCTTCGAGGGTGAGTTGCGTCCACTTCATTGCCTTAATGCTGAATCCAGCCTGAATGATGCGGTCGATGATTTTTCCAGTGTGCCCTGCGCCTGTAGCATCGGGCTTAATCATGGTAAATGTGCGGTTCGTCGCCATGGTAATTTTGTTCTATTGGAGTGCAAAAGTAGTTCGCAATTCTTAAATGCAGCCTGCGGAGAATTCGAAAACACTCCGAAGACCCCGAAGCGGGCACGGGTATTTTGGCATATCTCATCGCTTGGGCGATCCTAGCCAAGGAAGCTGTTCAGCCCTCCCCCTTCCGTATCTTTGCCTCATGAAGGTTACTATTCCGAAGAGTTCTGCTCAGGCCATGGAGATGGAGAACGCGCATGGCGCTCACAATTATCACCCCTTACCCGTCGTGTTGGACCGAGGAAACGGCGTCCACGTCTGGGACATTGAGGGCAACCAGTATTTTGACTTTCTGAGCGCTTATTCTGCGGTAAATCAAGGCCACTGCCATCCCCGTATTGTAGGCGCCATGAAAGACCAAGCGGACAAGTTGACCTTGACCTCTCGGGCTTTCTTCAACAGCACATTGGGCAAATACGAGGCCTTCGTAACATCCTACTTCGGCTACGACAAAGTCCTGCCGATGAATACGGGAGCCGAAGCGGTGGAAACCGCCATTAAAATTGCGCGAAAGTGGGCCTATGACGTCAAGGGTGTTCCAGCTGGATTAGCCAAAATCATCACGTGTGAAGGCAACTTTCACGGCCGAACAACCACCATTGTTAGTTTCAGCACAGACCCCGACTCAACGGGTGGATTTGGCCCTTTCACACCGGGATTCGAAGTCATTCCCTACGACGACACCGAAGCTTTGAAAGTAGCGCTCCAAGACCCCCATGTTGCCGGCTTTTTGGTGGAGCCCATTCAGGGCGAAGCCGGTGTTTACACGCCTTCGGAAGACTTTGTTCAAAAGGCTAAAGCCCTGTGTGAAGCTGCCGGAGTACTCTTCATTGCAGACGAAGTTCAGACCGGTATTGCACGGACGGGATCCCTGCTCGCGACGTGCGGAAATTGCACTTGCGCTGGACACTGCGAACGGCAATCAACCTATACCAAGGCAGATATTTTGATTTTAGGGAAAGCCCTCTCTGGTGGGGCTTACCCAGTCAGTGCTGTGCTCGCTGACGATGAAATCATGGGCGTGATTCATCCCGGCCAGCACGGATCTACCTTCGGCGGAAACCCTGTTGCCGCTGAGGTCGGCATCGCCGCATTGCAAGTCGTGGTGGATGAAAATTTGTCGCAGAATGCACGTCAACTGGGGGTGCAATTCCGTCGAGCAATGGAGTCGCTCATCGCCGAATCGGACCTCCTGGTCCATGTCAGGGGAAAGGGGATGTTAAATGCCGTTGTAATCAACGACTCCCCGCAAAGCTCAACGGCGTGGGACTTGTGCGTGGCCCTCAAAAACAACGGCTTGCTCGCCAAGCCCACTCACGGCAACATCATTCGGTTCGCGCCGCCTTTGGTCATGACAGAAAAAGAACTCGATGCATGCATCGAGATTATCCGCAAAACCGTTTTGGATTTTAAAAGGGGTTAGAGCCAACCGTGGCCCTTCATCCATTCATCGTTATAGACCTTACCCACATACCGCGAACCGTGGTCGTGGAATAAGCAAACAACGACATCTGTTGGCTTCAATCGGTCCTTCAGTTGACGCAAGCCTTGAAAGGTGCTCCCGCAGCTGTAGCCCAAAAACAAGCCTTCTTTTCGAGCCATCTCACGGGCCATTAAGGCACCATCTTTATCGGTGACCTTTTCGAAATGATCAATCACATCAAAGTTGACGTTGGATGGCAAAATGTCCTCGCCAACACCCTCGGTGATGTAAGGATAAATTTCACTTTCGTCGAACTCACCCGTCTCATGGTATTTTTTCAATACGCTGCCGTACGAGTCGATGCCCCAAATTTGAATTTCTGGATTTTGCTCCTTCAAAAAACGTCCGGTACCACTGATGGTTCCTCCCGTGCCAACACCAACCACAAAGTGTGTCACGCGCCCTTCCGTTTGATCCCAAACTTCTGGACCCGTTGAAGCGTAGTGGGCCTCTTGATTCGACAAGTTATCGTACTGATTGCACCAAAAACTATTCTCAGTTTCCTCTTGGCATCGTTTAGCGACACTGTAATAGCTGTCGGGATGATCTGACTCTACATCAGTCGGACAAACATGCACTTGGGCACCCATCGCCCGAAGGATGTCAATCTTTTCTTTTGATTGCTTGTCGCTCATCGTACAAATGAGCTGATACCCCTTCACGGCGCAAGCCAATGCCAGTCCCATACCGGTATTCCCGCTTGTGCATTCGATGATAGTACCCCCCGGCTTGAGCAAGCCATTTGACTCGGCGTCTTCAACCATCCGCAGCGCCATGCGATCCTTTACGCTGTGTCCTGGGTTGAAGTACTCCACCTTCCCATAAACAGGGCACGGAAAGTCCTTTGCTATTTTCTGAAGTCGGATCATCGGCGTATTGCCAATGGTCGAAAGAATGTTGTCGTGGACGTTTCGTTGTGGGTGCATCGGAAGCCAAAGGTAGGCAGGAGAATCCTCCTAGAAATGAAAAAACTTCAAAATTGCCCCCATTATTGCCTTCTCTTCTCAACGATTTATGCGAAGCGCTTCTGCAGGGCGGATCCGTATTGATGCTAGGCTAGGCAACCACATCATCAATGCGCATGCCCCAAAAGCCATGATCTCCACTGCTAATAAGTATCCCCAGTCAAAATGCACTGGCACCACATCCAAGTAATACGCCTCGGGATTCAAGGTCACCACGCCTGTTTGGGATTGGAGAACAACCAATAAAACACCAATGGTATTGCCCCATAGAAATCCGCGCCCCAAGATGCGGACGGACTGCCAAAAAAAGATTCGCATCACATCCCCATCCGCCATCCCAAGCGCCTTGAGCATACCGACCATGGGGCGTCGCTCAAGAATTAAAATCAGCAACGCAGACGTCATGTTGATGATGGAAATCAACACCATCAAGCCGATGATGATTTCCACATTGAGGTCCAACATCCCCAACCAGGTGAACATTTCAGGAGCTTGTTGCAGCACCGTCTCTGTTCTCCAGCCCAGCGGAAGCTCAGCATATACGGTCTCTTCAGCATCCCATAATTCCGTCTGAGAATTAACAAACACCTCCAATCCGCTTGCAGTGGCCTGCCACCCTGCTCCCATGCGCTCCCACTCCCATTCTCCAGCAACATTCCGAAACAAACGCACCGAATCAGGATGCATTCGCTGCCCGTATTCTCGGCTTGATGCGGTCACGACATACTCGTCTTCCGTCAAGGCCTCCCATGCAACTTCATTTCCAATCCAACCGCTGACAGACCGCCAAGCTTTTCCCTCTTTCTCGCCCCGGCGAAGCCATTCAATCCTGGGTGGCTTCGATCCACCATATCCTCGGGCCACGACACCGACTGAATCGAACACCAATTGCACATCAAACCCCCATCCCGCTGATTGCTGAATCAACGCCGCAGGCAAAAACATGAATTCTTCGTCGTATTCCAGCAATCCCGAACGATAGATTCCTGCCAACACCAAACTCCGAGCTCTTACACCTGTCGGCCCCCCTACCAAGTAAACGGTAAATCGGTCGCTCAACACTAGTCCCAGCCGCTTGGTTTGTTCGTAGGATAAAACAGCCTCTCCTTCCTCCAAGTCGGAGTGTCCTTCAATCAAAAACCGCCCCAAGAGCCTTTCTGACGTCTCGGCATTAAGCCCTTTGGCGACCGCACCTTTGACGCCTTCGCCTGACTCCAGAATAGCCGGCATGCTGTAAAAAGGATGCACCTCATCCACTCCAGATAGTGCAGCAAGTTTGCGCTCCACCCCAGCACTTCGGACTATTTTTTGTTCCTCGTAATCCGCATTGAGCACCTGCATATCTGCACCAAATCCCACCACTAATTCCTTAACTTCTTCTTGAAATCCGTGCACAATAGATGTCGCCAATACGATGAGTGCCATACCAACTGCGACACCAACGGTCGCGATTTGTACCACAGGGCGAGACCAGGAGGCTGTTGCACCTCGCGTCGACAGGCGTCGGGCAATTTTTTGGGGAAGAGCGAATCGGTTGAACATCGTTTCGAGTTGGCAAATTACGTTGGTACATTCGTCTCATGAAGCTTTTAGCTCAATTATCCTGCATTATCCTCGTTTGGATGTCCTCGCTGCCTTGTGCAGGCACCCCGTGTCTGCCCGGATATCAGCCGATAGAAGCCGCAAACGAAGACTCTTTGACCCGAGCATCCATGGTACTGGATTCCCTCCATGGCGCTTTGCACGTTCAGCACCGCTCCGAGCCTCCAATGCGCATCCAGCTGGGCAACGAAGACATCCGAGCCATCTACGAAGGCTGCAGCCGGGCAGGCGTGGCTGTGGTCGCCAATCAAACCTCCGTAATTGGGGATGGGACGACAAAGCAACAAACTCACTTGGTGGACTCCCTTCTGGCCCTGGGCATTGATGTTCGGAAGGTTTTTGCCCCGGAGCATGGGTTTAGAGGCAATGCCCACAATGGAGCCCACATTGAAGACAACGTGGATCCGGTCACGGGACTGCCCATTTTGAGTCTGCATGGAAAGCACAAGAAACCAAGTGCGGAAAGCTTGAGCGACGTGCGCATCATCATCTTCGACATTCAAGACGTAGGAGCCCGTTTTTACACGTACCTCAGCACATTGTTCTTGGTGATGGAGGCTGCGGCAGAAAACGGAAAGGTGGTGGTCGTTCTGGACCGGCCCAATCCTCAGGGTCACCAAATCGCTGGCCCAATCATCCATCCTGAGCTCATTTCTTATGTAGGTCAACTTCCCGTTCCCGTTGTACACGGCATGACCTTAGGTGAAATGGCGCAAATGATCAACGGCGAAGGTTGGCTCGCGAATGGTGCTTTGTGCGAGCTTGTGGTGATTCCATGCAAGGGCTACACCCATAGCGATGCATGGTATCCCCCCATTGCGCCAAGTCCCAACCTACCGACAGCAGAGTCGATTGCTCTCTATCCCTCCTTGTGTCCCTTCGAACCCACCACCGTCAGCGTGGGACGGGGAACCGCCACTCCTTTCGAAGTCATTGGAATGCCCACAGGATCAATGGGTTCATACACCTTTACACCACAGCCGGTTCCTGGAGCAGCGCCCAACCCCAAGCACAACGGAATGCTTTGTTACGGCCAAAACCTGCATGCTTTGGGCGCAGAATGGACCCGTTCAAATACGGGGTTCGATTGGTCGTGGATTGTGGAATATGCTCACGCTTGGCAAGCGGGGACATCCTCAGAAGAACCTTTTATCAAGTCGCCCTCTTTTCTGGACAAACTCGTGGGCAATACCGGACTTCAATCTGTGATCAAGGGGGAGCTATCCTATGCGGCTTACGTGTCCGATTGGCTGATCGGATTGCGTGAATTCGAACACAAAAGAGCCCCCTATTTATTGTATCCTGTGCAACGAAAGCTTGAACATGGGGGTTGATATTACGCGCATCAGTATCTTGCGCACACTTACTTGCTACGAAGATGAAATTTGAACACACGCTCACTGTTTTTGGCACACTACTGCTTCTGGCTTTTGCGGCTACTGGCTGTTACAAAGGTTCGGACTTTGACAACCCGGTTTACTTGTGCGATTGCGGCACGGTAAACTTTCAAAATTCAGAGTACCCGCTGAAAATGGCAGAGGCGGTAGTACCGGATAGTTTGGAGCCTCTTTCACGAAGTTACCATATCGTAGCAGACCTACGCAGTGCTGAGGAGGTAGATGCACATGTCGATGCGCACGATTTAACATTCCACTTTTCGTTTCCTGTTCTAGATGATGTGGTATACTATGTGCAACAGGAAGACATCCAGCACTTGGTGCAAGTCATCAACCATGGGGATGACTTGATTCCCGTCCGGGACTACCAAGCAACGGACGGCTCAATCGTGATTAATCCTGCGTACTCAGGAGGTGAAGAACTCGTTGAATTTAACCTGACACTCCGAGAGCAGGTGGACAGCATCTTGGTTGGTTTGCCCTTGGTTTTCTCCGGCTCGTTTACGGGCATCATTGACTGAATCTAAGTCCGCACGCAGAAGGTTCCGCTTCGGACCTCAACTCACGGGGACTGCAATGACCGCTTCACCTGTTGTGACCCAACATAAATCTTGCTTGGAAGGAGAAACTGAAACCGAACCGGTAAACGCTCCGAAGGTGGGTACAACCAGGACTCCGTTGTTTCGATGGTACCACCAGCAAGGCAACTTCAAAGACTGACGACCTTTCCCTCGCATTGATACAGCAGGGTGTAAATGCCCGGCAACACCTACCATCCCCTCACCCAATCCCTTCAATTCAGCGGGGTCATGTGCAAAAACAAACGGACCCTCGGTCCAAGATGTGCATCGTTCCATGGGTAAGCCTTCAAAAGCAGAAGGAGGGAGGATGTCGTGGTTGCCCTCGACGAGGCGAAACGATTGCACGACGCCTCCGGCATGCAATCCCATAAGCCAGGCCCTAAATTCCTGCCACTCCTCGTTCTCTTCGCTGTGAAACAGGTCCCCGAGCACCAAGACGTTCCGGGGCTTAAATTGGGTAATCAACTGGTCCAAGCGTTGAAGCGTATCCGCGTTTACCGCATTCGGAACGGCGATGCCGTGTTTCCGAAAATGAGCAGCTTTGCCCAAATGCAAGTCCGAAACAATGAGCATGGAGCGAAGCGGCCACCAAATTGCACGTTGAGGCAACAATTGCCAGTCCGCAAAATCGACGGGGTTCAGCCTCACATCTTGGGAGGCACTCATTCGATCACTGCTGCCGCTTGATCAAATTCAACGCAGAACCCGCACGGAACCACTCAATCTGCTGGTCATTGTACGTGTGATTGGTTACGATGGTATCCTTCGAACCATCGGCATGCTCTACTTCAATCGTCAAGGGTTTGCCCGGTGCAAAGGATTCCAAATCCACGAAATGAAAGCGATCATCCTCCTGGATCAAATCGAAATCCACCTCATTCGCGAACGTAAGCCCTAACATTCCTTGTTTTTTGAGGTTGGTCTCGTGGATGCGAGCGAATGATTTGACCAAGACGGCCGCGACGCCCAAAAAGCGGGGTTGCATCGCAGCGTGCTCACGAGAGCTGCCTTCGCCATAATTCGAATCCCCCACGACAAGTGTAGAAATGCCTGCTGCTTTGTAAGCGCGCTGGACGGCTGGCACCTCACCGTACTCTCCCGTAAGTTGGTTCTTGACGCAGTTCGTCTTCCCGTTGAAGGCGTTGTTCGCCCCCGTCAACGTGTTGTTCGATATGTTATCCAAATGCCCGCGGTACCGCAACCACGGCCCCGCCATGGAAATGTGGTCCGTGGTGCATTTGCCTGCAGCCTTGATTAAGAGGCGAACATTGAGAAGGTTTCCACCATCCCATGCGCTGAAAGGCTCGAGCAATTGCAGTCGTTCCGATTCAGGATTCACCACGACCTGAACTCCGCTTCCGTCTTCCGCAGGCGCGAGATATCCCGCATCTTCAACATCAAATCCTTTTTCGGGCAACTCTTCTCCCGAAGGCTCTGTGAGCATAACTTCTGTTCCATCTTCCAGTTTGAGGGCATCCTTCAAAGGATTAAAGGTCAAATCACCCGCTATGGCCAGTGCCGTGACCAGCTCCGGCGAACCCACGAAAGCATGGGTGTTGGGATTGCCATCCGCCCGTTTGGAAAAATTCCGGTTGAACGAATGCACAATGGAGTTCTTCTCTTTCTTATCGGCGCCCGATCTCGCCCATTGGCCGATGCAGGGACCGCAGGCATTCGCAAACACGCTGCCTCCCATTCCTTCAAAAATGGAGATGAATCCATCTCGTTCGATGGTGTAACGGACTTGCTCCGATCCAGGCGTAATGGTCAAGTGCGCCTTGGCCTTTATGCCCTTTTCAATCGCTTGCTTGGCTATACTAGCCGAACGACTAATGTCCTCGTAGCTGGAATTTGTGCACGAACCGATCAATCCGTATTCCAGATCAGTTGGCCAATCGTTGGCCGCTGCTGCCGCTTTCATTTGACTAATTGGCGTGGCCAAATCCGGCGTAAACGGACCGTTCAAATGCGGCTCTAATTCGCTCAAATTAATTTCAAGGACTTGATCAAAATAGCGTTCAGGGTTCGCATATACTTCCGCATCCCCAGTAAGGTGTTCGCGAATTCCATTGGCCAAGTCAGCGACGTCCGCTCGATCCGTTGCCTGCAGGTAACGCTCCATGCTGTCGTCGTATCCAAAAGTCGAAGTGGTCGCTCCAATCTCCGCCCCCATGTTGCAAATTGTTCCTTTCCCTGTGCAACTCAACGACTCTGCTCCATCCCCAAAATACTCCACAATGCAGCCTGTTCCCCCCTTCACTGTCAAAATACCTGCCACCTTCAGGATCACATCCTTAGCCGAAGCCCAACCTGACAAACGCCCCGTTAACTTAATACCGATGAGCTTGGGGAACTTTAATTCCCATGGCATGCCCGCCATCACATCAACCGCATCAGCACCTCCCACTCCAATCGCAACCATTCCCAGCCCACCGGCATTCACCGTGTGCGAATCTGTTCCAATCATCATGCCTCCAGGAAACGCATAATTTTCCAGAACGACTTGGTGAATAATACCCGCCCCAGGCTTCCAAAATCCAATCCCATATTTGTCCGAAACGGACTCCAAGAAATTATAGACCTCGTTGTTTTTATTGATCGCCTCTTGCAAATCAGATTCCGCTTGCACTTTGGCTTGAATCAAATGGTCGCAATGGACCGTTGATGGAACCGAAACCTTTGCTTTTCCTGCTTGCATGAATTGCAAAAGAGCCATTTGGGCTGTCGCATCCTGCATCGCCACACGATCAGGAGCGAAATCCACATAATTTTTTCCACGCTCAAACGATTGCGATGCATCGCCCTCCCAAAGGTGGCTGTACAAAATCTTTTCGGCCAAGGTCAATGGCTTTCCAGTTGCTCGTCGTGCGGCCTCAAGTCTACCGGGAATCCGTGCATAATGTTCGCGGATTATATCCAAATCAAAAGTCATGCTGTCGTTTTTGCTGTGGACTGCAAATGTAAGCAGTACTTTCGCAATACATGAAGCGCGAATTGCTCATTGAAATGGCGCAGATTGCCATCCGCTCAATCCGAGGAAACCTCCTAAGGACGGGCCTAACTGTTGGTGTTATTGGACTGGGAATCATGGCGTTAATTAGCATGACGACAGCCACCTCCTCCTTGGAGGCCAACGTAGTGCGCCAATTCTCCACGCTGGGTACGGACGTATTCACCTTTTCCCAACGGACTGAAACTGGAGTTAATCGGGGGCGTCGCGTGCGCGTGGGCGAACCGATTTCCTACGAGGAGGCTCAGCGGTTTGCAAAAGAGGCGCCCAAGGACTTGCAAGTGGCCTATTCCATTTTTGGGACATCGCAGGCGACACTCACTCGGGGGACTGATCGCACCAATCCCAACATTCAAGTGCTGGGCATCGAAGAAAATTACACCGACGTGGGTGGGTATACGATCGAATCAGGTCGAGGGTTTACAGCAGACGAAGCTCAATCTTCCCGCCGTTTGGCCATCTTAGGAGCGGACCTCGTGAAAGAACTTTTCAATCCTTGGGAAGACCCCCTGGGACAAGAATTTTCAATTGGAGCTCAGCGCTATCAGGTGATTGGGGTGCTGGCCCAAAAAGGTCAAGCATTCGGCATGTCCCAAG
Source organism: uncultured Flavobacteriales bacterium (assembly GCA_905479115.1). Taxonomy (GTDB): domain Bacteria; phylum Bacteroidota; class Bacteroidia; order Flavobacteriales_D; family Sanyastnellaceae; genus UA16. The sequence goes on from CAJQLF010000008.1 coordinate 57,052, forward strand.
ACAATCAATGCTATGTCCCCATCCCTTGCGTACGCCAGCAATTCTCGGATGAAAATCGCAGCTACCGCATCGCCTGCAAGGCGCCTACTCCCGAGGATGTTATGGAGTTAGCCGAAGCCGCGACAGGGGTACTCCGCGTCGTCCGCAGAGACAAGCCAGGGCAAGACCTCTCCTTCAATATCAGCATGAGCAACAGCCTCGTCTCCACCCTCGGGGAGGCCATCAGTGGTATCACGATCGCCGCTTCCATTATTGGCATAATCACCTTATTCGGGGCGGGTATCGGATTGATGAACATCATGCTCGTCAGCGTCTCTGAGCGGACGCGGGAAATAGGAACACGCAAGGCACTCGGAGCATCCCCTCAAGCCATTCGGATGCAATTTTTAATCGAAGTAATTCTCATTGGCCAACTCGGTGGTGCCGCAGGAATTATTCTCGGTGTTTCCGCTGGAAATGGCATCGCCTTCGCCATGGACACCCCCTTTGTTTTGCCGTGGGGATGGATTCTTACGGGAGTCATACTCAGCCTCATCACAAGCCTTATTAGCGGATATTATCCTGCGCGCCAAGCTGCGCGACTCGATCCCATCGTGGCCCTCGGCCGCGTCTAGATACGGAACGATACTCAGCTGATTTCTCGCTCCAAAATCTGAGCCATACGCGCTCTTTCTTGCGCAATCAATTGCTGGGACCACGTCTCTTTGCTTTCGATGGATTCCAGCAACTTTTGCCATTCAGCCTCATCACGCGCAGGCACCTTCTCTTCGTGAATAAATTCACTTGCAACGTCCAGGGAAAGGACCAAGAATTGTTCCATGTAACGGAGCTGCAGATTGCTCGCGGTGTTCCCAAACCTCACCAAGACATCGGGATCTAACGTACCCGCCATCGCCGTTCGGAGGCGTCGAATATTCTCAACATGATTTCGCACCAACAGCACGAAGTTGGATCCGGAAGGAAGCAAACCCGGCAGTTCTACAGGGGCACCCAATGGCTGCACGTTTAGCACTTGAGCAATATCACTGAGCTCAACCAACCGGTTAATGCGCGAACGAAACAGCGCCGGAATCACCGGCTGACGCATGAAGTGATCACGCACCGCGAAGACTTCCGCATCCAATCTTTCCATCACGTCTTCATGATCCGCCGGCTCGCTCAATCCGAGCAATGTTAAGGCCGTTCCTTTATCCATGTTCTTTATCCGTCTTTTTTTACTTCGCAAAAGTGAAGATACGTCAACAAACGAGATATCCTTCGCATCCTTGGGAATCGCGTATTAAATTTGAAGAAAACAGATAATCCCATGAAGATGACTGCGTTTGCAACGATTTTGATGACTTTCGCCACCCTCGTGGCCTGCGGAGACTCCTCAACACAAGACCGTTCGAGCTCGCGAGAGGTAGCACAACCCGAAGCTGCATCGGCAGAAAGCTCGGTGCAAAACGACGTGATTTCTCCGCTCTTCAAAGATGGAGTCAACGAACAAAACCGCGGAGACAAAACCGGCATGGTCCGCATACACGGCACAATCAATGCCAACGGTGGAGGGCAAGTCACTCTGTCTGAGAGTGAAGGACGCAACTATTCCGTCATCGCAACGACCCAATTGAGCAACCGCCAATTTGACTTTGGCGAAGTCGAAGTCGGGCGAGGATTTTACAAAATCAGCCTCAACGGAGACAACAATGCAGCAGACATCATTTTGAACCCGGACGAATCCGACCTTGAATTGACATTCAATTCCTCCCGTCTGAGTGCCAATCGATCGGCCAACGGATCGAATGAAAACACCGGATGGTTCCAATACGGAACACTGGAAACCACCAACGCAAGTGAAGTGCGGAAGCTCCGCCAAAGCATCAAAGACGCTGGAGCTTTTCGATCCCGAATTGAAGAGCAAATCAAGCAGAAAGAAAAAGAATTGGTGGACCAACAGCATGCCTTGATGGACCAATATCCCGGGACATTTCTGGCCAAATACCTGGGCTGGAAAAACCCCAAATACCCCTCAAACAAAGGCCGATTCTTCGAAGATATTGACCCCTTGGACAACAGCGCTGTGCGGTCCATGGCTCCCAGCGACCGCATCCAAAACATGATGCGTTCTTTCAGCGGCGGAACCGACAGCGGCTTCCTCGCTTGCATTGACTTGGTCAAAGCACATTTCGAACCGAACCCTGTAGCCCTTGAAAGTGTGCTTTATGCCATGCTCGATGGATTCTACAATACGGGCAAGGAGACCATTTGTCAGTACATCTTAGACAATTACATCTTCGATGAAGATTGCGGTGCTGACTTGAGCGATGCCATCCGGATTCGCGCCCAAGGCATTATCAATCTCCAAGTCGGAAAAACACCTCCAAATTTTCAAATAGACAAATGGAATGGTGGGGCAGTAGACCTCTACAAAACCTGTGAAGCGAATGAATACACCCTGCTTATGTTTTGGGCATCGTGGTGCCATAAGTGCGAGCAGGAAATGCCCAACATCGGCCCCATGTACGCCAAGCATGGCTACAAAGGATTTGAAGTGATTGGCATCAGCTTGGACCAGGTCCGAAACACATGGGAGAAGGCCATCAGTGACAACGCCATGACTTGGCCCAATGTGAGTCAATTGCAAGCATGGAAGAGCCCGGTCGTGACGGATTACAAAATCACCGCAACCCCAACTTATTTCCTTTTGGATCGAGAAGGCGAGATTGTACTAAAACCCAAACGCTACTTCGAAGTCGATAAGTTCTTGACGGAAAACTTGAAGTAACTCGCCCGATTTCTGTTCGAGGCGCTGGAGGTGAAATCAATGCTTGCGGCTCGCATCAGGATGATGCGTGGAGACCAAGCGCAAAATGATGCCATCCGAAAGCCCCACCTTGGGCACCCAAACGGAGTCCAGACCTGCTAATTTGAGCACCGCGATGTATATCTCTCCCGCGGGAACAATCACGTCTGCCCGGTTGCTTTTAAGGCCAAATTTCGTTGAACGTTGCTCCAAGGGAACTAAGCGAATTCGCTCTACCCATTTTTTCAGTTTGGCCAGGCTGAGGTCTTCCGATTTCTTGAGACGAGCTAATTTGTGAAATCGATTGATATTCCCTCCTGTTCCCGCAACACGCACTTCATTGGAGCCGAGGTTTTCTTTGAAAAAACGTTCCATTCTTTTCCATTCCGCAGCATCCACTGCTTGATTCATCCGACGCACGGTACCAATTTGGAAACTACTCCAAGCGATACGTTTGGTTCCACGCAACAAGGAAAGCTCCGTTGACCCGCCTCCCACATCGACGCACAGTAAATCTTGAGCATCGTCCAAGCCAAAGTGCTTAAAATTCTCAAAAATTAATTCCGCCTCCTCTTCGCCATCAATGCATTCGACATGGATCCCAGAAATCGATTCCACCGCGTCAATCACCTTCCACCGGTTTTCGGCGTTTCGCAAAGCACTCGTTGCACACGCGCGGTAGTGGACGACGTCCTGCACCTCCATCAATAAGCGAAACGCCTCCAGCGTCTGACCCAGCGCCTCAGCATTCGACGAGGAAACCCGTCCGGAATCGAACACCTTTCCTCCCAGCCTCAATGGCGCACGATAATAAGCGATGCGCTCTTCACGAACAGCGCCCTTCTTGCTTATTTCAATATCCTTGATCAGCAAACGAACGGCATTCGACCCTATGTCAATGGCGGCAAATCGCATGCATCTAAAGTAGGGTAGAATTCGATGAAAATCGTTATTCATCCGCGGCGTAACGCCGGTATGTTTCGCTTTGCGAATCGCGCAAAGGCTGATTCTTTCGTCCTTTGATGAAGGCGTTTTTCATTCCTGCATCCAATGACCGTGCACGCACGTTGTCTTTGAGTTGGTCCTCCAAGCAATGGGCCAATTGTGATTGAAGCAAGGGATCGTGAATGGGCACACTGACTTCCACCCTCCTGTCCAGGTTCCGGGTCATCCAATCTGCCGAACTGATGTAATACTTCGCCTCGCCACCGTTTTCGAAATACACGACTCGCGCATGTTCTAAGTAACGCCCCACAATGCTCCGTAACTTAATGTTTTCGCTCATTCCGGGCACCCCTGGAATCAAACAACAAATACCGCGCACGATCACATCAATCTTAACCCCGGCATTGCTTGCAGCGTAGAGCAACTCGATCATCGCCGCGTCGACCAAGTTATTCAGTTTGAGAATGATCCGCCCGCCGATTCCAGCCTCCACATTTCTCATTTCCTGGCGCACCAATTGAGAGAATTTTTTTCGGGTAGCGAATGGGCTCACAACCAATTGCTTGAATTGGGGACGCTCGTAATTATGTGAGAAAAAGCTAAACAGCTGAGCAACCTCTTGAGCCATCGCAGGCTCTGACGTTAACAAACCAAAATCACTAAAAACCTCGGCGGCCTTTTCATGGAAGTTCCCTGTTCCCAAGTAAGCGATGCGCTGATTAACATTGCCCTCCTGGCGGGTGATCAAAAAGAGCTTCGAGTGCACCTTTAAGCCCGAAACACCAAAGCCTACTGTGATGCCCGCCTCCTGAAGCAAATTTGACACTTTGATGTTCTGACGCTCATCGAACCGAGCAGCCAATTCAATGATGGCGTGGACACGTTTGCCATTGTGAGCAGCATTGATCAGGGCATTGATAACCTTAGAATGCGGTGCTACACGATACAAGTTAATTTGAATGGACTCTACGCATGGATCAATGGCAGCCTCGCGCAGAACGTCTACGACATGGCCAAATGTATGGTAGGGGAAATGCAATAAAATGGGTTGCTTCAGTACTTGTTGCAACAGACTACTCTTCCCCTCAAGCCGAGGGTGATGAAGCGGCTCTTGCCGCGGGAAAACCAAATCCTCGCGCCCAAAACCGGGAAACCTCATTAAGTCCTTGCGGTTGTGGTATCGGCTTCCAGAAAGGATGTTTTTCGAATCTCCCGCATCCAACTTACGGCGCAACAGGCTCAGCATATTTTCCGGCATTTCCCGATCGTAGATGATGCGCACAAAATCACCCGTCTTCCGCTGGTCGACCCCTTCAGCCATCTTATCCATCAGTGAACGAGACAAATCATCGTCCATGTCAATCTCAGCATCCCGGGTCACCTTAATGGTATGTGCTACGACAGATTCCGGCTGAAAAAGCCGAAAGATTCGAGACAGGTTGCATCGAATCACGTCATCAATGAAAGCAACGTTTCGTTCGCCTTGTTCGGACGGCAAAATCACGAAACGCGGCAAGTGCGGAGGAATCTGCATCAGGGCATACTCCAACTCGAAACCCTTTGAACGCTCCACCGTCAATTCCACCATGAAATACAAAACTCCGTCCTTGAGATCGGGAAACGGGCGCGATTCGTCCACCATAATGGGCACGAGATGAGACCGAATCTGATTCTTGAAATAATTCAAGACGAACGCGGTCTGTTCTTCCGAAAATTCCAATTCATTCAGGATGCTGATCCGCGCGTCACTCAATTCCGATTCAACCGATTGGTACGTTTCATTGTACATTCCCTGCAACTCCAAAACCCTGCTGGAAACATCGGAAAGGGTGGATGAAACATCAAACCCCAAAGTCGTTTTGGCTGATTCATCTACCGCGATTGCCCGCTGCAAGTTGGCCACCCGAACCCGAAAAAACTCGTCCATGTTATTGGAGAAAATCCCCAAGAAGCGGACGCGCTCAATCAAGGGGTTATCCGACCGCGAGGCTTCTTGAAGCACCCGGTGATTGAAGGACAACCAGCTGAGTTCGCGGTTCAAGTACCGGTTGGTGTTGACGTTTAGGCTCACTGACCAAAGATATTCGCTTGGAAGAAGTTTCCTCGTGTCTGTGCCTAACTTTGTCCGCTCACATCATTGAACAACTCAACCATGCTCGTAGGTCAACAAGCTCCATCTTTTTCTGCCCGTGCATACGTCAACGGCGAAATTGTCACCGACTTTTCACTCAGCCAATTTCTCGGCAAAAAATATGTGTACCTCCTCTTTTACCCCAAGGACTTCACAGGCATTTGTCAATCAGAAGTGGTTGCATTCCAAAATCGGCTCTCGGACTTTGAGTCCCGCGATACAGCCCTCGTGGCTTGCTCGACCGATACCGCTGACGTGCATGCTGCAGCAGCCGGTGTCCCTCAGAGCCAAGGTGGATTAGAAGGTGTAACGTTCCCTCTGATCGGGGATGCCAACAAGAGCATTACCACAAATTATGATGTCATCAGTGGCGAGTACCACTACTCAGATGACGGACTTTTGTCCGGCACCACCGAAATGACCTCTCTCCGGGCGAGCTTCCTCATTGACAAATCAGGAATGGTTCAGCACGAATTGATCAATTTTTTCACCATCGGCCGGAACGTAGACGAAGCCCTGCGTATGGTGGATGCGCTGCGAAACGTCCAAGAAAACGGAGAGGTCTGCATGGCCAATTGGACTCAATCATGATGCGGCTCCTTCAGGATTGGAGGCCATCTTAAACCACTGAAGCGTGCGATCGAGCACCCTTGAAGCGCCGGTCATGGTTAATTTAACCGTTTCCTCGTCGCGCTGGAAGTGCAGCACTAGTCTGGATTGCGCTGCATCTGCGTAATCGGCGTCCACGGATAAAATTTCAGGGAAGCGTATCGGCACAGCATACACTTCCAGCCGCACTTTCGTGTAGGCGATTACCCCTTCTGTGGTGCGTTGAAAGTTTACCGATGTGCGATGATTCAAGGAAAGACGTAAACGCTCCAACTCCTTCAATCCCTCTACACCGACCAGGTCCAACTTGGGCGAACCCACCGTTCGGCCTCGAATCGAATCGGTGATCGATTGAGCCCAGGGGATGCGTTTGCCAGCGATCAAATGCACCTGCTCCCAGCGCTGGGCATCGTTATAGGTCACATTCCAAATCATGTCGGTATGCTTTCCGGAGCGCAAGGAAAAATCCCTCCCTGTTGGTTCCAGTGTGCTTGAAATGCACCCGCCTCATCGTACCGACTCGCCTGCCATTCAATATCGAATTTGCGTTGCGGGCGAGGATCGTTTCCAATGCCCGCGACATACAGCCAGTTGCCGGTATTGCTGCATGGATCAAAATCAATGAGCCAATGCTCAAACCAGGCCGCGCAAGCTCGCCAGTCTAATCCCAGGTCGTGCACCGCATAAGACGCTACATTTTGCCGGCCTCGGTTGGACATAAATCCGGTCAACCGCAATTCGTGCATATTGGCATTGACAAAAGCGCTTCGGGTAGTGCCCGCACACCAAGCCTTCCATTGAAGAGGATGGTGAGAAACCGGAGTGCGCGGAGCCTCCTTGAGCCCATTTACAGAAAAAATTCGATCCCCGTGCTGCATGGCGATGAATCGGAAATAATCCCGCCAAAGCAATTCAAAAATCAACCAGTACGTACTTTCGTTGGCACCCACCTCCTCCTCATACTGGCGGATGGCATGGTAGATTGACCGCGGGCCTATACATCCCCACGCCAACCAAGGGCTGAATTTGCTCGAATAATCCCACCCCATCATTCCATTCCGCGTCTGTTTGTAACCACTGAGCGCGCGGGTTTTCCAGAAATAGTGCTCAAGGCGATCCCAGCCTGTCTGCATTCCTCCAGTAAACTGCATCGCAGAGATGGGAAGCCCTGCAAGCCTCTCAGGCATTTTAAAACGGCTCATGCCAAAAGCGTAGCTGAAGTCAGCGATTTTTTTTGGGCTCTTGGGAAGAACCGGAACGGGAAGCTCCTCTCGGACGACCAGACCGTTTTTCTCGATTTTTTTTCGAAAGTGGGTGAATACTTCCGGAAGAGCTTTGACGGAGAAAGGAAGATCTTCTGGATGGACCAAGGTTGCTCCCTCATGACAATGATGCGGGATATGGAGCCTCACCGCCGCCGCCGACCGCAATTCCTCTGTGGCATGGCATTGCTGAGAATAGACCGCCTGGCAACCCAGTTGACTTGCAATTTTAAGCACCTCCTCAACGGGATCTCCCTCGAGCACCAAGAGCCGTTGGCCTTGTTCCTGCAAGGCTGCGTCCAATCCAGCGAGGCTCTCGAGCATGAACCTGCGCCGGTGTATGCCCATGCGCTCAGCACCCCTGCTCCAACGATTGGTTGAAGGCACAACAAACACATAGGTCGCTTCCTCTGCTTGATCAGTCATTGCCGTAAGCGCAGGGTTGTCCCTCAATCGTAAATCTTCTCTGAACCAATAGAGTGCGCGCATTACAATTCGTTGATTCGGTTGAGGTTCATTTTGGCTGTGGCGAGCAAGGCTGCCTGCTTCTCGGCATCCATCCGATCCCATGTTCGGTAGACCATTCCAATGCGCGGATTGCGCTCCAATGCCTCCCGGTGACGGGCGTGAAAATCCCAATACAGTGCGTTGAATGGGCAGGCTTGTTCACCCACTTTTTCATTCGCTTTGTAATGACACCCCTTGCAATAAGGACCCATTTTCTTGATGTACTGAGCGCTGCTAACGTACGGTTTAGAACCCACGATGCCGCCGTCAGCAAATTGACTCATCCCACGGGTATTCGTGATTTCCACCCATTCCAACGCATCAATGTAGACGCCCAAATACCACGCATCTACCTCATCGGGGTCAATCCCTGCTAATAAGGCGAAATTCCCCGTGATCATGAGCCGCTGAATGTGGTGTGCATAAGCGTGTTCCATGGTCTGATCAACGGCATGCGACAGACACGCCATGCGGGTCTCCCCAGTCCAATACCACCGGGGCAGGGACCGCGTGTGGTTGAAAAAGTTCAGTTGAGCATACTCCGGCATTTTCGCCCAATAAATCCCGCGCATGTACTCGCGCCAGCCCAGAATTTGCCGTATAAATCCCTCTGCCTGTGAGATGCTCACCCGATGGGGGTCTGCACGCCACGCCTCCTCCACCGCATGGACTACCTCCCCAGGAGATAGGATTTTGGCATTCATCAAGAAGCTCAATCTCGAGTGATAGACACTCCAACTTTCCTTGGTGAGTGCATCCTGATAGTCTCCAAAATGCGGCAACAGCACCTCCACAAAATAGACCAACGTCTGCTCCCCTTCTTCCCGGGTCAATGGCCAGCCCCATCCATCGGCAGCAAGTCGACCCGTGGTTTGAACACCCGCATTCGTCAGCATAGAAACCAAAGGCTCCACATCCCGTGGAAATAACTTCGGCGGTGGAATGGAATGACCCGCCGGAATCCGCTGGCGGTTATTGGCATCGTAATTCCATTGCCCCCCTTCTGGGGTACCCATGGCGTCCATGAGCACATCATGCTTCAAGCGCATGGCCCTGTAAAAGCTCTCTAGTCGAAAGGTCTTTTTGCCTTCAAAAAAACGAGCTAAATCCGCGCGTTCCGTATAAAAATGCTCCGTGTCGACTGAAGTGGCCGTCCATCCTCGTTTGCGGCAAGATTCGCCAAACTTAGCGAGCACTTCATCCAGTCGATATTCATCGGGCAATTGCCATTGAAAACGAGTCGATTGCACTGTGCGCATAAGGCGCTCGATGTTGGCTTCAAAGGACTGTTGATTTCCCGGACTGTCCAATGCCACATAATGCACCCGATGGCCCGCACCCTTGAGGGATTGGGCAAAAAGGCGCATGGCCCCAAAAAACGCAACGACCTTTTGAAGGTGGTGGACCGCATAATCCGTCTCAGAGCGGATTTCCATCAACACATAAAGACGATGGGCATTGGGACTTTCCTGGAACCAAGAATGTCGACCGTTCAACTGATCGCCACATACCAGCCGCACCTCTTCAGCTGGTTGCTCGTCGAGGCAATCCGCGATGCATGTATTCCAATTCATGATGGCGTGTTTTTTCGGCAGCGTTCTGAACAATAGCGGACCTCATCCCAGCAACTTTCCCATTTCTTTCTCCAAGAAAAAGGACGTTGACAAACCGTACATATTTTGTCAGGTGGAAAATGTGATCGGCGCATACCGATATAACCCTTGAATCGCGCAAAGGTTTAGGTCACCCCTTTCGCAGGGACTTCAACTCCGACCAGCTCATCGGCACTGGCGTTGCAGAGACGGCGGCAGGAACTTCTTCGCCCTTTAGAAACTTCAGCACGAGTTCATTGAACAACTCAGGAGCCTCAATGCTGCAGACGTGACCGCAATTTTCAATGACGGCCAACCGCATGTTCTTTTGAATCTCGGTAAAGCGCTTTGCCGCGCGAAAAAAGATATGATCCTGGCTGCCCATCACCACCAAGCCCTTCTTCATCACAGGCCGGTTCACGTAGTCCTTGATCAGATGAAAAAAGGGTTTGTATAACTCAATCCACTTGAGGTACTCTCGGGTGGACAGACGACGGCTCTGCCGGCGAAAAATGTACCGACTCAAACGGTGATTCCGCCGAGGGAGTACGATGAAACTAAACAACCCATACAACGCCTGGTAAGGGAGCAAGCGCGAAAGAAACTTTCCCGAATGCACAAACCAGTGCATCAGCCGGCTGCCATCAAAAATAGCTCCGGCCATGACCATGCGATCCACCAGTTCAGGGCGTTCGATATCGAGTTTTTGAAGAATCACACTGCCAATGCTGAGGCTCATAAAATGAGCTTTTTTGATCCCCAAGTGGTCAATCACTCCGAGGATGTCCTTCGCCACAATTCCAAAGTCGTAAGCAGGAAACTCAGGCATGATGTCCTTGCTGTCCCCGTGATCCCGCAGATCGATGAGAAGCAGTCGGAAATGGGGTGAAAACGCGTCGATCTGGAACTTCCATGTGCGGATGCTTCCACCGGCCCCATGCACAAAAACCAACCAAGGCGCATCGGGATTGTCGGCAATGACTTCATGATGAAGCAACGTGCGACCATTCATATCAGCCGAAGGTTTCGGTTTGTGCATGCGCAAATTTCGTTGAATTCAACTAAACTTCCTCGTCTTTCCAACCACGCATGAAATCTTCCATCAACTCCGGAGCACCAGACTCAGGTTTGGCATAGCCCAACCGATGTAATTTTTGGGTGCGGTGGTAGCCGTCCAAAGAGCTCAATGCCGCCACATCCAGCCCTTCAAGGTCGAGGTATCCATCCCCACACAGCGCTTCTTCAGGGAACTCTACCCACCGAATTTGAGCCACGACGAAGCGGCATCGATTCTGGGGTATTTCCCATTCATCCACTCGCTCCATCCCGATACGGACTGGACTCTCCTCAACGGCTGGCGCTTCAAATCCACACCGAAAAATCGGCGTAAATCCCAAGGCCTCAAATTCGTCTGTATCCTGGGGATAGCGCGCACTTGCTTGATGTGCTTTTGCTGTGAGCGACGCCGGTACGTGATTGAGTGTGAAGCAACCGGTTTCCCGGATATTCCAATAACTATGGCTCCCTTGCGCGGGATCGACCGGTGGACGAAAGACCATTCCCAACAAAGCCGGATCCGACCCCAGATGTACCACGCTGCTGATGATGCTCAAATTATGTACGCCATGGACGCTCGTGGTTCCCACCAAATTCGCACTCTTGAATCCGCTCAAGCTGTTGACCAAGCGCCCACGCCTTCGACGAGGCAAAAGTTCCAAATCGAGGTCATTCAGCGTTGTAAAACCGTTCATTTCCTCAAGCTTCCAATGCCGCCGTCTGCGGCGTAAATCTGGCCCGTAACAAAGGCCGCTTCGCTTCCCAACAACCAGGTCGCCAAAGACGCAAGGCCCGCAGCGCTTCCAACCGTCTGGAGAGGGTGTCGGGCAGCAGCAGCCTCCCGTTTGGCGTCGTTGGACAACATAGGCTCTGCCAACGAAGTGTCAGTCAAAGATGGTGCAATCGCATTCACGCGGACCTTCGGAGCCCACTCAGCGGCCAGTGAGCGCGTCAAACCTTCGACCGCCCCTTTGGCCATCGCGATACTTGTGTGATATGGCATGCCCGTCTGGACTGCAACAGTGCTGAATAAAACCACCGATGCAGCGTCCGCATTTTGCAGCAGCTTGGCATTGGACTGAAGCGTCTGCACAGCCCCAAGCGCATTGACGTCAAATTCTTCTAGAAAATGTTCTCGTTTCAACCCTTTCAACGGCTTCAGACGAATGGTTCCCGGACAGTAAACCAGTCCATTCAGGGACGCTGCAAAATTGGATAGATCACACGGATGGGCAACCGCATCAAAAATCAAGCTTTGGTAGTTTTCATGGGCCGTTGTAACCCCCGTTCGCGATACACCGATCACACGATGCCCTCGCTCCAAAAGCTGGAGGCGGATGGCTTCTCCGATTCCTCGGGAATCGCCAATCACGGCAAATGTTTTTAAATCAGGCATTTGAACCGTTGAGCAAGGTTGATATCTCATCTTCAACCGCAGCAGCTTCTGCCATCAACGCATCTGATTTAGTTCGGTCAATGGCACTCATTCGATGTGCATCTGACAATAGAGCGGCATGCCGCTTTTGCAATTTCTTGACGGGGTCTTTTTTGAATAATCCTAACATACGAATACAACAAGCGTGTCGCCCGCGTGTTCGAAGGCATCAACCCAATTGCTCCAGCTTACCCCGAAGCACCTCCAATTTGGTCAGGGCATCCGATTCCTTTTTTTTCTCGAGTTCAACGACGTTTGCCGGTGCATTCTGCACAAAACGTTCATTTCCTAACTTGCCCCGCACGGCCTTAAGGAAACCGTTCAGGTGGTCCATTTCCTTCTGAATTTTCGCCTTTTCAGCCTCCACATCCACCGCATCCCCAAACGGAATGAAAAACGATGAAGTACCTACAATGAAGCCGAATGCATTAGGGACTTTTTCGTCGATGCGCTTCAATTCCTTCACATTAGCCAATTTGACGATGGCCGATTCGAAGGCATCCGGAAACCCATCCCCGACCTTCATGCTCATTTCGAGGGCATCCCGCATCGGAATTTGATTTTCCTTTCGAATATTTCGGACTTCGGACACGATTTGTTGAAAAGCGTCGGACTCGCTCAATATTGAACGATCGTATTCAAATCGCTCTGGCCAGGGTGCAATGCACAGGGCTTCTTCAGGTCCGGTGCGCTTTTCAATCCAGTGCCATATTTCTTCAGTTTGAAACGGCATGAACGGATGCAGCATTTTCAACAGATCACAAAAAATAGCCAGGGTCTCAGCCAGGGTCTGACCATCGATTGGCGCTCCGTAAGCCGGTTTAATGAGCTCGAGGTACCAACTGCAAAAATCATCCCACACCAACCGGTACATATTCATGAGCGCCTCGCTCAATCGAAACGCAGCAAATTGACCCTCCAACTCCTCTAACACCTGCTGCACACGCGCATTCATCCACCTGACGGCTACAGCGGACGATTCGGGTACGGGAGCCTGGTCATCCACCTCCCAACTTTGCGTCAAGCGAAAAGCATTCCAAATCTTATTTGCAAAATTGCGGCCCTGCTCACAGAGTTTTTCATCGAACGGCAGATCATTTCCCGCAGGAGACGTCAACAGCATACCCACCCGAACACCGTCCGCCCCAAATTGAGTCATCAATTCGATAGGATCAGGGCTATTCCCCAAACTTTTGGACATTTTTCTGCCTTGCTGATCCCGAACGATTCCTGTGTAGTAGACGTTTTTAAACGGCGCTTCTCCCCGGTATTCGTATCCCGCAATGATCATGCGTGCGACCCAGAAAAACATGATCTCCGGTGCCGTCACCAAATCCGCCGTGGGATAATAATATCCGACCTCCTCTTCCGTCTTGAGTCCATCAAACACCTGAATGGGCCACAGCCAACTGCTGAACCAGGTATCCATGACGTCTTCATCCTGATGCAATCTCGAGGCGGTCATGCTCGAATCACCTGATTTTTCTCGGGCCTTTGTCAACGCTTCTTCGGCTGTTTTCGCTACGACAAACTCCTCATCTCCTGTACCATAGAACCACGCTGGAATGCGGTGTCCCCACCAGAGCTGTCGGCTGACACACCAATCCTTCACATTCTCCATCCAGTGACGGTAGCTGTTTTTGAATTTAGGCGGATGAAATTGTATGGTATCGTCCATCACATGATCCAATGCAGGCTTCGATAATTCCTTCATGGAGAGGAACCACTGAAGGGAGAGCCGTGGCTCGATCACGGCATTTGTGCGCTCGGAACGGCCAACACTGTTCGTGTAATCGTCCGTCTTAACCAAATGCCCAGACTCATCCAAGACTCCTTCGATGGCCTTTCGCGCCTCAAATCGATCCTGTCCTTCGAACGGACCGCCGTGCTCATTGAGCGTACCATCCGCGTGGAAAATATCTATGGACTCCAACGTGTGTTTTTGGCCAAGATCGTAGTCGTTAACATCATGGGCCGGTGTTACTTTCAGGCACCCCGTGCCAAATTCACGGTCCACGTAGTCGTCCAAAATAATGGGAACCTCCCGCTCGGTCAAGGGAACGCGAGCGCGCTTGCCGTGCAAATGGGTGAATCGCTCATCTTCTGGGTGAATGCAGATTGCCGTATCTCCCATGATGGTCTCCGGACGTGTGGTCGCAATAGTCAAAAATTCTCCCGGGGCATCCACGACTTCGTACCGCACGTAGTAGAGCTTGCCATGCTCCTCCGTATGAATTACCTCTTCGTCGCTCAGCGCCGTCTGTGCCACAGGGTCCCAGTGCACCATCCGTTCTCCCCGGTAAATCAACCCCTTTTCATGCAAGTCAATGAAAGTATCGATAACACCTTCAGAATACGCCTCATCCATGGTGAAACGCGTTCGTGACCAATCGCAACTCGCACCTAATTTTTTGAGCTGCTCGAGGATAATCCCTCCATGCTCATGCGTCCAATCCCATGCATGCTCCAAAAACGCATCCCGCGTAAGGTCTGACTTCTTAATGCCTTTCTCCCGCAGTCGCCGCACCACTTTGGCTTCGGTGGCGATGGACGCATGATCCGTTCCAGGGACCCAGCAAGCATTCTTGCCCATCATGCGAGCACGGCGAACCAAGACATCCTGTATGGTGTTGTTCAACATGTGCCCCATGTGCAACACGCCGGTTACGTTGGGAGGAGGAATAACGACCGTATACGGCTCCCTGCCATCGGGCTTGGATTCAAAAAATTTGTGCTCCAACCAGTACGCGTACCACTTCTCTTCGCTCGCACCGGGATCGTATGTCGTAGGTAACTCCATCTGTTGCATTCCGTTTAATCGTGGCAAAAATCGGACAAAAAAGAAGTCGTTCCGCCACGAAGGGAAACGACTTCCTAAAAGGACACACCGTCCTTGAATGTCTTTGGCTTTACTCCTTATTCAGTGGAGCACCAACCGAAGCTGGCTTGACAGGAGCACCTCCTGCATTGCCTGCATCCGCAGCTTCGACTTTTCCTTTGATTCGAATCACTTTTGTAGGCTCATTGTTCGCGTTGGAAGTGATGGTCACGCTCTTGTTGATTGGGCCAATGCGCTTTGTATCATACCGAACATTGATTACGGAAGTCGCTCCGGGCATGATGGGGTCTTTATCACACTTGGGAACCGTGCATCCGCATGAACCCTTGCAGCGTGACATGATGAGCGGTTCTGTTCCGTCATTCGTCACCGTAAATTGGCATCCGCCATCTGCTCCTTGGGTAATCGTGCCATAGTCATGCACGTCTTTGTCTAATGCGATAGAAGGTCCTTGCGCCATCGCTGTCGCCATGCCCACGAGGAGCACACATGCTGTCAAAAATTGTTTCATAGCTGCCTGGTTTTTCAACGTTAAAGATAAACACAAAGAAATTAGCTCCGATGCCATTGCTCAAAATTGAGACAATTTCACACTTTGGTGAAGGTGGTAATCAACAACTGAGCCAAAAAAAGGGGAGATCAAATCTCCCCTTCTTTTTTTTCGTGACCGTGCGCTTATTCGCAGGACACTCCGAAATTGGACAAGAAGCTCAGCAAGTCAGGTGTTCCCACCGAACCGTCACCGTTCAAGTCTCCTGGGCAGGATGCCGCAGTAAAGATGCAAGATCCGTCGTCAGCATTCGCTGATGAGTCATAGTTCTCAGCGTCTTCATAAGTGCATCCTTCCGCGATTGCATTCAAGCAATAGCTCGCGTCCGTTGCAGAGAATGGATTGTACTCTGCGTAGGCTGGATCTGTGCATCCAGGGCATTGATCGCAGCTGTTAAAGCACGCACCGGAAGTGAGGGTGTTACCCGTCACAGTAATCACCCGGTTGCCGCCACTTCCGCAATCACCAACACTTTCATCCATGCCCCACTCGTTGCCGTTGATGAATTTGTATTCGTGCGTTCCTTGTTGCAATTGGATGACCAACTCGTGAACACCATATCCAACATAAGGGACAGCTGTTGCACCGGGATCCCATCCTTGGAAGCTCCCTGCAATGTGCACGCCATCAGCCGAAACGGTTTCGTTGGACATGTTCACACGGAAAGAAACCAGATATGAACAGCTTCCATCGTCTACGTTGGCACCAGGCTCATAGTTTTGAGCTGAAGCGTCCATGCAGCCGTTGTAATTGCAGTCACCTGCATCCGTTGCATTCTCGTCATAGTTGTCCGCTGACGCATCTTGGCATCCGACAACTTCTTGACAGTCAAGAATTGCATCGCCGTCTGTATCCGTGTAATCGCATGCGACACTCAAATCACAGAAATCTGTGAATCCACAGGCCATAGGATCTCCACAGCCCATATTGAACGAGGTAATCGGCGCGGCCCAGAGGTAGCTCGGCCCAATAATCGGAACTGCTGATTGCCAAATACCATCTGTTTCGCTCAATATAACCGTTGCGCCCGTCACAGGGTCTACAAAGCGGATCAAACTTCCGCAGAACGAAATGTCCGCCAATCCCGCCAACATTTGCAGGTCAGCCAGAAGTCCTCCGGTTTGATCGGTGATGTTCGTAAGGTGCATTGGACCGTCAGTACCATCGCCCAAGAACACCCCGTTGAGGGCAACGTTGGGGTTGACACCGCCTCCAGCTTCACAATCTGCAGCAAACACCTCATTGGCCGTACCAGTCAATGTTACACCCACCAGCCAGACCATTTCAGGTCCCGTTACAATGGCTGTAGACTCATTGAAATCGCAGCTTCCGTCATCGTCCGTAGCAGCTCCATTGTAGTTGCACGCAATGGGACTGGTGCATCCCAATACAACGAGCGAATTGCCATCGCAATCGAACCCTTCCTCAGCATAGATGCAGCTGCCATCGTCTGACGTCGCGAGGGCGTTGTAGTTACAAGCCGCCTCATCGTTGCAACCAGGCCCGAGGGCAACCACTTCCAAACTAGCGGCCAAACGAGGCGCTGTGTAATCTTGAATCTGATCAATCCAGAACATAGCCTCTTCAGGGCCCATGGTCGGGTTCAAAGTCAATTGGGTTGCAGCAATATTCGTTCCGTTCGCCGCATCGACTGCTTGCGTGACTGCAACGTTCCACCACTGCCAAGGAGAACTGTCAAAAGGCTCAGTTGGAACGCCATCGACGTAATTGTTCAAGACAGGGTACAATCCATCCCAGCCGTTATTGCCAAAGGCTACAGCAGGATCGGACAACCCAATCTCAGCAAAAGGAGCATTGTTGTTTGAAGCGTACCCATTGATTTCGTCATGGATGTCATACGCACCCGAAACCTCTACAACCGGTTCGTTGGTCGTAGGTACAATCAAGACGCCTGTCGTGTATGGGGCAAACTGATCGTGCGGTCCGTGGAAACTGACCATGGGCATGTCGCCCTCGTCCAACCAGTTCAAATCGCCCAAGGCTCCTCCCAAGTTCATTTGGAAGTCAAAATCACTGGAGTAACCTACGTGATTGGCCATGCACAACTGGAAACCACCCGCAGACTCAGGGGCGTAGGTATCCGTCGTGGCATTCGGATCACCGTGAATGCCTTCAATGACCATAGGAATGAAGGAACCGTCGCCTGGATCGTACCAGAATTTGGTGATGGGGCTCCCTAAATCATCAACAATGATGTCGTTGTAGTCGGAAATGGTCGAGGAAGCCAACGTGATGTAACCTCCTGTTCCTTCCCCAAACATGGCAACTTTGTCGCCAACTCCCCAAGGGTTGCCTTCTTCTGCCGCGCTCTTGCGGAAATAACGAACAGCCGTGCGACTGTCTTGCACACCTCGATAGGCCGCTTGAATTAATTGCAATGTTCGTTCAGACTGTGTACCCGCTAACGGGTTCCAGCCCAATCGATAATCGCACGATGCCACGACGTAGCCCATTCGCGCAAAACGTGAGCAAATCTCTACTGCCGAACTATCCGTTCGTGTTCCTACCGCACTGCCGTTAACGTATTGGGGCAAAAAGTTACCCGTGTGGAAATAGAGAATGACCGGTCGGTCTGTCTCAGAGTCACCAGCGGGCTCGTAAACATCCATTAAGAGGTTCTCAGGCGCAGGCGGCAAGCCTTGCAACGCTGGAATCACCGTGATGTTCTCTCCGTAAACAACACCAGAAGTCACTTCAACATCGTCAAAAATTTCGTCTACGTACCGAACTCCTCCAGCAATGGTCGTTTCTGTAACGGCACCCATAGCCAATCCCATCCGAGGCGTGTTGTATTCGATCATCTCATCAATCCACATCATCGCTTCTGCCTCACCCATGGTCGGGTTCAAGGTCAGCTGCGTGGCTAGGATGTTGGTGCCGTAGGCATCATCATAAGCTTGCACTGGCGCCGTCTCCCACCATTGCCATGGTGAACTGTCAAATGGCTCCGTCGGAACTCCATCTACGTAGCTGTTCAAAACGGGGAACAAACCATCGTATCCAAGGTTTGCGGGCGAACCTCCATCTTCCAATCCTGCGTCGGCAAAGATGGCGTTGTTGTTCGTCTCATACCCGTTGATTTCCTCATGGATGTCCATCGCACCCGAAACCTCTACTACGGGCTCGTTGGTCGTAGGAACAATCAACACAGATGTTTCATAAGGAGCAAATGGATCGTGCGGACACTGGAAGCTGACCATGGGCACATCGCCCTCGTCCAACCAATTCAAATCGCCCAAAGCACCGCCCGCATTCATTTGGAAGTTGATATCAGAACTGTATCCAACGTGGTTCGCAGCGCAAAGCTGGAAGCCACCAACAGAAGCAGGAGCGTAGGTGTCCGTTGTCGCATCGGGATCACCGTGGATTCCTTCGATCACCATTGGAATGTAGGAGCCATCGCCTGGATCGTACCAAAACTTCGTAATGGGGGCGCCGTTATCGTCAAGAATGATGTCGTTGTAGCTCTCAATGGTCGACGAAGCCAAGGTGATGTATCCACCGGTTCCGTTGCCAATAAGTCCAACCTTCTCCGTGTCGATACCGAAAGGATCTCCGTCCTCTTCAGCTGACTTGCGGAAGAACCGAACCGCCGTTCGGCTATCCTGAACACCGCGGTAGGCCGCTTGAATCAATTGGAGCGTTCGCTCTTCTTGCGTTCCCGCCAAAGGATTCCACCCTAAGCGGTAATCGCATGAAGCCACTACATAGCCCATTTTGGCATACCGCGTGGCCATTTCAACCTCCCAGTTGTCTGACTTGCTTCCCTGTGCACTTCCATTGATGTAGGTCGGAAGGAAGTTTCCTGTGTGGAAAATGAGCAACAGCGGACGGTCCGTTTCGGAATCTCCGGTGGGCTCGTATACGTCCATTTTCAGGTCCTCCATTGCGGGCGGCATGCCTTGCAAAGCAGGTATAACGGTGATGTTCTGGCCGTAAACAACATCCGTTGTCACAGTCACTTCATCAAAGACCTCGTCGAGGTATCGGGTTTGCGCATCAGCTTGAAGCACAGACATGCACGCGAGAAGCGCGCCTAATAGGAGTCTTTTCATCAGACGATTTTATCTGGGTGAGAATTGGTTTACCGTCGTAAGGTAAGGAAAAAACATAAAACGTGTGCACCTTACACGGATTTTATCTTCTAAATTAAATGATTCAGCGAAACAATATCGGATTTAAACGCCTTCTAAGGGCCGTTGTTTCAGCGGTCTTTTCGGTGGTTAAATTCATAAATCAAGCTTCCATAGAGCATCCGACCGACGGAGGGACCACCATATGTTTCGATGTGTATGTTTTGCAGAAGGTTCGAACCACCCAACTTCACGGTCAGGTTCAATGGTTCGATGATGGCATTGACCTGTGCGTCCAGCAAATCGTAAGTCGGGACGTTCCCTGTGAATTGAGGCGACCCTTCGAACAAAAAGCCCTGGATCCATTTGTAGTTGACGCCAAAACCCCAAGTTGATTTGCCTTTCAACTTAAAGTCGCGCCCCGTCAGGCCGAGGTTGTATTTAAACCTCGGCGTGTTGAAGGCCGGAATGATGGGG
>CAJQLF010000009.1 GCA_905479115.1 uncultured Flavobacteriales bacterium
AAGCAAGCTTTTCCCTGTTACCCCTCGACTTGCATGTGTTAGGCCTGCCGCTAGCGTTCATCCTGAGCCAGGATCAAACTCTCCATTGTAAAAAGTTTAATCTGTTGAGAATCTCAGGGAATCTAACGTCTTATCCGTTGCGGGATAAGACACCACTTTCCGGGGGGAAAGTGGATTTTTAAATGGATTCTTCCGAAGAAGAATCCGGGCTGCTGCATCAAGTCAAAGAACGTTTATCGAAATCCACCAACCGAAGCTGGTTTCTTCAAATGCTCTGTAAAAAGCGGGTGACAAATATACTGTTGATTAAATCCTTTCAAAAGTTTCTGAAGGGAACCTTTCAACAATCTTTCACGCCACATTCTGTAAAGAACTTCCCTCGAAAGGGGGCGCAAAGGTAGTCAGAAAATTTCATCCTGCAATGAATTGCAAGAGTTTTTTTTCGACTCTCTAAAATCGACCTGAAATCAGGTCTCATTTGGAGTTGTCATTCGCATTTCAATGAACTTGCTTTCCTTCGAAAGCGGGCGCAAATGTACAGTGCCTTTTGTGATTAACAAGCAAGGAAGTCACGAATAATTCAATCTTTTTTTTCGATCAGCCAACGGGCATCTTCAACCAGTTGATTCATAGCCGATTCGCTGGTTCCATCATAGAAACCTCTCAGTCGACCGAGGCGATCCACAAGCACTACGTTCTCTGTATGCACGAAATCCTGTAAACCGCCGTCTCCTCCTTGGGCTTCATCATAGCATGCAAAATAGCTGCGGCGAGCCAGCCTGTAAATTTCTTTTTTGGATCCAGTAATAAACCACCAGCGACGATCTTCCGCCCCCATCTTCTCAGCATACGCGCGCAGCACTTCAGGGGTATCTGCAACAGGCGTCACACTGTGGCTTAGGATTTTCCAGCCTTCGTATGAATCCAACTCGCGGGGAATCCGGGTCAAATTAGTCGTCATGATGGGACAAATGGTGGCACATCGGCTGAAGAAAAAGTCCACAATCAATACTTCACCTTTCACATCGTTTAGCCGAACGGAATCCCCCAGGTGATTGACCAATTCAAAATCCGAAATACGGTGATTCTCTTCTTCCCACGCAACAGGGTCGACCAGCGCGGGATTCAATTGACTCGGCTGATAAATAGGGAGCGCTTTGTTAGGAGCCAAGATCCCCACCCCGATTAGCACGGATATAGCGAAGACTGCGGCCAGCCAAAACCAAGGAGATCGAATACTGGATTTCATTGCCGTGGTTTTTCGAGGTAGCACCATTCACCATTAATACAGGTGCCTAGGATGCGCGTGTTGCCTACTTCTGCTGGATCAACTTCGAGCCAATTGCGGTCGACCCACACAAAATCTGCTATTTTCCCAGGCTCGATGGTCCCAAAATCTGCTTCCTGAAATTGGGCCATACTGACCCATTGGGTCATGCCCCGCAAAGCTTGTTCGGGGGTCAGTGAATTCTCAGACTGAAAGCCACCCGTCGGGTACCCCGAGGCATCAGTTCGAGCCACAGCAGCCACAAACGTCTTTCGGGGATCAATGTCCTCCACAGGGAAATCTGTCCCTAACGTCAGCATGCCTATCGTTTGAAGCAGCTCCTGGTAGGCATAAGCGCGTCGAATTCGATTGCGCCCAAGCCTCTCTCCCGCCCAATACATATCACTTGTTGCATGCGTCGGTTGCACAGAAGGAATTACGCTGTTTGCGGCAAACCTTTCCACATCCGATTCCGAGACGACTTGGGCATGCTCGATTCGCCAGCGGCGATCGTTGGTTCCTTGAAGCAACTCCCCGTAGGCATCCAAGACAAGTTGAACGGCAGAATCACCGATGCAATGCGTCGCCGCCTGCAGTTGATTTTGGTGCAGAAGTTCGAGATGACGGTGATACGCTTCCAATTCTTGGGTAGCAAGTCCAAACCAATTGGGACGATCGGCATACGGTGACCGCAGCAGGGCACCGCGCGAGCCCAATGCACCGTCCATATAAAACTTAACCCCGTTAACGACCAATCGGTCGGTCATGCGACGCCCTTCCGTGATGAGCCATTCGATGTTCTCGTCCGAGGCAGAAACCAAGGCATTAATTCGCAATTTGAGTACACCTTCGTCCTGCAGCGAATCCAGCCGCTCAATAGCCCTTGGAGACAAGCCTGCGTCTGTGACACCCACGACGCCCATTTTCAATAAATTCGTTTGCGCTGTTTTTAATGCCTCCAATCGCTTGACTTTCGAATGAGGCGGCACCATGCGCCCGACCAATTCGCATGCACGATCGATGAGAACACCCGATGGCATGCCTGTTTTATCTCTCAGGATTTCTCCTCCTTCCACGGATCGTTTTTGGGCATTGAACAATCCCGCTCGGCGCAAGGCCTCCGCATTGGCAATCACGGCATGTCCATCAATGCGCTCCAAGACCACTGGTTGATTTGGAAATAAGCTATCCAAAAGGCTGCGATCAGGAAAATCCTGGGTGAGCCAATCGTTTTGATCCCATCCACGGCCAACGGCCCATTCGCTTGGCCAGGCCCGCTGCTGTTCGCTCAACCTTTCCACTGCCTCTTCCCAGGATGCAGTTCCCACTAAATTCGCTTCCAGCAGTCCGTCAGCATATCCCACAAAATGAGCGTGACCATCCATCAATCCAGGCATTAAAACGGCGCTCCGCAAATCCGTGTACTCTGCAGCTCGGTACTTATTAAGTATCGCGCGATCCGCGCCTACTTCAATGACGCGACCTCCTCGAACCGCCAGGGCTTGGGCTCGGCTGTTCTGAAAGTCCTGCGTGAGGATGATTCCATTGTGAACAATCAAGTCGACTGACTCCGATTTGAAACCGCATCCCAATCCTCCAAGCACAGCGACACACGCTAAAGCCAAAATGATTCTCATGATGTATGGAAATGATATGCACTCGCTTGAGCAGCGGGCATGATTAAAATATCTTGAACGCTCACGTGCGGCGGACGAGTCGCAATAAAAAGTACGGAGTCTGCAACATCATCGGCCGTGAGCGGCTCAAATCCTTTATAAACTGCATCCGCCGCCTCTTCATCGCCTTTGAATCGCACCAGACTAAACTCCGTATCTGCAGCTCCCGGCGCCACTTGAGCGACTTGAATTCCCCGTGGCAACAGATCCATTCGCATGGCATGGGTCAATCCATCCACGGCAAATTTCGATGCATTGTAAACCGCTCCACCGGGATATGGCTGCCTTCCTGCAACGCTGCCTATGTTGATGATCCGGGCACCTTGAGTCATCCGAGGTGTTAACTCCCGCGTGACATGCAGCAACCCTTTGACATTGGTGTCAATCATCCGATTCCAATCATCGTAGATCCCCTTGTCCACTGGTCCCTTACCAACCGCAAGTCCGGCATTATTGACCAGTATCCTTGGAATCTCATCGTCACCTAAACGCTCAATAGCCTGACGTGTTGCATCGCAATCGCGCACATCAAAGCAGAGGGTTTTGATCACCTTGTCTCCTAAAAGATGCTGAATCTGCTCTAGGCGGTCCCCCCGTCGCCCGGTCAGAATCAATTTAAATCCCGCGGCAGCGGCTTGCTTGGCAATGGCTTCGCCAAAACCCGAAGTAGCGCCGGTAATGAACATCGTGCCCCGGTTGTTTTGTGTTTCGTGATTTTTCATTTCTCTTTGCTATTCAAAGGTACATTCACAAATTCCTCTCCATGAAACACATTTACACTTGGCTCTTCGTCGCATTGCTGGGTTTTTCGTTAAATCAAGCAAGCGCCCAAGCCACCACCCACACCATTGCCGAAATTCAAGGCGAATTATTCAGCTCTCCCCTCGTCGGACAGGTGGTCACCACCTCCGGAATCATCACGGCCAATAACGTCGCTTCGGCTACATCAGGCGTCATCGGTTACTTTGTTCAAGACGGAGAAGGTCCCTGGAACGGAGTCTTTGTCTATGACAATACGCAGGCACCCGAAATTGGGGATGAAGTCATTATTGAGGCGGAAGTTCAAGAATACTATGACGTCACCGAATTGGGCAATGTCAGCTACTTTGAGACCGTCAGCACGGGCAATGACGTGCCCACACCCTCCATTGTTTCCAGTGGCGAGCTTGCGACCAGCGAAGCTTACGAAGGATGCCTGGTTCAGGTGGTCAATGTCGTGTGCACGAACCCCGATGCGGATTATGGCGAAGCACTGTTCGACGATGGCAGCGGTGAAATCAAAACCAACGACTACATGTACTTGCCTGAAGACGGGTGGGTCCTCAACGAAACGTATTCCATCACTGGATGCATTCACTACACCTTTGAAGAGTACAAGCTGGAGCCACGAATGGCCGAAGACATTGTTACGGGATTCATCAATGGGATCAGCGAATGGCTCCCGGCCCAGCCCTTGACCATTTATCCCAACCCAGCTCAAGATGTTATTCGCATGGGCACCAACCAACCCGGACAGCTTATTGTGATGGATGCCATGGGACGAACCGCCTTGCACCAGACCATCCAGGGGATGCTTCCGACAGTCGATGTAAGCGCATTGTCACCGGGTGTTTACCATGTCCAATGGCTCACGGCAACAGGAAAAGCATACACGAAGCTCAGCATTCAGTAATCACTGAATCCTAGAAAAAGAAAGACGGTTCCAGGTATGGGACCGTTTTTTTTATGCCGTGGTTTCAGTCTCGGGAGCTTCCTCTCCCTTCCCTTCGTATAAATCCCACCCCATCCATCGGCATTCCATCGCGCCATTGAAGCACTTGATTCGGCGCTTGATTTTCAGCCCCACCTGCTTCATCCCATCGACATCTGCTGAGATGATCCAGGCAGAAAAACCGGGCCAATTCGACTTAAACGCGTCCCCGATTTTCCCATAGAATGCAGGCGCATCCTCCAAGGGCATTCGCTCTCCGTACGGTGGATTCAGTACCATGATCCCCTCGTCAGTTTCTGGCTTCAGCCTGAAAAAATCTGAGCGACCCAACTGAACTTGCTCGTCGAGTTCCATCGTCGACAATGCCTGCCGAGTTTGCGAAATCGCCGCGAAATCTCGATCTGAGGCAAAAATCTTTGTGGCAACAGGCTCCCTGCTCTCTTTGAGTTCATCGCGAACCACCCACCACTCGTCCTCATCGTATCCGCGCCAATCCATGAACGCAAATTTGCGGCGGTGCCACTGGATCGGAAAACCATCTGCCCACAATGCAGCCTCGACGGAAAACGTACCCGACCCGCACATGGGATCGTAAAGCGGAATACCCGGCTTCCAACCTGCATGGGCCAGCAATCCCGCAGCTAACACTTCGTTCAATGGCGCTTTCGCACCGGCAGGTCGGTACCCTCGGCGACTGAGCGGTCTCCCCGCCGCATCCAGCGAAATGGTCACTGTTGTGTGGGCGATATGCAAGTGAATCCTCAAGTCAGGCTCTTCGCGGTTGATGCCCGGCCGAAGGCCTGAAAATTCTCGGAAGTGATCCACGACGGCATCTTTCAATCGCAGCATGGCGAATTGGGAGTGTGTAAACACAGCCGAATGGACGGTGACGTCTATAGCAAAAGAAGATTGCGCCGTCATGATCGCCCCCCAATCCCATCGCTTGGCCTCGTCATACAGTGCATCTGGATTCTGAGCATCAAAGGTCAAAACAGGACGAAGCACGGTGAGCGCAAACCGGCTGCACAAGCACACACGAAATAACGTAGCCATATCTGCTTGGAATTCCACCCCGCGTTTGGCCTGTTCAACATGCGTCCCCCCCAACGAAATCAATTCCTTCTCCAAGAAACCTTCAAATCCAGCAAGGGTCTTGACAAAATAGAGCGGTAAAGCCGGCGTAACGCCATTTTCTGATGTGGTTTCCGGTTCCGAATTCATCCTCCTTTCCTTTTAATTTTAAATCCCTTTTTCACGAGAACATCAATGACCTTTTCGCGGTGATCGCCTTGAACCAAAATAACCCCTTCCTTCACAGCCCCTCCTGCTCCGCATTGCGTCTTTAATTCTTTACCCAATTGCAGGAGCTCCATTCCCGATGCCGTATACCCTTCGACCACAGTCACCGGTTTTCCTGCACGTTGCTTGCGATCTAAACTCACATACAACGTTTCTTCGTGAGGAGCACGTTCCACAACTGAATCGTCTTCTGATGCGGCGGGTTGCCAGCCGGGTTGCGTGCTAAACACCATCCCATCGCCCGAAGGTCGGACGCGTCGATTGATTTTCCGCTTTACCATGGCGTCGCGAAGGTACTCGATGCAGAAAGAAGCCCCATTTATTATTTGTGTTTCAACTAAAATCTTTGTATCTTTTAGTATGGTCCAGAAAAACATCCTAGCCACATTCATCGTCACAGCGGTAGCCGCATTTGGGGTCGTACGTGCTCAAGGAAATTGCACGTCATTGGACTTGGAGTACATCTGCCAGAACACGGAATATGTCCAAGGCATCGCAGCAGATTGTGGACTGGCTTGCTTGTCGGAGGGAGAAGAATGCTTGGAAGCATGCATGGTTGAGCAATTGGAACTGACCTTGCCTTGCATTGATTGCTTCGGAGAACAAGTGGTGTGTGTCGTTCAAAACTGCTATTTCCCTTGCGCTTTTGGAACCGAAGAGGCATGTGCTGAGTGTGCATTGCAAAATTGCGAAGCGGGTTTCAATGAATGCGCAGGGATCGTGGATGCCGATGCCGACGCGTGGACCAACCTGTGCGATTGCAATGACAACAACCCCGTTATTTATCCCGGTGCAGAAGGCACCAATCAAGGATATGACAACGATTGCAACGGGTTGTTGAGTCCGAGTGAATTGACCACTTGCGTGGCTGACATGAACAACGATCAAATCATTGGTACGGCCGACTTGCTCATTTTCCTCGGAACGTTTGATTGCAGTGATAATTGCCTTCCTGAGGCAGACTTCAATAACGATGGCGTCGTGGGCGCCTCAGATTTATTGACGTTCCTGTCTGAATTCGGGTTGTACTGCTTTTGAATCTGATCCAAGTTGGTCCGAGGCTAAATTGGTGTGACCTTTACCGACCAATGAGCCGATCTTCCAATATGCCCCATCAACTGGACGATGAATTGCTTCAGTATTCTGTTCAAAACAGCACGAAAGAAGACGCTATCCTGTCAGCATTGCGCAAACGCACGTGGCAAAAAGTACTCACCCCCCAAATGCTCAGCGACCCCATTCAGGGAAAATTCCTCCAGAATTTGAGTCGCATGGTGCGTCCAAAACGCATTTTGGAATTGGGCACTTACACCGGATACTCGACGATCTGCTTGGCCTCCGGACTTGCGGCCGACGGGGTCATCGACACGGTAGAACCCAACGATGAACTGAATTCGATTCAGGAAGAGTTCTGGCAAGAAGCGGGGATCATCGAACGTGTAAATCGCTTCAACGCTGAAGCGCTGGAGGTACTGCCCAATCTCTCCGGACTTTATGACATTATATGGATTGACGCCGACAAACCGCGCACGCGATTGTATGCAGATGCTTGCCTTCCTCTGTTGCGACCAGGTGGCTGGTTGCTCGTGGACAATGTTTTATGGTGGGGCAAAGTCCTTCCAAGCCATGCCGAAACAGATGCGACGGCAGAAATTATGAAGTCGACAGCTTCGTGGTTGGCTGGTCGAAGCGACGTCCGCACGACCTTACTCCCTATCCGAGATGGGATTTTGATGGTCGAAAAACTAGGCGTTACGGAATAAACGAAGCGCTGAAGCTGTTTACTTGCTCACTACTTCGGCGACAGCTTCTGCAGCCTCCTTCAAGAGAATGACAGACTTCACCTCAAGGCCAGATTCGTCGATGAGCCGCTTGGCTTCTTCTGCATTGGTTCCTTGCAATCGCACGATAATGGGCACCTCGATGTTTCCCATGTTCCGGTAAGCATCAACGACGCCTTGTGCCACTCGATCGCACCGGACGATACCGCCAAAAATGTTGACCAGAATGGCCTTCACTGCTGGGTCTTTGAGAATGATCCTGAACGCTTTTTCCACGCGAGCTGCATCGGCTGTTCCCCCGACATCCAAGAAATTCGCCGGCTCTCCTCCACTGAGCTTGATAATATCCATGGTCGCCATCGCCAATCCCGCTCCGTTCACCATGCAACCGACATTGCCATCCAATTTCACATAATTCAACCCGGCTTCATCGGCCTCTACCTCCGTTGGATCTTCTTCAGAAGTATCGCGCATTGCGGCATAATCCGAATGGCGGTAAAGCGCATTTTCATCTAACGAAACCTTCGAATCCACCGCAATGACGCGGTCATCTGCAGTCTTCAGGACCGGATTGATTTCAAACATGGTCGCATCGCTTCCGACGTATGCATTGTATAACGACACAACAAACTTGGCCATTTCCTTGAATGCCTTTCCTGACAAACCTAAGTTGAAGGCAATTCTGCGGGCCTGAAACCCTTGCAGACCGACAGTTGGATCGATGGATTCCTTGAAAATTAATTCGGGTGTTTCTTCTGCAACGGCCTCAATATCCATTCCACCTTGCGGCGAGTACATAATAAGGTTGCAACCGTTTGCACGATCGAGCAACACACTCATGTAAATTTCTTTGGGCTCACTATCACCTGGACCGTAAACATCCTCTGCAATTAAGACCTTGGAAACTTGCTTGCCTTGTGCACTCGTTTGAGCCGTAACCAAATGTCCGCCCAAAATGCCCTGTGCCTTACCCTTTACCTCATCCAATCCCTTGGCGAGAACCACTCCATGAGAACCCGTCTCTGTCACCGTGCCTTTGCCGCGACCTCCAGCGTGGATTTGCGCTTTCACCACAAACCAACCCGTTCCCGTCTCCTCCGCCAATTGCACTGCAACCTCGTGAGCTTGCTCAGGAGAATCTGCTACATATCCGTTTTGGATGGCGACACCGAAACGCTTCAATATTGACTTCCCTTGGTACTCGTGAATGTTCATTTCAACAGATCATTTTCTAAATGCGGGGCAAAGGTAGGGAACAGACGGTGCGATTCCTTTGTAGTTTGCATCCATGAATGAAATCATGATTGAAGCACGGGGACTTACCAAATCCTTTGGAGATCTCGAGGTCCTTCGCGGCATTGATTTGGACATTCGCCGGAACGAAATAACAGCCATCACGGGTGCTTCTGGCGCTGGTAAAACAACCCTGCTCCAAATACTGGGCACTCTTCATTCACCGGACGCAGGCCAGCTCCGAATCGGGAATCAGCACATTGAATCGCTTAAAGGAAGCGAATTAGCGGCTTTTCGCAATCAGCGCATCGGCTTCATTTTTCAATTTCATCGACTGCTCCCTGAATTTTCCGCCTTGGAAAATGTTTTAATGCCGGCCTGGATCTCCGGGCAAGATGGGAGCCTCGAAAAAGCGCGTGCTGAGCGCCTTCTCAAGGACCTCGGAATGGGAGACCGAATGCACCACGCCCCCAACAAACTCAGCGGCGGTGAGCAACAACGCGTGGCTGCTGCACGAGCACTCATGAATCAACCTGACGTTGTCCTTGCCGATGAGCCCACCGGGAACTTGGACTCGGGCAATGCGGATTCCCTGTTCAATTTGTTCGAAGAATTGCGCGATCGGGAGGGGCAAACCTTCGTGGTGGTCACCCACAACAATGCCATGGCAAAGCGAGGAAACCGCACGCTTCATATGGCCGATGGTCAATTCGTGGCCTCGTAAAATTTCATTGAACCTGCAGTTTCCTATGCATGCATAAAATAATGCCATTTACTATGCGTGCATAGTAAATATACCGTATCTTGTCCGCATGAAGCCGCAGGATACGATTGACTTTCATTTGCGTTGGGGTTGGACCAAATTATCCAAACTCTATTCTGCAGAAGCAGAGCGCCGAGGCATTCCATTTTCCTTTGTCTTCATTCTTCTTCATACCGAAAAAAAAGGCACCCCTTCGACCAAGTTGGGCCCCAAAATGGGCATGGAATCAACAAGCTTATCGCGGTCATTGCGCGGGCTTGAAACCCTGGGGTGGATTGAACGACGTCCGGACCTCGTCGACAAACGCATGGTCCGTGTTCACCTGACCCTTGACGGAATTGCAGCGCGCAGAGAGGCGCGCGATTTGGTCGTCACCGTAAATCAGCGTCTGCGAGACCTGCTTGGAGGCGAATCAGTGGACCGCTTGCTGAATGAATTGAAACGACTCAACGAAGTATTGGAGCAACCGGATGTGTTGATCTCCCCCCAACCTCCTATCCCTGACATCAGATCATGAATCCATGAGCAGTACACCCATCCCCTACCACCGCATCAAGAAAGTCGCCGTCCTCGGATCTGGCGTAATGGGTTCACGCATTGCGTGTCACCTTGCCCAGACCGGCTCAGAAGTATTGCTGATGGACCTTCCTTCATCCGAAGGTCCTCGAAATTCGATTGCAGACGGGCACCTCAAGACCGCTTTGAAGTCCAATCCGTCCCCCATTTACTCCAAACGCTTCGCGAAGCGGATCACAACGGGGAATTTTGACGACGACCTCCCGAAGCTAGCTCAATGCGACTGGGTCATCGAGGTGATAGTAGAACGCTTGGATATTAAGCAGCAGCTCTTCGAACGGGTCGAAAAGCACCGGGCTCCAGGAACGCTGATAACATCAAACACTTCGGGCATCCCCATCGCCCAGCTCAGCGAAGGCCGCTCGGAGGATTTTCAAGCACACTTTTGCGGAACGCATTTCTTCAATCCGCCACGCTACCTGCCCCTGCTGGAGGTCATCCCCGGACCGAAAACGCAAGAGGATGTCCTGGCCTTTTTTATGGACTACGGAGAGCGGATTCTTGGTAAACAAGCGGTGCTGTGCAAAGACACGCCCGCGTTTATCGCCAACCGGGTCGGCGTATTCGCCATTCAAGCGCTGTTTCATACAGTAAGCGAAATGGGATTGAGCGTCGAGGCCGTGGATAAGCTCACTGGACCGGTCATGGGCCGCCCGAAAAGCGCAACGTTTCGTACGTGCGACGTCGTGGGATTGGACACCTTGGTTCACGTCGCCAATGGCGTTGCGTCCAATTGCCCAGAGGATGAGCGGCAATCCGTTTTTGCCATTCCCAACTACGTGCAGCACTTGGTCGACAACAACATGCTGGGCTCTAAATCCGGAGCGGGATTCTACAAGAAGATCAAAAATGCCGAGGGCAAAAGTGAAATCTTGGCCCTTGATCTGAAGACACTCGAATACCGAAGCAAAGAAAAAGTCAAATTCGCCACGCTTGATCAGGCCAAAGGAGTCGATAATTTAGCCAAACGAACACAGCTTCTTTTCAATGGAAAAGATGTAGCTGGAACGTTTTACCGATCCATCTTCGCTGATGTATTTGCTTACGTAGCCAATCGAATTCCCGAGATATCTGACGAACCTTACCGAATCGATGACGCCTTGCGAGCGGGGTTTGGTTGGGAACTAGGAGCTTTTGAAAGTTGGGATGCTATTGGGTTTGAGGCAGGCTTGAAAGCCATTACCGACAAAGGCCTGACCGTGCCTGCCTGGATCACCTCCTTTCAAGCGGCTGGTCACACCGCGTTCTACCGCAACAGCAACGGTGTTCGCGAATGCTGGAATCCGACCACCGAATCATTCGAGGCTTTGCCAGGGCAAGATTCACGCATTACACTGGCATGGCTTCCTGAATCTGCAACGGTTTGGTCCAATTCAGGGGTCACCCTCCAGGACCTGGGAGACGGCATACTCAATGTAGCCTTTCACACCAAGATGAATTCCATTGGTTCAGAAGTTATTGAGGGGCTGAACAAAGCCGTTGATTTGGCAGAAAGCTCTTCCGATTGGAGAGGCATTGTCGTTTCAAATGAAGGCGCACAGTTCAGCGCTGGTGCCAATGTGGGCATGATCTTTATGTTGGCTGTCGAACAAGAATGGGAGGAACTGGACCACGCAGTGCGCGTCTTCCAAACCACCATGATGCGCATGCGGTATTCTGGAATTCCAGTGGTAGCTGCACCGCATCAGCTGGCCTTAGGAGGAGGTTGTGAATTGTGTCTGCATGCGGATAAGGTCATTGCCCATGCCGAGACGTACATGGGACTCGTTGAATTTGGAATTGGCGTCATCCCGGCTGGTGGGGGAACCAAGGAATTCGTCCTCCGTTTGAACGATGAACTGCACGACGGCGACATGCGCATCAACCGTCTCCGCGACCGATTCTTGACCATTGGACAAGCCAAAGTGGCCACCTCGGCGAACGAAGCGTTTGAATATGGCTACCTGCGGGAAGGAATCGACGAGGTGGTGGTAAACCGTCGAGATCAAATCGCGCGGGCCAAACGCGCGGCGGTTGAATTGGCAGAAGCAGGGTACACCCAACCCGTGCAGCGCAAAGACATCACGGTTGCAGGGCAAGAAGGTCTGGGCATCGTTTACGTGGGTGCGCACAGCATGAAGAGCGGAAACTACATATCAGAGCACGATCAACTCATTAGCGAAAAACTCGGATTTGTTATGTGCGGCGGCGATCTGAGCAGCCGAACAGACGTTTCCGAACAGTACTTGCTCGACTTGGAACGAGAAGCATTTGTCTCCCTTTGCATGCAACGTAAAACGCTCGAACGCATGCAAAGCCTGATTCAGAAGGGGAAAATCTTAAGAAACTAACGCCATGAATGCATACATCATAGGAGGGTACCGCTCACCGGTTGGTAAATCGGGCAAAGGAGCATTCCGGTTCGTCCGGCCAGACGATCTCGGAGAGCAAGTCATCCGTCGGCTCTTGTCGGATTTCCCACAACTTGACAAAGAACGCATCGACGATGTGATCGTCGGAAACGCAACCCCCGAAGCCGAGCAAGGACTGAACATCGGTCGCATGGTCAGCCTCATGGGGTTGGACACCGACAAGGTTCCCGGCATGACCGTTAATCGCTACTGCGCATCTGGACTAGAAACCATCGCCATTGCCTCCGCAAAAATTCATGCCGGGATGGCCGACTGCATTTTGGCAGGTGGGATTGAGACCATGTCTCCTATCCCATTTGGAGGATGGCGCATCGTGCCCAACGCTCGAATTGCTAAATCCAATCCCAATTGGTATTGGGGCATGGGACTCACGGCCGAGGCAGTCGCCAAAGATTTCAAGGTGTCGCGAGACGCCCAAGATGCATTCGCCTTCCACAGCCATCAAAAAGCAGCAGCGGCGATAGACGGTGGACGGTTTGCACCAGGCATCGCTCCCATCACCGTCAATGAAGTGTACCTCGACGAAAATGAGAAACGTCAAGAACGTCAGCACCTTGTGGATACCGATGAGGGGGTTCGCCGGGATACCACACCCGAGGGGCTAGCCCGGCTCAGACCCGTATTTGCACAAGGAGGAACGGTCACGGCGGGCAACAGTTCTCAAACCTCTGATGGGGCAGCATTTGTTCTCGTTGTCTCCGAGCGCATGCTAAAGGAACTCAACGTTGAGCCCATTGCTCGATTGGCCAGCTTTCATGTGAGTGGTCTGGAACCGCGCATCATGGGGGTGGGGCCCATTCACGCCGTACCTGAAGCGCTCAAAAAAGCTGGCCTCCGTGTCAGCGATATGGGCGCCATCGAACTCAATGAGGCATTCGCCTCTCAATCCGTCGCCGTAATGAATGAATTGGGGCTGGACCCCGATATCGTGAATCCCAATGGTGGAGCAATTGCCCTGGGCCATCCTTTGGGTTGTACAGGAGGCAAGCTCACCGTGCAGCTCTTGAATGAATTGAAGTTGCGCCAAGCCAAGTACGGCATGGTCACCATGTGCGTCGGAACAGGCCAAGGAGCCGCCGGCGTATTCGAAATGTTGAACGCCTAAACCAGTGAAGTAATGTCAGACCAAAATGATGCGATCCGCGGTGGGGAATTTCTAATTCGACCAACCGAAGCCAGCGACATCTTTATCCCCGAAGAGTGGACGGAAGAACAGTTGATGATGAAACAAATGACGCTCGATTTTGTGGCGCAACGGATCATTCCTCAACTCGAGCAAATTGAAAACCAACAAGAAGGATTGGTACCGAGCCTTATGGAAGAAGCCGGTGAATTGGGATTGGTAGGCAGTTCCGTCCCAGAGGCCTATGGCGGGTTGGGCTTGGATTTCAAAACAACCATGCTAATTACCGAAGCCATCGGAGGTGCACATTCCTTCAGCGTCAGCTTCAGTGCGCATACCGGAATTGGGACGCTCCCCATCTTATACTACGGAAACGAAGAGCAGAAGCAGAAATGGATTCCTGGATTGGCTTCAGGTAAACTAAAAGGTTGCTATTGCTTGACAGAGCCGAGCGCCGGATCAGACGCTAACAGTGGGAAAACGAAAGCGCACCTAACTGACGATGGCAAACATTACGTCATCAATGGCCAAAAGATGTGGATTACCAATGGCGGTTTTGCCGATGTCATGATCGTATTTGCCAAAATCGACGACGATGAAGATTTAACGGCGTTCATTGTTGACGGACATGCGGAAGGAATCACGAAGAATCCCGAAGAAAAGAAAATGGGAATCAAAGGCTCGTCCACCCGCCAAATCTTCTTCAATGACGTTCACGTTCCAGCTGAAAATTTGCTCTACAAGCGAGAACAAGGATTCAAGATCGCCGTCAATATCCTCAACATTGGTCGCATTAAACTCGGCGGTGCAGTGCTCGGCGCAGCGAAGGATGCCAGCACGGAATCAATTCATTTTGCCAATGAGCGTGAGCAATTCGGGCGACCCATTTCGAAATACGGGGCGATTCGCTACAAACTTGCCGAAGGAGCCATTCGATTGTACACGTTGGAGTCGGCACTCTACCGAGCAACACAGAACATTGATGATGCCATCGCGGCCTTAAAAAGTGACGGCATGGAGCACGGAGAAGCAACCCTCAAGGGCATCGCTGATTTCGCTCCTGAATGCGCGATGATGAAAGTCCTCGGTTCTGAAGTGCTTGATTTTGTCGTCGATGAAGCTGTTCAGATTCATGGCGGTATGGGATACAGTGCGGAAACCCGCGCTGAATTGGCTTATCGAGACGCGCGCATTAACCGCATTTTTGAGGGGACCAACGAAATCAACCGCATGCTCACGGTGGATATGATTTTGAAAAAGGCCATGAAAGGGGAAATGGACTTAATGACGCCCGCTATGGCAGTCGCCAACGAGCTGACCGGTGTTCCGGACTTCACCTCTCCTTCCTCCGATCCATTCGAACGTCAGTTAAGTTATGTGGCCAATATGAAAAAGGCCATTCTCATGGTGGCGGGTTCTGCCGCTCAGAAGCTCATGATGAGCCTCGGCAAGGAACAGGAAATCCTCATGAACATCGCCGACATGGCCATCTGGCTCTACACCATTGAATCTACCGTGCTTCGCGTGCAAAAATTAGCCCAACAGGCTGGCAACACAGATGAACTGAGCATTCAAATGGCCATCATGCAAGTGTACACGTACGAGGCAAGCGAGTGGATTCACAGCGCTGGAAAAGAGGCACTGCTCTCGTTTGCGGAAGGGGACGAACTCAAGATGATGGTCATGGGCATGAAACGCTTCTGTAAAACCGAAGACTTCAACACAAAAGCTGCGAGGCAATTGATCGCCCAGCATTTAATTGAGAAGAATGCCTATGCGCTCTAACGCGAACCGAGATGCGTTAAATCTTTGTTGAAATCCTCTACTTCCCAAACCGTTATTTCGACGTGGACAGGGTAATTTTGAGGCATGGCAAAAAAGAAGATTATGACCAAGGCTTCGGAGGCATTCCTCGAAGCGTACCTCAATAACGCAAGTCCAACCGGATTTGAAAGCAGTGGACAACAGCTTTGGTTGGATTACATCCGACCCTACATCGACGAGCACTTTGTAGACACCTATGGGACGGTCGTCGGCGTCATCAATCCTGACGCGCCTTATAAAGTCGTAATCGAAGCGCATGCTGATGAAATCAGCTATTTCGTTCATTACATTACGTCCGATGGCTACATCTACCTGAAGCGCAATGGCGGAAGCGACCATCAGATTGCACCTTCTAAACGCGTCGACATTCATACCCCGAAAGGCATTGTCAAAGGTGTCTTTGGTTGGCCGGCCATTCACACGCGAACCGCTGGAAAAGAGGAGGCACCGTCCATGAAAAATATTTTTCTCGACGTCGGTGCAAAGGACAAAGCGGAAGTCGAAAAAATGGGCATCCACGTCGGTTGTGTTGTGACCTACGAAGACACCTTCATGGTGTTAAATAAAGATTGGTTCGTAGCAAGAGCACTGGACAATCGAGCCGGTGGATTCATGATTGCAGAGGTTGCTCGCCTGCTTCACGAGAGCAAAACCAAATTGCCGTTTGGCCTCTACATCACCAATTCCGTTCAGGAAGAAATCGGACTGCGCGGGGCCCAAATGATTGCCGAACGCATCTCGCCGGATGTTGCCATTGTCACCGACGTCACCCACTGCACGCAAACGCCGATGATGAATAAAATCGAAAACGGCGATGTTGCAGCTGGCAAGGGGCCTGGAGTCACCTACGGACCTGCGGTTCAAAACAACTTGCTCCAGCGGATCATCGACACGGCTGACGCCGAAAAGATTCCGCTCCAACGCATGGCAGCGAGCCGTTTCACAGGAACCGACACCGACGCATTCGCTTACTCCAATAAAGGAGTTGCCAGTGCCCTCATCAGTCTTCCATTGCGCTACATGCACACGACCGTGGAGATGG
The DNA here is from genome assembly GCA_905479115.1 of uncultured Flavobacteriales bacterium. Taxonomy (GTDB): domain Bacteria; phylum Bacteroidota; class Bacteroidia; order Flavobacteriales_D; family Sanyastnellaceae; genus UA16. The sequence continues at coordinate 16,707 of CAJQLF010000009.1, forward strand.
TCCACCGAAATGATGTCGAAAATTGCATTCGATTAATCCTCGCCACGTTAAAGAAGATTCAACCCGGAGAGGACTTCAAGTACATCCATTAATTCGAATCCAACAGCTGGGTGATTTCGCGCGCTAAGCGAGCGATATCCTCCGTTTTTTCAGCATTTAATTCAACCTGACCTTCGGTAAGGCGCTGGATGCGGGTGGAGTGCAGACGGGCCTCGTTCATGCGCTGCATGAGCTTTGCACCTTCGCTCGCCATACCCTGCCGATGGTGGAATAAATCAGAAGCCTCTTGAACCAAAGCCTTGAGCTCTGATTCGTTCCATGGCTTGGAAATGTACTTATAGATCTGTCCCTTGTTGATCGCATCAATCACAGCATCGATGTCCGCGTGTCCCGTGAGTAACATGCGCACCGGATTCGGGTAGTCTGGCATGATCAGCTCAAAAAATTCTACACCGCTCAACTTGGGCATTTTTTGATCTGAAATAATCACCTCAATAGGCTGCTCGCGCAAAATCCGCACTGCCTCCGTCGGTTCAGTGGTTACATGCACCTGAAAATCACGGCGAAACGCTGCGCGAAATGCGGTCAAGTTGTGGGCCTCGTCATCGAGGTAAAGCACATTGATCATAATGGAAATCGGATTATAAATTCAGAACCTAAGCCCTCCTCGGACTCGACTTCAACTTCTGCATTGTGATCCCGAAGAATGCCCATCACAATACTCAGCCCAAGACCTGTCCCCTCGCCCACCGGTTTTGTTGTAAAGAATGGATCAAAAATTTGGGACTTGACCCCTTCTGGCATTCCGACGCCGCTGTCCTTAATTCGCACCTCAATCCACGACTGACCAATGCTCTCCGTTAAGGCTGTTTGGATATAGACCTCGTTATCTTCGAACTCGCGCTCTAGCCCCTCCATGGATTGGGCTGCGTTGGTGATGATGTTCATGAACACCTGATTCAATCGGCCAGGCTGGCACGTGACCAAGGGCAAGTTATCCGCCAACGTGTATCGCACGGTGGCCACATCTTTCAAATTGCTGCGCAATACGATCAGCGTGGATTCGATCAGTTCATTCACCTGGGCCTGAATAAAATTATCCCCGTCCATGCGACTGAAGATCCTCAGCCCCCTCACAATTTCACTCGTCCGCATGGTTCCGTCTTCGATTCCTTTGAGCAGTTCGTCAATCTCGCGCTGGGTAAAATCAATATCCAGTTTGGCAAGCTTGGACTTTAAGGCCTCGACTTTCGACCCAATGTCCTCCATTGCTGGGTCGAGCGTTTTCACCGCGTCTACCACCTCATTTAGATCTTCGAAATCTCGCCGCAACGATTGAGCGCTGGATGACACAAAATTAATGGGGTTATTTAGTTCATGGGCGATGCCCGCAGTGAGCTGACCGATGGATGCTAATTTTTCGCTTTGAACCAATTGCTGCTGAGCCGACTGCAACTCTTCTAACGTCGCGCGCATGGTGGAATTCATTTCCTCCAAATCCGCTGTTCGGCTTTTCACGCGATCTTCCAATACGTTATTTTGTTCGCGCACCAAGCGCTCATTCAGCTGCAAGGAGCGCATCTGTTCTTCCCTCGCAATTGCGCTTTCCTTCTTCAATTGATTGATTCGGCTGGCCAAGGCAAGACTCAAAACGACCATTTCAATGGCGCTGCCCAACGGGAGAGCAAAAAACGTCCATGCGTTGTAAGGGATGATACCGGAATCCTTCAAAACAAACACCAGCACGGCGATGATGAAAATGGTAAACGCCAGGAGAAAATATTTAGCCGGAGCGTATCCCTTGCGCATCGTTATGATGGATCCGGGGATGCAAAAGAAAATCGCTGCAGCGCAGAAGTTAATCACATTGTAACTCCAGATGAGCTGACCAAAAATTGCCAGAACAAATGCAATGAGGTAAATGACAAAGTAGAAATTGAGGAGTTTATGCAGCCAAGGCACGTACCGACTTAGCCGCAAAAAATTCTGCACAAAGACAATGGTTGTCAGGCCACTGAACACCCCAAAGAAGTGAGTTATTCGGTGGTTTAACCAGGGCAACGATTGGATTTGTAAGTAAGAAGTATAGCCGTTCAATACCAGCTGCGTCCCACCGATCATGAGAATGAAGAGCGAATATTCGAGGTAACTGCGGTCACCAACGCTGAAGAACAAAAACAGATTGTACAACAGCATGACGAGAATCACACCAAAATAGGCTGCAAAGAGAACGTCCCGTTGATGCGAATCCCCAATGATCTCTCGCGGACCCGCAATGCGCATGGGCAGCAGGAGAGGTTTTGACGACTTCAATCGAAAGAGCACCGTCAGTTCATCGCATTCCGTCAAGGGAATTGGAAAGGTCGGATAGGTTCCCATGGTGGACTCCACATGGGATGAAGCGATCACGCCTCGCTCGAACGAGGCCGTGACTTTACCGTCGCAAATCATATACCCAGTCAACTCATCAATCCCTGCATTCTGGATTTCGAGGAGCATTCCATTTTCTGTCTTGGAATCCAAAATCACCCGAATCCATTGGACATCATCGCTTAACCCCAAATTGGGAACACGGTCAGTATGGGCACTCCAATTTTCTGAAAGCGCCACGGCTTCTACACCCATTAATGCAGGCGTCAGAGATTGATCCAAAGATTCAACGCGGGTTCCAATGAATTCTTGAGCTCCAACCGTGGAAATCATCGCTAAAAACACCCCGATCCAAGCGGTGCGGAGTCCGCGTATTCGAATGGAACACCCCATCACACGTCTAGCCTAAACTTAAGTTTCAATTCGCCCTTCGGGCCATGAACAGAATGAGACATCCCCTCCGGATCTTGCCAAATCCCCTCCAACAATTCTCTCACACGGTCTTCGACCGCATCAAGTTGATCGGGAAAGGTGTATCGGGCAATGGTAGCGCGAAGCTTGGGCGTTGGGTAGGTGAAAAAACCATCTTCTCCAATGCCCTCCTCGGTATAAAATGCCAACGGTCGCTGCATGCGTCGGGTGACCGGCGAAGTAAGCGCAAACAAATGCCGACCTCCTATCATGGTCAAGGTGGCCATGGCCGCTTGTATCAGAAACGTCGCCTCCACCCCCATACCAGCCAACTCGATGCTATTCCACATGCCTCCCAGTTCAAATGCACCTTCTTCCACGTACGGCGCCATGTGCTCTGACAAGCGGGGATCTTGGCTTCCAATGGCCTTCATCAGCGGAAGTTCACTCACAGTTTTGGCACCGTGCATCCGGGCGCCACCCAACACGCGTTCTCCTCGTCCGTCAATGCCTGAGCCCAGCCCTACAGCAGCGATCACAATAATCTGAGGGTTTCCAATCCAATCGCGGTTGAAGGTGGTCAACTGCTTGATCCCATACGCTTGCAATACGGCTTGATGACCATCCACCAGCTCATGGCACATGTCAGGATGCCGATCCGCACGAAACACACGAACCTCCGCCTCTGATATGCGTTCTGCTCGGCGGGTACGGTCAATTGACGGATTCAATGAGCTGCTCATTCCATTCCAAATAATGGCGAGCATCCGAAACGGAGTCGCCGAGAAAAATTTTACGAATCACTTGGGCCGCATGCGCCCCACCTCCTGCAACATCTGAATACAATTGCGGCCAGCCCACGAGGGTCTCACCCACCTGCTGCAAACTCTCAACGCCCCGTGCAGATGCTTCTGCAACATCTATGAAGGCGTCGAAATAAGCCGGCGTCCATTCTGCTGCGCTGCGCATTTCTTGCAGCAAATCATCCGAAATCCGGCCATGCAGAAAGGCCTGACCCGACTGGTCATAACGCTCGATATCGAGCATCCCACGGTCGGAAGTCTCCATGATGAGAGGAATCCCCGCTTCTCGTGCGTGCCAGCGCAAGTTTGCTTTTGCTTGAACTTGATCGCAGGCGTCGACAACGCAATCCACACCTTCAAAAAATTCCTTCGCGTTGTCAGAGGTAAACCCCTCAGAAACCAATTCGACCTCAAAAAAAGGATCAACCTCTGCAATGGCCCTCGCTACAGCGACTGTTTTTGGAATACCTAAATGATGGACACCTGTTTGAATCCGATTCAAATTGGACAATTCTAAGGTGTCAAAATCTGCAAGTTTCAGACGCCCGCAAATTCGCTCCATTGCCAATGTCACAGCCAGTGAACTTCCAACGGAAAGCCCGACAATCCCAACCGTTTTCCCCCCTAATTCGTCTTGCTCTTCCTGATTGATCTTGTTGCGATTTCGGTTGGTACGCACTTCAATGAATGCCGATTCTGGCAACAACCGCACCCACGTTGCCCGCCAAGGGAACCAGGCCCACACGCCATAAGCGTCCCATCCGTCCGGACCGATTTCCCGGCGGATTTCCGATGCTAATTTTTCAGGCTGCGCTTTCAACTTAGGCTGCCGTATGATCAGCAATTCAGCCACTTGATCTTCCAAAGAATCCACAACATGGGCATTCAACGTTGACTGCTTTCGTTCTTGAAAGAGCTTACGCCTCGGTGAAGAATCCAGCCGGAAAACTTCAGGGTGTGTTTCGTATGGTTTGGGTGCAGAACTCATCACGTTGAAAGGCTCAATTTCGCGGGAATCCCGCGTTCCCTGACTGCAAGCTTCAGATGTTTTGAACACGCGTAATGTGAGAATCTGCAACCTTTATAGCCATTTTACGTATTCCAGAAGGCATCATGACATGTACGAATGACTCCTTTTAATTCAACACCTCTCATTTATATCGCTTATGCGAATGCATCTGAAGCTCAAAGTCTCATGGAGCGCATCCAAGATTTTTCAGAGCCCCGTCTGATTGATGCTTCCGACTTAAGTAATTCCAACTTCATGCAATCCATCGCACAACACCAAACCTGTTTGTTGGTTTTGGATGAAGCATGTGCTGCGCTCAAATCTTTGAAGTCCTTTGGAAAGGAAGCAGCTGAAAGGCATGAGTTCTTTCGTTGCCTGGTGATCGGGGACTCGAACATCGAGCAATGGCCGCAAGGCACGATTCAAATGAACACGCATACGCTCTCTACGACGATTATTGATCGGTTGCGAAACGAATCAAATGTACTTCGCATGATGAGCAGCCGTGTGCGCCATGTGCGAAGATTGCAGAACCGATAACGGGCTTTCACCGCATTATTTTCCTTGGTAAACCTTTACATGGCCGCGGGCCAAAGAATTCGCCATTTCTCGAATAGGCTGGAGCGCTGCTTGGGTCTCCAGTGAGACTTCTTCCTTCTTCATTTTGAGCACCAACCAGCCGTAAAGTGCAGTGAGCATTGTTTCCGTGGGGTGTCGCAGTCCCGTCGACATCTTGTTCTCTTCAAACTCCCGCAAAACGGGTTGGGCTGTTTCAAACGAACTAACATACACCTCATCTTCCATGGGCCCCGTGAGCAAGTCATGCAGCAAGGCCAATTCCGTTTGAACCTCGAGTACATCCGACACATGACCTTTTTCTTCGAGGTGCTCCACCTTCATCTTTTCTGACAATGCCAGCAACCAGTCCAAGTCAGGGGTTTCCTGACCTTGGAACATCGCGCGAATTGTCTCAGCCGAAAACTGCGTGGCACGCACGACATCTTCCATCTGCCACACATACAGCACGTATTCCACAATGTGGGTGAGCTTCTTGGTTGCCGCCGTCGTGCTCATTCGGTCGCTTCTTCTGATGCCGGCGCAGCTTCCATGTGCCGCGCGTTCAAAAATGCCAACAGCTCCACTGTCACGTCATAGGATGGGGAGCCATACAAGACACCCTCTCCCGACAACCCCCAATTCAGGACAACTTCCAAGCCATTCTCTTCTGCAAAAACGGCTACCTCTGAAGCAAGTTTTTGTGCCACTGCGGATTGAAGTTGATTCTCCATTTGCATCAATTGGCTCTGGGATTGATTCTGAATTTCAGCCAATTGGGCCTCGATTTCATACAAGCGGTTTTGGGCAATCTGGATTTCATCCCTGGTCACATCAGGGCCATTGGCATAGGCAATCAATTCTTGTGCTTCGTCTTGCAACGGCACGGCGGCGCGTTCCAGGGCGAACTGTGATTGCTGAACTGCCTTGAACAGCGTCTGCTCTTGATCTTGAATGAAGGCGTAGCCAACCTGAATGGAGTCGCCATGGACAAAGGCTATCGTGGCGGCCTTACCTCTTTCGAGTGCTGGTGAAAGTTCTGCATTTTCGGTGTCCAGGGTCATGAAGGTTAGCACGGCCAACCAGCCAGCCAAAAAAACCATCAATACCATTGTCAATTGCTTATTCATCTTCCAGGGTGTTACGTTGTTTGGTTCGGTGAAGTGTTCTGCTGATATGTGCTGCGCATCTCGACAAAAATCCGCAGCACCTGATCCGCCATAGCATTACCTGCGCGCTCTAGATCGGACAAGGTGAATTCGCTGTCATCAAATTTATACGTCTGCTCAAATCGGTCCAGCTCATACCGCAATTGGAACTTTTCATTCCAATGGTTGATGGTAATCCGCATCAAGGGGTGGGGAATGTGCGCTATCGTTCGCATCTATTCACTTAATTTGAGCGCGAAGATAGCCTTCCACCCATGGAAAAAAACCCCGCTTGGCCTCCTACCCTCCCTCATTTATTGGAGGCGTGCACTTCTCCGCTGGAAAAAGAGCTGGTTTGGGCGGTCGGAAGCCCCGCGTTAATGGGATGTCAAGCTCCAGGAATTGAACGTCATTTGACCCCAGGGTTCTTTGAAGCCGCTCGGCTTGACCTCGATCAGTGGATCCATGACGCCGAGCGAACACCACGGGCTGAAGCCGAGGTTCTCGGGTCGAAAGCCATGCGCCTCGGACATCGCTTCGAACGGTTGATCCAGTGGTGGTTTCACGAACATCCAGAATGGACCGTGCATGCGCAAAACGAAGTGGTGCAATTGGGTAAGCAAACCGCGGGTGAAATCGACCTTCTCGCTGAGCGCAATGGAGAGTGGACTCACTTTGAATTGGCCTGTAAGTTTTATCTGAGTGCTCGCCGTTCGTCCCAGTGGACGAGCTGGATTGGCCTGGACCCCAAGGATTCCCTTGACCAAAAATTGACCGTTTTTCAACGGCAAATCGAGTTGACTCAGCGAGAAGAGGTTCAGCCGTGGCTTGCGGAACGCAAGTGGCAAGTAGATGCGCATCACATTTGGATGAAAGGGTGGTTTTTTCAGCATTTTCAGGATCTATCTCATCCAGTTTTACCCAAAAGTCATGGGATCAACTGCTGTGTGGGTTGGTGGTGTCACCTCCAAGATTGGCCTACAATCTGGAACACGTCAACTGCTTGGATTGCCCTTCAGCCAGCGCATTGGATGCGAATTCGACACCGCAAAACAGATGTCACTTTGCTGTATGATGCAGATGATGCAAAGGCAGAATTGGCCGGTCGGAGAGCCCTAATGGTCGCTCAAGCCGAATGGGTTGGCTCCGAATGGGTGGAAACTTCTCGGGGAGTCCTTGTGCAGAATGAATGGCCTAATTGATAACGGCCTTGTGTTGAGTTATATGCATTCAAGCCATTGAAGTCCGTGTATTACAACGCAAATTGCAGAGAGAAATTGAGGCTCCATTAAACAAATCAGGGGGGCAATCGTCTTATACTTCATATGTCGAAACACTCCTATTCTTCCCGAGTCATGGCATCAGCGGCGATCGTTGGGTGCTTCATCGCAGGTGGCCTGCTGAACAGCGCTTGGGGCCAAAGACCCGGTGGACCTCCCAATGGCGCAGGCAAAAGGCCGGCCATTGGCAGCGTGCTTGGCACAGTAATGGATGCATCAGGCGGTCGGGGTATTTCTTTTGCCTCCATAGCCTTGATCAGTGCGAAGGACAGCTCCATCACCTCCGGTCAATTGGCTGATGAAACAGGTGCATTTGAGCTCACCGAACTTCCCATTGGTCGGTATACCCTGCAGGTCAATTTCATGGGATTCGAGGGGTTCATCTCGGAGCCGTTCATCCTATCGCCGCGGACGAGCATTGTTCGGGATATGGGGGTTATCACCCTCAACCCCAAGGTAAATGACCTCGAGGAAGCGCTTGTCATCGCGGAAGAGAGTTCCCTCGAAATGTTAATCGATCGCCGAGTATTCCGGGTGGGAAATGACCTGTCGGCCGCCGGAGGTACAGCAAGTGAATTGCTTGTAAATGTGCCATCTGTCACCGTGGATATCGATGGAAACGTTTCGCTCAGGGGCTCGTCCCAGGTACAAATTCTCATCGACGGGCGCCCCTCAGGACTGAGCGGTGCTTCGCAAAATGCATTCTTGGAACAGATTCCTGCGAGTTCCATCGACCGCGTTGAGGTCATCACCAACCCTTCTGCGAAATACGATCCCGATGGCATGGCGGGCATTTTGAATATCATCCTCAAAAAGAACAAGCTCCAAGGATTTCACGGCCAAGCCCAAATCACACCTGGCACGGGAGATAACCACAATGCATCCCTGTCATTGAATTACAAGAGCGAGAAGTTTTCAGTGTTCAGCAGCGGAAGCTGGAACTACCGGGATCAATTTCGCGAAGGGGAAACTTACCGCACCTTGACCGGAGACAGCACCTCGGTTACGGAACAAATTAGAAGCGGTGGCCGAGAGCGGGCAAGTCTGAGCGGACGACTCGGCATGGAATGGTATCCATCGAAGTCGGAGGTTCTTTCATGGAACATCAACCTGAACGAGAACGCTGGAGATAACCTCAATAACATCGAAAATTTCGAGGAGTGGGATACAGGTTCCGTCTTTGAGACGGTTCGCGAGGCGAGGAATAAAACTTCCGGTTCGGGTTGGGATTTGGACGGGAGCTACCGCAAAGAGTTCGACAACAATCCTTCCCACTTCCTGTCGGCTCAAATTCGGCATTCCAATTCATCTTCAGCGTCCGATGAATTCATCGAAGAAATTGCCACCACTGAGCTTTCCGTGCGGGATACCAACCTGCAAGAAAACGCTTCAACCCGCACGGTCGCACAAATTGATTTCGAAAAACCCCTTGCCCACGATGGCAAGTGGGAATGGGGGTGGAAATCGAACCTCTCTCTGAAAGACGATGAATTCACCTACTTAGCTGCTGACTCCGCGGAATGGGAGCAAGGATTGTACATCCCGATCAATCCGCAACGCCGCTCCTTTGATTTTTCATACCGGGAAGATGTCCATGCGATATATTCCACTTATGGCCGAAAATTTGGAGTCTGGGGCGTGCAAGGAGGCATGCGATTGGAACAGGTATTCACAGCGGCTCAATGGGAAAGGGACCAATCTTTTGAGAACAATTATTTCTCTGTCTATCCCTCGTTCAATCTTTCCAAGCAACGCAGCGATGAAGTCAGCTGGATTGCGAGCTACAGCCGGAGAGTCAATCGGCCGCGAGGCAGATCAGTCTCGCCGTTCATCGACGACAGCGACAGCCGAAACATCCGCACCGGCAATCCAGAATTGCAGCCAGAATTCACCAATTCCATGGAGATTGGTCACCAATGGAGCAGGGGTCGCATGTCCGTGACCACCTCTCTCTTCTTTAAAATCACCAATGACATCATCCAACGGTACTCGTCGATTAGTGAGGAAGGCATTCGAACGTCCAGTTGGATCAATCAGGGAAGCCGACAGAATGAAGGACTCGAGGTCATCACCATGATGCCGTTTGGCCAAGGAGGTCAATTTCGTTTGACCGGTTCTGTTTACCACCTTCAAAACACCGTCGGTGATGTCGAATTCGCCTCAGACGCTACTGGATGGTCGTACAACTTAAACGTTTTTGCTAACCAATCTTGGGGGGAAGACCGCCGTTGGAAATGGCAAATCAACGGAATGTATCGGGGGCCTTCCATTACCACCCAAGGCCAGTTCAACGGATTTGCCTTCATTGATGCCAACATTCAGCGTTCCCTCTTGGATGGAGACCTGACATTGGCTTTAAAGTTGAGTGATGTATTCAATACCCGCGAATGGTCGTATATCTCCGACTTTGCAAACCTCTATCAAGAAAACAGGTTCAAACGAGAATCACAGAATTTGTTTTTGACCGCAACGTGGAAGATTGGGAAATTGGAAGAGCGGAGGCGCTCCGGAATGGGACGCGGTGATTACAATGGTCAAGGGGAATCAGGCGGAATGGAGTTCTAGATGAGCCTTTGGCGGATAGGCATCTTGTTTCCAAGGTTGTCGCATAACAGGTTGAACGGGATCATAACCCCGGGTATACCTTCGAACCACTTCATGAAATAAGCGGTTTTTGAACCGAACTTCACATTGTAATCTGCGTGGCAAAGCCCCCACGGAAGACTTAATTTCCAAGGCGGTACGCCCCATGTTCACGCGTTTGCTTCCGCGCTCCAAACCAATCCGAATGAACTCCACCAGCATGCGCTGGTAAATCGCGTGTGTCTTGATGAATTCTGGATCAAAGCCTACAAAAAAAGCTTCGGTTTCTTCCACGCCCACATAGGCGCATTGGAATCCGACCAATTGACCGACTAAGTAAAAACCATTGACCACAAAATCGTCTCCCCAAGCCCGTTTGGATTCGACGAATTCTCGGTGATGGAGAGAACCCAATCGAAAACCCGATCGCTCATAAATTTGTTGGTAGAGTGCGATCAGCTTGTGACCCTGCTGCTCAATTTCACCGAGGTCCCATGCCTTCATTTCCAACGTGTCCGAAATGGCTAATATCCGGTTGATTTTGGTCCGCCCCTTCGTTTTCATTGCCGCTTTGTACGACTCAATATCTTTCCATTCCGGGTCTAAATGCAGCAACATCTCGGGATCAAATTCCAGTGGAATCCACCCTGGATGTTTAACCCTGCGAGGCTGATGATCTAAAATTGGATCATCCTTGACCATCACCACACGCGGTGAGGATTTTCCATTGAGCTGAATGGTTTCAAAAATGGTTTCATTCAACCAACGACGAGCATGGTTTTCGTTCACATCAGAAGCCCACACTTGATCGTGGGTGCCGCTTCCAAGCACCGTCCCGACCACCCGGACTTGGAATTGAAAACGATTGTCCTTGCCGTGGAGCATGCGGTTTACCCATCGGAACCAAGGGCGTTCCGAAGAAATATGCGCCTCCAATCCAACACTTTCTGCACAGGTATCTTCAACCGCTGCAACTCCGATTAGCCGCCCAGCTCGGCGCCAACGCAGGATGGCAAGGGGCCTTTCGGGGCTGGACAACAACGCACGAATCATCCGGGTATCGAGGAAAACCGAGTACGCCCTTTCTGTTGCGTAGAAATGATCCAACTCCGTCCAATCGACGTTTTGGAGCGCTTCATTCCCCCAAGCCCATTCTACCTCTACCCCTTCGGACAGAGGAAATGACCTACACCCGCTTGATTTCTTCATGATTCAATTTAAACCCCCTCCATGCCGCACCTAAAACAAATAAAACGAAAATTAAATTCACCACCACTTCCAGTGCATTCGACTTCTCTTGGACGAAAGTCCAGGTGATTTCGTGCGACCCAGCAGGAACTTTAAGCCCTCTCAAAATATAGTTTACCCGCACGGTTTCGACCGGCTCGCCATCTACTTGCGCCTCCCATCCCTCGGGATACCAAATTTCAGAAAAAACCAGCAAACCCGCTTGATCCAATTCAGCATCGTAAGCCAAAAAGTCAAGAGCGTAATCTGTTAACTCAACCCGTCCTGAGGCTCCAGGTTCCAACGCCTGCATTTCATCTTCAAAATCAACATGAATCACCGCAGATCGCGGATCATTGAGGTTGACCGTGCCCTCCATTTCATCGTTATCATTCGCTGCCCATGTCCAATCCGTTGCAACCCATGCAGCACCCGGACAACCAGGGACAGGAAAAGGATCTTGCATATTCTCAAACAAAATGTACCGGGTATTCAGCATACGCAATCCGATCAATTGTCCAAAGGCGCTCTGGTCTTGCCCGGACTGCAAGGCCTCAACCAACCGCTCGCGCTCTGGCATCAGCACCCGTTCAATAAAATCTTGGTACCTGCGCAACTTAGCTGCGTGATATCCTCCGACACTTTGAAAGAAATAGGAGGTCGATGAATCATTAAATGGATTTTCCCATCGCAAAATTCGGTAGGGTGATGCAAACCTCATCGCTCCGAATTGACTCACCACCCGCAAACGATCTTTCTCGTTCCGGGTCAGACGCACATCGCCCATTCGCTCGAGATAACTCGCATACAATCGTTCCGCATTCTCTTGATTTTCGGGAGTTTTGGAGAAGTCCTTTTCCAAGAGTTGCATCATTTTCGCTGACGGAGAAAAAGGAAACGCGTGGTCAACTTTTTTGACCCAATTGCTATCGTCGTTAAAATACCGATGGTCCACCTGCCAAAGGTCAACCGTTGTAACCGCAACAAGAATCACTACACCCCAAGTTGGCTTCAGTTTTTTCCATACCATGGCTGAGACCACGGCTGCTAAAATCGCGAGCAATCCAAGTGTGCGGAGTACATCAGGTCGGAATATTTCCAATCGTCGAGCAAGCGATTCCGAGTAGCCTAATTGCGCTACGGCTCGATCTGGACGGATGCTCGATTGAAAATCAAAAAAGACCTCTGGAATCAAATAAAATGCAGCAAAAGTAGCCATGAGTGCACCCAAGCTGCCCAACCATAAATTTCGCTGCCGCTTGGCCATGCCTTCTTTGGATTCAATGGATTGAATCATTTCTTTCAGACCCAGTGCCGCTCCCATTGCAACGGTCAACAACACGAGAATCAGCATCATTTTGGTGTCCCGAAACTTATTGAACAAGGGGATATAATCCAGAAAGAAATCCGTCAACCATCCTCCACTTCTGCGAGAGAGAATAATGGTCACTAACGTGATAGCTAACAAGGGCCAACGCAACCGATCACGGCCAGCCACCAAGAACATGAAGAACAAGGCCACCAAAATTGAACCGAAATAAAACGCTCCACCTGAAGAAGATTGCTCCCCCCAATAATAGGGGCTATTCCCGCCTTTGATGTTAGGGCTCATAATGGACCACCACTCCCCATCCGCCATGCTGTACTCCAAAATATAAGACCGATCCAATCCTGGATCAGAATCAACATCCGTGCTTTGGTCTGCAGCATCTGCAAACAGGATCTGCTCGCCTCGAATCGTATGTTTTGCATAGCTCTTCGTTTCGAGTAGATGGGTCGCCCGCGGCAGGACACCCGCGATTCCTGCTGCGAGTAGGATCCCACTTATTCTAAGCGCCTTCGACCAATCCTTCTCCAAAACGCCTATTCGATAAACTTCCGTTAAGCCTATGCCGACCAGCAAGAATAGCAAATAATACGTCATTTGAGGGTGCCCAGATGCGATGTGCAATCCCGTACCCAAGGCAGCAATAGCGGCGCCTATCCATAAGTTTTTTCGATATGCCCAAATCACGCCAGCAAGCACAGAGGGCATGTATGCGATGGCATGCACCTTCGAGTTATGACCTGCAGAAAAATACAAGATTTCAAACGTTGAAAGTCCGATACCGACGCCACACAGCATCGCAATCCAAGGAGAAGCACCCAACGCAATCGCCAACAAATACCCCCCGATCATTGCCAACAAAAACACCGTAATTCCACCAAATCCGGTCAAGGAATTAATGAACCTTCGGATGGATGAGACCGCATCAAAAGGCGCTTTATCAGGATTGATTTGGGTAGTCGGCATGCCCCCAAACATGGCATTGGTCCAGCCCACGGAATTATCAAAAAGCACCCGCGAATCCCTCGCCTCCTTGCTCATCCCAATGTAACCTTCAATATCACCCTGACGCACAACATAGCCATCAAAGGACTTTGAGAAAAACATGGCCGCAATGGCATAAAAAATCAGGACTGCGGCATAATGAATGCCGTGCTGTGTAAAATGGGATTTGATTTTTTCCATAATCGCTCACTCAAATTAAACCCAAGGTACAATGGATCTTACCAAGGCTTCGGACAAATCTATTTGTCTTCGGAAACTTCCTCAAAGTCGACGTAATCACCGATCGCATCGTCTTTAGGCTTCTTTCTTTGGGAAGTTGAATCAGCTGTGTCCCGACCTGTTCGAGGTGGTTTTTGGCCGTCATATTGTTGCTTGCGTCGGGATCCGCTGAAAACGCGGTCCAACCAACGAAAGACAAACCAAACCAAGAAAATGGTTGCCAGCGTACGAAAAAAACCTGCAAACATTATTTGCTAAGATACAAGTTTCGTTCGCTGTATACTTTTCGGAAAAATGGATCACTCAGGTTGGGAATAAACCGAATTCCTTCACCCGTAGATTTCATCTCAGGTCCCAACTCTTTGTTCACTTCCGGGAATTTTTCGTAGGAAAAAACCGGAATCTTGACCGCGTATCCTTCGAGTTTCGGGTTGTGAGGCAAATCTTTCAATTTAGCCTCGCCCATCATCACCTTGGTCGCATGATTCACATAGGGTTCTCCATAAGCTTTGGCTATGAACGGCACCGTGCGGGAAGCACGGGGATTCGCCTCAATGATGTACACTTCGTCGTCTTTGATAGCAAACTGAATGTTGATCAACCCCACGGTTTCCAGTGCCAGTGCGATGCGCTTGGTGTACTCTTTGATTTGGGTCATGATCAAATCCCCTAGGTTATAGGGTGGCAAGACCGCGTAGCTGTCACCGCTGTGAATACCCGCGGGTTCAATGTGCTGCATGATGCCAATAATTCGTACCTCATCTCCATCGCAGATTGCATCAGCTTCGCACTCAATAGCTCCATCGAGGTAGTGATCTAACAACACTTGATTGTCAGGCATATCTCGGAAGATATCAATCACATGACGCTCGAGTTCCTCCTCATTGATGACAATTTTCATGCGTTGACCACCCAACACATAACTCGGACGCACCAGCAGCGGAAAGCCGAGCGTTTTGCTCAAATCATTGGCCTGGTCCGCCGTCTCCACCACTCCAAATTCTGGGTAAGGCACACCGAGGTCACGCAGCAAAGCAGAGAACAACCCTCGGTCTTCGGCCAAATCCAAAGCACGGTAACTCGTGCCAATGATTTTGACGCCAAACCGCTCCAACTTCTCTGCCAACTTCAATGCTGTTTGCCCTCCCAATTGCACGATGACCCCTTCGGGCTTTTCGTGCAAAATGATGTCATAAATGTGTTCCCAGAAAACCGGCTCGAAATACAATTTATCCGCCGTATCCGAATCAGTCGAGACGGTCTCCGGATTGCAATTGATCATGATGGTCTCGTAGCCGCATTCCTTGGCCGCCAATACGCCATGGACGCAGCAATAATCAAATTCAATTCCCTGACCGATCCGATTGGGACCACTGCCGAGAACAACGACCTTCTTTTTGTCCGATACGGTACTTTCATTCTCCGTCTCGAAGGTGGAATAATAATAGGGAGTCTGAGCGGGGAACTCCGCTGCACAGGTGTCAACCAGTTTGTAGGTCCTTACTATCCCGAGTCCCAGCCGGTGTTCATGCACTTCGGATTCTAAGCAGTCCAGCATGTGCGCAATTTGCCGATCCGCATATCCTTTTTGTTTCGCCTCGCGCAACAAAGTTTCCGGCATCGTATCGAGCTTGTATTGACCGATCTCCTCTTCCAGATGCACCAGCTCCTCAATTTGACGCAAGAACCACGGATCAATTTTGGTCAATTCGTAAATCTTCCGAATTGAAATTCCCAACTTCATGGCGTCATACAGGTGGAACAGCCGGTTCCAACTCGCATGCTTCAGACTGTGAAAAATAGCATCCTGATCTCTCAATTCTCGGCCATCGCATCCCAGTCCATTTCGACCCACCTCCAAGGATTGAGCCGCCTTCTGCAAGGCCTCTTGGAAGGAGCGACCGATGGCCATTACCTCTCCCACGGCTTTCATCTGCAAGCCCAGTTCTCGGTTCGCACCTTTGAATTTATCAAAGTTCCAACGAGGCACTTTGACCACTACATAATCGAGCGTTGGCTCAAACATCGCACTCGTCGTACCCGTAATGGGATTGGCAAGCTCGTCGAGGTGATAGCCGATCGCCAATTTGGCCGCGATTTTTGCAATGGGATAGCCTGTTGCCTTGGACGCCAAAGCCGATGATCGGCTGACGCGAGGGTTAATCTCAATCGCGATGATGTCCTCATGCTCATCGTTGGAAACCGCAAATTGCACATTGCAGCCTCCCGCAAAGTCGCCAATTTCTCGCATCATCTTGATGGCCATATCCCGCATTCGCTGGAAGGTCGTATCACTCAATGTCATCGCCGGTGCGACCGTAATGCTGTCACCGGTATGAATGCCCATGGGATCAAAATTCTCAATCGAGCAAATGATGGTGACATTGTCATTCGAGTCTCGGAGAAGCTCCAACTCATATTCCTTCCATCCCATGACCGCTTTGTCAATCATCACCTCATGGATAGGACTCAAATGCAATCCCCTGGTCAGCGCTTCGTCAAAGTCTGCTGGATCGTAGATGATACTGGCGCCAGCTCCCCCCAATGTGTAGCTCGCACGAATGCAGAGAGGGAATCCAAATTTTTGCGCCGCCTCTTTCCCTTCCAAAAAACTCTTAGCCGTGGCTTGTGGGGCCATGTCTATGTGAAGCTCTTCCATGAGTTTACGGAAGCGCTCGCGGTTTTCTGTAATTTCAATGGCTTCGATGTCCACACCGATCATCTTCACACCGTATTCACTCCAGAGTCCCATTTCATCGCACTGAATGCACAAATTCAAGGCGGTCTGCCCTCCCATGGTCGGCAGCACAGAGTCGATGGATGGATGGTCCCGCAAAATCTTCTCAATGGATTCCGGCTCAAGCGGTTGCAGATATACGTGGTCCGCAATAACCGGGTCGGTCATGATGGTCGCGGGGTTTGAATTAATCAAAACGACCTCAATGCCTTCTTCACGAAGTGAGCGAGCCGCTTGCGATCCAGAGTAATCGAATTCACAAGCCTGTCCAATGACGATCGGTCCGCTTCCGATGAGCAGTACCGATTTGATGCGTTTGTCTTTGGGCATTTTTTTTTTACCCACTCATTTATGATGAGCAGGAATCATGCGTACAACGAAGTTGGGGTAATTTCCGCGAACAAAATTACACCTCAGATTGGGTCCTTTCGGAAAAAGTCTTTCACAATTTTCACGGGCTATCAACAATGAAAACGACCTTTACTCTGTGGAATTTAGAACAACCCAAACGCAAACACATCGCAAACACATGGACTACGGACTGTGGTCCATTGAATATGCGGTATTGAGCAGCGCCCAAGGTTCAGAATTCCCGATCGACTCGGTCACATTTGGTTTCCACGGATTTGCAAGGCCGCTGGAAGATTTACTGCCCGTTGCGAAACGCTGGGCTCCCACTGATTGCTTCATTGGAGTGCACCTATTGCACCACGGACAAAGCCAACCGCGATCGGATTCTATTCCATGGGATCACCCCATCTCGCCATCTGAAATGAACAAAGTGCTCGAAGCCATAGCTCAACGAGAAGCACCGCAGGCCAAGCAACGCAAATTATTCGGCTACAGCATCGGTGGACGCGTGGCTCTGGCCCTTATCCACGATACCCCCCAAAAATGGTCGCACACCCTTTTGATGGCACCTGACGGATTGAAAAAATCGCCTTTCTATCGCCTAACAGTTCACACTCGCCTTGGCCGATGGGCTTGGTTTTTCATTGACCGAAATGCCGCGCTTATCCGCAGATTGAACGCCCGATTGCATGCCGTTGGCTTGTTGTCAAAACACCTGTATGCCTTCAGTGAATTTCATATCGAATCACACGAAATGCGCATGATGGTCTGGCACGGTTGGCGTGCACATCGGTTGTGCTGGCCAACACACCGAGCGTTGAGTCGCGCGTTTCTCGAGAGCAACCGAATCGACTTAGCCTTTGGAGACCGCGATAAAATCATTCCCGCATCCAATGCAAACCGCCTTAAAAGGC
Organism: uncultured Flavobacteriales bacterium; assembly: GCA_905479115.1. Classification (GTDB taxonomy): domain Bacteria; phylum Bacteroidota; class Bacteroidia; order Flavobacteriales_D; family Sanyastnellaceae; genus UA16. The sequence goes on from CAJQLF010000009.1 coordinate 34,646, forward strand.
TAACGAGAAAACAACCGCATATTCACTTTCATTCCATACCCTCAGGACATGGAATGCTGAGGGAAGAGGTGCTTGATCCCACCTTTCAACGTATATTCCGTTCATGAATTGGCTGAGTACTCTCGTACAAGATCAGATGGAAGGCACTAAGCGGCTTGCCGCTTTGCTCGACCCGGATGACTTGCCCGTCGGAAGAGATTGGGTGCGATTCATTGACGCATTGGCAGCGTCCCCCGTCACGGATGTTTTCATCGGAGGTAGCTTGCTCAACAGGCGCCAAGTCAAAGATGTGCTTCATCCATTGCGGGCTCGCTTTCAAGGTAGGTTGACCATTTTTCCTGGCTCTCCTGAACAAGTAACACCCGGTGCGGACAGCGTTCTTTTTCTCTCCCTGATTTCCGGACGAAACCCCGACTTTTTAATTGGTCGCCACGTAGAATCGGCCATGCGAATTAAACAGATGGGCATGGAGGTCGTCCCAACGGGTTACATATTAGTCGGTGACGGTCCATTGAGCACAGCGGCGTACATCAGCCAAACAACACCGATCCCCCTCCATAAACCTCAAATCGTCGCTGCAACGGCTGTCGCGGGGGAAATGTTGGGTCTCAAACTGACTTTCCTGGATGCAGGCAGCGGTGCAGGACAACCCGTTCCTGTATCGGCCATTTCAGCAGTCCGTAAGAGCACGTCCACGCCCTTGATCATCGGCGGTGGCATCCAAGATGCCGCAGGAATCCATGCCGCTTGGCATGCAGGAGCAGACTTGGTCGTTGTCGGCCAGGCCATAGAGCAGCGCCCGCAAGATTTGTCTTGGCTGCCCGACCCCAAAAACTACCAAAAGATAGCGCGCCAAACCGGATGAACGAGCTCTGATTTCAGAAGGTGAGTTCCACTGAGACGAGTCCATTGCGACCCGCTTGAGGGTAAACGTATACCTCGGTTGACATGGCATCTAGGCCTCCATACAAATAACTGTATGTCCAACCATTCGCGCTGTATTGGGCATTCAGGAGATTCCTAAGAAACAAAGAAACGCCTATGTGCCCCGCATTCGATCGGTGCTTCATCCAACGCAAGCGCGCATCGTGAACAGCATAAGCTGGCAGAGAACGGCTTTCCGATGAGGTATTGTCAAGAAACTGACGTGCGACATGCCGAAAGGACCATTCTACCGAAGCGGTCGATCCCAAACCTTCGGATGAAATCCGGTTCCAGAACTCCCAAGAAGCCACGCTAGAGGCTGTGAAGCCGGGCGAGAAACTGATAGCGGTGCCCTCATGCGCCACCGAGACGACGGGGTCAAATCCCTCGGCATAATCAAATAAGACCTCATCAAATGCCTCGATTCGATTGAGGGCCAGCGTGGTCGTTCCGTACCATTTAAACCCATTGAATGGCCTCCACTCTTGGGTCCATTCAAGGCCTGCTCTGTAACTGCGGTCGACATTTTGGCGAATGGGAGAGCCCGTGTCATTGAGGGCTCCCGTCAGCACCAATTGGTTGGCATACCGCATGTAAAAAGCCACGGCCTGAATGCTCCAGGTCGACGTTGAATGTTCCCATCCCAGTTCGACATCGGTCAAGTGCTCCGGAAGCGGATAGGCGCTGGTGGCTCGGTCAATGTAGTCGGTTCTGACTGGCTCTCGGCTCGCCTGTGCAACGGAAATGAACGCACGATTTTGGTCATTAATCAACCAATCTGCTCCCACTTTAGGATTCAAAAAAGCCATCACCGTATCCACATCGAGAACGCGAAGGTCGTTGTCTGTGCCGTGCACCTGATAGCCGACCTGCCGCCATTGTGCTTCCACACGCACGCGGACATCGCCTCCGAAAACATCCCGATCCAAGCCTACGAATCCGTAACGATCCGTCTTTTCACCTCGGTTATCGTAGTATCGGTGCTGCGGCGAAAGCTGGGACGCTCCATATTGCATCCAAATGGGTTGGCCAAAATGGTCGCCCACGTAACGAAAAGAACCGGCACCGAACTGCAAGGCTGTCGATGACCATTTTCTTGTGCCCTGGATCAACGCGCCGTAAAAGTCATTGCCCAACCACCTTCGGCGAATAACATCCCCAGAAGAAATGGTGGTATCCGCCAGTCCCAAATCGCCTGCACCGTACAGGCTCAAATCATCCGCCTCCCGGTACTGTTCATAATACCCGCCTCCTGCTGTATAATGAACGGTCGCTCCAAAATCCCATGCTCCCCATCGTTGACTCGCATGGATCTGATGATGGTCTTGACGGTAATCGTCCACTTGATCCACATACCGGTAATAATTATGCTGGCGACCTCGGGAGATCAAATCCAATATTCGGGTGCTATCCGCACCGTATCCATATTCGTAAGAGTTGGCAGCCCAGTCCCAAATTTCTTCGGGCGTTCCGTTAAGCGACACCTGAGGCACGCCATACCAAGCTTGCTGCGTGCGTTCGTGCCCCAACATCGCGGTGTAGGACATCTGACCCGATTGCCATTGGTAGCCCAATCCCAATTGCATGCTGGTCAGCTTGCTTCCCGACCGGTCCATGTATCCATCGGACAAAATCCGCGAGGTCCTTCCCTCCATGTAGAAACCAGCACCCAACTCGCCGGTGGACCATTTAAGCATGCTTCTTTGCGTTCCAAATGATCCTCCTGCAACCAGCAATTTTCCGCCTGGATTCCGATCAAATTGCATGGTTTGCATGCCCACCGTGGCTCCAAACGCGCCCGGTCCGTTCGATGAACTTCCGACTCCTCGCTGAATGTTCAACTCGTCCACGCTGCTTGATAAGTCTGGCAAATCAACCCAGTACACTTGATGGGATTCAGCATCATTCAGCGCAACACCGTTCAACGTCACGTTGATGTGGGTCTGGTCCGATCCTCGGATGCGCATCGATGTGTAACCTACACCGCCGCCCGCATCCGAAGTCACCACCAATGAAGGGGTAAAGCGAAGTAAAAAAGGCATGTCCATGGAACCATCGCGCTTGGCTAATGCAACCGCATCAATGGTTTGTCTTGGAAACGGAGCTCTTTCCGGGTTTTGAATGGCTGCAATCGTTGCTGGCAACAATTCTACCGTTTTCAAGATGGAATCCACTTGAACTTCTGACAGTTGCGGTGAATCCTCCGGGGACTTCGCTTGGGAGAAGAGGATACACGGGCATCCAAAAAGAATAAAGAATAAAGACGTCTTGCGCATCGTCGTTTGAGTTTTTAATTACTAAATGACGCAGTGCGGCCTGGAATCATGGAAAACATCCTTTCCATGCCTTGCTCCCCTACCGGTATTATCCGGTCAGGTTATGAGGGTATAATCTCAGCGCTCGATTCGAGGCACCCCTGCGATGGCGCAAAAGTAATTCAAATCTCTATCTTGCCGTTATGCAGACTTCGCGCATTGAAAATTATTTAGAATTAGGGCTCCAAGCAGCAGCAGCCGGGTCGAAAGTCTTGTTGGCACACCTATCCAAGCAAAATGAAGCTTTGGTCATTCGCGCCAAACGCGACGGGAGCTTGGTTTCTGCGGTAGACCTTGAAAGTCACCGGGTCATCCAACATGTTTTGTCTGCAAGCCAGATTCCCATTATTTCTGAGGAAGGTGAGCTACCTCCCTATGCAGAGCGCGCCCAATGGCCTTGGTTTTGGTTGGTCGATCCGTTGGATGGAACGGAATCCTACCTCAATCATCGCGAAGGATTTGCGGTCAATATCGCCTTGTGTGACCACACGGGACCCGTCCTGGGTATCATCGCAGACCCGTTGTCCGAAGTTATTTATGCAGGAAGCGCAGGGAGCAATCCGTTCATTGCTGAAATGAACCAATTGGACCAACGAAAGCCCATCCGGTCGAATCCACCACAGCCTCCTTACCGGTTGGTGACCAGCTGGAATGAGCCACTCTCGTCCGAGTATTTGATTCCGGAATCCCTCAACCCAGACCTCTTCACAGTTGAAGCCGTTAGCGGAGCCTTGAAGTTTTGCCAAGTCTTGACCGGAGAAGCGGATGTCCACGCGCGCAGCGCTTCTTATATGGAATGGGACTGTGCTGCAGGGGATGGGATATTGCGGAGCATTGGATTGCCGCTCCGGGACAGGGACACCCATGAACCTTTATCGTACAATACCATGAGTTTGCGCACCGGGAATCTATACGCAAGTCGAATCTGATTTTCAGCGATAATTGGGATCTAAATCAAAGTTTTCATACAAATCGAGGTAGTTCTCATACCGCTGATAAGGAATGTCGTTTTGTTCAGCCGCTGCGCGCACAGCGCAGTGAGGTTCTGACCGATGCAAGCAATTGTGAAACTTGCAATTTGGCAACCGAGCAAACATTTCAGGGAAATAATGATGCAATTGCTCTTTTTCAAGCTCCACTAAGCCAAACCCCTTGATTCCTGGTGTATCAATAATAAATCCCCCGCCCGGCAACATGAACATTTCTGCAAACGTTGTGGTGTGTTTGCCCTTGCTATGTGCTGCAGAAACATCCCCTGTTTTGAGATCGAGACCCGGCATCAACCGATTGATCAACGTGCTTTTACCCACACCGCTATGCCCTGAAAGCAAGTTCACACCTGACTGAGCCATGGATTGCCTCAGCACATCCAGTCCCTCACCGGTCTTGGCAGATGCACGAATGCAGTCATATCCAACGGATTCATAAATCTGCTCCAGCTCGTGGACTCTCTCAGCCTCTGGGGAGTCAGGTGGGCACAAATCAGATTTATTAAAAACCAAAGTGGTCGGAATCCCATACGCTTCTGCCGTCACTAAAAAACGGTCGATGAATCCCGTGCTGGTGTCGGGTGCCGAAACGGTTGCAATAAGAAATGCCCGGTCCAAATTTGCTGCAACCACATGAGTCGCCTTCGATAAATTGACCGAACGACGTACGATCGCATTCTTTCGGTCCTTCCGCTCCACAATCAATGGTGGATCTCCCTCGCCGTCGTGTTGCATCACCACCTCGTCGCCGACCGCAAATGGGTTGGTGGAACGGTCCCCCTTTAACCTCAGTCGACCACCTGCTCGGCAAGACCAAACTTCATTGGAAACTGCATCGAGTACTTCATACCACGAACCGGTAGAGCGCATCACTCGTCCTTGAGAACGGTTGCCTTCCATCACACTGCGGACCCGAGCGATTGAAAGACGGCCTCTAAACCGCCCTCTTGATTGGAAAACGACTGAACCGTATCATCCTCCACGAGCCGTCCCTGGTGTATGAGCACCACACGCTCGCACATCGCCTCCACTTCCTGCATGATGTGCGTTGAGAGTATGACTGTTCTTCGCTGTCCTACCTCCTTGACCAATTCACGGATATCAACCAATTGAATGGGATCTAGACCTGAAGTTGGTTCATCAAGAATCAGCACATCCGGGTCGTGAATCAAGGCTTGTGCTAATCCCACACGTTGCCGGAATCCTTTCGAAAGCTGGCCAATTAGTTTATGCGATTCCGGAGTCAATCCGACTTTATGAATGATTTCGTGCACCCGATCTGAGCGATCGGATAAGCTGTGCATCCGAGCAACATAATCCAAGTATTCTTGGATGTACATATCCAAGTGCACCGGGTTGTGTTCGGGCAAATACCCCACACGGCGCTTCGTCTCCAATGGCTCAGATGTCACGCTCATACCGCACACCTCGACCGTTCCTTTCGTCGGTGACATATATCCCGTAATGAGCCGCATCAAAGTTGACTTGCCTGCGCCATTAGGGCCCAGGAGACCCAAAACTTGAGAACTCGGCACATCCAAACTCACATCGCTCAAAGCGGCCTGCTCACCGAAGTATTGACTCACATTTTGAATGGTCACCGACATAGCGAGCAAGTTACAATGATTCCACTCGAGGAAATAAAAAAAGCCACCCCGATTGAGGTGGCTTTCTATTTTTTCAGTCAAAAAACGCTTACATCATTCCGCCCATACCGCCGCCCATACCGGCCGGTGGCGCTGCTGGAACTTCTTCTTCTTCGTCTGCAATGACGCACTCTGTGGTCAACACCATTCCAGAGATGGAAACAGCGTTTTCCAAAGCTACACGCGTCACCTTTGTTGGGTCGATGACACCGGCTTCGAAAAGGTTTTCGTACACCTCTGTTCGAGCGTTGTAGCCAAAGTCTCCTTTGCCTTCCCGAACCGCGTTGACGACCACTGCACCTTCACCGCCTGCATTGGCAACGATCTGCCGAAGCGGCTCTTCGAGCGCCCGCAAAACAATCTGAATGCCTGTAGATTCGTCCGCATTCAACCCTTCCATTCCTTTCACAGATTCAGCGGCCCGGATGTAAGCCGTACCTCCGCCCGGAACGATGCCTTCTTCTACAGCAGCTCGCGTCGCATGCAACGCATCATCCACCCGGTCCTTCTTCTCTTTCATCTCCACTTCGGTTGCAGCTCCTACGTAGAGGACCGCTACACCACCCGCCAACTTCGCCAAGCGCTCTTGCAACTTTTCCTTGTCGTAGTCGGAAGTTGTGGTTTCGATTTGAGCTTTGATTTGATTGATTCGCCCCGTGATTTGTTCTTTCTCACCGCTTCCATTGACGAGGGTCGTATTGTCCTTGTCGATGGTAATCTTCTCGGCGGTGCCCAAATCTTCCAAGGTTACATTTTCCAACTTCAATCCGGTCTCCTCTGAGATGACCTGCCCACCCGTCAATACAGCGATGTCTTGCAACATGGCCTTGCGACGGTCTCCAAATCCGGGTGCCTTAACGGCTGCGACTTTTAACGAGCCTCGGATTTTGTTCACCACCAAAGTGGCCAAAGCCTCTCCGTCGATGTCTTCTGCAATGATGAGCAGAGGGCGACCGCTTTGTGCTGTTTGCTCCAAGCTGGGAAGCAAATCCTTCATGGTCGAGATTTTCTTGTCGTAAATCAAGATGTACGGACTTTCCAATTCCGCCTCCATTTTTTCACTGTTCGTCACGAAGTACGGTGAGAGGTAACCACGGTCAAACTGCATTCCTTCAACGGTCTTTACGTCCGTCTCGGTTCCCTTCGCCTCTTCCACTGTAATTACACCTTCATTGCCTACAACACGCATCGCCTCCGCGATGAGCTTCCCGACCATTTCGTCGTTGTTTGCAGAGATCGTACCGACCTGTTCAATTTTGGAGTTGTCGTTACCGACTTCACGGGACAACTTTTGCAGCTGCGCAATGATGGCTTTGGACGCCTTGTCCATTCCACGCTTCAGGTCCATAGGGTTGGCTCCCGCTGCGACATTGCGCAAGCCTTCACCGATCAATGCTTGGGCTAAAACCGTTGCTGTTGTGGTTCCGTCTCCAGCGACATCCGCCGTCTTCGAAGCCACTTCTTTCACCATTTGAGCACCCATGTTCTCCAATGCATCCTTCAACTCGATTTCTCGGGCCACGGAAACACCGTCCTTCGTAACCGAGGGAGCACCAAATTTCTTTTCGATGACCACGTTTCGGCCTTTTGGACCTAACGTAACCTTCACTGCATTCGCCAATTTATCTACGCCGGCCTTCAGACCGTTGCGCGCATCTGTATTGAATTGAATTTCTTTTGCCATATCTATGGGGTTTTATTGCTTTTAGATCAAACGATTGCGAGGATGTCACTTTCGCGCATCATCATGTAGTCCACTCCAGCGACCTGGAGTTCCGTTCCGGAGTACTTGCCGTACAAGACCGAATCACCCACTTTGACAGTGGTCGGCTCTTCTGGCTTTCCCGGGCCCACTGCCACAACGATACCGCGTTGCGGCTTTTCCTTTGCCGTATCGGGAATGATGATTCCACTGGCTGTTTTTTCTTCTGCCGCAGCGGGTTCAACAAGGACCCGGTCTGCGAGGGGTTGGATGTTAACTGACATTAATGTAGATTTTGATGTGTCTGGTTGTATGAGGTGTTATCGATTTCCATGCCAAGCAATGGATCTCGGTGCCTTACTGACGGCGTGTCAGGTTTTGAGATGTTTTAGAATCATGAGCGAGCAAAGTTGTCATGTTTTCGGACTCGACCCAAAAAAAGCGCACCCCCCTTGTCAGGGAAGCACGCTTCATCGTGTTCATATCACGAAATCTTTATTCCTTATTCAGCAGCTGGAGCGCTCGTAGCTGGAGGCATCGCCGTGCGACTTTCAATTCCCGTTTCTTGCTGTGCATTTCCAAAATAGACACCGGCTACAATGCACAGAATAAACAATGCACCTGTCAAGTACCAGGTCGCTTTGACTAAGAAGTCCGTGGTTTTCTGCACGCCTCCCATTTGACTTGCTCCTTGGAAGCCTGTAGCTAATCCTCCTCCTTTGGGGTTTTGAACGAGAATCACGACGCCGAGCATTACGCAGACGATCAATATTACAACCATCAAAAAGTATCCCATGATTTTCTGTTATTCGTTCGAGTTGGCCTGGCCACTGTCGGTCAAACCTAGTTTTTTTAATTGGGATGCAAAATAAGTGCTTTTTGCTGGATATTTCAATGCCAAAAGACGGTAAGCTTTTCTCGCCTTCCCCATTTTCCCTTGTTTGGCATAAATCCGCGCCATGGTTTCGGTGACCAAAGTAGGGTCTTCCATGACACTCTCTCTGGCCCATTGCTCCACTGAGCTGTCCACTTCACGCATCTTTCCAATCTTTGGCTGCGTGGCAATAAAGCGATCAATCAAGGCACGTGCATCGGAAGGTTCCTCTTGAACAGCCTTCGAATGGGTCTCAATCGATTCTCCAAATCCCACATCGGAAGCGCGCTGTGCTAACCAATTGGCAAACGGAGAGGCCACGGCCCTCCGAATCCGCATGATGTCCTCTTCTTCCGTCTTTTGGGAATCCGTAGAATCGTCCTGGTCCTCGTTCCACTCCTCTACCTCATTCTCAATGGTTCGCCCAATAGCAGAGATCAACGCTTCTCTTTCCAGCGGATTGGATGGATCTAAAATGCGCTGCTCCGCTCCTTCGTCCGGCACGAAACCTTCAGCGTCCCCTGCATCGGGAAGGTCAAATGCATCCACCAACTCGTCCACTTCTGCAGCCTCTTCCCGCAGCCGAGTGCGCAACATCAAATCAAATAAAGGTTGACGAAACGTGCCGTGTGAAGCCGCCCGCAGCAAATCTTGTTCTGAATTCATGTGCCCACCTTCGGAACTCGCGCGCGCTAACAGCATGGATATTGCAGCAGCGTAAGGATATTTCTCACTCCACGCAATCAGCCCATTCCGGTCTTCTCCCGAAATCAATTCGGGATTCTGAAGCAATTCTTGAAGGCGTTGGAGCTGCATAGGCAAGCAAGATAATCACCAATTCCCGAGTGAGGCGTTGAATACGTCTTGAGACAACTGAGCTCCGATATCTGCGACCAGATCATCCTCCACCTGAAGCAAGTCTAAGTCGCTCGTGTAATCGGCAAACCGCGTGAATGTTCGGTCAAAACTCAACTCTGGATCTAGCGTATTTTCGTAATGAATACGCAGTCCAATTGTGAGGCGATTCGCCGCAGCTGTCTCATCGCCCTGTACATTGACCGGTGTTATTTCCCAGGTAATCAACTCGCCCGAAAACTGAAGCTCTCCTTCTGCATCGACCAGGCGAAGCGTCGATTGACGTTGCATCCGATCGCGCAATTCTTCGGCCAATGCTAGCGCACTCGAGGCTGTGGCCAGCGGGGTAAGCATCTCAAAAGCATCCACTGAGTAGGTCGAGGCTCCGGACGTTTGCGCGCCATAAGGAGAGTAAACGCCACAGCCGACCAGGAAGAGGAGAACCGTCCCCATCCAAAGCAAGCGCACATGAACATGCCCCATCATTTGAGTCCGTATTCTTTGATTTTGCGGTAAAGTGTTCGCTCGGAAATCCCCAATTCCAATGCAGCGTATTTGCGCCGATTTCGGTGCTTGGCCAATGCCCTTCGAATCAATTCCTTCTCTGAATCTTGCAAGGACAGGACCTCTTCGACTTCCTCTGCTTCATTGATCGAATCGGAATGGGAGACCGATTTCGCAGGTGACTCCCAAGACTGCGGAGCCCAATCTGACTCAAACGTTTCATCCCCATCGGGCGCTTCCGCACGTCCCCGGCCGAGGGGGAGTTCTTTGAGCGAGGGCGACGGCTGATTAAAAATTCGCTGGGCCAATTCGGTGCTCACATCCGCATCCCCTCCTTGCATCAAATCGTGCACTAATTTCTTCAGATCCTGAACCTCTTGTCGCATATCAAATAGCACCTTGTAGAGGATTTCACGCTCATTCATGGTCGCTTCGTCTGCCTGCGGTTCACGAATGGGGAGGCGAGTGCGATGGGATTCCGGCAAATAACTGAGCAGCTTATCCGAATCGACCCGACGTTCCGTTTCCAAAATGGACATCTGCTCCGTTGTGTTTTTCAATTGACGGATGTTGCCCGGCCACGGATAATTTTCCAAGACCTCAATCGCATCCGGCGTCAAAGACAACGGAGGCATTTGATATCGCTCAGAAAAGTCGGTGGTGAATTTGCGGAACAACAAATGAATATCGGATGACCGATCGCGCAGCGGTGGAACTTCGATTGGGACTTGGCTGAGGCGGTAGTACAAATCCTCTCGGAAATGACCGCGCTGAATTGCATCAGCAAAATTGACATTGGTCGCCGCCACAACTCGAACGTCCGTTTTTTGCACCTTGGAGGAACCCACTCGAATGAATTCCCCTGTTTCCAGTACGCGCAACAATCGAACTTGAGTGGTCAGCGGCAATTCCGCGACTTCATCCAGAAAAATCGTTCCACCATTGGCTTCCTCAAAATAGCCCTTCCTTGATTCCGTTGCTCCGGTGAAGGCGCCCTTCTCGTGGCCGAACAATTCGCTATCGATGGTCCCTTCCGGTATGGCACCGCAGTTCACAGCAATCAACTGGCCGTGTTTCCGCTTTGAAAAGTGGTGCACAACACGGGGCATGATTTCTTTGCCTACTCCGCTTTCTCCCAAAACCAAAACGGACAAATCAGTCGGAGCCACCTGCGAAGCCACCGTCACAGCTCGGTCAAGGGCATGGCTCGTACCGATGACCCCAAATCGCCTTTTGATGGAAATTGCGTCCATGCCTTGGAATTTAAATGATCGCTTCCGCCGTGGTTATTTTTCCTCGCAATGTCACCGGAGTGCAATCATCCACATGCACATTGACATAGGTCCCTCGCTGCGCGTTTTCTTTGGGGAACACCACAACGGCGTTATGTGTTGTTCGACCAAAGTACTCCTCGTCACTTTTCTTGGACACCCCTTCCACTAAGACGCGATAAGTATGCCCCACAAGTGCTTTTGTTCGAGCGGCTCCGTGCACCTTCTGCAAGGCGATAATTTCTTGTAATCGACGGCTTTTCATTTCAGCCGGAACATCGTCCTCGAACTTACGTTCGGCCAAGGTCTTCGGGCGTTCGCTGTAGGCAAACATGTAGGCCATTTCATACTGGACCGATTCCATCATGGACAAGGTGTCTGCATGATCCTCCTCTGTTTCGCCGCAAAACCCAGCAATAATATCTGTTGAAATCGCGCAGACGGGCATTATTCGGCGGATCGCATCGATTCGTTCAAGGTACCATTCACGGGTATAGCCTCTGTTCATTCGTTTTAGCACATCACTGTTTCCGGATTGCGCCGGCAGGTGAATGTACTTACAGATATTCTCGTGCTTGGCCATGGCATGCAACACATCATCGGTCATGTCTTTGGGGTGACTCGTGGAAAAACGAACACGTAAATCGGGATTTACCATTGCCACACGCTCCATCAATTCCGCGAATCGAACCACAGGTTCTTCCGGGTTTTTGACTTGGCCCTTGTTGTCGACATTCCACTTATAACTGTCCACGTTTTGCCCGAGCAACGTGACTTCACGGTAGCCTGCTTCAAATAGCTCATGCGCCTCACGCACAATGCTCTGTGGGTCCCTGCTTCGCTCCCGTCCACGCGTAAAAGGCACAACGCAAAAACTGCACATGTTGTCGCAACCCCGCATGATGCTAATAAACGCCGTAACACCGTTGGTGTCCAAACGCACAGGGCTGATTTCCGCATAGGTTTCCTCTCGGCTCAACAGCACATTCACCGCTTTTTGACCTCCTTGCACCTGATCCACAAGATTGGGTATGTCCCGGTATGCATCAGGACCTACAACCAAGTCCACCAACTTCTCTTGCTCAAGTAAGGATTCTTTCAATCGCTCAGCCATGCAACCAAGCACCCCGACCACCAATTGCGGTCGGTCCTTCTTTGCCTTTTTGAATTGACGCAATCTAGTGCGGACACGCTGCTCTGCGTTCTCTCGAATGGCGCATGTATTGAGCAACACCAAATCCGCCTCCGCTTCGTTCCGGGTTGTAGAAAAACCGGCGTCGTTTAAGATACTCGCGACGATTTCCGAATCGCTGAAGTTCATCTGGCACCCGTAGCTTTCGAGGTACAGCTTTCGCGTATTGGTTGGCGTACCCGAGACCACGGTAGGTAGTCCTTGGAGGGATTCATCCAATGGCTCATGGGCGTGTTCGGCAGAGGTAAGCGGATTCATTCGTTCGGTCTATATGGTGCACAAAGTTACGGCTTTCGCCGTGAAAACTGTCACTTTGTCAGTCCCATGATCATTCGCTGAAGAGCCCTTTCGCAATCAGGTATGGAATGAGGATGTATAAAATCGAATCCCGAATGAGGTAGTACATGAAGACGGCAACAATCAGTTTCCACCCGTATTTCTTCACAAGCCCCTTGAAGCCTTGCTGCTTGAAGACCGCTCGGTACTCCTTCCCTTTTTCTCTCGAAAAGATTGATTTCAGCCTCATTTCAGCACGTATTTCCGCATGGAGGTTCGATCGTCCAAACCAATCCAAAATTTGGCTTCATTCTTCAGGATGCTGGTTTCTTTCACGGGAGTGCAAAGTTGCGTCAGAATTCAACAAATCGAACACGCGGAAGTTCCCCAAATTTGTCAATTCTCTGCTCAACCAAGGACTACTGCCAAGCGCTGCATACGCTTCCGGGTCATTGCAAATTAAATATTTTGCTCCTTTGGAAACATAAAATGCGATGCGATCCTCGCCTTGAAATGCATCATCGTAAAGATTCGTAAAACCGCGCTGATCTATGAGCGATAGCGTGATATTGGGGCTTGGGTCTGGAATGGATATGACTCCATCTAATCGGTCTATGCCCAATGACCGCAGCACCGCCTCCCATTCCGAAATATTTGAAAATCGTCGTTCTTGATCCCAATGGTGCCAGGACCAAATGTCACGCTCACGCTGTGGAATAAATGTCTCGGCCAACCAACCTCCAACAGGCTGATGCTTCATGCGAGTCCGAATGGCCGATTCCAATCCTTGAAACACCAGAGCCGTCCATGCAATTCCAAAAACAATGCGTCGCCAAAGACCCGGAGGCAGCCCTTCCCACCGCAGCATTATCCAACCAAACGTGATGGGTATAATCAACTGGAATTCGATTAAATAATAATCGTGCACATCCAAGTTCTCAAACCACAAAACGAAATAAGCCATCAAACCGACCAGCATACCGAGCCAACTAAAACCTACTGACCGCTCTGCAGGATTGTCTGAACGGCCGGTTTTTAGCAAAGTGACGACCATGATCAATAAGGTGGCTAAGAGCACGAATGGGTGATGCCATTGCGGCAAAACATCCTCTCGAAAGGAATGCCAAACAGTCCACGGATCCAATGCCTCCCAAACCGGTCGGATGGTTGTCAAAAAATACACGCTTCCATTCGCCGCATTCAGCATTTTAGCCCACAAAATCCAACCGATACCAACACAGATCGGAAGGAAACAGGCCAACAACCAGATCCGACGTTTTCTCACATGCGCCGTGGCTACCAGCAGAGGAACCCAACCCAGGACCATGGTGGGCCGAAACAGCGCCGCAAGAGTCAATGCTCCCAACATCAGGGCCAACCATCGGTCCCTCACCATTCCGTTTCGGTGCCATCGCTCGGCCGACCACCAACCGATAAACACCCAACCCAAGGCTGCCGCGTTGACCAAATAATTTGGCCCGTAAAACGCCATCAAACCCGACATCATGGTCATCCATGCCACCAAAAGAGACGATTGCAAAGAGATGAACCGCCTGCATAAACTGAAAAGCGCACCAATTCCAGCGAGCAGCATGGCCAAGTGCATCCACCTCAGTGTCCACGGCCAAATACCCGTACCTCGCCAAAGACGGCCATTTAAAAAGTAAGTCAAAGGAAATTCTCCCGCAGCTTCTCCGGTCCCTGTTCCATGCAAAAAATGCATGGAAGGATGGAATAAATCGCGTTCCTCCAATGCAAAGTTCAATGCCATGGAATACGCATCGCATTGGCGCCACTGATGCATGCCGTAAGGGTCCTTAAATGCTACACCACCAAGGTCATAGACAGCAAAGACAACCAGAATAGCTCCCGCCCAAAAGCCCCATCTGCTCCACCTCTGGAGTGATGCAATGAATCCGTTTTGCGGATTTTCGTTTGGGGAATTAAACATGATCTTCATTCGTTGCCGCGGTGAATTTAACCTGAACAGTTGGAAAGCTTTTTTGCGGCCTTAAATATTCCGGCCTTTTCTTTGCAACCGATTAAATCCCCCTCATGTCAAAAAATTTAGTCATCGTCGAGTCACCTGCCAAGGCCAAAACCATTGAAGGATACCTCGGCAAAGATTTCGTTGTAAAGAGCAGCTATGGGCATATTCGTGATCTTGCTAAAGGCAATGAAAGCGTTGATGTTGAGCAGGGGTTTGAGCCCCAGTACATTGTTGCTGACGACAAGAAGCAGCTGGTCAAAGAGCTTAAACAAGCTGCAGCTAAAGCAGAAATTGTATGGCTTGCGACGGATGAGGATCGCGAGGGAGAAGCCATTTCTTGGCACTTGTATGAAACGCTCAAACTCAAACCTGAGTCGACCAAGCGCATTGTGTTTTCAGAGATTACGAAAAATGCCATTCTGAAATCAATTGAACACCCCCGGACGGTGGACATCAACCTGGTCAATGCCCAGCAGGCGAGAAGGATTTTGGATCGGCTGGTAGGTTTTGACCTAAGTCCCGTCCTTTGGAAAAAAGTGAAGCCCGGCTTAAGCGCAGGCCGTGTTCAAAGCGTAGCAGTTCGCATCATTGTCGAACGCGAAAGAGAAATAGCTGCCTTCCAATCCAAAGCGGATTTCCGCGTTGTCGGTGAATTCATCGCGGATGGTTTGAATGTGAAGGCCCCGCTGAACCAGCGTTTTCAGAATGAAGCCGATGCCCACGCATTCTTGACGGATTGCACCTCGGCGGAACACAAGGTCGTTTCTCTCGTAACGAAGCCAGCGAAACGAAAGCCAACAGCTCCTTTTACCACCTCAACCCTCCAGCAGGAGGCGTCGCGTAAATTGGGTTTCTCCGTCTCTCGAACGATGCGCGTTGCTCAAGGATTGTATGAGAGCGGATTGATCACCTACATGAGAACAGACAGCACCAACCTCAGCGATGATGCAGTCAAACAAGCGAAGAACGTCATTACCCAAGAGTACGGGAAGGAATATTCCAACCCCAAACAATTCAAAGGCAAAAAATCCAAAGGTGCACAAGAGGCGCACGAAGCAATCCGCCCATCCGATTTGAGTCGGAAAACCATGACCGGAGAGCGTGATCAAGAACGCCTATACGACCTGATTTGGAAGCGCACAGTCGCATCCCAAATGGCCGATGCCGAATTGGAAAACACGACGGCAACAATCGATGTGTCCACGCGCTCGGAGCTTTTTGCAGCAAAGGGGCAGGTCATTACGTTTGAAGGTTTTTTGAAAGTGTACCTCGAAGGAAAAGATGAGGAAGGAGACGAACAAGAACAAGACGGTCGCCTTCCGGCGATGAAAGAGGGGCAGATTTTGAATCGAACGCGAATTATCGCGACACAGCGGTTTTCGAAGCACGCCCCTCGGTATACGGAGGCTAGCCTAGTGAAGCGGCTCGAAGAACTAGGCATTGGCCGACCTTCTACCTACGCCCCGACCATTTCCACCGTTCAAAAACGCGGTTATGTTGAGAAGGCTGACCGGGACGGCACACCGCGTGACTTTCGAGTTTTAACGTTGGAGGGTGGAAGCGTCAAGGATCAAACGGACACGGAGAACACCGGCGTAGAGCGAGCGAAACTCTTCCCAACGGACATTGGGATGGTCGTAAATGATTTCTTGCTCAAGCACTTTGTCCAGATCATGGATTTCAATTTCACTGCTGAAGTCGAGGAAAAATTTGATGTGATTGCCCAGGGCCAAATGGATTGGCGCAATATGCTGAAGGACTTTTACCAAGGGTTTAAGAAGAATGTGGACGAGACCCAAGAAAACGCTGAAAGGGCATCGGGGGAGCGCATCCTTGGGAAACATCCCGAATCTGGAAAAACCGTTCTCGTTCGCATCGGTCGGTATGGTCCACTTGCTCAAATTGGAGATCCAGAAGATGAGGAAAAAGAATTTGCATCGTTGCTTAAATCGCAATCCTTGGAGTCCATTACCATGGAGGAGGCACTGGATCTGTTCAAGTTACCTCGAAAGCTTGGCGAATTGGACGGTAAGGTAATATCCGCCGCAATCGGACGCTTTGGCCCCTATGTGCGCCACGATGGCTCGTTTGTCTCCCTGAAGGTCGACGAGGGAGATGACCCGTACACGGTAACATTGGAGCGGGCTACGGAATTGGTTTTGGCCAAGCGCGCAGCCGATGCAAAAGCACTCATTAAGGTATTCGAGGAAGACGAAACGGTTCGCATTATAGAAGGCCGCTGGGGGCCCTTCATCAAGGCGGGGAAAGTCAATGCCAGAATCCCCAAGGATGAAGATGCTATGTCCATTGATTGGGCGCGTGCTCAGGAATTGATCGAAGAAGCTGCAAAACGACCCAAAGGCCGGAAACGCAAAACGACCTGAGTCTTGGGCAGTAGCAATGGGCAGTAGCAACATAGAGCTCTATTAATCCCCGTTTCCGTGTCAGCAACCTTTCAGCAAGGGAACTGCAACCTGAAATGAATCTGCGAAATTGCCGTCTATGTTGGATGGCATCTATGATTTATTCGAGTCCGTTATGACTCCGCACTATTCCAATGCGGAAGGTTCACAGCGAATTGCTGAGCGCATTGATGTGCACAGCTTTGACCACCGTCCAGAATTGGAGGGCGCTCGCGTTGCTATTTTTGGGATTATGGACGGCCGGAAAAGTGGCGACAACGAAGGTTGCAGCGAAGGGCCTCAGCGAATTCGGGAGTGCTTGTACAAACTCACGCCCCACGCGCATTGGCAAACGACGATAGACCTTGGGGATCTCCGACCCGGGGTGACTGAAGCAGATACGTCAGCAGCCGTGCAATCCGTGGTGTCCGAATTAACGCAACAAGGCATCGTTCCAGTCATTCTCGGCGGTGGACAGGACCTCACTACTTCCATGTACCGGGCACTTGAGCCCTTTGGAAAGCCTGTTCAGCTGGTCACCTTGGATGCCCGATTGGATTTCGGTGCCGATCCAGATCAAGGGACATCGCGCAATTTTATGAACGACATCATCTTGCACGAGCCGAATTACCTTTTCAGCTACACAAACATTGGTCACCAAGGATACCTCACCGATCCCGACACCCTCGACCTTTTGGAGAAAATGCAGTTCGAATCCATTCGACTCGGGCAAGCCGTCGATCGACCGGAATGGATGGAACCCACCCTCCGAGATGCGGATTTAGTTTCCATTGATACCGGCGTCATTCGCGGTAGCGACCACGCAGCGAATGCATTTTCCGGGCCCAATGGCATAGATGCCAAAACAATCTGCCAACTCGCACGCTATGCTGGATTGAGTGATCAGCTGAAAGCAATCGGAGTCTTTGAACACAATCCCGATTTGGACAACCGCGACTTAGGCGCACAATTAATCGGCCAGGTGGTTTGGCACATCTTGGATGGCATTTATGCCCAGAAATCGGACTACCCAAAGTGTCCCCTCTCCGAATATGCTAAATACGTTGTTGACCTCTCGGAAATTGAACAGGCCGTGACATTCTACAAATCAGGGAAAAGCGACCGATGGTGGATGGAGATTCCATATCCTGGCAACAAAAATCAAACCCACCTGGCCGGATGTTCCTACGAGGACTATGTCGAAGCGAGTCAAGGAAAGATGCCCGATCGGTGGTGGAAAATCATCCAGAAACTGAACTAACTCCGCCCGGTTCATTCTACTTTTTTCACAAAGAAATTCACAAGTTTTAGAATTTCTCTATATTAGCGTTCTTGGGGAAAACACCCTCAATAACAACCTGTTGAAAACCAACCAGTTAATATGACTCGACTTCTCCTTTCTGCGAGCCTTTGTCTGCTCATCGCGACGTCCATGGACGCGCAGCAAGACCCGCAATTCACCCAGTGGTTTATGGAGCCAGCTTCATTCAACCCTGCGGTTGCTGGAAACAGCGAACTGACGTGCATTTCTGGCACCTACCGCAATCAATGGGTCGGTTTGGATGGAGACCCCAACACGTCCATGTTGACAGCGCACACGTTTGTCGACCAATTGCAAGGAGGTGTGTTGCTGTCGTTTTACAATGACGCGCTCGGGCAAGAAGAGAACACGATGGCTCGTTTGGGATACGCCTACCACATGGAACCTCTTTCGAACGGTGCAATCGTTAGCGCCGGTCTCTCCGCCTCCATGTTCACCAAAAAATTAGGCAACGAATGGATCTCAATTGACCCGTGGCAGGATGACAATGCGATTCCGAACGACAAATCAAGCTCGAGTGCGATCGACATCGACCTGGGTGTCTTCATACGCAAGCCTGGCTCCTTCTACGCAGGAATTTCAGCGACTCATCTCCTCGAGCAAGAATTGTCATCTTTTGGAATTCAACCCCGTCGTCATATCTACGCAATGGGAGGTTACACGCATTCGCTGGACGGTGATTATTTGCTTTTGCGAACAAACGTTCTGG
Organism: uncultured Flavobacteriales bacterium; assembly: GCA_905479115.1. Taxonomy (GTDB): domain Bacteria; phylum Bacteroidota; class Bacteroidia; order Flavobacteriales_D; family Sanyastnellaceae; genus UA16. The sequence goes on from CAJQLF010000009.1 coordinate 53,616, forward strand.
CCAAGACAGACTTAGCCGCGACCATTGCCGACATCAACGTCAATGTTCTATGGAATCAAATGGTTTGGGGCGGGGTCAGCTGGAGACCAGGCGATGCCATCGCTCCTACGGTTGGATTCGAATACGCCACAACGTCCAAGGACCGAACGAGCACTTCTCAGCAAGTATTTCGCCTAGGATATAGTTTCGACTCCACTACTTCCGAATTGAGTAATTACTCAGATGGTTCGCACGAAGTCTTCTTGAGTTACTGCTTTAAATTCGAATCTATACCTGCTACAAATCGCTATGCCAATCCCCGCTTCCTCTGATTTGAGGATAATAAATGGCAACCATTTGAAGTTAGTATTCGTACATCCTCTTAGGATACCTAGCCTGCAAGCAACATGAAAAACATTCTCATTATCCTCATCACGGCAGCCACCTTGTTTGGCTGCACTGCCGGACCTCAAGGCGAATTGGTGGGCGTTTATCCACGCGAACAGTGGATTCAAGTCAACCCGTATGGGATGAATTATATCCACCTTGGCTCTTACACCATGGGGCCAAGTGACCAAGATGTTCCTTTTGCGATGAACACGCGTTCAAAAACGGTAACGATTCCCGCCTTCTATGTCGATGTGCATGAAATATCGAACAACGAATACAGGCAATTTTGTGCTTGGGTAAAGGATTCCTTGTACCGAAATACGCTCGCTGAAGACGACAATGAAGACTATTTCTTCGCCGAAGATGCACTAGGCCGTGAACTCGACCGATTCATTGACAAGGGCTATGTCCTCAATTGGGAAACCCCCATTAATTGGGAGGACGAAGATATCTTCGATCTTCTCTATGACGAGTATTTCCTCCAAGGTTCAGACCAGTACTACAACCGCAGACAGTATGACACACGTAAATTGAATTTTCGGTATTGGTGGTTGAATTTTGATGCTGCAGCTAGCAAAGGAGCAAAAGACCTCGAGTTCGGTGAGACGAACAGCCTTAACCAACTTCACTCCGTGCGTGGTAACAGCGATCGGTCGCAGTTCGTCGTAGAAGAAACAATCAACATCTATCCTGATACGTTGGTTTGGGTGCGTGATTACACCTATGGTTTCAACGAGCCCATGGCGGATTATTTCTGGCATCCTGCGTATGACAATTACCCCGTAGTCGGTGTTACTTGGAGCCAAGCAAAGGCTTTCAACGCATGGCGCACGCAGTTGATGAATAACTACAGAGCCGGGAACGGACAATCCGATGTGCAACGATTCAGACTTCCTACGGAGTCTGAATGGGAGTTTGCAGCACGGGGTGGTTTAGATCTGAGCCCTTATCCATGGGGTGGTCCTTACATGCGAAATGCGCAAGGTTGTCCCCTGGCCAACTTCAAACCCATGCGGGGAGATTATGTCGAAGACGGAGGCGCATATACAGTTGAGACAACAAGCTACAGCCCCAATGACTATGGCTTGTACAACATGGCCGGAAACGTTGCTGAGTGGACGAGCACTGCCTTTGATGAGACCGTTTATGAATTTTCTCATGACATGAGTCCGGAATACAGTTACAATGCAAAGGTTACCGACCCCCCTGCATTGCATCGCAAGGTCACTCGTGGCGGTTCATGGAAAGACATCGGATACTATTGTCAGACAGGAACACGTTCCTTTGAATACCGTGATACCTGCAAAGCATACATTGGTTTCCGAAGCGTTATGTCCTACATGGGCAGAGGCAAGAGTGGAGATCCCGAAGAGTGGAATTAATTTTTCGCCGATGACTCAGCATCGATGGAAATATTGGAGATAAAATTTAATTGAAACCTAAAGCAGAAAAGAAATGAAACCAGGAAGCAAAGGCTGGAAAAACCTAATGGCGAAGATGTACGGAATTGGTGCATCCATTGTAATTATCGGAGCGCTGTTCAAAATTAATCACTACCCATTTGCATCAGAAATGCTGATTGTCGGATTGGGAACGGAAGCAATTATTTTCTTCTTTTCAGCTTTTGAGCCGTTGCCACAAGATCCAGACTGGTCATTGGTTTATCCTGAACTCGCAGTTCCTGGAGACGGTCCAAAACCGCCAACAAAACAATTGGATGATATGTTGGCCAAGGCGAACATTGACGAGGATTTACTTGGACGTTTGGGAGACGGAATGCGTCACTTAGGTGAACAGGCCTCCAAGATGGGTAAGGCCGCGGATGTGGGTGCAGCAGCAGAGGACTACTCAGATTCCTTAACCGAAGCGTCGAATCAGGTGAAGGCTCTCGCTGGGAATTATGCACAAGTGAGCGAATCATTGACCGGTCTCAAGGACGCGGGTGAAATGGGAGAAACAGTCGGAGCTTCCATGAAGGCGATGTCAGACAACTTGACGTCTCTGAATGAAATGTACGCAGGTCAACTGCAACAACTGGAAGTGAATAGCGCATTGTACAAAGGCATGGGTGACCTTGTTACGAATTTGAGCGAATCCGTGGAAGACACGAAGGCTTACAAGGAGAACATTGCAAAATTGGCCACCAACCTTGCTTCCCTGAATACGGTGTATGCGAATATGCTGAACGCAATGGGTAAATAATCCAGCCATCGACAATCCACTAAAAGATTAGATCATGGCAGGAGGAAAAGAAACACCCAGGCAAAAAATGATCGGTATGATGTACTTAGTACTCACCGCTCTGCTTGCCTTGAATATTTCCAAAGAAGTCCTCAATGGTTTCGTTAAGGTTGAAAACAGCTTGCGCACTACGCAAGGAACGCTCAACTCCAAAGTCAACGAAACCAGCGCAGAACTGGAAACAAAATACCTTCAAAACAAAGAGAAGGTTGAGCCTTTTTACGCGAAGGCACAGGAAATCAATGGCAATTCAGCGGACATCGTCAGCTACATTACCGAGATGAAAGGCCGCATCATGGCGGCTTCTGCCGGCGACTATACGGAAGCTGGAGAATTGAATCTTGAAGCTTACCTCGGAAAGGACGAAAACGGAATGGATACCGTTTTGAATCTGGCTCTGGTTCCGATTAAGGATGAATATCAAAACGTAACCACTTTCGTGGGCATGGCAGAACCGTTAGCTCCCGAAGAAGGTGAGTGGACTGCCCGAGAATTGAGGATGAAGATGGAATCCTTTCGGGATCAACTCAAAACCACAAGTGTAATCGACAATCAAGGGGTCCGCAGAGAACTCCCCGACTACCTTAAGGCTCAGTTGGATGAAACCTTCGCCTTTCAGAATGAACTGCAAGAAGAGGACTCAGTAAGCTGGGAACATGCTAATTTTTACCACGTTCCTTTAGCTGCAGTTATGCCCCTCATGACCAAAATGACTCTGGACATCCAGGACATTCAAGAGGACATCCTCTCGTGGCTTTTGGGCTCCGTTGATGCTAAATCTTACAAATTCACGAATTTGATGCCATTGGTGGTTCCCGAAAGCAACTACATCCTCCGTGGAGATTCATTCCGGGCAGATGTTTTACTCGCAGCTTTCGATGGAACAAACCCGCCTGACATCTACGTCGACAACGACAAATGGAACGGCCGTGACTCTGCCAAACTCGAGTTTGAAGGAATCGATGCGTTGCCAATCGGCACAGATGGACTGGGAAAATTACGCATCTCTACGCGCGGAATGTCCCTTGGCGATGCGAACTACAAAGGCTTAATTCGGTTTCAGGGACCTGATGGAAACACCCAAGAATTCCCGTATTACACGCCGAGTTTTACGGTCGCAGAACCTGCTTTGGTCGTCTCCCCTACCAAGATGAATGTCTTCTATCGCGGACTACCCAATCCGGTAGAAATCTCGGTACCTGGTGTCCCTTCAGACAAGGTCGACGTCCGAATTTCTGGCAATCATAAGATTAAAAAGGAATCCGACGGCACCTTTACAATTACGCCTGGAAGAGATTCCAAGGCGAATGTAACCGTCTCAGCTGAATTACCAGATGGAAGCAAGAAGACCCTCCCAGCAAAGGAATTCAGGGTCAAGCGAATCCCCGATCCCGCTCCGTTTTTCGTTGGTAAAACTTCCTCAGATCGGACCATCAGTAAACAAGCTCTTATCGGGGCAGATGGTTTGGGCGCTCAAATGGTCAATTTTGACTTCGACGTGCGAGTCGTCGTGAAAAGCTTCAGCGTATCTGTAAGTCGTGACGGTACCTTGGTCGAAAAAAGTTCAAATAGCAACCGACTCTCTGCAGAAATGAAGCAACTGTTCAATCGGGTATCCCGAGGCAACGTGGTTTATTTCGAAGACATCATTGTTGGTATGCCTGATGGAACCGAGCGTCAGGTAGCTGCAATGAAGCTCAAAGTCAACTAACAATCTCACCCCCATGAGTAAGTTCATATCCCCCCTTGTTCTCTGCCTATTCAGTTGGGCCTTTCTATCGTCCGCTGACGCCCAAGTCTCCAATGTCTTGGATGGAGCGTATGTGAAAGAATCCAACATCACCAAGCGAGTCATCCCTTACCCGCATTTGCGTGAGGCCGATGTCATGTACACACAGCGCATTTGGCAAGAGATGGACTTGCGCGAGAAAATCAATCACCCTTACTACTATCCTATCAACCCCATCGCGGATCGGAAGAACCTATTTGATGTGGTGCGGACGGCCTTACTTGTTGAGGGGTCCCTCGTCGCCTATGGAACAGGACCTGCAGGGGATGATGATGAATTTCGATACCCGCTCTCCCCCAATCAAGTTGATTCTATGTTGAATCCAACGGTACGATTTGAGAAGTACGATCTAACGACCAATGAACGACTTCCGGATAGCATCGGAACTGTTGCGATTCAATCGCAAGCAGTTACACGCTATTTGATTAAAGAAGATTGGATATGGGATCGGCAACGAGGCGAGCGCTATGCCCGTATTATTGGTATCGCACCCCGCGTTGAGGAATTCGACCAAGATGGTGTTTCCAAGGGCTTCAAGACTCTCTTTTGGCTTTACTACCCCGAATGCCGATATGTGCTTGCGAATGCTGACGCTTTCAATCCGATGAATGACGCCCAACGAAGAACGTATGAAGACCTGTTTCAAAAACGCTTCTTCAATAGCTTCATCGTCAAGGAGTCCAACGTCTACGATCGACCTATTACGGCATATGCGCGTGGCTTAGATGCATTGGCAGAGTCCGAGCGCATCAAGCATGAGTTGTTCCTTCTGGAACATGATTTGTGGCATTACTGATACAGATCTCACTGCAAAAAAGCCGGCTCTTTGGATCCGGCTTTTTTTTGGCTCACTCCTGAGCGACCTTTGCCGCCCATGTTAAGCATTTCCAACCTATCTGTTCACTTCGGACAACGGACACTCTTCGAAAACATCGATTTATTTATCGGGCAACGCGAACGTGTTGGATTGGTCGGTAGAAATGGTGCTGGGAAATCTACGCTGCTCAAAATAATATCTGGCCTTCAATCTCCAACCCAAGGCAACGTGAGCATGCCCAAGGATGCCCAAATCGGCTACCTCCCGCAGGAAATGCAGCACAATGAAAACGCGACCATCCTGGAAGAGGCAATGGCAGCTTTTGAAGAGACCCAGCGATTGGAGGAACGCGTCGACGCTCTGACCAAAGAGTTGTCCGAACGCACCGATTACGAAAGCCTGGAATACACCCGACTTATAGAGGATTTGACCTCCGCGAACGAACGCATCGATCTGTTAGGTGGAGCTTCCCAAGAGGAGCAAGTTCAGCGAATTCTCCAGGGCCTCGGCTTCATGGCAAGCGATATGTCCCGTACCATGAGTGAATTCTCGGGTGGTTGGAAGATGCGTGTTGAACTGGCAAAGCTCCTGCTCCGAAGCCCTGAATTGCTGCTGTTGGATGAGCCGACCAACCACCTGGATCTCGAAAGCATTCAATGGCTGGAATCGTTTTTACAGCAAAGTGGAAGCTCGATTCTGCTTATTTCGCATGATCGTGCTTTCCTGGATAACCTTACAACGCGTACAATTGAGATTACCCCCATCAAACTCTTTGACCACAAATCGAGTTATACCAAATACCAGGTTTGGCGAGAGGACGAAAGAATGCGCCAAGAACAGGCCTTCAAAAATCAACAGAAGTACATTGAAGAGACGGAGGTTCTGATCAATAAGTTTCGGGCGAAAAAGAACAAAGCTGCCTTTGCGCAGTCCCTTATCAAAAAGCTTGATAAACTAGAACGCATTGAAGTGGATGCGTCGGACAAAGCTGACCTCCGATTTCGCTTCCCTGCCGCACCTCGCTCTGGAAAAGTAAGCATCGAAGCAAAACAGCTAAGCAAGTCATTCGGCGATCTCGAGGTATTCCAGAACGTCGACTTCATCCTACCAAGAAAACAGAAGGTGGCCTTGGTGGGGAAAAACGGAGCAGGAAAGACGACGCTCACACGGATCTTCATGAAAATGGAGGCCGCTCAAGGCAGCATGACCATTGGTCACAATGTAGACATTGGCTACTATGCACAGAACCAAGCAGAAGAACTCGATGGAAATCTCACCGTCTTCGAAACACTGGATGAGGTCGCGGTTGGAGAGATTCGGAAACGATTGCGTTCCATTCTGGGTTCTTTTCTATTCTCCGGCGAGGATGCGGATAAAAAAGTCCGGGTGCTTTCTGGCGGCGAAAAGGCACGCCTAGCCCTCTGTAAATTATTGCTCCATCCGTATAATTTACTCATCCTCGATGAGCCAACCAATCACTTGGATATTCGTGCAAAAGAAGTGCTAAAAGGAGCACTGAAAGCTTACGATGGTACACTCATCATCGTTTCCCATGACCGGGATTTCTTGTCTGACCTCACCGAAATGGTCTATGAGGTTACCCCCAATGGACTCAAACAGTATATAGGTGACATCAAGCAATTTCTTCACGAAAAACACGCCACGAGCATCAGAGCATACGAGTCCAAAAAGGGATCAACGGTGGCCAATCCAGGTGCCGCCACGTCCAACAAAAAACAAGATACTACTACGAATAAAGAAACTTATTCAGCTCGCAAAGAACGGGAACGAACAGAGCGTAAGCTCAAGAATGCGATCAAGAAGTACGAAACTCGGGTTCAAGAAAAGGAAGCAGAAACCAAGCTATTGGACACAGAAATGGCCTCCATTGATGCCAATGACCGACAAAAGCTCACCGAACTCGCCTACCAATATGAGGCCGTTCAACAAGCGCTCTACGATGCCATAGAAAAATGGACCAAAGCCACCGAGCAGTTAGAATCACTGCCAAAAAATGTGTGAAAAATTAGATTGAGTGTTGAAAACCTCTGTTTAAAAGTCCCTCAAACAGGAGTTTTTTTTGAGCGCCCGATTGAAACTCATTGTCGATTTTCGTCGTATGCAGATAGTGAAGAATTCTCTACTCGTCTTTTTGGTGTTTTTCGGAGCTCTCCAGGGCAACGCTCAGCAAACACCCCTTTCCGTCGGAATCAACTTTGGCGGGGCGAATTACCTTGGTGAAATCGGTGGCAAATATGACCCTCGAGCATCCGTGCTGGACGCAGACATTATCACAACCTCGCCCAGCATCGGTGGGTTCTTGCGTTACGCCGCCAATGACCGTGTGCGTATTTCTGGGGAAGTCAACTACGTCAAGATCAAACAGGCCGATGTCAACGCGGAAGATCCTGCACGTCAAGCGCGCAACCTCAATTTTCGAAACCGCATGGTCGAATTCGGTTTCCGGACAGACCTGACGGTGTTTCATATCGCAGATCGCAGCACCAATCGCAATTTCACAAAGCCGGGCAAACTCTTCATCAAAGGCTATGTCTTTACCGGAGCCTATGGAGTTCTGCACAATCCACAAGCGCAAATCACGCATGACCCCAATAACGAATGGGAAGATCGTTGGTATGATTTACGCGCGCTTCGAACGGAAGGACAGGTTGAAGAATATGCTTCTTTGATCGCAGCCATTCCCTTGGGGCTTGGAATTGAATTCGGTTTGGGATATGGATGGGTCATGGGCATTGAAGGCTCATGGAGATCCACCTTCACGGATTATCTCGACGACATTTCTGGCATGTACGCCAATCCAGACGTGCTTACGCCGTTGGCTGAGGCCATAAGCTCACAATCCAATGAAGCGGTTATTGCCGCCATCGGAGATCCCAGTTCAGGTAACGTCGGTAATCATCAATACAGCGAAGGCGGAACCTACCGGGGAAACCCACAATCCAATGACAGCTACGGTACAATTCAATTCACTTTAGCTCGCATCATCGACACGCGCACTTCTTTTGAACGGGCACTCGACCATATTTCGCGCAGGCGATAGTCAGACGCTCATACCCGCTAAGAAAGCCCGCCATTTTTCCATGACTTCCCGCATATCATCGGGCAATGCTGTTTCGAACTCCATCCACTTTTCTGTGATGGGATGCTGAAATCCTAAGGTCTTTGCATGCAGCGCTTGTCGCGGCAAACGCACAAAGCAATTATGCAAGAACGCTTGGTACTTGCCTCCTCGAACTCCCTTCACCGGTCGGTTTCCACCATAAGCTACATCACCAAACAGCGGATGTCCTTTATGCTCTAGGTGAACCCGAATCTGGTGCGTGCGGCCTGTCTCGAGCTTACACTCCAACAGCGTCACCGGTCCCAATCGCTCCAACACATGATAATGTGTTACCGCATGCTTTCCCTCTTCGCCATCCGGATAAACAGCTTGAACCGTGCGATTGCGACGATCCCGACCGATGTGCCCCTCAATGGTTCCATCCAACTCGAGGTCTCCCCACGCCAGCGCGACGTATCGCCGTTCTACCGAGCGTTCAAAAAATTGATGGCTCAAGGAACTCATAGCCTCCTCTGTTTTGCCTAGCACCATGACACCCGTCGTATCCTTATCTAAACGGTGTACGAGTCCTGGTCGAGGAATCACATCAGCCGTGAGGTCATTTGCGTAATCTGGCGATGAAGTGTCGGGAGGAAGTTTTACTTGTTGTTGCAACAGGTGGTGTGCGACGCCGTGCACCAAGGTTCCCGTGTAATTCCCATTGCCTGGATGGACAACGAGACCCGCAGGCTTGTTGATTACAAGCACATGCTCATCTTCAAACAAAACATCCAAGTCCATCGGTTCAGGCACCAACTCAAACGTCCTAATTGGCTTTGAATACTCAATGGTCACTACGTCGGACGCCTTGACTTTGTGATTTGGTTTGACCGAAACACCATTGACCCGCACATACCCGGCTTTGGCCGAGGCTTGCAACCTAGAACGCGACATATTGGAAACCAGGTTCATCACGAACTTATCCACGCGAAGTGGCTGCTGGCCATCATCGGCGACCAAACGGTGGTGCTCGAAGAGCTCTTCTGAACCGTCTTCGGGTTGATTCACATCCTCGGTTTGATCAGCCATGGCATTCATTTTGGGATTCAATAAAGACGATTTATACCTGAGTGTTCTCCGCAACAGATCCTTTACTCGAGAAGGAGGCGAACGGATTGACCTGAATCTGAGCGAAGTAGATACATGCCAGCTGAGAGCGACTCAAGGCTAATCCGGTAAGTCCCTGGCGCGGGCCAAAAACCCGATTGAAGTACTTGACCTGAATTATTATAAAGTGTCCAGCCCCCTGCATCAGGAATTTCCACCTGCACGGTACCATTTGAAATTGGGTTCGGGTAGGAATGCAATTGCTGCGGATGAGGATTACCAGTCCAAGCAACATCTGTCCAGGTCTCTTGCTTATTGGCACGCAAAACAGGACGAATCATGACTGAACCTTCAATATCTGAATTGGCCCAAGCGCCACCCAGCCCCAGTTTATAGTGAAGATGACCCGCATTGGCATTCGTGTTTTTGTCCAGGCCAAAGTTCAATTCCGCATCTCCCGATTGGACCATGCCCACATGGATTGTACCGCTTACAGGAATCGGATCATCGTATGGATAGTATGCAAACAAATCATACCCATCGTTAAAGTACTGCGGCGTTTGAAACGATTGAAACTCTTGGCTATCGACAAGTTCCGCTCCCGGAAAACCTGCACTGTCCTCCCATGCGCGGAGCAAAAACACCTCATCATCAACGTTGGTGTAATAAGGCGTAAAATGTATTGCCAAACCCAATAAGGTGTCTGGGACTTCGAGCGAAAAGCCCACAGCCAAACTTGCACCTGCCGCTGTCAAGGCGTATGCTTTCTCCGCTGTCCCATCGTCGTAGGCAAAGTCATTGAGGAACACCTGTTGAAAGATGATGCTGTCATTATCCGGAACCCCTACCTTTTCTGTGTGCAACAATCCAATGGAACTTTGCCAAACGGAAACATCCCAAATGGCGCAGCTATCATCGGACGACACGTTGTACGTGTACACCGTTTGCCCATCCTGGTCCGAGCCCAAATAAAGCGGGGTCGTGAATTGTGATTGAGGAAGGACCTGTGTGTTTTGAAATAAATTTGGGATCACTTCAACCGAATCAATGTAGTCGACCGAAAAGCCCGTCTCGACATTGTCTGATTGGGTCGCACTTAAGTTTCGTTGCTTCACCACTAAGCTATCCCGCATGTAAAATTCCGGGTTGGGGACAAAGTGATTCCATGGCATCCGGGTGTACTCACGCAAAAATGTATTCACGGGTTCCACTATCGCAACCTCACTGAACACCTCAAATGTGCTGGGATCGATCTGGTCATCCAGCAGGATGTAATCCAAATGCCACAAGTCCACATTGCCTCCCAAAGCACCCCAATTGCGGAAGCGGAATTGAAAGTCGTTGTCCAGCCATTGTGCTTCATTGACGGGCACAAATACCCGATCAAATTCATCCGTAAAGACCTCAGTAGAGGCCCAGACCTCCGTCCAAAACACTTCGCCCGACACATCGTCCGTAGACTTGAACTCCAAAATTAATTGATCTGTTTCCGGTTCTGGCGCATTCCCACGCCCCCCGCCTTGAACATAAAACATCAGATGCACGTTGGATTCGGGGAAATATCCATTGAGCGCGATGGGCAAAGAAGTCAACGTATCTGCCCAACCTGGCGTGTTGACATTTGTGAAACTGTAAGGGTAACCATCGCGGTCCAATCCTTCAAGAGTGGCTGTTCCTATGGTAGGTGGATTTAATGCATACGTTTGTGTAATGCGAGCAGACCCCTCTTCCCATCGCTGATACATCTCAAATTCAGCAAAGTCGGGACCGGGCATGGATGGCGTGGAAAAATCGTCAAAGAACGGCAGCGAAATTGCACCGCCTCGTTCATTTAGGGGATGGCGATGAGCGACCGGTTCGACCCGCTCCTCATGAGAATCCATGGGAACCATCAATAAATCGGATTCCCGCTCAGCAGGCACCAAGGACACAGCATTTTGCGCATTGGCTACCGTGAACACCCCCCAAGTCAAGGCGGCAGTGAGAAGCTCGATTCTACAGGATTTAGTGAACATCTTCATTCCATTAATCAATTTCATTTCCAACACGGTCCCTTCGCAGGCCCAGAAGCAAATCCAATTCAGTACCCGCCGGAGTAGTTCGAGCCCGGGTAGGCCGCAGATGCTGCTTAATGACTTTGGCCTCAAGTGAATCCGAAGCGTTTTCTACGGATTCAGCATACTCCACCAATCCCAAGCTCAATTGGGCCTTGGTCAGCGATTGGCGGGCCTCATCAAGGGTCAATCCACGAATGTCAGGCACTCCTACCAAATCTTGGGTCGTGGTGCCAGAAACCAGCCGAACCACTGTCCCCTTAGGTAAACGATCTGAAGCCATCAACATACGCCCTTTTGCGTTTTCCATTCGAATGACTCGCCCCACCAATGCTATGTTGGGCTCCAGCTTCTCCTCCACCTTAAAACCCTTGTTTTCCAATACAATTCTTGCGATTCCAAGGCTCTGACCTTCGGTCACGCCCAAAGTTTCAAACGGAGGCGTACTTCGATAGGTCGTCAAATAAACACGTCGTCCTGTTTTTATTTGTGAGGCCGCTGGCGGCACCTGCTCTATTACCTCAAACGCCCTGCCTTTGCTGCTATAAATGCTATCAAGATGAATGGGAATCAATCCCTCCGCTTCTAAACTGCTTCGCGCCTCTTGCAATGTCAATCCTTTTAAGGCGGGAATCGTCCTCGTAGCACCGGGCTGCGTGTACACTTTCAAATACATCCAGACTGCACCAAGCAGAATTACCCATGCCAGACTCAGGCGCAGCACCGTGCGCACAAACGCTCGACTAAAAATAAAACGAAACCACTGCTTCATGCCGAAGTCAACGTTTGGATCAGGAAATTGGTATGCCGCGTGCACATCACGCCCAAGTTAACCCATCAACTCCTCTTCCAAGGCATTATCAAAGGTATTTCGCCATTCCTCACAAAACCCGAAGTGCGTATTATCCACCATGATTTTTCCCTTGGTCACATGACCCAATAATACAATCGGAACATCAAACTCTTCAATCACATCGAGCAAGCGATCTTGCTGGTTTTCTTGGCAACTGACCACAATCCTGCCTTGGCCTTCTCCAAACAAGAAAGCGTCCAATCTGATTTCATCATCGGTGACCAAATCAAAACCCAGCTGATGCGGCATCGCCATCTCGAGCAAGCTGACAAACAACCCGCCATCCGCCACATCGTGCGCCGCCTCTAAGCAACCCCGCTCAATCGCCTTCCGCACACACCGCTGGACCTTATCCTCGGCCTCCAAATCGAAATGCGGAGCAGGCGAGCGATCCACCTTGGCAATGCTACTCAAGTATTCCGAGGCATTGATGCAATTGGTGACTTCGCCGAGAAGGAAGATCAGCTCGCCCTTTTCTTTGAAGTTCAACGTCATGTGGTCGTCTTTGTTTTCGATTACTCCCACCATTCCAATCGTCGGGGTTGGAAATACAGCCACGGCAGAACCATCTGCCTGAGCCGACTGATTGTAAAAACTCACATTCCCTCCGGTAACGGGAGTCTTGAAATGACGACATGCACGCCCCATCCCTTCCGTGGCTTTGACAAATTGCCAATACACCTCTGGATTGTAGGGGTTTCCGAAATTGAGGCAGTTCGTAATCGCACTTGGCACACCTCCAGAGCAACTGATGTTACGAGCCGCTTCCGCAACCGCAATGGCAGTGCCAATTTCTGGATCCATCTCTACATACCGCGCATTGCAATCGACCGTCAGAGCCAATGCCTTGTTCGTTCCGCGGACACTTACCACACCCGCGTCGGATGGGCGATTGGTGCTGCGATTGATGGTACCTACCATGCTGTCGTACTGCTCCCAGACCCATTTTTTCGAGGCAATATTGGGCAGTTGGATCATTTGCTCTGCGATGTCCTTGGCTTCTTCGATTGTCGGGACGGGGACGGTCGCCGGATCCCAGGCCTGGGCCTCAGCGTACCAAGCCGGTTCACGAAACTCTCGATCATACACAGGGGCACCACCGCCCAGCACCAAAGTGTCTGCCGGGACCTCAGCGACCAGGGCTTTTTCCTTGTAGAAACGAATCTGATTGCCCTCGGTCACGACCCCAATACATTCTGCATGCAAATCCCACTTATCGAAGATGCCTTCGACGAGGGATTCTTGGCCCTTTGCCACCACAACCAGCATCCTTTCCTGCGATTCACTCAACAAGATTTCAAACGGCTGCATATCCGCTTGGCGCAATGGAACCTTATCCAAATCGATGTCCATGCCCACCTTACCCGCGGCGGACATTTCAGACGTCGAGCACGTAATTCCCGCAGCACCCATATCCTGCATGCCGCGCACAGCATCCGTGGCAGCCAATTCCAACGTTGCTTCGAGCAGCAGCTTTTCTTGAAAAGGATCTCCTACCTGCACCGCAGGCAAATCATTGGCGCTGTCTGCCGTGATATCCTTGGACGCAAAAGAGGCCCCCTGAATACCGTCTTTACCCGTCGCAGACCCCACGATGTAAACCGGGTTACCAATGCCTGAAGCGGTGGCGCTGATGATCTTATCCGTCTCTAAGATGCCTACTGACATGGCGTTTACCAGTGGATTGACCTGGTAGCATGGATCGAAAAATACTTCGCCTCCAACGATGGGGACTCCGAAACTATTTCCATAATCTCCAATTCCCTTGACGACACCTTCGAGCAGCCACTTGGTACGTGGATTTTCCAAATCACCAAACCTCAAGCTGTTCAATTGGGCAATGGGGCGAGCTCCCATCGTAAAAATATCCCGGTTAATTCCACCCACCCCCGTCGCCGCCCCTTGATAGGGCTCGAGCGCTGATGGATGATTGTGCGATTCAATTTTAAACGCACAGCCGAGGCCATCTCCGATATCGACAATGCCTGCGTTTTCCTCCCCCGCCTTGACGAGCATGTGGGGCCCATCCTTCGGGAGGGTCTTCAAGTATTTGATGGAGTTTTTGTAGGAGCAGTGTTCACTCCACATCACGGAGTAAATGCACATTTCCGTGAAGTTGGGCGTGCGACCGAGGATTTCTGTGATTTTCTCGAATTCATCATCGGTCAAACCCATTTCATGGGCCTGTTCCAATGTAGCTGGCGCGGTGGAGGCATTCATCTTGCGAAAATTTGCACCAAAATTACGCCTCACCTCGAAGGAATCCAGCACGTTTTACCCGCGATTACTCACCATTTGTCAACGGAATTTGCCATGTTGTAATTTCGTGGGCATGAGAGCCGTCATTCAGCGCGTAACAGAAGCTTCTGTCACCATCGATCAAACCACCCAAGGAGCCATCCAAGCGGGATTGTTGGTGCTACTTGGAGTGGAGGACGCCGACACCCACGATGATGTGGAGTGGCTGGCCAAAAAGATTGCCGGGCTGCGCATCTTCAGTGACGAAGAAGGCAAGATGAATCGCTCTGTCGTCGACATTCAAGGTCAGGCGCTCATCGTGAGTCAATTTACGTTGCACGCCAACACGAGGAAAGGCACTCGGCCCAGCTTCATCCACGCGGCTAAGCCCGATCACGCTATTCCGCTATATGAAGCCTTCATTCGCGCCATGGATTCATTTACTTCCCTGCCCGCTGAAACGGGAATTTTTGGCGCTGACATGCAGGTGGCCTTGGTCAATGACGGCCCGGTGACTATTTGGATTGATACAAAAAACAAAGCATGACCCCATCCCCCACCCTCGAATCGCTGCAAACCCAGGTCGATGAATGGATTACAACCATCGGTGTGCGTTATTTCAGTGAACTGACCAACATGACCATTCTGACAGAGGAGGTTGGCGAATTGGCGAGCATCATGGCTCGGCGCTACGGAGACCAAAGTGAAAAGCCCTCTGACAGCGATGCCAACTTAGCCGATGAAATGGCGGACGTTCTGTGGGTCCTGGTCGCATTGGCAAATCAGACAGGCGTGGATTTGACAGACGCCTTTCATCGCAATATGGAGAAGAAAACCCAACGCGACAGCGAACGTCACACCAACAACCCCAAATTGAAATGAAGCACCTGCTCCTAGTCTCTGCCCTTTTCGCCTTTAGCACGGTGATGGTGGGTCAACGTTCAGCCGTGAAGCCTAAGACCTCACTCGACCCCACTTCGGCAGCGGACAGACTAACCGTCGAAAACCAGCGGGCACGCGCTGATCAAGCTTCTTGGACATCCGGATTGGATCTTCGGAGTGTGGGACCCACCGTCATGAGCGGGCGTGTGGCAGACATTGCCGTGACGTCAGAGGATGGGCAGGAATTTTATGTGGCTTACGCTTCGGGTGGACTGTGGCGAACTCAAAACCACGGCACCACCTTCGAACCGTTGTTCGACCAAGCCCTGACCATCACATTGGGGGCCGTGGCGGTGCATTCGAGCGGTCGGATTTGGGCAGGCACCGGCGAAGTAAACAGCTCCCGGAGTTCCTATGCCGGTTCGGGCGTTTACACGAGCGAAGACGAGGGTGCAACGTGGGAGCACGTCGGTTTAGCGGCCTCCCATCACATCGGTCGGATTGTTCTTGACCCGACTGACCAAGACATTGCCTACGTGGCCGCTTTGGGGCCTTTGTATTCTGAAAATAACACAGGAGGGATTTTCAAAACCACCGATGCAGGAAAAAGTTGGCGCCGCGTTCTTTTCGCTCCTGGCGACAATGGAGATGCCGGTGCTGTTGACCTGATCATGAACCCCCAAAATCCCTTGCATCTTTTTGCTGTGCTATGGGACCGAACCCGAAGAGCTTGGAATTTTGTCGGTAATGGATCGGGAAGTGGGGTATGGGAGAGCTTGGATGGTGGGGAAAACTGGTCTGAAGTGTCGGACCTTGCTGGTTTTCCGAAATCCAATTACACCGGCCGGATTGGCCTCGCTTATCATGCACAAGAGGATGTGCTTTATGCCTTGATTGACAACCAAGCTCCTCTCAACGAGTCCACGAGTGAGAGCGAATCAAGCGGGGACAATTACCAGCCTGAAGACTTCAAATCCATGAGCGCCAGCAGTTTTTTGTCACTGGATACCACTCGACTCCAGACCTACTTGGACGACAATGGTTTCCCAGAAGATGCAACCGCTGAGCGTGTTCTAAAAGATGTGGCCACCGGTGCGCTGGAGCCCGTCGATTTTTACAACTACCTCACCGATGGAAACAAAGCCCTCTTCGAGGCGGACATCGTGGGGGCCGAAGTGTACCGCTGGAACAGAGCAGACACCTCGGGATGGAAACGCACGCACACTGACGCATTGGAAGACGTTTGCTACACCTACGGATACTACTTTGGATTAATCAAAGCCGACCCAACCGATGCAAATCACGTATACATTGCCGGTGTACCGCTCATTCAATCGACTGATGGCGGAGCGAATTGGGAGTCGATCGGTGCATCCAATGTTCACGCCGATCATCACTACTTATGGATCAACCCCCAAAACCCACTTCATTTGATCAATGGGAACGACGGTGGAGTCAACATCAGCTGGGACGGTGGAGAAAATTGGGTGAAATGCAACAGCCCTGAAGTGGGCCAGTTCTATGCAGTGGAAGTCGATGAAGCAGAGCCCTACAATATTTACGGTGGACTTCAGGATAATGGCACCTGGCGCGGACCATCGCGCTACCGCAAATCACCGGGTTGGCACCAGAGTGGACATTACGCTTGGACCTCCATCGGTGGAGGAGATGGCATGCAAATCGAGGTCGACCCGCGCGATGCACAGGTCGTCTTTTCCGGCTCTCAATTTGGCTGGTATAGCCGACAAAATCTCGACTCGGACGGCTACGTTGGCATCCATCCCCAGCACGAACTGGGCGAAACACCCTTGCGATGGAATTGGCAAACACCGATTTGGTTGAGTCGCCATCAACCAGACATTCTTTACATGGCCTCCAATCGCCTGCATCGTTCGCTCGACCAAGGCCAAGATTGGGAGACCCTCAGCGAAGACTTGACCCGCGGTGGCATCCCCGGAAATGTTCCCTTTGGAACGATTACAAGCTTGCACGAAAGCCCAATTCGGTTTGGACAGTTGGCGATCGGGACCGATGATGGATTGATTCAAATTAGCCGAGACGGAGGATACACTTGGCAACAACTCACATCCCCAGTTCCACAACGCGCCAAAGAACTGCGAACCCTCTGGGTGAGTGAGGTCCTCTGGAGTTCGCACCATAAAGATCGGTTGCTCGTGGCACTGAACGGCTATCGCTTGGACCATTTTGAATCCTACGTGTTCATGACGGAAAACGATGGCCGGACTTGGAAGCGCTTGGGCGACCGCAATCCATCCAATGGAGGAAGTGGATTACCTGCCGAACCGGTCAACGCCATCGCTGAATCGGCGGATTGGGAGCAATTGCTTTTCGTTGGAACGGACGGCGGTTGTTACGCCTCGGTAGATGGAGGAGCAAACTGGGGAACGTTGCACCCTGAATTACCTGCTGTCCCGGTTCACGACTTGGTCATCCAAGAACGCGAAAACGAGTTGGTCATTGGCACCCACGGCCGCAGCATTTGGGTCGCTGACCTTGGGCCCTGGGTAGACCACGCCGGACAATTTCCACAGCGCTGGCAAGCCGATAGCACCTTGACCTTGGAATGGAGGGATAACTGGGGTGAAAAGGGGTGGGCTTGGAGCGAGCCGCGTGCCGTGGAAGTCTCTTTTTCGGTTTACGCAGACCAACGGCAGTCCGGGTCATGGCAATGGGCGGATTCCACCGGTGCTCTTGTGGCTTCCTTGCCGCCGAGCGCGGTTCATAAAGGTTGGCAATCCATGGTCGTAGCCGCGGAATGGGAAACTGATAACGGTGTGGAATTCCTCGAAAAAGGAACGTACCAATTGACTTGGATCGGCGATGATGGTTCCCAATTGAACGGACCCGTGGTCACGGTTGAAGAAAGTGAGGAATAGACAGAAGCGCCCGAATAGGCTCAGGTTTCGCGCAATGCAGCGGGAATTTGACACACCGGGATGGGATGCATCTTATGTTGATTGGCGGTGTTAAGCCGCTTGTATGTCTGCATGACCTCACGCTGCCGATCGCTCCAATTCGGATCGTTTTGATGTGCGTGGGCCATCGCCCATTCCAATTCTGGATACGTCGCACCCAATTGGTCCTCATCCGTCCGGTCGTCACCCCATAATCCATCGGTCGGAGAGGCCTGTAAGATTTCCTCGATAACGCCCAGGACCTTTCCTAAGGCAAAGACTTCCGTCTTAAGCAAGTCCGCGATTGGACTGACATCCACCCCCCCGTCGCCATACTTCGTGTAAAACCCTACTCCAAAATCTTCCACCTTATTCCCCGTTCCAGCGACCAGTGCATTGCGATCTGCGGCCAACGCATAAAGGGTGGTCATCCTCAATCGAGCGCGCGAATTCGCTAAAGCCAACCCGCTGGAGCGATCATCTCCATTCGGCAATGAGCTAGCAAATGCGTCGTACACCCCCGTAAGATCCACCCGAATGGAGTGAACATTCGCATGGGTCCTTTCCAATTGCTGGATGTGGCTCTGTGCCCGACTCACTTGGCTGGCTGGCTGATGAATGGGCATTTCAATCACGTAAGTGGGCAGACCCGTGCGCGCGCAAAGTGTTGAAGTTACCGCGGAGTCAATTCCGCCACTTACGCCGACCACCCAACCGTTCATTTGAGCCTTTTGAGCATACGAGCTCAACCAAGTTATGATATGCGAGGCAATGGATTCCATACTCATTAAAACATCAGGCCGACGCAAAGTTCAACTTGACCGGTTTTGCCGCGCATTTCACTGGCGACCGGTAATTCTTGGCCCGAGTCTTCGTCAAACTCAAGCAGCAGTTGATCCGCTGAATTCGATTGGTAGATTGAAAATGCTTGGTACTGGTTGCGCATGGCCATGTTGTAGCGAATGCCCACCGCCAACGCTGTCGTGCCGGTAAATCGCCGCTCCCAACCCAAGCCAATGATGTAGCTCGGACGAAAAAGCAATGTTTGATCCACCAGTGAAACAGCTTCGACCGGCCCTGTTTCGCTCGTAAGTGGTGTTAAAGCTCCCGTCGAGTCGGCTTTGGCAAACGCCGCCATCGTCCGAGATCCTTCGGCACGAACATTCAATCCCAATCCGATTCCAAATTGACCATAATACGTTGTGTAACCCACCTCCTTGGTTCTCATTTTGAAGGTGAGCGGAATCTCGACATACTGGAGCCGCTGATCCAATTCCACTCGGTTGATTACCGCTCCGTCTAAACCTGTAAACTCCTCAAAATACTGAACACTGCCTCCAGCGTAAAAAACATTGACTCCGGTTCCGATGGCATAGTTCTCCGTGAACATCGCATCAAAAATAAAACCATACCCGAAATGCGGCAGAGCCCCGTTTGGGTGATGGGTCAATTCACGCGCATCAGAAAAGCTCACATTCGGCGCGATGTTTAGCCCCAAATGAAAACCTTGGCTCGAAGCGGAGTTCACCCATAGAAACGGCACCGCCAACAACAACTTAGGAAGGATTCTTTGCATGGTTTATGGATTGCACGAGGACTGGTTCATCTTTGCATGGAATCAAAACTACTGCGACTCACCTCACCGATTCCATCGAAGACCATGCCAATGCTCACGTCCCCTTGTTCAAGAAACGGCATTTCGCACCCGTTTCGTACCGCGCTTTCCGGGTTCTTTGCAGCCACTATGCTCGTTGCATGTTCCAATGACCTGGCGTTTGATGTACCCCAGGAGGCCTTTAATGCAACCACCCCAGCATCGATCGATGTGCGGAAAATCATTCGGGAATTGCCCCTTGACTCGGTGAGAGCAATGGCCCTGTGGCAGGAGCAAACGGGTGAATTTGGTGTGGAGTATGTCACCGATATTTTACGAATTGGTGTGCCTTCTGACCCTCGATGCATGAGTGAACTGAAGCGGTTTATAGCGCACCCCGATGTTGCTCCAATTGAACTCGCAATTGACAGTACAAGCGGAGATTCAGAGGTGATGAACTCCCATGAAAAGACCCTGACTCAAGCCTTTCAGCGATTCCATTACTTTTTCCCTGCTGACCAGCTGCCAGCTCTGGCATGGATGAACAGCGGATTCAATTATGCCGTCTATCCCACAGAAGGCACACTGGGAATCGGACTCGACTGGTTTCTGGGGCCAGAACACCCCATCGTAGGGACCTTGGCTCCGCATATGTTCCCGCAATACATGCGGAATCGAATGCAACCAGACTTGATTCCCGCAGCGGCCCTTCGCGGCTGGTTGCTCGTTCATTTTAGCAATCCGTGGTATCGGTCAGAGCGGTGCGTGGATGAATTGCTCTACTGGGGTAAAATTCTCTTTATCCTGGAACAGTGCCTGCCGGACACGCCCCAACACAGCCTGCTCGACTGGTCACAAGCGGACTGGGATTGGGCCGAAGCACACGAGCGCGATGTGTGGTTAGAACTGCAGCCACAAGATGCCTTGTTTGCATCAGATCGGCTCGAGTTTGGCCGGTGGTTTTCCGAAGGACCGTTCACCAAATTTGGTGCCATCCCGCAGGAAAGTCCCGATCGTTTGGGAGCCTACATGGGCTGGAGAATGGTGTCCGAGTACATGGCCGACCACCCCGAGACAACGCTTCCGCAGCTGATGACCTTGACCGACTATACACCCGTCGTGAAAGCGTATCGTCCGAAGTAAATTCCCCACCTTTGCCCCTCAAAGAATGAACCATGGCCGAATCCCAAATCAACATCCGCGTTTCCACCAACGAAAACAAAGTCCCAACTGTCATTCAATGGTCGGCAGATGACAGCGATGTCAATGACCGAACTGCCAAAGCCATGGCACTCGCACTCTGGGACGAAAAGGACGGGAATGCCGTGCACATGGATTTGTGGACCAAGGAAATGAGTGTTGAAGAGATGCAACACTTTGTCTGCCAAACGATGATGACATTGGCCAATACCTTAGAAAAAGCAACCAATGACAAGGCCCACGCCCTCGCCATGCGGAGCTTCACCGAAGAACTTGCGAAGCGCTTAGGTGTCCTAAAAGATTGACTTACCCCTCGAAGAGGGCGTTGGTTTCATCAATGAACCGGAGCACCTCCTCGCGACCTTCCCCCTTCTCTGAGCTGGTCACGTAGACCGGCGGCATGCTGTGCCACTGCTTCAGCATTTCTACTTTGTACAAGGGTAAAAAACCCGCCCGATCGGTCTGGTTCAACTTGTCGACTTTGGTAAACACCATGACAAAGGGCAGGTTGTGCTCACCCATCCACGCCATGAATTCCAAATCTACTTTTTGGGGCGGATGGCGGCTGTCAATCAACATCATCACACACATGAGGTTCCTGCGAGCAGTCAAATACTGCTCACTCGTTCGCTGCCATTTAACCCGACTTGTTTTGCTGACTTTAGCGTACCCAAATCCCGGCAAATCGACCAAGTACCAGCTGCGTCGACCCGAAGCCTCCTTGATTCCGTCATCGATCACAAAGTGATTGATCAGCTGTGTCTTACCCGGTGTTGATGAAATTTTAGCCAATGCCTTTCGGTTCGTCAGCATATTAATCAGCGAAGATTTTCCCACATTGGATCGGCCTATAAAGGCATACTCTGGACGGTCGTCAGGAGGACATTCCTGCGGATGCGCGCTCGACTTGATAAACTCGGCAGACTGGACTTCCATTTTAGGTCTTTTGCAAAATGCCGCGCGTCTCATACCAAGAGGCCAGGATGAGGTTGAACGTTTCAGGATGCTCCATCATCGGAGCGTGCCCGCATTCATCCATCCAGAACAAGTCACTATCAGGAAAGCCTGCTTGAAACTCCTCCGCCACTTCAGGGGGCGTGATGATGTCGTTTCGGCCCCAGATCAGGCACACTGGAATCTTCATCTCCGGCAAGTCCTTGGACATGTTGTGGCGAATGGCACTTTTGGCAATGGATAAAATGCGCAACACCTTCTCCCGGCTATTCACCGCTTCAAAGCATTCATCCACTAAGTCCTCTGTTGCGTGCTTGGGATCAAAAAAAGTCACTGCCACCTTTTCGCGAATGAACGACTTGTCTTCCCGGCGAGGAAAACTGTTGCCAAAGGCGTTCTCATACAAACCGCTGCTAGCAGTCAGACTCAAAGAAGCCACCCGGTCGAGGTTATTCTTGGTGAAGATCAATCCCACATGCCCCCCAAGGCTATTGCCCAATAAATGCACTTTCTCCAACCCCATGTCATCGACAAACCCTTCGATGTGCTCCGACAAGTTCTTGGCACTCGTCTTGAGCATGGGCATATCATAAATCGGTAGCATCGGAATGATGACCCGAAAATGGCTGGAGAAGTAATCAAATACACCCTGAAAATTACTCAGTGCGCCAAACAATCCATGCAGGACGATGAGCGGCTCGCCTTCTCCTGCTTCTACATATTTATAAGGACCGCGGTGAATGATACGAGGGTTTTCCATGCAAATAAAGATTCAATTTCAGGTACAAAGGTCAGCACAAACCCACTCGAAACCACCGAAGCCGTCAAGTTCACTGTTCACATGGATTGTTGAAAACGTGTTAATAGCAACTTTCTGTTCTCGAACGCGCTTTCTCCTCAATGCCTAGCCTGACTGACTTATCCTTACAACGCTCTTTAAAACTTTTCCACAAAGTGGGAGAAAGTGGTATATAGTGGGAGAAAGTGGGAAATCTTGGGTAATTTTGAGAATCGAATTATGATGCTGAATCTACTCGGAGAATACACCTGTAAAATCGACGCCAAGGGGCGCTTGATGTTTCCTGCTCGGTTGCGCAAGCAACTCGACACGGTACTTCATCATGGTCTCGTCGTGAACCGGGACATCTTCGAGGGGTGCTTGGTGGTTTATCCGCAGCCCGAATGGGACAAGGTGAACCGCGAGATGTCACGGCTTAGTCGGTACAACAGGAAGCACCAGCTGTTTCAAAGAAAATTCATGAAGGGGGCGACGCATGTCGAACTCGACAGTTCAGGTCGAATCAATCTCCCGGCCCTGCTATTGGAGCACGCCGGCATCCAACTCACAACTGACAACGAAATTATCGTCTCCGGACTCGGCGAGAAGATTGAGCTCTGGAGCAAGTCACGCTATGACCGATCGGTCATCGATGACACCGAAGACTTTGATTTCGGCTCCCTCGCCGAAGAAGTCCGTGATGACCTCGAGCCCACCAGCGACAACTAACCCATGGACCAAGGAGCTTACCACATCCCCGTTCTCGCCGACCAGTGCATCGAGGGGATTGGTGTCTCCACTCGTGCCGACGGAACTTTTGTAGACGCAACATTTGGTGGCGGAGGACACTCCCAGCTGATCCTCAACTGCCTCGCGCCAGGCGGTCGACTATTCGGATTCGATCAGGACGCCGATTCGCACGCCAACATACTGGATGACAAGCGGTTCAAACTTATCCCAGAAAACTTTCGGCATGTCCGGAACTTCCTGCGGCTGGAAGGCGTGAGATCCGTTGATGGATTGTTGGGCGACCTCGGCGTCTCTTCGCATCAGTTCGACGTCGGAACGCGCGGTTTTTCCATTCGGTTTGACGCGCCACTGGATATGCGAATGAACCAGCACGTCGGCCCCTCTGCAGCCGACCTCGCCGCTGATTATTCCGTGGAAGAGCTCACCCGCATTATGCGGCAGTATGGAGAATTGAAGCGACCCGACAAGGTAGCCTATGCGATAGAGGCTGCGCGACGCAACAAAGCACTGACCCGGACCACCGACCTCATCGCTGCAACTGCACACCTCGCGCCAAGAGGAAAGGAAAACCAATTCCACGCCCAAATATTTCAAGCGTTTCGGATTGAAGTCAATGACGAATTGGGTGCACTCAAAACGTTGCTTGAATCCACCATAGACCTGATGCCAGAAGGAGGGCGGCTCGTGATCATCTCGTACCATAGCCTCGAAGACCGACTGGTCAAGCATTTCATGCGCTCCGGCAACTTCGAAGACAACATCCAGCGCAACATTAAAGGCCAAGCACTTTGCCCCTTTGAACCACTGCAGAGAAAAGCACTGGTTGCAGGCGAAAAGGAACAGGAATTAAATCCACGGTCGAGAAGTGCTCGTTTGCGGATTGCCACCCGCACCGCGCTGAGTTTGGAAGAAATTAAATCTCAAGCAGCATGAAAAATCCATTTTCATTCCGCTTTCGATCGAAAAAGGCTGCTAAATCACCGCAAGGAAACCGCATCCTCAGCCCCGAAGAAATTGCCGCTCAGGAAGCGCAAAAAATGCAACTGGCTGAACAACAAGCCAAAGAAAAAGCCCGAAAAAAAGCACAGGATTCCGCACGCTCTACCCGGCCTCGCAACCGAATTGCATCTGTGGATAAGGAGGCAGACGCAAAGCGCCCGAACTCTTTCTTTCAGCGTTTTGTTCGAAATGGCAAGCGAAGCCCGCAAGAAAAACGAGAACGACAGAATCGCCAGTCCATCGGTCCCGTGATTCGCGACGTACTCAGCGGAGAATTTTTGACACGAGAAGGTGTGACACGCCATATTCCGTATTTGCTTTTTGTCAGCGCTCTTTTCATCGCTTACATCGCAATGGGCTACCAATTTGAGCGCATTGAGCGGGAGAAACTGACCACCAAGCGACAACTCAAAGAACTCAGCGCAGAATTTAAAACACTCAAGGCTGAGTTTGAAACCGAGTTACAGCAAAGCACGGTGGAACAAAACATTGCCGATCTCGGACTGAAGCAAACCGTTGAACCACCATTCCTCTTGGAATACCAACCTGTTGCTCCATGAAGAATCAACAGCAATTCTCCAATCGGACCTGGCTATCCTTCGCCCTCTTTGTTATCCTCGGATTTTCCATTTTCGGAAGGATTCTATGGATTCAGAGTGCAGAACACGATAAATGGAAGGCCGTCGGCGAACGATTCGAATCCAGCGTTCAATCCATTGCGCCAGACCGAGGTCAGATTTACGCATCAAACGGAAGCGTTTTAGCCACATCCGTTCCCGTTTTTGAAGTCCGTTGGGACAGCAAGAGCGAGGCCATCAATTGGGACACTTTCGATCGCAACCTGGACAGCCTGTGTGCGGGGTTGAGCACCGTGCTCGGCACCAAGCCTCCCCGTGAATTCAAGGATTTACTGCGCCAAGGCCGCAACATGGGACGGCGCAACACCTTGATTGTTCGTCGGGCATCCTACACGCAACAAAAGGCATTGCTGGACCTGCCTTTTATTCGATTGGGACGCTTCAAAAGCGGTTTCACCTTCAGCCGAATCGAACAACGTCGCAAGCCATTCGGCGATCTTGCGGGACGAACAATCGGCATTGATCGAGAAGCAAACAAGGTTGGACTCGAGGCCAGCTGGAACGACGAACTCACAGGAATAACGGGACGTCAATTGCAACGGCGGGTTGCCGGAGGCCAATGGATGCCTGTCTCCGACGAATACATCGTGGAACCTGTTGCGGGCTATGACCTCATCAGCAGCATCGATATGCATTTGCAGGATGTCGCGAGCAATGCACTCCGCAGGCAATTACAGGCGCACGATGCAGCATGGGGAACGGTCATCCTAATGGAGGTAGCCACGGGTAAGATTCGAGCAATGGCGAACTTAACACGGACCAGTGAAGGCACTGAATCTTCTCCATCCCTCTATAGCGAATCATACAATCACGCGATTGGAACTGCTGTAGAACCCGGCTCCACCTTTAAACTCGCTTCCCTCCTCACGGCTTTGGAGACGGGCGGTGTTGAGCCTTCAGATGAAATGGACACCGGCAACGGCGTGATCACCTTTTACGGCAGGCGAATGTCCGACTCCAATGCCGATGAAGGCGGGCATGGCATCCTCACAACCGAGGAGATTTTCGAAGTGAGTTCCAACGTAGGAACAGCTCTCACCATTAAAAAAGCCTTCGGAGAGCGCCCTCAGGCATTTTTAGACGGCCTCAAATCCATTGGAGTCAGCGACCCCACAGGCATCCGCTTGGCGGGTGAAGCCAACCCAAAAGTGTATGGTACCGTGGGTGAGGATCGATGGTCGGGCCTATCACTCACCCAAATGTCCATCGGATATGAGGTGACCCAAACTCCACTTCAAACCCTGAGTCTATACAATGCCATCGCCAACAATGGCCAAATGATGCGTCCTCAGCTGGTCGAGCGCCTGGAAACCAATGGGACGGTTGTGCGTGAGATTGAACCGGAAGTGGTTAACCAAAGCATCTGCTCTCCTGCCACCCTATTAGCGTGCCAAGGCATGATGAAACGGGTCGCCGATCCTAATGGGCAAGGCACGGCCCACTACATTTTTGCAAAAAGCCCCTACACCGTCGCTGGAAAAACAGGGACCGCACGGATTGCAGGACCCAATGGTTACGATGGCCGCTACCGGGCGTCATTTGCCGGGTACTTCCCCGCCGAGGCCCCCCGCTACTCCTGCATTGTCGTTATCGCAGACACCCGCAGCGGTGTTTATTACGGATCGAGCATAGCCGGCCCCGTTTTCCGAGAATTGGCCAATAAGGTGTATGCCACCGACCCCTCATTCCACGAGTCGAGCGCGGGTTTGCTGGCAGAGAAGGCCAAACTTCCCGGCGCCAAAGACGGTGCCCGTGAAGAGCTCGTGCTCCTTTACGACGCGTTCGGCCTGGCCTACTCGGGGGCGACACAAGGCGACTGGGTCACCGTCACCACAGGTGATTCAATCGCTGCTTTGCGTGTTCGAAACATCGTTTCTGCAGCCGTGCCCGATGTGCGGGGAATGGGATTACGTGACGCCCTATACCTCCTTGAAAATGCCGGATTACAGGTCAAAACCATGGGCGCAGGAACCGTTCGCCGTCAAAGCATTGCACCCGGGGCCGACATCGCTGGCACACAAACCATCACCCTAGAATTGTCTTGAATCGCATGAAACTCCTGAAAGAAATCCTCTATGGCACACGCATCCACGATATCGTGGGCAATACCCATGTGGCCATTGAGGACATCGCATTTGACAGCAGAGAAGTAAAGGCTTTCAGCTTATTCGTGGCCATTCCGGGGACGCGAGTTAATGGATTTGACTTCATCGATCAAGCCATTGAACAGGGCGCCACTGCCATCGTCGCTGAACAACTGCCTGAGACTACCCACGACCAAGTGACCTACGTGCGCGTTCAGGATGCCGCAGATGCCCTCGGCAAGATGGCCTCTACGTTTTATGACGATCCCAGTGAGTCCCTCAAAATCATCGCTGTGACAGGAACCAATGGCAAGACCACCACGGTGAGTTTGTTGCACCGCCTCTTCCGATCCATGGACCGCCGTGCGGGCCTGCTTTCTACCGTGGAAAATCGGATTTTGGACCGCGTCGTTCCTGCAAGCCACACCACCCCAGACGCCCTGCAAATGCAGCGCTTATTTCGGGAGATGGCGGACGCCGGTTGCAAGTATGTCTTCATGGAAGCGAGCTCACACAGCATTGACCAAAAACGGCTGGCGGGAACCAAACTTGCTGGTGCCGTATTCACCAACATCACCCACGAACACCTGGATTATCACGGAGATTTCAACTCTTACATCCAGGCGAAAAAAGGACTATTCGATGCGCTTCCTCCAGAAGGCTTTGCGCTGTACAACCAGGACGACAGCCATGGACCTGACATGGTAATGGACTGCAAAGGGCGCATCCGGGACTACGCCCTCTCCTCCATGGCGGATTACCGGGGAAGGGTGGTCGAAAACCACTTGGGAGGGTTACAAATGCATGTAAACGGACACGACCTGTACAGTCAACTCATCGGTGGATTTAACGCATACAATCTTTTGTCTGTATTCGCTGTAGCGTTGGAATTGGGCATGGAAGAATTGGAGGTGCTGACTCATTTATCACTGCTTAAACCCCCTGCTGGCCGATTTGAACAGGTGCAGGCTCCTGAAGGCATCACCGCCGTTGTCGATTACGCGCACACACCCGATGCGTTGGACAACGTCCTAAAAACCATCGATTCCTTCCGCACAGGAACCACGCAAGTCATTACCGTTGTTGGCTGCGGTGGCAACCGAGACAAAACCAAGCGACCAGTCATGGCCCGTGTCGCAGCTAAATGGAGTAACCGCGTGTTCTTAACCTCCGACAATCCGCGGGATGAGCAACCCGATGCCATCATTGCAGACATGCGCGCTGGGTTGGATCCGATCGACACCAAAAAGTGCATCGCAATTTCAGACCGACGAGAAGCCATTCGCATGGCAGCACAACTCGCGGCGGAAGGTGACATTCTCTTGGTAGCAGGGAAAGGCCACGAAACGTACCAAGAAATCAAAGGCGTTCGCCACGACTTTGATGACCGGGAAGAACTATTGAATGCCTTCAAACACGCCTAATGCTGTATCACCTATTCACCTACATCGATGGAATCTGGGACTTGCCAGGCGCGGGCTTGTTTCAATACATCTCGTTTCGAGCAGCCCTCAGCTTGATCACGTCCCTCATCATAGGTATTCTATTTGGCAAGCACATCATTCAGTGGTTGCAAAAGAAACAAGTGGGTGAAGTCGTGCGCGAACTCGGTCTGGAGGGCCAGATGAATAAGCAAGGAACGCCGACCATGGGCGGACTCATCATTTTGGCAGCCATTCTCATTCCCACCTTGCTCTTTGCCGACCTGACCAACATCTATACCCAAATGATGTTGCTCGTCACCGTGTGGCTCGGGAGCATCGGCTTCATTGATGACTACATCAAGGTTTTTAAAAAGAACAAGGACGGACTCGCCGGCCGATTCAAAATCATTGGGCAAGTTGGCGTTGGCCTCATCGTGGGCTCCATCATGTGGTGGCACCCCGACGTAACCATCAAAGATCCAGCTGATCGAGAGTTTTCAGGCGAGGTGGTTGAGATGACAGCGATAGACGGAGCCGTATTCCAAGTGTTTGAACCCAATGGAGGACTCTCGGTGTGGGAAGCGAAGAAATCGTCCAAAACAACCGTTCCCTTCATGAAGGACAACAGCTTCGATTACGATCGGCTGGTCAGTTGGATTGGTCCGGGAGCAGCTGGTTGGGGATGGCTGGCCTTTATCCCCCTTGTCATTCTGATCGTCACAGCCGTGAGCAATGGTGCCAACCTGACCGACGGCATCGACGGGTTGGCAACAGGAACCTCGGCCATCATTGGACTGGGACTTGCTGTATTGGCCTATGTCAGCTCGAACATTGTCGCTGCCGAATACCTCAACATCCACTACATCCCGCTATCTCAAGAGCTGGTAGTCTTCATCGCTGCATTTGTGGGCGGGTGCATCGCTTTCTTGTGGTACAATGCCTTCCCCGCGCAGGTCTTCATGGGAGACACGGGAAGTTTGGCCTTGGGAGGCATTATCGCGGCATTCGCCATCGCCATTCGCAAAGAGCTATTGCTTCCCGTCCTATGTGGAATCTTTCTTATTGAAAACCTCTCCGTGGTCTTGCAAGTCGGATGGTTCAAATACACCAAACGCCAAACAGGCGAGGGCCGACGCATCTTCCTGATGGCCCCGCTTCACCACCACTACCAAAAACTCAACATTCCCGAGTCCAAAATCACCGCGCGCTTCTGGATCATTGGCATCCTCCTGGCCGTGGTAAGCATTGTGACGCTCAAAGTACGGTAATTCTCATCCCATGTCTCACCCCATCATCCCCATATTCGGCGCAGGAGAAAGCGGCATTGGCGCTGCCTTGCTTGCCGTGCGCCAGGGCTTCGAGCCATGGGTGACGGATGCGGGAGAAATCCGAGAGGATCGCGCAAAATCGCTCAAGGAAGCGGGCATTCAATTTGAATCGGGCGGCCACGATTTGGCCCGTGCGCTCAAACTCGCAGAGAATGGCGGGACCGTCATCAAAAGCCCAGGAATCCCAGAAACTGCGCCAATCATGATGCAATTGCGGGAAGCGGGAGCATCCGTCATCAGCGAAATCGAATTTGCAAGCGGCTTCGCTCAACCTCACGGACAGCGCATTATCGCCATCACGGGAGCCAACGGCAAGACCACCACCACCGCATTGATTGCCGCATTATTCGAAGGCGCAGGAGCCGATGTTGCATGCGTCGGAAACATCGGTAAAAGCTGGTCACGCGACCTGGCCGAACGGTCCAGACCCGCTGCGGTACAGGTGGTCGAAGTCAGCAGTTTTCAATTGGATGGCACCAATGCATTTCGACCCGATATCGCCATACTTCTCAACATCACACCCGATCATCTCGATCGATACAATCACGACATCGAGCAGTATGCCGATGCCAAATGGCGCATTACGGCGAGTCAAACACCGGAAGATGTCCTGGTATTGAATGCCGATGACGCACTGTCCATGGCCCGCTGGAAGCGCGGAAGTGCAGCCGGCGGAACAGCTGCCCGCGTCATCGCTGTAAGCACCGAACAAACAGAAGAACAGCTCACTTCAGCACTCAACGAAGCAGGATTAACTCCTTGGGGTTATGCCACCGTTGATGCCTTGCCTCACCCCGAAATATTTACAATCTACTTACCTCATCTAAATCCTTTTACCATGACCATCCAAGAATTGGCTTTGCAGGGAAAACACAACCTGTACAACAGCATGGCAGCCAGTGTCGCTGCCCGTGTACTCGAATTGAGAAGCGAAGGCATCCGAGATAGCCTCGCACAATTTGACGGCATCGAACACCGCATGGAATTCGTTGTCGAAACAAACGGCATCAAATTCATCAACGACTCCAAAGCAACCAATGTCAACAGCGCATGGTACGCCCTTGAAAGCATTACCGGACCTGTCATTTGGATTGCAGGCGGCATCGATAAAGGGAACGACTATGCATCGCTCCTGCATTTGGTAGGATCGAAAGTCGATCACCTGATTTGCCTAGGAAAAAACAACAAAAAGCTCATCGATACGTTCGGCGACCGTGTAGAAAGCGTTCACGAAGTAAGCAGTGCGAGCGAAGCAGTTCAATTGGCCTATCAATTGGGCTTACCCGGCCATACCGCACTGCTTTCGCCAGCATGCGCCAGCTTTGACTTGTTCGGGTCATACGAAGAACGCGGACGAGAATTCAAAGCCGCGGTGCGCGCATTGTAAGCATGTCGAATGGACAATCCGTGAGCGAGGCCACTACGATCAACAGACGTGTTGGCGCCTATTTGGAAGGGGACAAGGTTATCTGGATGGTCACCTTGATCCTCAGCTTGGGCTCGCTATTGGCGGTTTACAGTGCGATTTCCTCCTTGGCGTACAAATCAGATGGCGGCTCATTGCATTTTCTATTCAAACAAGGGCTGATGTTGACATTGGGCTGGTGTGTGATGCTCCTCGTCCACAAGGTGAATTTTCGCTACTTCTCACGCATTTCTCAGGTGCTCATTTGGGTGGCCGCAGTGCTGCTGATTCTGACGTTGGTCTTTGGTGCCGATATCAATGAAGCCAAACGCTGGCTGCGCATTCCCTTCACGGGACTCACCCTTCAAACATCGGATTTCGCGAAGGTGGTTTTGGTCACCTACGTCGCCCGTGAACTAAATAACCGGCGGACTCAATTGCATGATTTTCGGGCGGGAGTTCTGCCTATTCTTGTACCCATTGCCCTCATCTGCTTCTTGATTTTGCCTGCTGACTTTTCGACTGCTGCGCTGTTAGGCGTTGTCTGCGTGGGCATGATGTTCATTGGCGGTGTTCCTTGGAAACACCTCTTTCGCATAGGGGGCTTGGGTGTGGTTGCCCTGGTCATGCTCTACGGAATCGGAAAAGCGGCACCCGAAGTATTGCCGCGATTTGGAACGTGGGCTGGGCGTATGGAACGTTTTGTTGGCGTAGGATCTGCGGCAGAGGGCGATGCTTTGGAGTACCAAATAGAATTGGCACAAGTAGCGATCAACCGAGGTGGGTTGCTGCCCCACGGTCCCGGAACCGGAACTTCACGAAACTTTCTTCCGCATCCATATTCCGATATGATTTATGCCTTCATCATCGAAGAATGGGGCGCCCTATTGGGAGGGCTTGGGTTGGTATTGGCCTATATCATTTTACTCTTTCGCACCGTCCGTACAGCCACGCGCTGTCCCCGTCATTTTGGTGGGTTGTTGGCCATGGGGCTCGGCTTTATGCTCGTGTTTCAGGCGATGATCAACATGGCGGTTGCCGTGCGGCTCTTCCCAACCACCGGTCAGCCGCTCCCACTGGTTTCGTACGGGGGTACCTCCATGATTTTCACATGCCTAGCTCTGGGCATGATCCTCGCTGTCTCTCGTTCCGTAACGGATCCTGAAAAGTGGGAACGGTCCAACAAGGCCACCAACCAAGTCGTTCGCAACCCCTCTCCCCATGCCTGAATCTGCACGGCTTTTCCAGCGGATCATCATTTCCGGGGGTGGCACGGGTGGCCACATCCATCCGGCTCTGGCCATTGCAGACGAGATCAAACGGCGAAATCCAGGTTGTAAGATTCTTTTTGTCGGGGCTCTTGGACGCATGGAAATGGAGAAAGTTCCCGCTGCAGGCTACCCCATAGAAGGCCTCTGGATTACAGGAATCGATAGAAATTGGCGGAGTCTCCGCAATTGGATTTTTCCTTTCAAACTCGTGAGTTCCCTGTGGATGGCTCGCCGTATTTTGCGAAAATTCCGACCGGAATTGGTCGTGGGAGTCGGTGGATTCGCAAGTGGCCCTTTGCTATTTCAAGCGGCTCGAACAGGCATTCCCACGGCGATTCAGGAACAAAATAGCTTTCCCGGAATCACGAACCGACTCATGGCAAAACGCGTTCGCCTCATTTGCGCCGGATTTCCTGGTCTTGAGCGCTGGTTTCCATCTGACCGAATCATCGAAACGGGAAACCCCTTGCGGGCCCAGGTGGTCGCCTCTGCGCAGGCAAGCGAATCACCGGAAGCGGCTGAATTTTTCGGATTCTCGGGCAACAAGCCCATTGCATTCATCATGGGAGGAAGTCTTGGTGCCGCTTCCATGAATGCCGCCGTGCAACGCATGCTCAGCAACGCTTCCAGCGCGCTTCCCTTTGATGTGCTTTGGCAATCAGGAGCCCGGTACCATGCGGAGATGACTCAATTTGTCGAAACCCTGCCCGCGGACATTCAACCGTGCGTCCGGTGCGTTGGGTTCATCGACCGCATGGATTTGGCCTACCAATCAGCGCGTGTGATTGCGAGCCGAGCGGGAGCGATGTCCATTGCTGAATTGGCCTTGATCGGAAAACCTACGATTCTGGTTCCGTCGCCGGTGGTAGCAGAAGATCACCAAACCAAAAATGCTCAATCACTGAGCGACCGAGGCGGCGCTGTCTTGCTTCGAGATACGGAAGTCATTGAAGGCCTCGAAGCAGAAATTTCCTCCTTATTGGGAGATGAACACCGTCAACAGACATTAACCCAACACCTGCGTTCAGCAGCCCGACCTCAGGCAGCGCAAGACGTGGTGGATGCATTGGAGCAACTTATATGACGCACTACTACTTCGTGGGAATTGGCGGCATCGGAATGAGTGGATTGGCGCGGTATTTTCACGCTCATGGAGCGGCCGTATCGGGCTACGATCGCACCGCCACACCCCTCACCGCATCCTTGCAAGCGCTCGGTATATCTGTCTGTACATCCGCGACTGCATCGGAAGTTCTCGCCGATTTCGAAGCATGGCTCGGTCACACATCGCTGGATGAGTGCGCCGTCATTCGAACACCGGCCGTTCCTTCGGACTTTCCAGTGCTCGTTGCGGCCCAAAAGGCCAAGTGTACCGTATTGAAGCGGAGCCAATTGCTCGGCAAGTTGACCCGCGACCACCCCACTCTCGCCGTGGCAGGTACGCATGGAAAAACCACCACTTCTGCCATACTCGCTCACCTCATGATGGGTCATTCCGAGGGGTGTCGGGCGTTTCTCGGGGGCATTTTGTCCGATCAACAATCCAATGCCATTTGGTCAGAAAACGCCCAATGGACCGTGGTCGAGGCCGATGAATTTGACAGGAGCTTTTTGGAACTCGATCCGACGCATGCGGTCATCACCAGTGCAGACCTCGACCACATGGACATCTACGAAGATGCCAACCAATTCTACAAAGGCTTCAAGGATTTTGCCAAGCGCGTTTCGGGAAGGATCTTTCTAGAAGAATCTGTCGATATCCCCGGGTTGGATGGACAGCGCTATGGCATTGTGAACGATGAAGACAACACCCATTCATTGCACATTGCGGCCATCCACCCTCGGATTGTGGACGGATGGATGGTGGCGGATGTCGCCATGAATCACGCCATTCACGCACATGTCAAATTCCCAATGCCAGGGAAGCACAACGTATTGAATGCTTTGGCAGCTATTGCACTGGCAACAGAGTCGGGCATTCACATCGAGGACTGCCTCGCCCGTCTGAATTCCTTTTCTGGCATTGAACGTCGATTTAACTACCATATTCGAGCGCCGCATGGAGCGTATATCGACGACTATGCTCACCATCCAGCCGAACTCGAAGCCGCTATTTCCGCTGCACGTCTCCACCATCCGGGCAAGGAAATCACAGGAATTTTTCAGCCTCATTTGTTCAGCAGAACCCGGGATCATATGGTGGAATTTGGGCAGGCGCTGGCCTTGCTCGATCGTGTTTTTTTACTCCCAATCTATCCTGCCCGAGAGGCGCCAATTCCTGGAATCGATTCACAAGTCTTGTTTGAAAACATCCCGCACACCCGCAAGCATCTCATTGAATCGTATCAGATATTCGATAACCTGAAGGAGCACCCTCCAGAAGTCCTGTTAAGTTTAGGCGCTGGCGACATTGATCGCATCGTGAAACCCTTGACCAATTGGCTTCGTGAGGATGCCCATCGATTCAAATACACTACCTGATCAACCCATGATTCAAAAAATCCTCACCTTCTCCGCCGCCATTTTACTGGTGATCAGCTGCGGAGCGTTGGTAGGGTTTGCTCATGAAGCGGAAGAAAATGCGAGGTACGCCGACCTGGAGGTAGACGTGCAAGAAATAGATGGCATGTTCTTCGTCGACGCCGCAGGAGTGCGCGATCAAATCTTGTCGCATGACAGCATCACGGGTTCGTTCATCGCAGACGTCCAGCTCCAACATGTTATCGAATGGGTTCGGTCCATTCCCGCAGTCGATGATGTCCGTGTCTACCCTGGATTGAATCGGGTCCTGCACGTTCAGGTCACGCAGCGTAAACCGCTCGCCCGCGTGCACACAGGTCCCGACGAAGCAGATGTATACCTCGACAGCCATGGACGAGTTCTGCCTCTCTCACCCTATTACACAGCTCGCGTGCCCATCATCCATGCAGACGACATCGAGATGTGCGACGTTGCATTTGACTTGATTCAAGCCACCCATGAAGACATCCTTTGGTCTGCTTTCATCGACCAAATAGAAGTGAAGCCAGATGGTTCAGTGGACATCATTCCCCGATTGGGAAGCTCCCGGATTCACCTGGGCTTCATGGAAAACCTGGATCATAAACTGAACAAACTTCATGTTTTTTACCGCGAGCAAATTGCTCGGGGCAACCTCAACGCATACAAGCGCATCGATTTGACTTACCAAGATCAAGTCGTTGCACAACGT
Source organism: uncultured Flavobacteriales bacterium (assembly GCA_905479115.1). Classification (GTDB taxonomy): domain Bacteria; phylum Bacteroidota; class Bacteroidia; order Flavobacteriales_D; family Sanyastnellaceae; genus UA16. Next base: position 89,578 of record CAJQLF010000009.1, read on the forward strand.
TATTACTAGAAACCCCCACTCCATGGATTCGCAATCGAACTCTGAAGAACAAATTGTGGTCGGCCTCGACATCGGGACGACGAAAATCGCTTGCTTCGTTGGGCGCCGCAATGAACACAACAAAATTGAAATCCTCGGTTACGGAAAAAGCGAATCCGTCGGGGTGTCGCGCGGTGTCGTCGCCAACATTGAAAAAACCGTTGAGTCAATTCGCACGGCAATTGATGAGGCACAGCGCACGTCTGGCGCCAAAATTGTCGATGTCAACGTCGGCATCGCCGGTCAACATATTAAAAGCCAACAAACCCGAGGGCAGCGTACGCGCAACGATTTGGAATCCGAAATCAGCCAAGTCGACATTGATGCGCTCATCCAAGACATGTACCGTCAGGTCATGCAACCCGGAGAGGAGATCCTTCACGTGCTTCCTCAGGAATACACCGTAGATAACGAGGGCGGGATCAAGGAACCCGTTGGGATGAGTGGCATTCGATTGGAAGCCAATTTTCATGTCATCATTGGTCAAATAGCCGCCATTCGCAACATTCACCGCTGCATCAAAAAAGCCGGTCTCAACGTCGATCAATTGATCCTTGAACCATTGGCATCTTCTGCATCCGTCCTGAGCGAAGAGGAAAAAGAAGCCGGAGTAGCGCTGGTAGACATCGGCGGTGGAACAACGGATATTGCCATTTTTCAAGACGGGATCATACGCCACACGGCAGTCATTCCATTCGGAGGAAACGTCTTGACAGAAGACATTCGACAGGGATGTCAAATCATGAAGAAGCAAGCCGAATTGCTGAAGCAACGGTTTGGCTCGGCCATTTCCACAGAAATGAAAGACAACGAAATTGTCTGCATCCCCGGATTGCAGGGACGAAATCCACGAGAAATTAGCCTCAAGAATTTAGCCTGCATCATCGAAGCGCGCATGACCGAAATTATCGAGCACGTGCACTTTGAAATCCGCAACTCTGGCTTTTCAGACCAATTAATCGGAGGAGTCGTTTTGACAGGTGGCGGATCACAGCTGCGTCACATCACGCAATTGTTTCAATACGTCACGGGCATGGATTGCCGCGTTGGATATCCAAGTGAGCATTTGGCCGAAGCACCCAACCAAGATGTCACGGCTCCAAGCTTTGCCACCGGGGTTGGCTTGGTCATCAATGGATTTGAACGCATTGCCTCCAATGGCGAATCAACCGTCGAAGAAAATGAAGCCCCACGCGGCCGCAACCTGATTGATCAGTTGCGTAAATACTTCGTTGAAGACGAAGAAATTCAATAATCCCATCGGAATCCAGAGCGAAATGAACGAAATGAGCACTGCCCCCTCTCAACCATCTGCCCTCAACGCCCCTATCAAAGTCATCGGCGTCGGCGGAGGCGGATCGAATGCCGTCAACACAATGTACGATCGCGGCATCCAAGGTGTCGACTTTATTGTATGCAACACCGACGCCCAAGCGCTAGATGCCAGTCCTGTTCCCATCAAGGTCCAATTGGGAGCTACCCTTACAGGCGGACAAGGCGCTGGATCGTTGCCTGACGTCGGGCGCAATGCCGCAATTGAAACGTTAGATGAAATCAAAGATCTGATTGGAAAAGACACCAGCATGGTCTTCATCACGGCAGGAATGGGAGGAGGAACCGGCACCGGTGCTGCGCCCGTCATTGCTAAAGCCGCCCGCGAAATGGATATTTTGACGGTCGGGATTGTCACCATTCCCTTTCAATTCGAAGGCCGACGACGAGGTGATCAAGCCTCTGAAGGGCTCGAAAGGATGCGCGAATCGGTGGACACGTTGTTGATCATCCGCAATGACAAATTGCGCGAGTTGTACGGTAATTTGACCATCCGTGCGGCATTTAACAATGCCGACGAAATCCTCTGCACTGCCGCCAAGGGAATCGCTGAGGTCATCACGCTAACTGGAGAGATCAACGTCGATATGAATGATGTGAATACCGTCATGCGGGATTCGGGCAGAGCCATCATGGGATCAGGAACAGCAAGCGGGGAAGGACGAGCGAGAACCGCCGTAACTGAAGCGCTGGAATCTCCGCTTCTAAACGATTGCGATATCACTGGAGCCAATTTTGTTCTTCTCAACATCACCTTTGGAACAGAAGAGATTTTGATGGATGAAATCATGGAGATCACCGATTTCATTCAAGAATCAGCGGGCCAATCAGCCGAAGTTATTTGGGGATACGGCGTAGACCAATCCCTCAAAGAAGACCTCTGCGTGACGGTCATCGCTACAGGATTCAAAGGACATGAACAATGGGAAGGTCCGAAGAAACCTGAACAAACAAAGTTCATTCTTGGCGACCCGAAAGAAATTAAGGCTCCCGTTCAACCTACGCAGCCGTATGGCGAACCAGCTGTTTCAAATGAAGAAGCAGAAATGCCCTTCCTAAAAAGCGATGCACCCATCGAAGCTTCGGCACCACAAGAACCCATAGAGCGCCGACCAGAATTAGCCGAAACTCCGCAACCAACGGAAGCTCCAACCTTTTTCTCCCTCGATGAGAGTGCTTCTGATGCCCGAGAAACAACGGAGGCGCCGTCCGAACATGGAGAAAACGAGGCAGCAGAAGCTCCCTCGATTTCCGGAACAAATGGCGATGAGCCTTCCGTAACGGTGTATACCTTGGAGAGCGATCCGCTGCCACCGACCACCGAAGAACCCAACCTTGGGAACATCAAATTCACGGAAGATGGACCCCCAAAAAAAGAAACGTCACCGATCAACCGACCTTTATCACGGACTCCAGACTTAGCGGGAGATGCATCAAAGGACGTCTTTCCATCCGTCACGCGGCCGGCCGAAAATGAACTCCAAGCGCGAAACGTGCGTCTGTCGCAATTCACCCGGAAATTAAAAACTCCAGGAGGGTTGGCCGATTTGGAGGCAGAACCCGCCTACAAGCGGCGCCAGGTAATTTTAGACGATGTAGATCATTCCTCTAAATCACAGGTAAGCCGATTTTCATTGCATGAAGAAACGGACGAAGAAGGAGAACGCACGATTGAATTGCGAAATGACAATCCGTTTTTACATGACAACGTAGACTGAGGAAAATGAGCATGTACAGCACCATTTCCAATGGCATCAAAGATGCCATGAGAAACAAAGACCGCGAAAGGCTATCCGCGTTGCGCGACATCAAAAGTAAATTGATGTTGGAGGCGACTAAAACCGGAACCGATGGGGATGACATTCCCGATGCGATCGTCATGGCCATTTTGACTAAACTTTTCAAACAACGAACTGAAACAGCAGATTTATACGCCCAACAGGCGCGTCCTGATTTAGAAACCGAGGAGCGCGCACAAGCCGCCGTGATCGCTGAATTTCTCCCTCAGCCCCTGACCGAGGAAGAAATCATTCAAGAGGTGAACGCCATCATCCAAGAAACAAACGCATCCTCCATGGCTGATATGGGCAAAGTCATGGGCATCGCATCAAGCAGAATGGCTGGGAAAGCCGACGGAAAACTCATTTCGGGAATTGTAAGAAGTGCCCTACAAAACTGATGGTCGGCCCGATTGTTAATGTTTCCAATCGAGGTGCGAATGGTAGACCATCTGAGCTTACATTCATCCTCGCAAAAACAACGTAAAATGAAAAACTGGATGACTCTCTTCGCAGCAATAGCCGTCATCGGCTTGGTCTCATGCGGCGAAACAACTGCCCCCTCCGATGCAACCAATTCCGATGCTGATCAAGCAATGGAAAAAACTCAACCCGCTGATGCCATCGATCTCATGGATGGCACGTACCAAATTGATCCTGCAACAAGCACCGTTGCGTGGAAGGGTACGAAAATCACAGGTTCTACCCATGAAGGAAACTTGTCAGTTTACAAAGGCACCATCAATGTCTTGGACAAATCTGTCGCTGGTGGCTTTGTCGCCGTGGACATGAAAAGCATGGTTTGCACCGATGAGGGATTAGATGAAGAAGGAAAAGGGAATTTAATTGGCCACTTGATGTCGGATGACTTTTTTGGCGTTGAGCGATTTCCCAATGCACGGCTTGAACTCGAAGGCATCAAAGTGAAAGGCGAGGTCGCCATGGGATATGGAAAAATTTTCATTCGAGAAATTGCCCAACCCATCAACTTTCCTGTAGCAATAAGCCAGGCAGAAGGAAACCTCATTGTCGATGCGGATGTTACTTTTGATCGATCGAAGCATGACGTCAAGTTCCGCTCTGGATCTTTCCCTGACCTATTTCCCGACCTGGGAGATAAGCTCATCAACGATGAAATCGAGCTCAGTGTGCACATCGTAGGAAAGATGTAATCCACCCTCGCTCAGGACAACTTCGAAGCCCGGCCCGTGCCGGGCTTTTTTGTTATTGCGCGATGCACCCAGCAAATTCCTACCTTCGTCCCTCGTACGTGCACCATGCGTTGGACCAATTACTTCATCCATCCCGGCGATAACCGGTACTACGTGTTCACCTTCCATGAAGATGGGCACGCTGATGATTTTGAGGCTATGCTAGTAACAGAAAACATATCCTTTGAGCGGCATCAAGAAGATGAGCAGTGGCTCTTTGGAATCGCCCGCAGCCATTTTCAACGAGCGCTTCACTGCAATCATCTTGTGCATGCAAAGTACCGGACCAAGTTCATCCCCGTGCGAGGCTTGCGCTATGCCCTTCTCATTGGAACGGCCGCAGTGCTTCTCTTAGCCTTGGTTGGGGCATTCTTCAGTCGAAGCCGTGCGCAAGCCCAACCCGTAAAGTGGGAATTGGGAATCAGCACCGTTGGGGTCTTTCCGCTAGAGGCTGCGGGGTATGAATCGATCGAAGCAAGCAATCAGGGCCTCACGCTCCAGTGGCAACCCAAATTTAGCAGTGGGTTTGGGGTGCGGCTGCACCGCAACTTTCCCAGCAGCTGGAGTTTGGAGACTGGCTTGGAGACGTTGCGCATGAAATCCGACTGGGGCCTAACCTTTCAGCCGGAGAGCCAAGATCCGGCGCTCGCTGACACCCTTTCACTGCGCGCAGGACGCTACCGCTTGCCGCTGTTGGCCCAGACAAGCGTTCCAATCAACCAACAATGGGAGTTATGGGCTGGAGCTGGCGTGTGCCTCGATTTTTTACTCAGCGACGTATTCACGACCAGTTATCAGCAGGAAGAAATATTCTACAATGAATACCAAGTGGAAGAAAACCGTCAACACCGATGGACGGTCCCCTTGCGAGCAGAATTTGGCGGATTGTACCAGCCGAGAGACCGAAGCAAACCAGGTATTTACGTGGGCTGCATTTGGTGGCGTGAATGGTCCAGCAACCGATGGGGTGAAGCTCAGTGGGAGCGCTTGCTCGAAAAAGCAGACGTTCGACTCTTCATGCCCCAGGCAGGTTTCGCTGTCGAAGCGCGCATCATTTTGCCTCCGTGATCCACTCTGTGACGTATTCCAAGGGCTTGCGGTGACTTCGCGGCCACTCCCCTCCATCCGGATAACCGAGGTAAAAGAATCCCAAGATTTCGGAAGGTTCTGACAACCCCGCAAAAGCCTTCACCTCCGGCAAGTTCATGTAACTCGGCGTCGACCAAAACCCGCCAATTCCGTGCGCCGTGCACGTTAGGTACATATTTTGGACGGCACATGCTACCGCCATGCGCTCGTCTTGAATCGGTATGCGACCATTGGAGTCTGGCTCCATTCCAAGCACAACCAGCGCCGTCACCCGCTCACCGCGTGCTTTCAATTTTGCATGCTTCGCTTCCGAAAAAGAATCGCCCGCCGCAGCACGGTACCATGCTGCCAACTTGGGCCCAATCGCCTGCATGCCGTCTCCCACATACGCCTTAAATCTCCAGGGTTGCGTCATCCCATGCGTGGGCGCCCACGTCGCGTTGGTCAGCACCTGCTCCACTATTTCGGGATGTACCTTCCGGGCAGAGTATGCCTCCGGCTTGATGCTTCGGCGGTCCCGCAACAGCGCGGTCGTATCAGATAAATTATGTCTCATGGCATTGGATGTAGGAATGCACATCGGTTGAAGCAAAGGTACATCGAGGCGCAGCGACAATGCGAAACCTTCCCAATGAAAGTCAAGGGTAAACCCGTAATTTCGAGCATGCGATGTACACTCTTGTTCCTCGGGATAATCTGCGCAGCGGAAGCCACCGTGCCCAGCGTTCATGCTCAGTCCAATCCAGATAGCGCCCTGATTCGAAGCATCTACGACGAAGCGCTCGCTCATGGAGAAGCCTATGAAAACCTGCGCGTCCTAACCAAGGACATTGGGCACAGACTCAGCGGCTCTCCAAGCGCATCGAAAGCCATGGAGTGGGGACAACGGATCCTCCAGTCGTATGGAGCGGATTCAACGTGGATCATGCCGGTCGTCGTTCCGAGTTGGACGCGTGGTGATCGAGCGGAATCCATGACCTTTGGGTCAGCCGCTGATCGATCCTTGCACATTACTGCATTGGGAGGGTCCGTAGGGACGCCCAACGACGAGACTATTCGAGGACGCGTGGTCGTCGTCAAAGAACTGGACGAGCTCAAGCGCATGCCGCGCGAAAAAGTAAAAGGGCGCATCGTTCTCTTCAACCGTCCCATGGATCCTGTTCTGATCAATACCGGTTCCGCATACGGCGGAGCAATTGATCAACGAGGCAGTGGAGCGAGTGCCGCAGCGGAAGCTGGCGCCATCGGTGCCTTGGTGCGGTCGCTGACACATGCGCTCGACACCCTCCCGCACACGGGAGCTCTGCGGTACAAAGAGGACATTCGGCGCATTCCCGCGGCTGCCATATCCACCGTGGATGCCACCTGGCTCGGAAGGCAGGTGACAGAACACCCTGATCTCGAAGTCTCCCTTCAAATGAATTGTCGGGCATTTGACGATGTCGAACAAGGCAACGTAATCGGTGAATGGCGAGGATCCGAGCGGCCGAATGAAATCATCACCTTGGGCGGCCACTTGGATTCTTGGGACATCGGAGAAGGCGCACACGACGACGGTGCGGGTATCGTTCATACGCTGGAAGTGCTGCGCATCCTCAAGGCCATCGGGTACCAACCCCGCCACACCATTCGGTTCGTTTTGTTCATCAACGAAGAGAACGGCAACCGCGGCGGGAAGATGTACGCCAAGGTGGCGGCCGAAGAACAGGCCACTTCATCGAAGCGGTACGTCGCGGCACTCGAATCCGACGCCGGCGGTTTCGTGCCCAGAGGGTTTCGCATTGACGCGCCAGATGATGAGGCCACACAGGTGCAGTCATGGGCATCCCTTTTCGACCCTTATAACGTCCACCAATTCCGACGAGGAGGAGCAGGCGTCGATATTTCTCCGCTCAAGGAATTGACCCCCCGCCCTGTCTTATTGGGGCTCAGCCCCGATGGGCAACGGTACTTTGATTTTCATCACAGCGCTCAAGACATATTTGAAAACGTGCACAAAAGGGAGCTGGAGCTGGGGGCTGCAACGTTCGCTGCGGCCGTGGTATTGTTGGACCAGCAATTGCCTATTCAGGACACACCTGACTAAAACTGACCAAGAAAATCAGCAAATCACCTACCGTGATAAATCCGTTGCCATCAAAATCATAAGGGCAATCGAGCAGTGGCGTACACCAGCCAAAAGTTGGATCCCACGTTGTTCCCGGTCCACACGAAGCCGGAACATCATAGCAATCGAACACACACGATCCATCATCTACTGTCACGAGTGGATTGAAATTACACGCCTCCTCATAGCTGCACCCTTGGCAAATCCCCCCCGTTAGACAGGGGTCAATTTGCCACATTTGCGTGGCTGTTCCATCTTCTGTCAACACCCAATGCTGGTCCGAAAGCAATTCCGTGAACTGCGTAATGGCTCCACTGGGCCAAATAACTTCGATGGAGTCGACGGACGACTCCTCTCCCAGTCCAAAAAGCTCCCATCGGCTGTTCTGACCGAGGTAATTTTCCCCGGCAAAAGTCATCCGAGACTGAGCATGATCCCCAGACCACACTCTGATTTTGGCCCCGACACCATCTCGGTTGCTATCCGTGCCTTCCAACCAAACCTTTAGCCAATGGTTGCTATTAGGTGATCCGCGTAACACCTGTGCAAATTCACCCACCCGATGGGAGACCAAATCCGCAAAACCGTCGAGGTTGTAATCGCCCACGGCTGTCGAGAAAGAAAGGGTGGATACCGTTTGAAATTGAACTTCATCGGCTGCGGTAAATTGCCCCTCGGTGTTATAGAAAAGCGCATCCGGCTCGTCCGGGTAAATGCTCAAGACCTGTGGGTAATTGGTAAAAACGCTGTAGCCATTGGCAACGTGCAAATCTTCCCACCCATTGTTATCGACGTCCAACCAATTGGCTCCCCAGCAAATCCCGTCGACTTGAACCTGGTTCATGGGAACATCGCCGGTCGCATCATCGATACCAAAATCTCCCCCATTGTTGATCATGAGCCAATTCATGTCCTCGGCAAAAGCCGTGAGGTACACATCTGAATCGAAGTCGCCATCAAAATCTGCAACACTGGTGGACATGCAATTGATCGCAATGTCCAGGCCCGTCTCCTCGGCCTTTTCAATAAAGGGCATCAATGATCCTTCCACTTGCTGCTCGAAGAAATAATTTTCATAAATCGTACGGTCTCGCACCACATGCAAATCCAGCAATCCATCGTCATTGAAATCCACCCATTGTCCCTGGAATGACTGGATGCCCAGCGCATCTAATCCTTGCTCTGACGTGGACTCCGTGAAGGTGCCGTCGCCGTTGTTGGTATAGAGCTCGTTGAAAGGGTATTCATCAATGGACGAGGTATAGTTGCAAACGAACAAATCCAAAAAGCCATCGCTGTTGTAGTCACCAAAACAGGCCCCATAACTCTTGCGAGAGGCCAAACTGATTCCGCACGTTGCGCTTACGTCGGCAAAATCCATGTTGCCGTTGTTGATGTACAATTTGTTGGCTGCCAAACGGTAGGTGACAAATAAGTCTTGATCTCCATCGTTATCGATGTCACCCCAAAGGACCATCTTCGCTTCCAACGGATAATCTGGAAGGTCCAGGTCTACTTCCAAAAATCCTGACTCATCTCCCTGTCCTATATAAAAGCGCAAATCGCCTTCGTGATCAGCAAAAGACAAATCATCGATGTAGTCTCCATTGAAATCAACGAAACTCACCCCCGCACCTAGAAACCCCCCGGTATGGTCAGTCTCTAATATGAGGTTGTTGCTCACATCCAGCAATTGGGCATTCGCGTGGGTGTGGGACAACAAACCCAGCGAGCAGATCACGACGGAGAGAATTCTCGGAGTATTACAAAACTTCCAAGCCATAACGTCATTGTGGGCAAGAGATGGCAAAAGAAGCCAAGAAAATGAGGAGATCGGTCACATCGGTCACCGAATCGGCATTTAAGTCTGTCGGACATGGGTTTTCGACAGAAACACATTGCTGCAGCATAGAATCCCAAGCGGTCCCTGGACCGCAGGTGGAAGCCGAAATCCAACAAGAAAAGTCGCATGACCCATCCTCTTCGTTTGCGCTCTCATCAAAATTACACGCCTCGGGATAAGTGCATCCAGGGCAAGGTCCCGTGGAACACGGATCTACGTAAGGGACCGTTTCTCCTTCAACGAATAGCAAACTTTGATTGGGCTCGAGGGTGTAATAACGGTCAACGATTCCTGAAGGCCAATCCACGACCACTGAATCAATTCCGGTGGCCATTCCGATGCCAAAATGTTCCCAACGGCTATTCTGACCCAAGTAATTTTCACCGCAATGCGTCATGTGATAACCCAACAAACCATTGCGGTACACCCTGATTTTTGCACCGATCCCGTCCCGGTTACTCACCGTTCCTTCCAGCATGATTTTGATCCAGCGGTTGACGTTGGGGACCGCTTGCAAAACTTGGGCATACTCGCCTACGACGTTATTGATCAAATCCGGAAACCCGTCCTGATTGAAGTCGCCTGTTACAGCCGAAAACGATAAACTCGCAACATCAAACTGACCCGTTGTATCCTCTTCAAAAACACCGCCTTCGTTCCAGAAAAAGTTATCGGGTACGTATGAATAATTCTGCAGAACGGCTGGCCATGATGTATACGTGCTAAAGCCGGTGCAAACATGCAGATCTTCCCAACCGTCGTTGTCTGCATCAAACCAATTGGCTGCCCAGCTCGTCAAATGAACTTGGACGCTGTCACCTGTTGTCGCTTCATATGGATCAAAGTTTCCTGTACCGTCATTCACGACAAAATAATTGCCTTCCCACATGCCCGCTGACATGTACAAGTCCTGATCGTTATCGTGGTCAAAATCCGTCGCGGAAGAACACATCGCATTGATGGAATAATCCAAGCCCATGGGAACCGCTTCGTTGGTAAACTGACCATTTGAGGATTGCTTGTAATACCGATTCTCGAAGCAAATTCGATCCCGGATCAAATGCAAATCCAATAATCCGTCTTCATCAAAATCCACCCAGTGTCCCTGAAAGTTTTGCTGGAGCGGCTCGCCAAAGGGTCCATCAAACGTCACCTCCTCAAAGTATCCCCCGCCAAGGTTGACGTACAACTCATTGAATGGAGGGTCCATTCCGCTAACATAATTGGCGATGAAAAGATCGAGTAACCCGTCGTTGTTGTAGTCGCCGAAGCATGCGCCATAGCTGCGTCGATTGGTTTGATCAATCCCGCAATACTCGCTCACATCCGTGAATTCGAGGTTGCCTTCATTGATGTACAAACGGTTGGCCGCGAGCCGATACGTAATGAACAAGTCTTGATCACCGTCGTTGTCTATGTCCGCCCAAAGAATGCATTTAGCCTCATAGGCATAAGAGGGGATCTGCAATTCGAAAGGGACAAACCCTTCTCCATTGCCCGTGTAAAACTGCAAGTCACCGAGGTGATGTGCGATGCTGAGGTCATCCACACCGTCTCCATTGAAATCCGCCATGCTTATGCCCTCGCCTAAGTATCCACCGGTATGATCCGTCCAAATGTTCAATTCATTGCTGACATCGATGAAAGGCATTTGCGCCGAGACATCCGACGTAAAAACCAACATGCACCAGAAAGCCATCACCCCAAAAGCAGGACAACGGAACTTTGAGAAAATACGACCATATAAGGCAGCCTCCATTGGATCTTGGTTATCAGTCCAATTCGAGCAGGTATTTAAAAATACGCTTATTTCTCGTACAATACAATTCGATGAAAGAGAATCTTCTACCTAAGGGCAAAGTGAACCAAAGGCCCCCAACATCACAAGCAAATCTTCTACATCCACTATCCCATCTCCTGTCAAATCCGCTGGACACGGATTCTCGCACAATCCCGTGTCGGGATTCCAAATCAGTCCCGTTCCACATACCATACCGCCAATCAAGCACGAAAAATCGCATGAGCCGTCATCGTTGTCCGCATCCGGCGAGAAGTTACAGGCTCCTTCATAGGTGCAACCCGGACAGTTATTCAGGCACACAACCGCACCCTCGGTCAATTCCAGCGGGGCATTCGTTGGGACATCATACCACGTCTCTACGGCCCCCAATGGCCAGTGAACCTTCACCGAATCCACGGTTGAATGATTGCCCATACCGAAATGCTCCCAACGGCTATTTTGAGCGAGGTACCCTTCACCACAATACGTCTCCCGGTACCAATAGTCTTCTCCCGCCCAGAGCTCCACCTTGGAACCTACCGCATCGGCATTGCTGATGGTTCCGTGCAACAAAACGCGAAGCCAATGATTCCCATTTGGATTGCTCCTTCGAATCTCCGGGTTGAACCCCACTTTATGCGATACCAAGTCAATAAAACCATCGCCATTGTAATCTCCGGTCGCGGTGGCGAAACCCAGCACACTCTCGCTTTGAAACAGGGAACCGGGCATGCCCAGCACGCCATTGGAGTTTAAGAACATCGCATCCGGCTCGTTGTTGTTTTCCGTCAACACCGTAGGGAAATCTGTGTAATGAGCAATTCCAGTTGTGATGTGCAACTCTTCCCATCCATCCGCATTCACATCCAACCACTGCCCAGACCAACACACCTCATTCATCACCACTAGATCATTCGTCACGTCGGTATAGAATCCGTTTCCATCATTCTCCAATAACATACTGCCTTCCAATCCACCTGAAATGTACAGATCCAGGTCGCCGTCGCGGTCCATATCATGAGGGCTGGAGGACATACAAAGAATCGAAACATCCAACCCTCTCACCGCTGCTTCATCGATGAAACTTGCCTCGCCGGTCGTCGCTCCTTCGTTGTGATAAAATAAGTTCGGGTAAATCAAACGGTCTCGTACCACATGCAAGTCCAACCAGCCATCTCGATCGACGTCCATCCAATTTCCTTGAAACGACTGCAGGTTCGCTCCGTCCATACCGTATTCGATGGTGACATCTTCAAACATACCATTTCCGAGGTTACGGTAAAGTTCATTGCCTTGCGGGACATCCACCGCATACCCGTAGTTCGCCACAAATAAATCCAACAGTCCGTCCCGGTCGAAATCTCCCCACGCTGGCCCAAAGCTCCGTCGATCATCTTGGGAAATTCCGCACGTAGCACTGACATCAACCATGTTCATTTCCCCGTCATTCAGCCAAAGTTTATTGGGCGCAAACCGAAAGGCCACAAACAGGTCTTGATCTCCATCGTTGTCAACATCAGCCCACAAGATCCCCTTGGACTCTGCCGTTGGAGTTTCGAGTTCTAATTCCACTACAGAAAATCCATTGCCGGTGCCCGCATAAAACTTCAATGCTCCTGTGTGGTGTCCAAAGCTCAAATCATCCAAGCCATCGCCATTGAAATCAGCAAAACTGACACCCGTCCCCAAGTAGCCTCCCGTATGATCGGAATCCAGGCTTGAGGTTCCATTGTCAATGACCAATTGAGCCTCGACCTCCTCCCGTATTGAACACAAAAGGAGAAGTCCTACAACGAACTGAAAAATGATTTTACCGTATGCCACTTACCATCTCTTCTTACCTAAAAGATACGACATACAACATGACATAAAAAAAAGGGCCCGACCGAAGTCGAGCCCTTTCTAAAAACAGTCGTTTCAGGTTATTCGCAAACCGTACCGAATGCACCCAAGAATTGGAGCAAGTCAGCAGTGGTTACAGAACCATCCTCGTTGATGTCCGCTGGGCATGGGTTTGACAAGTCAAACTCACAAGAACCATCGTCGTTACCTGCATTCGCATCATAGTTCGAAGCGTCAGCATACGTACAACCAGAACAGTCATCAAAGTTACACTCTGACAATACCGTAATGTTCGCGGCTGGATCGTAGTTGCAAGCACATGAAATGTCGCAACCCTCGATGCAGTTATTACCTCCGATACTGATGTACTCAGGACCGAACAGCTCACCACCCGAAATCACGCCACCGAATACACCACCGATAGACCATGATGGCTCTGAACTGAAGGTGTCATCACCCGTAGTCAAGATGTAGCAACCAGCCTCCATGCAGTAAACTTCCTGCAGGAATGAACCATCGCTGTTGTCATTGGTCAAAGTCGTGTAGATGACTTCGTTGCCATCGAGATCTGTGATCAAGATGTAGCAGCCTGTCCATCCATCGCCGAAGCTATCGTTCATTGTGATAGTTACGCAAGTGCCGTAGCAGCAAGAACCATCTTCAATCGTAGCCGTTGGATCGAAGTCACATGCATTAACATCCGTGCAACCTGCACACGTTTCGTATTCACATGTTCCATTTTCCGTGGTCGCTTCCATATCGTAGTTACATGCAAAGCTGTCCATGCAACCACAAACAACGTCCGCACCAGCAGAGAATGGGTAAACCTCAGTGACCAAGCTTCCGCCAGCTCCACCCGAGAGAATCTCAACTCCATCTCCGTCAGTTACACTCCAAGACTGCTCACCAGCCCAGATGAATGCGCCTGTGAAGGCATACGTGTAACATCCTGGATCAACACATAGTACATCCAATCCGTATTCCGCACCGTCAAAGTTGTCTTCATCAATGATGAATTGAGCATCGTCAATGGCACCGGCAGCTACAGAGTTGCCATCACCGTCAAAGATCTCATATCCACCAGGTGAACCAGAGTTTCCTCCTGTCCAACCGTCTCCGAACGCGTCATACATATTGACCAAGATTGCAGTACCACCTGGGTTGTTATCACAAGCGCAAGAAGTGTACTCACAAATATCGTTGGTCTCGATGTTCGCATCTGGGTTGTAGTTACAAGCAGCGCTGATGGTACATCCTTCGATGGCCGTCTCACAGCTCAACTCGATTTGGTAAGATCCCTGGCCATTGAATACTCCATCGTTGTCATACGTGACATATACGAAGTAGTACAATGAAGGGTCAGAAACGAACTCCATGTAAGCGTCATCTTGATCGAAGAATCCACAGCCGTCAAACGAAGCACTGTTGTCAAGAATGTTTCCTTCAACATCCAAACCGCAATCATATGCGCCACAGGACATAGAAGCAGAAGTAAATACTTGAACTCGGGTATCGATAACGGATCCACACGTATTCAACGTATGCAATTCACCTGTACCGGCAAACGTCCACCATACACCTGGAAGCGGGTCAAAGACCAGTTCAGTTGTACCATCTTCTTCAGCTACACCAGTCGTAGAGCCGTAAGAGCCACTTGGAATACCAAAGTTTGTTACAATTTGGTTGCCGTTGAAGTAGACATTTGCTGTCGCGCCGTTCCATCCGTCACCGAATGAATCGAAACCTTCAAAGGTGAAATCACCTTCAGCCATTCCACAGTACCAGCTTCCAGAAGTAGCCGCTCCTTCGAAGACGTTTCCTTCCGAATCGGTGATTGCCCATGAGACCTCACCGTCCCAAGAACCACCTCCAGCTACTACGTAAACAGAGTTCTCTTCAGCCGCACAAGGTGTGCAAATTGTGGCTGGAGCACCGTCAGCGGATGCGTTACCCATAGAACCTTCTTGGTAGCCTGTGTTGCATTCCAAGTCAAATGCGTTCTCACACAAATCGTTGTCAGGAACAGCTGTGTAAACACAGTTTCCATCGTCTTGGTTCGCGTAGTCGAGGTAGTTGTCCGCCGATGGGTCTGTACATCCAAGGAAGATACCCGTCGTAGTGAACTCAAATTCACCGCATTCAGCAGGGTCTGTTGTTCCTACGAAGAAGTAGTAATCCGTGTCAGGCTCGAGAGCGATAAACGATTCGATCGAACCGGCACACGTTCCTGTGAACAAGCAACCGACATACGATCCAATGGACTCGCAATCGCCACCTTGCAGGTAAATTGTCAGAGACAAGTTGCCAGAAGACACGTTCGTCAAGTTGAAGTAGAATGTGTCATACATCAAGCCCGTAACAACGTCCGTGCTGTTGAATGTGAACCAAACTCCGTAAACGGTTCCTCCGTATGCAGGAACAAGAGCAGGATTTGAGCAGCATACATCACCAGTGAAGGTAACGTCGTCCAATTGAGGAGTTGCGTCTGCACAGAAATCATTTGAAGGGAATTCCGCGCAATCCTCACACGTCACTTCCAACAAGAATTCTGAACCACTCGAGAAAGCAGAATACTTTGATACGTAGATGTAATAGTTATTACCCGTCTCTGCCAAGAAGGCAACACCGGACATCAAACCACAGTTATCATCGTTTCCAACAATAGGCTCTAATTCACCTTCATCGTTGTACACAAACACGTGCATCTTCGTATCGCTCACAGGATCCGCAAAACCTGAAGTAGACGTCGGAGTGTTACACGTATTGGCGAATACTTGGTAATCACCATCTGCATTGAATTCGTACCATACACCTGGAGTCGTAACGGATGTTCCAGCGAAAGATCCTGTCACTCCTTCTTCGTCAGAAGCATTGGACAAGTTGCCTGAAACTTCCATGTCACAACCAATAGCCTCCGCATCTTCAATAGCATTGTTCGTTGGAGGGCAGATGCAAGATCCATCGTCCACCGTAGCAGAAATATTGTAGTTAAAGCAGAAAGGGTCAGTGCAACCTTCGAAACCGCACTCCTGGAGTAGACCGAAGTCAACAAACCATCCACCGCTTGGGAAACCAATTGGAGGAGGCAGTGGACCGTAATAGCCTGAAGCTACTTGGTCTCCATAAACTGTTCCGAACTGGTCAGTAATAATAACTGCAAGCTCATCATCTGCAGTACCTCCTCCAGAAGAGAAAAGGTAACATCCGAGAGGAATACAATGGAAGTCAATACCCGCATCAGCGATGTACGTGTCCGCTTCATCCCAGTTGCCTGAAATAGACGTTGCTCCATCATAGGAATCCATGTAATAGCTTGCGCCATTCCATCCATCACCTCCGAGGTCATACATCTCAATGATTGCGACATATGTTCCAGCTTCACAGTAAATACAAGACCCCTCGTTCTCTTGAGTTGCAGTTGGATCGTAGTTCGCAGCGGAATCATCCATGCAACCGATGCATGAGTAATCGCAAGAACCATCATCAAAGTTTGCTTCTTCAATGAAGTTACAAGCCATTGCATCCGTGCAACCTGGAGTAGCTGGCAAGCAGAATGAAGAAGACTCAGAAGAGCCGTAATCACCACCTGAGGCCAACTCCAATCCGTTTCCGTCGGTCACAGAATAGCTTCCCTGACCATAAGAGCAGCAGATACCGTCACCAAACGAATCGTACATCGTAAATGTATAGCAATCTGCACCCAAGCATAATTCTGTGCCGTTGAAGTTGCCACTGGCAACCGTGCCACCAGCTTCGTCTACGAGGTCCCAAGAAATCTCAGAAGCGTAGTTGTCCGGAGTGATATCGATAATCAATGACTCGTAAGCGCATGAACCATCTTCTGTATCTGCAAATTCATCGTAGTTGCATGCAGCAGCATCCGTGCAACCCTCAAACGTGCACTCGCCTGAATCAGACGTTGCTGTAGGGTTGTAATTCGAAGCATTCATATCCTGGCAGCCAGGACCGAAACAGAACGTCTCAGAAGTCTGTGAAGACCATCCAGATCCTCCACCGCTGTCGATGGTCATCCCATTCCACGATACAGTCCAAACTCCGCTAGACCCGATTCCGTCACCGAAGGCATCATACATTACTACGTAGTAACAAGCGTTATCTGCAAGGCACGCTTCTTCGTTAATGGTCGCACCATTGCTGTAGGACCCCGTCATTGACGCAACAACCTCGCCTGTATCGGCGTTGTAAACATCATAATCTGTTTCAGAAGACCAGTAGTTATTCGTAACCGAAATCCCTACAACTAGCGTTGCGCAAGACCCGTCGTCTTCCGACGCGTTTGGATCAAAGTTACATGCTGTTTCGTCTGTGCAACCAGGAACAACCACTGTTCCCACGCAAAAGTCAGAAGAAGAACTATCACCGTACCAACCAACAGCAGCAGCAAGTGTGTTACCGTCGGCATCAGTTACCGAGTAATCGGTTCCTCCATCGCCGTAAGCATCAGATACTGTTAGGGAATAACAAGCATCATTAGCGACACAAGCCACAATTGTTTCCGTCGAACCGTCGGCGGCAAGAGCACCTGATGAGTAGGCATCCCCCGCGGCAACTTCCGCTCCAGAGGCATCCATTAATGACCACGAGGATTCCTCAGGCCAGTTGTCATAAGTGAGCTCAATGGTAAGCTCCACACCGTCACACTGCGCAAAGGCTGCAGGTGCCGAATAAAGGTAAAGCGCGAACATCGCTACGATGCCACAACACTTTTTAAACGTGTTAAACATTTGATTTGGTTTAGGTTAGAATTCTCAGACAATTTGGATGGGCCAAACGCTATCGACCCGGTAACAACGACATCTCAACCGCCTGAACCTTCAAGCGACTTTGATCAATTCAGTGAGGTTTGTTTCAAAAACCCTAAAGAATCGCCCTAAATGTAGAGCAAGCTTTTCTGAAATCCAATATTTCTTAAAGGAAAATTAACAGGTGGTTTTTCTATTCGTCGTTCAATTCCCTGTTCTAGCGGCCTTTCGGAGGTGATTCAGCGAAGTTTGTAATTCTCAGCGCCGCCTAACACAACTGAGAATGAACAATTTATGCCAATATGTTGTTAGCGCCACGCCTCTGCATGCCAGGATTGACCGAACGGAACGACGAGAGAAGGCTCGCACTCAAATTTGCTCTGCAACACCGTATTTACAACCAGCGTACTGTCGTCGATTGCCTTTGCTTTTCGCAGCACCCAAAACCGTTGGAGCGAATCTTCCTGCCATCCTTGATTCGATACCTTATTATACACTACCTGATTCCGCTCCATCCAATGCAGTGCCACCTCCCCCTCATTTCCTTTAAATCCCTGCAACCAATGCACCAACTTATCGATGGAGCATCCTGTTGCATCTGCACTGCGCTCGTTCAGAGCCACCATCAAGCAGCGACGGCCTTCCAATCTCCAACTGGCTTCCAAGGATTGACCATGAGCTGACCACTCCGCTAAGAAAGCCTGAATACCCTGAGCGAGTTGGGTCGCCTCTGCATCCGTCAGCACTCGATTCGCACAATGCAACCACACCCTTGAATCATCCGGCAAGGCTGACCATTGCTCGCCTTGTTCAATGGAATTGGGAAGCCAAAAAACGTCTTGATTTAGTGCCATCTCATTGGTTGTAGGTGTAAATCTAACCCCAACGGTTTCTTTTTAGCAATTCATTCCGAAATTGCGGTCGCATGTCCGATTCACAAAAGCGCAAAAGCGAGTTGATTTCCATGAGCCAAATCAGGCCCTACCTGAAATTGCTCCTGAAAAATTGGTGGCTCATCGCCATCCTCTCCTCAACAGGCTATGCCGCCGCTCGGTTGATCACCCACAGGCAACTGGACATCTATGCCGCCACTGCGGAAGTGCTGTTGGATCAAGGAGGCAAAGAATTGGACTACCAGAAGCGCTTATCCGGGGTCACCTCCAATTCTTTTGGGTTCGGGAGTTCAGAAACCAAGGACCAGCAGCGGATTTTGCGTTCATTTGACTTGGTCGGCCGGGCCGTGGACCGGATGCCCTTGGATGTGGACTATTACTTGGTCGGGCGGCTCAAGACCAGCCAAGTTTCGGGGTTCAGTAACATCGCCATCCAGGCGAAGCCGGAGCTCTTCAATTCTGGTTACCTCGGGCGCAACATCGACTTGTTCATCGAAGACGAAAGCCACTACCGGTTGCGTTACACCCTCAACAACGGAGAGGTGAAAGAGTTGGTTCAGCCCTTCGGCGTGCCCATTGAAGGACCGGAGTTGGCCTTGACCATCTCCTATGCCTCTTCAAGACTGGCGAATTTCAGCGACCCAAACGGGCCCAAAATTAACGAAGCGGCGCTCGAACAAGCACGCAAGCAGCATTACCAGTTTCGCGTCTTCAACCGCGGCCAGCGCATCGGGCAAATGCGAGGATCGCTTCAAGTGAACAACGTCACGGGAACGAACATCCTGTCCTTGCGCTCCTCGAGCACGCTTTACGGCAGGGCTCAGGATTTTTTGCGCATACTGAGTGAGGAATTCATCGATTTCACCAAAGAGGCCCGGCTTGAGTCCAGCCTCAAAACAGAAAAGTTCATCAACATCCAGCTCGAAGAATTGGTCTCCATTATGGACAGCTTGGAGATGCAGGTCGATGGGTTCAAGGAAAAAAATGAAATCCTTGACCTCTCGCGAGAGCAAACCGAATTTTTCAATGCGCTTGTGCAACTCGAAACGCAAGAGCGCGAATTGGAGTTTCGCCTGGAAGCCCTAACATCCTTGCGGAAATACCTCGCCTCTGGACTCGAAGACAACAGCCTGCCTCCCACGTCCTACTTGATGGAAGAGGACCCTTTGTTGATTCAACAGGTCAGCCAATTGTTTGAGATCCGTGGCGAACGAACGAACGCATTGCTGGATGTTACGGAAGACAGCTACCAGGTCCGCCGGCTGGACAGCGCCATCAGCAATGCACGCTTCACCATTACCCGCTACATTGAAGACACGCGTGAAGCCATTGTCGCCCAGCGCTCCAATGTCCGCAACCAAATAAGCGGCTTGGAAAACCGCCTCAGCGGGATTCCTGCGACCCAACGCGATATTGTAGTGATGGAGCGTAAACTTCAAGTGAACGAAAAACTCTACTTATACCTGCTCGAAGCCCGCGCCCAAAACGTCATTTCACGCGCAGGAATTGCCCCACAGGCCTCCATCATTGAGATTGCACGAAACAGCGGAGTCATTGGCCCCAACAAACGGCAAACCATCCGAAACTACAGCTTGTACGGCGCGCTTATCGCATTGGCCTTAGCTTTTGCCAGAATGCTGTTGTTCGACCGACTGGAATCCACCCAAGAACTCCGAGAGGTTACTCAATTGCCCGTTGTCGCTGGGCTGCCGCATTACCCGGACATTGACGCCAATCCACTGGCCATCTTAGCGGATTCTCGGGCCCAGATCACGGAGGCTTTTCGAAGCCTCCGAACCAACCTGCAGTACGTGCTATCGAAGGAAGGCGCCAATACGATTTTGGTAAGCTCGCTCCACCCGGGCGAAGGAAAGTCCTTCGTCTCCTCCAACCTTGCAACGGTCTTGGCCAAGACAGGCAAAAAGGTTGTCCTTGTCGACTTTGACATGCACAAACCGAAGGTGCACAAAAATTTCAAACTCTCCAATCAAATCGGTCTCTCCACTCACCTCATCGGGCGCTGTGAAGTCGAAGAAATGGGACAGGAAGGTCCGATTGACACCTTGACCATTATCACGGCAGGCCCTGTGCCGCCGAATGCCTCAGAATTGGTGTTGAACGATCGACTGGATCCTTTTTTGCAGAAACTTCGAACGGAATACGATTTTGTCATTTTGGACACCCCGCCCATGCTGCTCATCACCGATGCCCTCATGCTCATGAGCAAGGTGGACACGGGCTTATTGGTAACCAACACCCTGAAGTCCACCAAGCGCGGTATTGAGCATTTGGAAGACCTGCTCAATCAAAACAACCTCAGCCATGCTTCGCTTGTCATGAATAACATTCGGATGTCGCGCGCAAGCATGTATTACTCGAAGTATGCATACAAGTACGGCTACGGCTACGGCTACGGCTACGGCTACGGCTACGG